>NZ_JANIFL010000010.1:0-275686 GCF_024518695.1 Mesorhizobium sp. LMG17149
CGCAGCGCCGCGCCAACCCAACCGTTTGGCGCTGCCGCGAACCCATCATAAGGGGGAAAACTGTTACCTATCTATCCGGTTCAAACTGTTACCCATCTATCGGCTGGACACTATTATCACCGGTTTCGCCAATGACCAGCATTGCAAGAAGAGCACAGTCGTTGCGGCCAGCCCCTTCTCCCCGTCACTATACGGGGAGAAGTGCCCGGCAGGGCGATGAGGGGCGGCGCCGACGCTCGGCAAAGGTGAATTCGAACCTGAAGCGATTGCCCGCCGGGCATGGCCTGAATATCAACAATCCTAGACGAACAGATCGACCTTCTGGAACGTCGTCACGTCGATCAGGCCGACATCGGAAATCCTGAGTTCGGGAATGACGACCAGCGCCAGCAGCGAGTGCTGCATGTAGGCGTTGTTCAGCGAACAGCCCATCTTGCGCATCGCCTCGGTGAGCTTCTCTGCCTTGGCCGCGACGATCTCGGCCCGCTCGTCCGACATCAGCCCGGCGATCGGCATTTCGACCAGCGCCAGTTCCTTGCCCTTGGAGAACAGCACGACGCCGCCGCCGACTTCGCCCAGGCGATTGACGGCCAGCGCCATGTCCTGCTTGTTGGTGCCGACGCAGATGATGTGGTGGGCGTCATGCGCCACGCTGGACGCCATGGCGCAGTCGCCGATATAGCCGAAGCCGGAAACGAAGGCGTTGGTGACGCCGCCCGTGCCCCGGTGGCGCTCGACCAGCGCGATCTGGCAGATGTCGTTGCGGCGGTCCATGGCGACCAGCCCGTCCTTTACCGGCAGATCGGCCTCCAGCGCGCGCGTCGGCGCCTGATTCTCGATAACGCCGATGACACGCACCCGCACCTCATTGGCGCCCTTGGGCGCCGTGATGTCGAAGTCGTCGCCCTTCAGCTTCTTGCCGAGCTTGACGGTGTTCTTCGCCGTCTTCGGGTAATCATAGGCCGGAATATCGATTTCGAGCTTGCCGCCCTTGGCCACCCTGACGCCGCGTGCATAGACCTCGTCGATGGTCATTGCGGCGAGATCCGAAACGATCAGCAGGTCGGCCAGCCGGCCCGGCGCGATCGAGCCGATCTCGCGCTCGAGTCTGAAATGCTGGGCGGTGTTGAGCGTCGCCATCTGGATCGCCGTCACCGGCTTCAACCCCTGTTGGATGGCGTGGCGCACCACGCGGTCCATATGGCCTTCCTGGACCAGCGTGCCGGAGTGGCTGTCGTCGGTGCACAGGATGAAATTGCGCGGGTCGATGCCGCTCTCCGTCACCGCCTTGATCTGCGAGGCGACGTCGTACCAGGCCGAGCCGAGCCGCAGCATCGCCTTCATGCCCTGGCGCACACGGGCGATGGCATCCTCGGCGCGTGTGCCCTCATGATCGTCCTCGGGGCCGCCGGCGGCATAGCCATGGAACGGCAGGCCGAGATCGCGCGAGGCGTAATGGCCGCCGACCGTTTTCCCCGCTTTCACCGTCGCGGCGATCTCGCCCGACATGACAGGATCGTTGGCGGCGACGCCGGGGAAATTCATCACTTCGCCAAGACCGATGATGTTTTCCCAGCTCATTGCCTCCGCGACATCGGCGACCGTCAACTCGGCGCCTGCATGTTCAAGCCCGGGCGCCGAGGGCACGCAGGACGGCATCTGCACATGCACGTTGATGGGCATGGCAACGGCCTCGTCATGCATCAGCCGCACGCCGGGCAGGCCAAGCACATTGGCGATCTCGTGCGGGTCGATGAACATAGAGGTGGTGCCGTGCGGAATAACGGCCCGGCAGAACTCGGTCACCGTCACCATGCCGCTTTCGACATGCATATGCGCGTCGCAGAGGCCGGGCACCAGATAGCGCCCGCCGGCGTCGACCACCTTGGTGCCGTGGCCGATGGCATGGCTGGCGTTCGGCCCGCAATAAGCGAAACGACCGCCGGCGATGGCGATGTCGGTGCCGGCGATGATCTCGCCCGAATGGACGTTCACCCAACGGCCGTTGCGGACGACCAGGTCAGCGGGTTTGCGCCCCATGGCGACATCGACCAGATGTGTCGCCATCTCGGTCCACGGTCTGGGTTTTGCGGGCGTTGCTTTCGTCATCGGCGATTCCTTCGGTTGTCGCCAGTCTCGCAAATGTCGGCGGGCGCCGCCAGAGCCGTCGGTCCGACACGCCGCGTCAGGGAGAGCTTGTTGACTAATCCGGCTGGAAGGCGATGCTGACCGCGGACCGAACCATATGAGGGAAGACATGACCCGGTTTTGCAAAGTGTTCGCCATCATCATCCTGTTCGCCGCCTCGAGCGCTTTTGCCGCCGCCGAGGAACGTTGGCAGACCTTGCCGGAGCCTGCGGCCATGCCCAAACCCGATCAGAGCGGATATGCGCCGGTTAACGGCATCCAGATGTACTACGCCGTTTTCGGAGCGGGCGACCCCGTGCTGCTCATCCATGGCGGCCTCGGCCACGCCGACATCTGGGCCAGCCAGGTGGCCACGTTTTCCAAGACGCACAAGGTGATCGTCGCCGACAGCCGTGGTCACGGCCGCTCCACCCGCACCGAGCAGCCCTATGGCTATGACTTGATGGCGTCGGACTATCTGGCGCTGCTCGATTACCTGAAGATCGACAAGACCGCGCTCGTCGGCTGGAGCGATGGCGGAATTATCGGTATCGACATCGCACTGCATCATCCGGAGCGGCTGACAAGGCTCTTTGCGCAAGCCGCCAACGTAACCACCGACGGCGTCGATCCGGGCGTGATGACCAACAAGACCTTTGCCGCCTACATCGACCGCTCCGGCCGCGACTACAAGAAGATGTCGAAGACACCGGACCAGTATGACGCCTTCGTGGCGCAGATAAGCCATATGTGGGAGACCGAGCCGGCGTGGACCAAGGAGCAGCTCGCTGAGATAACCACGCCGACGGCGATCGTTGCCGGCGACCATGATGAAGCGATCAAGCGCGAACACACCGAATATATCGCCTCCGCCATCCCGGGCGCGAAGCTGATTATCCTGCCCAACGCCAGTCATTTCGCCATGCTGCAAGCGCCGGATGAATATAACCAGGCTGTGCTGGACTTCATCGACGCCAAATAGAGGATTCTGTGCGGCGACAGGGGGGATTGCGATTGCGGCGAATGCGGTTATCCTTCTGGCGAGGATCTTTCTGAACCGTCATTTCGGGGAGTTCGATGTATCGCCTGATGGTCGCAAGTGCCGGTTTTCTTGCCGCTCTGGCCGTGCCGGCTTTCGCCGCCGACCCAGCGGCCGATGTTCCGATGACCGCGCCCGGCTTCGACTGGACCGGCTACTATGCCGGCATGCAAGCCGGCTATGGCTGGGGTCGGTCCGACATATCAGGAACAGAGGGCGAGCCGTTTTCGGCCACACCCGATGTTGACGGCGGTTTTGTCGGCGGCCATGTCGCCGGACTGTGGCAATTCGACCAGGCGGTGCTGGGCGCCGAGGCGGAACTCAACTATTCCTCGGTCCGCGGCACGACGGTATCGGCCTTCGGAAGCACATTCGGCACCGACATCAAGTGGTTCGGGTCGGTCAACGCCAAGGCGGGCTACGCCATGGACCGCTTGCTGGTCTATGGCATTGGCGGCGTCGCCTTTGCCGGCATCGAAACATCGCAAGTCGCGGGTCCGACGTTCGACAGCACGCGCACGAACGTCGGCTGGACCGTGGGTGCCGGCGTCGACTACGCGTTGACCGACAAGTTCGTCGTCGGCGCACAGTATCGCTACTATGATTTCGGCTCCGAGCACTACGACGTAGCGGAACCCTTCAACGATCGCGATCAGAACGTGAAGCTCAACACGGTAGGCATCAATTTGAGCTACAAGTTCTGAGCAGGGCCACAATCGCGACGCTGCCGGACCAGGCAACCACTCAAAGGGCTCTTTCATGGAAGAGCGGCCGACGCTCCCAGTGGGCGGGGGGAATGGGTTGGGCCTGAGAGGCGCCGGCCTTGGCGGATCAAATCCACCACACGCATCCTACCATTACCCGCCCCGCCGATAATTCCGTGATCGCGCCAGTATCATCAAGCCACCCCGTCTGTTTGCACGTTCGGCGAACGCTCAACAACACGACTTGACGGGCTGTGTCTGGCGTCTGAAAAGGGCTGGCCTGCGGACGTGGCGGAATTGGTAGACGCAAGGGACTTAAAATCCCTCGATCTCTGATCGTACGGGTTCGATTCCCGTCGTCCGCACCACCCTTCGCTCTTCGAGCTTCGGGTGGCGGGCCACCTGAAGCTCGACAGACGAAGGAGTATCCTCCGAAGCCTTGGCGAAGAAGGCCGGCGCAGGTTCGAACTTCATCCGTTCAGGCGCACCAGTTCACCGGCTACCGCTTTGTCGGCATCTCTATGTTTCGAACACTTTCTCAGTGAACCATTCGGCCAACCTGGCAAGCTCCGGCCCCAGCACGCGATCGGCGCCGACAGGCGGTACGATTGATCTGACTTGATCGACGAAGGAGCGCAGTGCCGGCGGCGGCGTGCGTTCGGTGACGTGCAGCGCCTGCGAGGCGATCATCGCCAGCATCGCCATGGCGGCATCGACGCAGCGGCCGGCGGTTGCCTCCTTGGTCCATGCGAAGAATGCCGTCGTCGCGACGTCGTCCTGCCCCGCGCCCGCCGATTCCGTGCCCGGAATGAAGGTACGTTGCGCTGCCAGCTTGGCCTGTTCGAGATAGCCGGTGATTGCCATCGGTACGTAGCCGACATTGCCGTGGCCGTCGCTGTCGGCCGAGTGACGTCCGGTCATCAGCAGATCCGGCAGCAGCGACACCTTGCCGTTCAGAAGCTTCGAGGCGTGGCGGTCGCAGAGCAGGCAGATATCGGCCCATATCGCCGCCAGATCGTCCAGCGCCGGCGTCGCCATGGCGTTGTGATAGCCGCCGGTCGAGATGCAGCGGCCGAGCGGATGTGCATCGTCGGGCGGGATGTAGACCGGATTATCCGATATAGAGGCCAGCGACACATTGGCCGCCCGCTCGGCCGACGACAACGCACGATGCGCCTGGCCGAGGACGCGCGGCACGATGCGGTAGCTGACCGGCGCCTGATAGTTGCGCCGCCCGTCGCCGGCGCCGACCAGAAATTCCCGCAATCCCTGCAGGGCCGCTGCCTCATGCTCATCGCCCCAGAGCGTGTCGAGCGCGGCGTCATAGTGTTCGAGCGGGGCACGAAACGCCTCGATCGACAGCGCGAACACCTGTTGCGCCATGCGGATGCGGCGGCGCGCCGCGAGCGCTGCGTCGGCCACCAGAGCAGCAGCGCAAGGCGAGCCGTTGATGAGCGAACCCCGTTCCTTGACCTCGAGGTCGAAGCGCGTCGAAAGTTCTGCAAACAAGGGGTAGAGCGCCAGGATCTCACCGGCGCCGCCCTGGCCGGAGGCCGGCACGACAGGCATCGGCTCCCCGTCGAGCATTGCGGCCACGGCTAGCGCGATGCGCGGCGTTGTGGCGGCGTTGCCCTCGATGAAATTCGTCAGACGGGCAAGCACGATCGCCCTGACCACGCGATCCGGCAAGGGATCGCCGAACGAGGTGGCGGCGGCAAACGCCTTGATGCGCGCATGGCGATCACGCTCGTCAGGTTCGAGCTTTCGGCTTGCCAATTCCCCCATGGCGGTTGTGACGCCATAGATGACCGGTGGCGGGTCGGATTCAATCAGCCTGAGAAACGAGGCGCGGCATTCGGCGATGCGCTGCAAGGCCTTCTCGCCGATCGCCACCGTGTCCTTCTTCCAGGCGACGCGGAAAACAGTGTCGAGGTTGATGTCCTCACGCTTCGACAGGCTAACGGGCATGCTTCACACCACTGGAAATAAGGGACTTAGTAGAGCGGTTCCTCGAACAGCGTCTTGTCGCCGTCGACCAGCGCCTTGATCTGCGCGGTGCCGTCGCCGGCGAGCGCAAGACGGATGCCGAATGGCCGCACCCGCATGTCGTTCTGGATCGCCATCCCCTCGCCTTCCGGCAAATAGAAGCGCTCGATGCCATAGTCCGGTGCGATGGTCGCCTCTTCGCCGCGAAGGTCCCAGCCCTCGGCAACGTGGCCTGATATATCGGCCTCGTCGGCAGTGGCCGGCGTCGGCGCCTTGCCGAACCAGGCGGTCGTCGGCTGCCAATAGCTGTCGGAGCCCTTCTTCAGGCGCACGACAATCGAGGTGTCGTCGCTGGAAAACTTGTCGGGCGGAATGTTGGCGATCATTTTCACCGGTATGCGCGAAATCTCGTAGCCGAGGATAATATAGTCGCCGCGCAGGAGGTCGCGCGGATCGACGGGCTCGATCTTCAGAAGCACCTCCTTGCCGTTGCGCAGGATCGCCGCCCGGCCGGCGATGATCCAGCTCAGGAAGCCGATCTGGACGAGCGCCAGCACCAGTGCCGAGATGACAAGCCTTTTCCCGGTGATCATGCCGTGGCTCCTCTGGCATCCGGGCCCTTCATACGCTTTTCCACGCGGATGATGACGATCGCAAGGATGCCGAGCAGCACCGCGGCGGCCAGGAAGAAGCCGGCCGTATCGAGCATCGATTGCAAGGTCACCACATAGATGATGGCGAGTTCGAAGGCGAAGCCGAGATAGGCAAACCAGCGCAGCCCACGGCTTTCCCGCCCTGCCAGCACGATTGCGGCGACAATGCCGGCAAGCGCGATCACCGAAGCGAGGGCAAAACCGCTGTTGTAGGTGCTCTCGTCGGCCAGTTCGAACTGAATCATTGCGAGGCCGGTGAGGAAGCCGAGCAGTGCGTGCAAGGGCAAGCGGCCGCCGAGCTGCACGACCCGGTCGACTGGATCCGGCGCGAAGACCGAGGCCGCGAACAGCAGCGCCGAGACGACGACCAGCGGGATCGCCACCTGCAGCGTGTCGTGGTTGGTGACCAGCAGCACAAGATAGAACAGAACCGACAGGATGATCAGGTGGCGAGCCGCCTGGCTGCGGGTCCAGAACGAGACGGCAAACAGCACGATCGCCATGATCAAGAAGGCATGCGGAAATTCGCTGCGGCTGTAGTAGTCGAAGCCTTTCAGGAACAGCCAGGCATCGGCGATGCCGACCGAAGCGACCGTCAGCGGATTAGAACGCAGCGCAACCGCCGCCAGCGCCGTGCCGGCGCCCCAGGTGACCAGAGCCGAGGCCTCGTCGCCCGAGAGATGATACATCTGGCCGATCAGCGCGATCGAGCCGCCGAAAGCCGTAGCCGCCACGATCCAGAGCGCTTCGCCGATCGCCGCCTGGTCGCGGGCCTTCAGCACCGCGCCGCCGACATAGCCACCAAGGATGACGGCAAACAGTGCCGCCACGCGCGCCAGCCGCGGGATCGCGTCCCAATTGGCGGCGACGAAAATCAGGATGGCGGCTCCGAACAGTACGGCAGCCATCATCGCCAGGATAGAGCCGAAGCTGAGCGACTTGCGCTCGTTGGCCTCGACATCGCGCGAAAGCGAATCGGCTGTGGCGGCGTCAATCAGCCCGGCCTGCAGCCAACGCGCGATATCCGCCCTGACCCGCGACGAATACCCCGCCATGCTGCGTCTCCCCCAAGTTTGGTCTTTTTTTCAGCCGATCCGGTCAAATCGTTGACGTGGCGACATTTTCCGATTCGGGTTTCTTTGTGTCAGGTCCGTGAACGCCCGTTAATGCTGCATTGCACAATTTGCATTGCTGCCATGCAGCCATAGCGCTTTTAAATCGATATGGGTCCGCCTATTTATAGTTCGTACACAAACGGAATGATCCGCAAGAAAGACGAAACGAGAACTACCATGAACCTGATCCGCAACTACCGCAACTGGCGCCGCTACAGGGACACCGTGTCCGAGCTGAGCCGCCTGAGCAACCGTGAACTGACCGACCTCGGCATCAGCCGCAGCGACATTCCTTACGTCGCTCGCAAGGCGGTCTAATTCTTCGGACCGCGAATGGTCCGAACCAGTTTTGAAAAAGAGAACGACAATGAACCTGATCCGCAATTATCGTAACTGGCGCGTTTATCGCGAGACGGTTACCGAGCTGGGTCGCCTTTCCAACCGCCAGCTGCATGATCTCGGTATCGTCCGCGACGAAATCAAGATCATCGCCCGCCAGGCGATCTAGACAGAATTTCGCCAGGGTCGACCTCCTCCCCGACCTTGACGAATACGGTCACCCCTTACCTCCTCCCAAGGGTTGACCACAAAAACGGCGCCCGCTGCACCTCCTCCCGCGGCGGGCGCTGTTTCCCCGGGGCAAAGCGAATTTGCCCACAAAGGTTTCGCTCCTTTTCAAACAGCGAAAGAGTTTTCGTCAAAGCCGACCTCCTCCCCGGCGATGACGAATAGGCCCGACCTTCACCTCCTCCCGAGGGTTGGCCACAAAAACGGCGCCCGCCGCACCTCCTCCCGCGGCGGGCGCTGTTTCCCCGGAGCAAAACGAATTTTGCTCCAGAGGTTTCGCCCCTTTTAAAATGGCGAAAGGAATTTCGTCGAAGCCGACCTCCTCCCCGGCGATGACGAATATGGTCGGCCTTCACCTCCTCCCGAGGGTCGACCCCAAAAACGACACCCGCCGGACCTCCTCCCCCGGCGGGTGTTGTTGTTTTCAGGGGGCGCTCCCATCAGCAGCCGTTTGCCCCGCACCGCGCACGGCAATTGCAATCGCCGCACCAAGCGATTATTCCGGCGTCCATGAGCAAAAATCCAATCCACATCATCGGCGGCGGCCTTGCCGGTTCCGAAGCCGCATGGCAAGCAGCGCAGGCCGGCGTGCCCGTCATCCTGCATGAAATGCGGCCCGTTCGCGGCACCGATGCGCACAAGACCGACAGTTTGGCCGAGCTCGTCTGTTCCAATTCCTTCCGCTCCGACGACGCCGACAACAACGCCGTCGGCCTGTTGCACGCCGAAATGCGGCTGGCCGGCTCGTTGATCATGAGCGCCGGCGACGCCAATCAGGTTCCGGCCGGCGGCGCGCTGGCCGTCGATCGCGACGGGTTCGCCGACGCAGTGACGAAAAAGCTCGAAGCACACCCGCTGATCACCATCCAGCGCGAGGAAGTGCCTGGTCTGCCGCCGGCGGATTGGGACCAGGCGATAGTCGCCACGGGCCCATTGACCGCCCCCGGGCTTGCCCAGTCGATCGCGGAAGCGACCGGCGCCGATGCGCTCGCCTTCTTCGACGCCATCGCGCCAATCGTCCATTTCGACACGATCGACATGGATACCTGCTGGTTCCAGTCGCGCTACGACAAGGTCGGGCCAGGCGGCACCGGCAAGGACTACATCAATTGTCCTATGGACAAGGACCAGTACCTTGCCTTCGTGCAAGCGCTGGTCGACGGCCAGAAAACCGAATTCAAGCAATGGGAAGGCACGCCCTATTTCGACGGCTGCCTGCCGATCGAGATCATGGCCGAGCGCGGCGTCGAGACGCTGCGCTACGGGCCGATGAAACCGATGGGGCTGACCAACGCGCACAATCCGACCGTAAAGGCCTATGCCGTGGTGCAGCTGCGGCAGGACAATGCGCTGGGCACGCTCTACAACATGGTCGGTTTCCAGACCAAGTTGAAGCATGCCGAGCAGGTGCGCGTGTTCCGCACCATACCGGGTCTCGAAAACGCCGATTTCGCCCGCCTCGGCGGCCTGCACCGGAACACCTACATCAACTCGCCGACCTTGCTGGACGCTTCGCTGCAACTGAAGTCGCGGCCCGGCCTGCGTTTCGCCGGCCAGATCACCGGCTGCGAAGGCTATGTCGAAAGTGCCGCGATCGGTCTGCTTGCCGGCCGCTTCGCCGCAGCCGAGCGTCTCGGCCACTTACCGTCCCTGCCGCCGCTGACCACGGCCTTCGGCGCCCTGCTCAACCACATCACCGGCGGGCACATCGTGTCCGACGATGAGCCGGGCAAGCGCTCCTTCCAGCCGATGAACGTCAATTTCGGCCTGTTCCCGCCGGTGGAGGCGCCGAAGACCGAAGGCAAACGCATGCGCGGCAAGGACAAGACCGTTGCCAAGCGGCACGCCATCACCTCGCGCGCGCGCGCTGATTGCCGGCAATGGCTGGGGCTGCCGGTACAAGCGCAAGCCGCCGAGTAGTCCATGGCCAAGCACTCCGAGCTGCACCAGCTTCTGCCGTCGGACCTTCCGCCGAGTAGCGAACCTTTCGCCGGCGACTACGAAATTTTCTGGAGCATCTATGTCAGATGCACCAACCTGCGGAAGCTGCGCGAAGTTCATATACCCGCTATCGAGGCGTTAATAGGTCAGCCTCACGGGGGCCAAGGTTGGCTGTACGAAAATGAAAATTACAATGAGAACCGTGATCGAAGCTTGAAGAGAATCATTGCCGTTCAGCCTGTCGAAGGTCCCTACAATGACCGGCTAATTCTGGATTTCATGAAAGCGATCTATTCGCTGTCATCCTTCTGGGCGATCCAAGCCCGTCTGGATCCCTCACATCCTCATGGCGTCTACCTCAGTGCACGATTCACTCAGGAGGCTCCCAGCTCGGAGGCGCCGGCTATCGTCGACGCGCTGGTTGAGTTCGAAGCCAATTTTACAGATTTGGGGGGCCGTGAATTCGGCCGGCATTTCGGCACAACTCGGCGCATTAGCGCCACCATGCCGGATGGTTCGGAAGCCGGCCGGGCGAAACCCAGGCGCTAGGACCTCATCGTTGGCCGCACGGATGAAGCAGGATACAATCCTACTTGCTGTCCAATGGGAGCCGTTCCATGGAATTCGCCGAGAAACTTTCTGTCACAGTCACGCCAGCAATGGCCCGCCTTATCCGCCAAAAAGTCGAAGACGGCTCTTTCGGCTCGGCGAGCGAAGTCATCCGCGCGGCGCTCCGGGCCTTCCAGCGCGAGGAAGAGGAGCATGCCGAGCGCCTAGCCGCGATCCGGGCCAAGATAAAGGCGTCGATCGAAGATACGCGTCCCGCTGTTCCGCTGGATCACGCCATCGCGCAAGTGAGG
The DNA here is from genome assembly GCF_024518695.1 of Mesorhizobium sp. LMG17149. Classification (NCBI taxonomy): domain Bacteria; kingdom Pseudomonadati; phylum Pseudomonadota; class Alphaproteobacteria; order Hyphomicrobiales; family Phyllobacteriaceae; genus Mesorhizobium; species Mesorhizobium sp. LMG17149. Next base: position 10,993 of record NZ_JANIFL010000010.1, read on the forward strand.
GAACGAATCGCGCAATTGGCGTACGACAGCGATGACGACAGACCCTCCTGACATAAGAAGTTCTACTCGGCGGGCTCGACACCCACGCTTGGCAATCCCGGCTTCCCCGCCTCAGCAGGATTTCGCCTGACATAGGCAGCCTTCAAGCTCTCCGAAGTCTCGCGCGAGCCGTCATGGCTCCACCCTGGCGGCTTGATCAAGTAGTTGATGCGGTCGCGCACCGTCAGCCTTGGCACAAACGCATCCCTGAACATGCCGATCCATTCATGGAATGCCACTTTCAGCGGATTGAAGGTGCCGAGGTTCCTGACGATGCCGTAGCGCGGCCGGTCCTCGTCCAGTTCCCCGACGAAGGTGCCGAACATGCGGTCCCAGACGATCAGCGTTCCGGCATAGTTGGCGTCGAGATAGCGCGGATTGGTGGCGTGATGGACGCGGTGATGCGACGGCGTGTTGAAGACGAATTCGAACCAGCCCCACATCTTGCCGATGGTCTCGGTGTGGATCCAGAACTGCCAGACGAGGTTGAAGCCGAATGTGAAGGCAATCACCGCAGGGTGGAATCCGAGGAACACAAGCGGCGCCTGCAGCACGAACATGAAGGTGAACAGGCCGGTCCAGCTTTGCCTGACGCGGAATTGCCAGAGCCACAGCAGTGCCCAGTAGGACACCACGCCAAGCAGCAGCCCGGCAACGACATTGCCGGTGCCCATCATCAGGCTGGTCAACGTGTCGCGCGTTTCGAACGAACCCTTGGCGCGACCGGTGCGCACCAGCCAAAGCTCGATCAGGATCGCGACAACGAAGAACGGGATGGCCAGCTGGGTGACTTGCGGGAAATTGTAGTTGTCCATCACGCGGCCTCCCCAGCGAAATTCGAATGTTGCGGCTCAAGCGCTTCCAGCAAGCCTTGCGCATCCGCTGCGCTGGCAAAGCGGAAGCGGCCGCCCTTCCAGGTGAAATCGGCGAGGCGGAACGAGACCGTGTTCGCATCATCGGCAGCCAAAGCAGCGACGTCCCGAAACATGACGATGCGGGTCAAAAAACAGTCGCCGATACTGTGAACGATGCCGACGCGCCCTCGTCCGATATCCAGAAACGCCGTCCTGGCATCCGCTGTCAGGCGAACCACCGTTGCGATCTCGTCGGGAAAATCCTCAGCGAATCGGCTCACCGCGCGATTGGCACTGCTGAGCGTCGCTATCTTGCTGCCGCCGGTGAAATGCACCGCCGCAACCGACAGCGCGATGCCGAAGGTAACGATCGCCACCAATATGGGTAAGCTCATTCATCTCCTCCGGGCCGGCCTGTTGTCTTCGGCAACAGTTTGGCGCGGGGACGTCTTAACACGATTGACGTTTACGTCAAAGCGCAGGCCAGCCCTTGCTCGCGCGACGCAGCAGCAGCCAATGCCGGCGCAAGGCCGACAGCCGCGCCACGCCTTCGAGCGGCGAACCATTCTCCATCTTGCCGAGGTAGGCACGTGACAGGGCGAGCGGCAGGAATGCCGGACGCAGCGAGACAGGCAAGGTCGGTGCGCCTTGCTCGAAGGCGGAAAGATGTTCCCGTGCCAGCGCCATCATCGCCGCCACCGCGCGTTTGGCGCCGGGTCCGCCATCACCAGCGATGAATTCTTCCGGCGACGATCCCGCCGCCGCCAAAATATCGGCCGGGACAAAACACTGTCCGCGCCGGCGATGCAGCGGCAACAGCAGCAACAGGCCGGTCATCGCCTGCGCGCAGCCTGCCCTGCCCGCCAGATCGGCAAAGCGCGGCGCCCCGACGGGATCGAGCACCATCGCCGCAAGCTGGATGAGCGCGGCAGCAGTCTCGCCGCAATAGCCTTCCAGGTCAGTGCGCGACGGCATCGGGTCGTCATAGAGGTCGAAGATGCGTGCATCGAGCATGTTCTCGAAGGCCGGCTTCGGCAGGCCGAACGTCGCTATCGTGGCGTTCAAGGCTTCGGCTGTGGGATGGCCGGCGCCCGCTTCTCCGCCAGCGGCAATGACATCGCGCCACCATTGCAGCCTCACCTCGCCCGGCAGCGCTTCATGGATGCGATCGCGGATTCCTGCGATCTCGGCATTGAAGGCGTAGAGCGAAAACAGCGCGTCGCGCTTGTCGTCGGGCGCGTAGAGCGCGGTCAGATAGCGGTCATGGTCGGCGGCGCGCACCGCGTCCATGACGATTTTGGCATTCTGGGACATGTCAATCGACGGCGATGAGCGCGGCGGCCACGGCGCGCTCTTCCGCCAGAAGGACATTGTAGGTCCGTACCGCGGCACCGGTCGACATCGGGTCGGACGCAATGCCGGCAGCCTTCAGCGCGGCCCGCAATGCGGCGGGCAATGGCCGGAGATCCCTGCCCATGCCGACCAGCAGGATCTCGACCTTGCCGGCCTCAGCCAGCAGCTTGTCGAAATCCGCCACCGTCAGCACCAGAGGATCAGCCGGTTCCCAGCCATGGATGCCGGATGGCAGGCACATGAGCGAACCGCGATGCGACATGTCGGCAAAGCGGAACCCGCCATTGCCATAGGCTTCGATCGGCGCGCGTCCCGGAAAATGCGCCTCGCGGATGACGATGCCTTTGCCGGTCACCGCTATACCCCTTCGGGGCGGCGCGTCAGGTCGCGACCGCCTTGCCGCCATTGACCGGCTTCTCCTCGTCGGCCGAAGCCTGCGGCCTCAGCTTGAACAGGATCAGCAGCGGTGCGGCGATGAAGATGGACGAATAGGTGCCGAAGACGACGCCGAACAGCATGGCCATCGTAAACGAGCGGATCACCTCGCCGCCGAACAGCACCAGCGCCAGCAGCGCCAGGATCGTCGTCACCGAAGTCAGCGTCGTTCTCGACAGCGTCTCGTTGATGGCGTTGTTCAACAGCTGCGGCAGCGGCATGCGCTTGTATTTTCGCAAATCCTCTCGAACACGGTCATAGACCACGATCGTATCGTTCAGCGAATAGCCGATGATCGTCAGGATCGCCGCCAGCGATGACTGGTTGAACTCCAGTCCGGTGATGACGAAGAAGCCGAGCGTCATGACCACATCGTGCACCGTCGCCACGATGGCGCCGACCGCGAACTGCCATTCGAAGCGGAACCAGACATAGACCAGGATGCCAAGCAGCGCGATCAGCATGGCGATCGTGCCTTGCTTGGCAAGCTCGCCAGAAACGGTCGGTCCGACCACTTCGACGCGGCGGAAATCGTAATTGTCCTGCAGCTCGCCGCGAACCTTGTCGATGACGGTCTGCTCGGCATTCTCGCCACCATCCTGCGTCCCGACGCGGATCAGCACGTCGTTCGGCGTACCGAACTGCTGCACCTGAACTTCGCCGATGTTGAGCTCGGTCAGCCGCGCACGGAGGTCGGCGAGGTCGGCATTGCCGCTCTTGGCCTGCACCTCGATCAGCGAACCGCCCTTGAAGTCGATGCCGTAATTGATGCCAACGGTCATGAACAGCACCACCGACAGGATCGACAGTGCGCTGGAGAGCGTAAAGGTCCAGCGACGGATGCCCATGAAGGGGATCTTGGTGCCGGGTGGAACGAAAGTCACCGGCGCCTTCGGCAATTCCTTCGGGCGAGCCCGGCGCAGCCAGATCGAGACCAGCAGGCGGGTGAAGGTGAAGGCGGTGAAGACCGTGGTCAGGATGCCGATGGCGTAGGTGATGGCAAAGCCCTTCACCGGCCCGGTACCGAGATAGAACAGCACCACGGTGGCGATCAGCGAAGTGATGTTGGAATCGACGATGGTCGCTAGCGCCTTGGTGAAACCGGTATCGATCGCCTGGATCACAGAGCGGCCGGCGCGTCGCTCCTCGCGAATACGTTCATAGATCAGCACGTTGGAATCAACCGCCATGCCGATGGTCAGTACGATACCGGCGATACCAGGCAAGGTCAGCGTAGCGCCAAGCAGCGAGAGCACGCCGACGATCATCGCCACGTGCACCGCCAGCGCGATGTTGGCGAGGAAGCCGAGGAAGCCGTAGGCGACGAACATGAAGGCGACGACGAGGATAGAACCGATGATGCCGGCGACCTTGCCGGCATGGATCGAATCCTGGCCAAGGCCCGGACCAACGGTGCGTTCTTCGATCACCGTCAGCGTCGCGGGCAACGCACCGGCGCGCAGCAGCACCGCAAGGTCGTTGGCGCTCTGGGCAGTGAAATTGCCGGAAATCTGGCCGGTGCCGCCGAGGATCGGCTCGCGGATCTGCGGCGCCGAAATCACCTGATTGTCGAGGATAATGGCGAACAGCTTGCCGACATTCTGCGCCGTGGCCTGACCGAAGCGCGCCGCTCCTTTCGAATCGAAGCGGAACGACACCACCGGCTCGTTGTTCTGCGAATTGTATGTCGCCTGTGCGTCAACGAGGTTTTCGCCCGAGACGATGACGCGATTTTCGATCAGATACGGAACCGGCGGATCGTCCTGCGAATACAGCACCGATGACCCGGCGGGCGGACGGCCATTGAGCGCGTCCTGCACCGGCATCGACTGGTCGACCATCTGGAAGGTCAGCTTGGCGGTCTGGCCGAGGATTTCTTTCAGTCTCTGCGGGTCCTGAAGACCCGGCACCTGGACAAGGATACGGTCGTCGCCCTGCCGCTGCACGATCGGTTCGGTGGTGCCGAGTTCGTTGACGCGGCGTTCGACCACCTCGATCGACTGCGTCAGCGCGGTCGACGTGCGGTATTTGATGCCGGCGTCGGTGACGTTGAACTTGAGCAGGCCGGGCTCGGAATCGTCGAGCGTCATTTCCTGGACGGAGCCGCCGGTGAACAGGCCGGCAGCGACCGGATCGGTCAGCGTCTTCAGCGCCGTCTTGGCGGCATCGATCTGGGCGGGATCGGTGATGCGGACCTGCAGGGTCCGCCCCGTGCCGGCAAGGCCGGTATAGCCGATCTTGGCGTCGCGTAGCAGCGTGCGGATTTCATCGCGCGTCGTCTCCAGCCGATCCTTGATCAGATCGTTCTGGTTCATTTCCAGCAGGATGTGCGAACCACCCTGCAGGTCGAGGCCGAGCGTCATCTGCCGCTTCGGTACCCAGCTGGGCAATTGCGCCAGCGTGCTGGCGGAGAACAGGTTGGGCGCGGCGAGGATCACTGTGATGGCCACGGCCACCCAGATCAGGATCATCTTGAAGCGCGAAAAATACAGCATATGGCGTCGTCCGTCAGAGCGTGTCCGCGGATCGCTCCGCCTAAAATTGGATTATTTCTTGGCGTTCTGGTTGGCCACCGGCTCGCCCTTGACGCGCACATCGGCGATCGTCGAGCGCAGCGCCGTCACCTTCAAGCCGTTACCGAGGTCGATCTCGAGCTCGTTGTCGTCGATCACCTTGGTCACCTTGCCGACGAAGCCGCCGCCGGTGACGACCGTGTCGCCGCGACGGACAGCCGCCAGCATCTCGCCGCGCTTCTTCAGCTGCGTGCGCTGCGGCCTGATGATCAGAAAATACATGATCACGAAAATCAGGACAAAGGGCAAAATGCTGATGAACATGTCGGGAGAAGCGCCGACGCCTTGGGCGTATGCCGGTGTCACGAACATCGAGGTACTCCTGATTTTTGAAAACAGCCGCCAATTTGGCGGCCCTTGAAATTTGGCCGGAATATAGTCGGTAAAGTTGTCAATGCAACTGCGCGGCCGGCCAAATCGGCTGCTTTTACGGCCTGTTGAGCCGTGTTAGAGCATGATCGCGAAAAGCGCGAGCCGGTTTCCGCAAAAGATTATGCTCTAACAAAAGGTTGCGACCGGTTTTGTATCAGGCGGAATCGGGCAGCTTCACGCCCCCAGACATCAAAAACGCGAAAACAAAAGACAGTCATGACCGACAGCAGCATTGAATCCCTGAACCAGAAACTCGACCGGCTGATCGAGGCGGTGAGCCGCCTTGCCTCGCCGCCGGTGCCCCAAACCGACCTCGGCGAGGCCGATTGTTTCGTCTGGCAGGCCGATCCCGGCTATCTGGAGCCGGTGCGCAGGGTTAACCGCGTCGACATCGGCCTGATCCGTGGCGTCGACCGCGTCCGCGACATCCTTGTCGACAACACCGAACGCTTCGCCGCCGGCTACCCAGCCAACAACGTGTTGCTGTGGGGCGCGCGTGGCATGGGCAAATCGTCGCTGGTCAAGGCCGTGCATGCCGAAATCAACGCCAGGACCAAGTCCGACCTGCCGCTGAAGCTGATCGAAATCCACCGCGAGGACATCGACACGCTGCCGAAGCTGATGGGATTGCTCAAGGCGGCCCCCTTCCGCTTCATCCTGTTTTGCGACGACCTCTCCTTCGACCATGACGACACTTCCTACAAATCGCTCAAGGCAGCGCTCGAAGGCGGCGTCGAGGGTCGGCCAGTCAATGTCATCTTCTACGCCACCTCGAACCGCCGCCATCTGTTGCCCCGCGACATGATCGACAATGAGCGCTCGACCGCGATCAACCCATCCGAGGCGGTCGAGGAAAAGGTGTCGCTGTCCGACCGGTTCGGGCTGTGGCTCGGCTTCCACAAATGTTCGCAGGACGAGTATCTCGACATGATCGATGGCTATGTCCGGCACCATGGGCTGGCAATCGATCCCGACACGCTGCGTGCCGAAGCATTGGAATGGGCGACGACGCGCGGCAGCCGCTCGGGCCGCGTCGCCTGGCAGTTCACCCAGGACCTGGCTGGACGGCTCGGCAAGCCACTGAGGGACTGACACGTTGGGTGGCGTCGCCAACGCCATCCAATGACAAGATCATTTGGGCTGCGCCCGGCGCAAATCACGCGGCGTTTGGCCGATCTCGCGGCGCATCCAGTGCGCCAGATGTGACTGGTGCGCAAAGCCCGTCAATTCCGCCACCTCGCTTGTGCTGAGATCGCCTCGCTGCAGCAGGGCGCGTGCGCGTTCGACGCGACGTCGCACCACGTAGCGGTGCAGGGTGACGCCCGTCGCCGCCTTGAACCAAGCCCGCAAGTGCGAGCTGCTCGCCCCGGCAACTCGGCTCAATCGCTGGATTGAAAGGGGCTCGTGCAAGCCAGCTTCGATATGCTCCAACACTCGCTTGAGCTGGGCATCTGACAACCGGTTTGTTCGCTCGACATCGGAATTCTCAAGACCGAGCAGCCTCACCGCCAGAGCGGCGCCAATGCTGTCGGCAAACAAAGATCCACTCGGTGAGTTTGCGCCGAGATCGCTCTCGAGTGCACGGGCGAGATGTTGGATGCGCTGATCACGAAGCAGATGACGTGTGTCGAGCGGCAACGCGCGCGCCTTGCCACCTAGCTCAGCCGCCACCCTTTCCATCAGGGCTGGTTGTAACGCGATCTCGATCGTGTCGAACGGGGTTTCGGTCTCGAAGCCGCCCTCTTGGCCAGCGGGCACCAGGTCAATATCGCCAGCGCGCCTCACGAAATATCGACCAACCTCATTGCAGTAGGAACGCGTCGCCGCGCTTGCATGCACCATGATGCGATGATGGGCCGCCCTGGAGAGACGATGGACGCCCGCTTCGATATGCCAGAAGGCCATTGTGACGTCGGGCGGAAATCGGGCCGGAACAGACTGCGAATGCATGCTCTCTCGCTTCCTGGCAAAACCTGTCCAAGAATTGGCAATTCCCGCGCGATTTTCAATGCCGGGGACATGTACCTACGCCTCTCCATCGAGCTTGGACGAGAGGTTAGCCATGAGTTTTTATGTAGTTGTCGGAGCAGGCCCGGTCGGGCACGAGACCGCGCGCCTTCTGGGCGAAGAAGGACATGACGTCGTTCTCACGAGCCGGAGTGTCGGCTCAAACGCGTTGCGGAACGTCCGGGCGGTGCAGGCCGATGCCACCGATGCCGTTGAACTGGCGCGTATCTGCCGAAACGCCGACGCCATTTTCATGTGTGCCATGGCCGCCTATCACCGGTGGCCGACCGACTTCTTCCCAATCATCGACGGCACCGTGCGTGCCGCGGAAGCGGTCGGCGCGAAGCTTGTGGTTCTCGGAAACCTCTATGGCTATGGGAAACATGCCGATAGCCCGCTTCACTCCGACCTGTCTCTGGATCCGACTTCGAAGAAAGGGACCGCCCGCACGATCATGTGGCAGCGGGCGGTCCGTGCGGACGTGCCGGCAGTCGAAGTGCGGTCCAGCGATTATCTTGGACATGGCGCGATCAGCTCTTTCTCACTGGTCGCGCTGCCCTCCATAATCGAGGGGAAGCCGAGTGCTTTCATTGGAAACCTCGACGCGACTCATGCCTGGTCCTTCACGAAGGACGTGGCCAGGACGCTGGTCGCCGCTTCCCGCTACACGGGCAAATGGCGACGGGCGTTCCATGTTCCATCGCAACACGCCTCACCCCGGGAACTCATCCTGACGACGGCGGCAATGCTTCACCGTGAAATTCCAGAAACACGTTCCTATTCCATCCCCGAAATGGAAGCATCGGGCATGCATGAACTCATCGAGATGAGCTATCTCTTCGACAATCCCTTGCTGGTCGATTCCTCCGACGCGGAGACGCTTCTCGGAATCAAGGCCAGCGGCCTTGACGTCATGATCGCCGACACTCTGCGTGATCATCTTTGAAGCTTGAAGACTGGCGCGTCGCGTTGAAACTGAAAAAGCCCGCTCCTTTCGGAACGGGCTGAGCCGGCGGGCCGGACTGGAGGTCAGACGGCCCGCAAATTGCTTTTTTTCTTCTATTCGAGGTAACCCGAGGGATCGACCGGGGCCGAGTTCTTGCGCACTTCGAAGTGCAGCTTCGGCGAGTCCGTCGTGCCGCTCATGCCCGACAGCGCGATTTCCTGGCCGCGCTTGACCTTCTGGCCGCGCTGCACCTCGATCGAACTGGCGTGGCCGTAGACGGTGACCAGGCCATTCTCGTGGCGCACCAGCACCGTGTTGCCGAATTCCTTGAGGCCGTCGCCGGCATAGATGACGACACCGTTTTCGGCTGCCTTGACCGGAGTGCCAGAGGGTACGGCGATATCAACGCCGTCTTTGCCGGAGCCGAAACCGGAGATCACGCGACCGCGCACCGGCCAGCGCATTTTGCCGATGCCGGTGGCGTCAGGCGCGACGGCATCGTCGGCCTCGGCCTGCTGGATGACCTTCGAATCCTTCTTCGGCGGCGTGTAGGACGCCAGCGTTTCCGACGGCGTGGTCTTTGCCGCGGGCTGCGTCGTGGCCGTCGTCACCGGATCGACCTTGGCCGGTTTGGCGGCGGCGACGGTCGCGGTTCCACCCGCCGGCACCTTCAGGGTCTGGCCGATCTTGAGCAAGCCATCCTGCATGCCGTTGGCCTGCTTGATGGCAACGACTCCGACACCGGTTTTCCTAGCAATCGAGGAAAGCGTGTCGCCCGACTGAACCGTATAGGTGCCAGCTGCATTGGTCGCCTTGGCCGCGGTTACCTGCGGCTTGGGCTCCTTGGGCTGGCTCGCGGCGGCCGACGTGTCGACCTGAGCGGTGGATTTGCCCTCCCTAGGCTTCGGCTGCTGCGGCAGGACGGCGACTTTGTCCGGCGCAGTGGCCGGCAGGTTGTGCTTGGTGTCTTTCGCCGGCTTGGCATCCGCGAGCTTCGGCTCGCTCTTGCTCGAATAGGCGTAGGCCGGGATGACCAGCTTCTGGCCGGTCTTCAGCCCCTTGGTCGCGCTCAGCCCGTTGACCTTCATGATCACGTCGGACGGCACTTTGTAGCGCTGCGCCAGGCCGCCGATCGTTTCGCCGTCCCTGACGACGATCTCGGTTGCGTGCGGAGTGCCGGAAGCAGCCACGCGGGGTTCGTCAGGTTGCGAAACCTTGAAAGGCGATGCCACTGGGGCGACGGTGCCGGTCGTGGTCCTGTCGACATGCGGTGCCGGGGCCAATGCGGTGCGTACCGGCTTCGATACCGGCGCCACTTCGGGAGCCTGGGCAACGGGCGGAGGCAGCGGCCGCGTCGAGACCGGATCGAGGCTGGAGCGGCTGACCGACTGTGTATGGCTGCCATCGATCGGAGCGGCGGCGACATCGCCCGGATAAGGCTGCTGTACGGCATCCTGCTTGTTGATGATGGTGCGCTGATTGTTGGTCGAGGATGTAAAGACGTCGTCGACGCCATTGAACCGCGAAACCTGGGAACTGCACCCCGCAGCAGCACCCGCGACCATCAGTATGGCGCAGCCTCGCGCCAGATTGCGACCGCTTGTCTTCAAAACACTGAGTTGCATCGCACTAACCCGCACATACCCGGTACAAACTAGGCATGATTAAAGCGCGTTAATGTTACTCGACGGTTAACCCCATGGAATCCGGCGCAATTTTTCTTAAAATATTAGAGAGCGAGCCCAGGGGAGATTTTCAGGTCATGCCGGCCGGGGTCGAAGACGCACCCGACGCGGCGCGGCCTGATCATCGGCATACGCGCTAGATGATAGCGGCGACACCGCGCAGGATCGGCTGCAGGCGAACGAGGCCGATGTCTTCACGCTCGAAGCGGCTGCCGACCTTGGTCAGCTTGGCCAGCACCTGTTCGCCCTCTTCGGGGCCGATCGGCGCGATGACGATGCCGCCACTCGACAATTGGTCGAGCAGGAAACGCGGCAGGCTGTCGAAGGACGCCCATGCAACGATGCGATCGAACGGCCCTTCATTCGGCAGGCCACCGGAACCATCGGCGTGGCGCACGATGACATTGCCGATGCCGAGCGCCTCGAAGCGCTGCCTGGCCTGCTCAGCGAGCGTCTTGTAGCGATCGGTGGTGATGACCCGCGCCGCCAGCCGCGACATCACCGCCGAGGTGTAGCCCGAACCGGTACCGATCTCGAGCACGCGGTTGCCCTGCTCGATAGCGAGCGCCGCGATCACCGCCGCCTGCATGTCGGCACCTTCGATCGCCTCGCCGCATTCGATCGGCAGCATTCGGTCCGACCAGGCGATGGAATGGAACTGGGCCGCCAGGAAACCGCGCCGCGGCGTCGCCTCGAAGGCCGCGATCAGCGCTTTCGGCACAGTCCCCCGACCGCGCAGACGCAGCAGAAAGGCAGCAAAACCTTCACGGTCATCGATCCCCTGGTTCATGCAAGCGCCTTGCTCAATTGGTCACGGATTTCATGCGCGGTCAGATCGAGCTGCAGCGGCGTCACCGACACCAGCCTGTTGCGCAAGGCGTAGAGATCGGTGCCTTGCTTGCCCTCGACCGGCTCGCCGCCGAAGCGCAGCCAGTAGTATGGCAGGCCGCGCCCGTCGCGGCGCTCGTCGACCCACAGGGAGTGCACGAGCTTGCCTTGCGTGGTGACCACCGTGCCGGCGACCTCTTCGGGCGTGCAATTGGGAAAATTGACGTTGAGCAGCACGCCGTCCGGCAACGGCGTCGCGACAAGTTTCTTCAGCAGCGCCGGCGCCAGCACCTCTGTCGTCTCGTAGGGCACGACGCGATCTTCGCCGACATAGCTGTAGCCCTGGCTGAGCGCGATCGAGCGGATACCGAGCAGCGCGCCTTCCATGGCGCCGGCGACGGTGCCCGAATAGGTGACGTCATCGGCGATATTGGCGCCCGAATTGATGCCGGACAGGATCAGGTCGGGTGCGCCAGGCAGGATTTTCTTGACGCCCATGATGACGCAATCCGTCGGCGTGCCGCGCACGGCAAAATGCTTCTCGCCGATCTTGCGCAGCCGCAGCGGCTCCGAGATCGACAGCGAATGCGCGTAGCCGGACTGGTCCTGCTCGGGCGCCACCACCCAGACATCGTCGGACAGCGTGCGCGCGACGCGTTCGAGCGACGCCAGGCCCTCGGCATGAATGCCGTCGTCATTGGTCAGGAGAATGCGCATTATTTCGCTTCGATCTTTTCCAGGCCGCCCATGTAAGGCCGCAGCACTTCAGGAATGGTTACGCTGCCATCCTCGTTCTGGTAGTTTTCGATGACGGCGATGAGCCCGCGGCCAATGGCTGTGCCCGAGCCGTTGAGGGTGTGGACGAAGCGGTTGCCCTTGCCGTCTTTGTCCTTGTAGCGGGCGTCCATGCGGCGCGCCTGGAAATCGCCGCACACCGAGCAGGACGAGATCTCACGATAGGCGTTCTGGCCGGGCAGCCAGACCTCGATATCGTAGGTCTTGCGCGCGCCAAAGCCCATGTCGCCGGTGCACAGCGTCATGGTGCGGAACGGCAGGCCGAGCCGCTTCAGCACTTCCTCGGCGCATTGCGTCATCCGCTCATGCTCGGCAAGTGACGATTCCTGGTCCGTGATCGACACCAGCTCGACCTTGTAGAACTGATGCTGGCGCAGCATGCCGCGCGTGTCGCGCCCGGCCGAACCCGCTTCCGAGCGGAAGCACGGCGTCAGCGCGGTGTAGCGCAGCGGCAGTTTTTCATGCGCGGTGATTTCTTCACGCACAAGGTTGGTGAGTGGGACCTCGGCAGTGGGAATCAGCCCAAGCCTGCCCTCCCCGTGCGGCGTGAAGAACAGATCTTCCTCGAACTTCGGCAATTGGTTGGTGCCGAACAGAACATCGTCCTTGACCATCAACGGCGGGATGACTTCTTCGTAGCCATGTTCGGTCGTATGCAGGTCCAGCATGAACTGGCCGAGCGCACGTTCCATCCGGGCCAGTCCGCTTTTCAGCACCGTAAAGCGCGAGCCCGACAGCTTTGCCGCGCGCTCGAAATCCATCATGCCGAGCGCTTCGCCGATCTCAAAATGCTCCTTCACCCAGTTCGGCCGCGTCGGCACCTTGCCGACGAGGTGCTTGACGACATTGTCGTGCTCGTCCTTGCCGACAGGCACGTCGTCGAACGGCACGTTGGGAAGCACTGCCAGCGCATCGGTCAGCGCCTTGTCGAGCTCGCGTTCGCGCGCCTCGCCGTTCTGGATGAAGACCTTGATCTCGCCGACTTCGGCTTTCAGCTTCTCGGCCAAGGCGGCATCGCCCGAACGCATGGCGTTGCCGATCTCCTTCGAGGCGGCATTGCGGCGCTCCTGCTTGGTCTGCAGTTCGGTAACGTGTTCGCGCCGCGCCTCGTCCGAGGCGATCAGCCCGTCGACCATGGACTGCGCCTCACCGGCCGACCACGAGCGCTTCACCAGCGCCTCGACAAGGGCCTTCGGGTTGTCGCGAATCCATTTGATGTCAAGCATGGTTTGAAACGCTCCTGGGTAGCATGTCGCCCAAAAGTGCACAGCGATTTTGGGACAACGACATGCTCAAAACAAAACTGAAACGCATCGCTTTAAGCGCGATGCGTTTCAGCCAGAGGGCGTAAACCGCATCCGAGATCGATGCAAGGGGACGGGGCGACGACTGTGTTTTTCCGCCGCTGCAGCCGCTCTGTTGCCTATGAGGAGGCAGGTGCCGGGGGCTCGTCCGGTGCTTTGTCCGCCGCCTCTTCCGCCGCGTCCTGCTTCTCGCGTGCCACGCGCTGCTTTTCCCGATCGCGCTCGATCAGCCGGGCAGCCCAGATGGACACCTCGTAGAGAAGGATGGTCGGTATGGCCAGGCCGATCTGGCTCATCGGATCGGGCGGCGTCAGTATCGCCGCGACGACGAAGGCAATGACGATCGCCCATTTGCGCTTCTCGGCCAGTCCCTTGGACGAGAGCATGCCGACCCGTGTCATCAGGCTGGTCACCACCGGCAGCTGGAACACCAGGCCGAAGGAGAAGATCAGCGTCATGATCAGGCTGAGATATTCCGACACTTTCGGCAGCAGCGAAATCTGCACCTGATCGTCGGTGCCGGCCTGCTGCATGGCGAGGAAGAACCACATCACCATCGGCGTGAAGAAGAAATAGACCAGCGATGCGCCCATCAGGAACAGGATCGGCGATGCGATCAGGAACGGCAGGAAGGCGTTGCGCTCGTTCTTGTACAGGCCGGGCGCGATGAACTTGTAGATCTGCGTGGCGATCAGCGGAAAGGCGATCACCATGCCGCCGAACATGGCGAGCTTGACCTGGGTGAAGAAGAATTCCTGTGGCGCCGTGTAGATCAGCTCGACCTTGTGCGGATCGAGCCCTGCCCACTGCGTCGCCCATTTGAACGGCACGACCAGGAGGTTGAACAGTTTCTTGGCGAAGAAGAAACAGACCAGGAAGGCAACGAAGAAGCCGCCCAGCGACCAGATCAGCCGCCGGCGCAACTCGATCAGATGCTCCATCAGCGGCGCGGACGATTTCTCGATCTCGTCCTTTTCGGTGTCCGAAACGCTCACTTGGCGGCTCCCGCCGTCTTCTTGGCCACCGGCTTCTTCACCGCTGCAAGCTTCGGTTCGGCTTTCGCCCCCATCTTGGTCGCTACAGTCTTGGTCGCTACAGTCTTGGCCGCGACAGCGTTGGCCGCAGCGGGCGTCTTGGCCCTGGGCGTTTCAGGCTGTGCCGTCGTCACGGCCTTCGCCGGCGTCTTGGACGCAGACGCTGCCTTCGCGGTGACTGTTTTCGCGGGCACAGGAGCCTTAGCGCCATTTGCGGAAGCTTTTGCAGCCGGCGTCGCTTTTGCCGGTGCAGGCTTGATTAGTTTCTTCGCCGCGGACGCCTTCGGCGCCGCAACGGGTTCCGCCGGCGCTGACGAGGTCACCACCGATTCGTCGGTCATTGCCGGAAAAACCGGCGCTGCTGGCGCTGCTTCCGGCCCGTTGACGCCAGGCATGGTCGTTGCACCGTTCTTCAACGGCTCGGCCGTTTGCGGGGTCGAAGCGACAGAGCTTGCCGGATCGGCTGCCGGCTTCGGCTTCATCGCCGCATCGACGCCGGAGCGAACGTCGGCCGCGGCCTGTTCGAACGGATTGAGCTGCTTCCTGATCTCAGCCATCGGGCTCATGCCCCTGAGCTCGTCGACGGACTTCTTGACGTCGTCGAGCTCGGCTTCCTTCAGCGCCTCGTTGAACTGTTTCTGGAAATCGGACGCCATGGCGCGCAGCTTCGCCGTCGTGCGGCCGAAGGTGCGCAGCATATTGGGCAAATCCTTGGGTCCGACGACCACGATCATGACGATCGCGATGACCAGCATTTCGGTCCAGCCGACTTCAAACATGGCACTCTGTTCCGACTAGAACCTTGGGCTCAGCTCTTGCTGGCTTTTTCCTTCGCGGCCGCAACGGTCTCGTCGGCACGATGTTCGACGGTGCGCTTGTCTTCGGCAACCTCGTCGTCGGCCATGCCCTTCTTGAAGCTCTTGATGCCCTTGGCCATGTCGCCCATCAGCTCGGGAATCTTGCCGCGGCCGAACACCAAAAGCACGATCACCAGCACGATCAGCCAATGCCAAATCGAAAATGAACCCATAGCAAATCTCTCTCGAATGTTTTCCCTGGCGATGATCTATGCGTTTTCGCGTTGGGATTCAAACACAACTGCGACAGAGTTTATGAAAGGGTGACGGATGTCACGCATTTTCGACGGGAACGCCCGCTACGAATCCGCGCATCCTCATCAAGTTGGCCGCCAATGCCAGTCAATCTTCCGTGACGCGCGGCGTCAGCAGGCCGAGTTCCTCGAGATCGATGTCGGTCAGCGCATCCTCGTCGTCGGTCAATGCGTCGGGATCGGCCGGCGGCTGCGGAATGGAGAAATTCGACGGCATGCGGCCCGAAAGCAGTCCAGCCCCCTTCAGTTCCTCCATGCCAGGAAGATCGCGGATCTCTTCCAGCGCGAAATGGTCGAGGAAGGTCTCCGTCGTGCCGTAGGTCACAGGGCGTCCGGGCGTCTTTCGCCGGCCGCGCATGCGCACCCATTCCGTTTCCAGCAACGTGTCGAGCGTGCCTTTCGAGGTTTCGACGCCCCGGATGTCCTCGATCTCGGCGCGCGTCACCGGCTGGTGATAGGCAATGATCGCCAGCACTTCGAGAGCCGCGCGGGAGAGCTTCCTTTGCTGAACGGTATCGCGGCTCATCAGGAAAGCCAGGTCGCCGGCGGTGCGGAACGCCCAGGCGTCGCCGACACGCACCAGATTGACGCCGCGCCGCGCATAGATCTGCTGCAGCTCGGCCATGGCCAGGGCAATGTTGATGCCGTCAGGGAGGCGTGCCGCGAGCTGCTTTTCGCTGACGGGTTCGGCGCTGGCGAACACGATCGCCTCGGCCATGCGCACGGCCTCGGCCAGATGCAGCCGCTCGGCCGGGTTCTGTAGCTGCTCGGCCGGATCCCGGGAAAGCGACTCCTCTTCGGGTGCATCGCCGACCTTGAACGGGATAACCGAAGCGTTGGCGCGTTCGCTCATGATGCCACCTCGACTGCCTTGATTGCCTGCGTGCGCCCGCGCAGGTAGATCGGCGCGAACGTCTGATCCTGCCGCACGTCCATCGTGCCGTCGCGCACCAGTTCCAATGTTGCCGCAAAAGAACTGGCGATTGCCGTGCGCCGCTCCTCGGGGCTGGTCATGTATGCGATCAGAAAACTTTCCAGCGCCGTCCAGTCGCTTGCAGCCCCGACCAGGCGGGTCAGGATGTCGCGCGCATCCTTGAGCGACCAGACACCGCGCCTGGCGATCGTCACATTGTTGATCGCCTGCTTCTGGCGTTGCTGGGCATAGGCGGTCAAGAGATCGTAGAGCGAGGCCGAATAGGCGTTACGCTTTTCGACGATGACCATTTCCGGCATGCCGCGCGCGAACACATCGCGGCCGAGCCGGTTGCGGTTGACCAGACGCGCCGAGGCGTCGCGCATGGCTTCCAGCCGCTTCAGGCGGAACTGCAGCACCGCCGCCAGTTCCTCACCGCTTTCGCCCTCGTCGCCGGGCTGCTTGGGGATCAGGAGCTTGGACTTGAGGAAGGCCAGCCACGCCGCCATCACCAGATAGTCGGCGGCAAGCTCCAGCCTGAGCGCCCTCGCCGTCTCGACAAAGGTCAGATATTGCTCGACCAGCGCCAGGATCGAAATGCGAGCCAGATCGACCTTCTGGGTGCGGGCAAGATGCAGCAGCAGGTCGAGCGGACCTTCGAAGCCGGCCACGTCGACAACCAGCGACGGGTCGCCGGTAACGCGTGAATCGTCATTCTCGGCCCACAGACGGTCCATCGGTGCGGCCTTCGAGGCCTTGCTTTCCAATGTCTCCGCCACTCCGTCACTTTCCCTTTGCTATGCCACCGCATCGAAGTAGGTGGCGAATTCGGCACGTATTTCGGTTTCTTCGACCGTGTCACGGTTCTTTATATAGGTCAGCGCCCGCTTGGCGCGCTCCAACGACGTGCCCTCAAGCCCTGTGGTGCGCGATGCGATGCCGGCCATCTCCTCGAAAACGCCGTTGCAGTGAAGGACCAGATCGCAGCCCGCCGCAAGGATCGATGCCGCCTTTGTCGGGAAATCCCCAGAAAGTGCCTTCATCGAGGTGTCGTCGCTCATCAGCAGTCCGTCGAAGCCGATTTCGCGCCGGATGATCTCGTCGATAACCTTGCCGGAGGTGGTCGCCGGATTGTTGGGGTCGATCGCGCTGTAGACGACATGGGCTGTCATCGCCATCGGCAGATGGCTAAGCTCCTTGAACGGGGCGAAATCATGCCGCTGCAGATCGCTGAGCGAGGCATTGACCACCGGCAGTTCGAAATGCGTGTCGGCAAAGGCACGTCCATGGCCCGGAATATGCTTCATGACCGGCAGCACGCCGCCCGACATCAGCCCTTCCGCGGCTGCGCGGCCGAGCTCGATCACCGGTCGCGGATCCTTGCCATAGGCCCGCGCGCCGATGACATCGCTGGCGCCTTCGATCGGCACGTCGAGCACCGGCAGGCAATCGGCTGTGATGCCGTAGCGCAGCAGGTCGAAGGCATGCAGCCGCGCCATCAGCCAGGCCGCGCGGGCGCCGGCATCATGATCGTCGCGCCACAGCGCGCCGAGCGCGCCACCGGCGGGATAGTTCGGTGCCAGCGGCGGTCGCAAGCGCTGCACACGGCCGCCTTCCTGATCGATGAACACCAGCGCGTCCGGACGCCCTATGCAGTCCCGCATCTCGGCGACCAGATCGCGGATCTGTTCGGTCTCGCCAATGTTGCGCGCAAACAGGATGAAGGCCCACGGGCATTCATTGCGATAGAAATTGATTTCTTCGCGGGTAAGCGATTTCCCGGCACAGCCGAGGATCATGGATTTTGATTCGGTCATGTCGGCAGTTTAGGGCTTTGTGCGATCAAAGGGAATCGCCAGGGACTCATCCGGGATAACGCCGGATCTGCTTTCCCCATGAAAAAAGCCGGCGCGGTGGACCGCGCCGGCTTTTGATGGTTGGCCCCGGCTTTAGCGCGAGACGAAGCAGTTGCCGCCGGCGGCCTTGTAGCTGGTGCACAAATTGATCGCGTCATTGCGTGACTGGGCCGGAACGCGCACGCGGTAGAACGTGCCTTTGCCGGCGATCTCGGCCTTGACGATGTTGGCGGTACGCCCGGCAAGCACACTGCCATAGCGGCGCTGCAGATCCTGATAGCTGGACTGGGCGCTTTCGACGGTCGGCTGCGAGGCGATCTGCATCGACCACGAGCCACCGCCGGCCGCGGTCGATGCCGGATCTATGGACGCAACCTGATCGGGCTTGACCTCGCCGACAACATCGACCGGCTGGTCGGACGGACGCTGCGGCGCGAGCGGAACCTTTGCCGGCGTGTTCGCCGATTGGGCCTCGGCTTTCTGCTTGGCGACCGGCTTGAGGGCCGGCTCGTCGTCCGCCTGGGCGGCGGCAGGCGCCACGGTGCCGGTCTGGTCCGCGTTGGCTTGGGCCGCCGGGGCAACATGCTGCGGCGCCGGATCGACCGGCTCGGTAGCGGCCACTAGCGGCGCGGCGGGCGCCGCCGGATCTTCACGCGGCACCAGCGAGCCGTCCGACTTGACCACCATGGTCCTCACCTTGCGCGGCGCAACGGCGACGACATCGGCATTGGTGCCCTTGTCGGCATCCTGCAGCACCTGCGCAATGCGGTCCTCGGACTTGGGCGCGGGCGCCGTATTGTCGGCAGAAGCGTTGTCGGCCGAAGCGGAGCCGGCCATCGGCGCGGCATTGCCGACATCGGTTCCAGCGGCGGCTGTATTCTGGTCCGGCGAAAGGTCGATGGCGCGGGCCGGATCTTTCGCCTGGACGTCCACTGGCTCTTCGACGTTGGTGACCAGCTTTTCCTGGACCGGCTCGGCTGGCTTGGCACCCCTGACCGCGTCGTAGACCTTGTTGTCCTGATTGGGCACCACGGCGCCGCCCGGATTCTCCGGCTTGACCTTGATCGGCGCGTTGTCGGCCTTGACGATGACAGGCGCTTCGCTGCCGCCCTTGCCGCCAAAGGACAGCGCAAAGGCCCCGAGACCGCCTGCGACCGCGACCGCGCCGACAATCGCGGCGATGAACAGTCCGCGTCCGCGCGTCGGCCTCCCGGCCTCACGCTCGCCGAGACCCGGAACAGCCATAGCCTCGTCGAGTTCGGGATCGTAGTCGAGTTCATCGACAGTAAAATCATCGGCTTGCGAAACCGGCTGGCTCCCTGGCAGGCCGTCGAGGTCGAAGCCGGAGGCGTCGGCATAACCCGTGGGCGCCGCCGCGCGGGCGGACATGTCCATCGGCCGCGCGGCATAGGTCCGCGCTTCCGGCTCATAGCCCGGCTTGACCCCGTCATATGCCGGCTTGAGGCTGTCATAGCCCGGCTTGAAGCCCGCGGCATAGGAGTCATCATCGTAAGACGCGCTGGCCACATTGCTCGTGGGAACAGGAGCGACCTCTACCGCGTTCATCTCGGAGAGAAGGCTGGAGAACTCCGCATCGAGATCGTCGTAGCCAGACGACGCCGGCTGGTCTTCCTCGAAGTGCAGTTCGGGAATATCGAGATCGTCGGCCAGCGCGACGACACGCTCGGGTACATCGACCGTTTCGACGTCGGGCATGTCTTCGTAATGCGCAGGCTGGCGCGATTGGGGCGCCGACACCGGGGCAGCGGGAGCCACGGCCTCGACCGGCTCGGACGAACGGTAGGACGTCATGGCGGCGACTGCCGGCGCGGCGGCCACGGATGCCACCGAAGCGGCCGGCTGAGCAAACGCAGGCTGAGCACTGAATGACGGCTGCTGCGGAACGGGCGTCACGCGGCTCCACGAACGCGTCGGCTCTGCCGGTTGGGAACGCTCCGCAAGCCAATCGAGAGAATCCGCCGAATTGTCCCGGTCAGCGGCTTCGTCACGCGGATCAAGATCCTTGGGCAAAGCCGCGTCGAACGCATCATCGTCGAAATCGACATCGCCAGCCGTGTGCCAAGTCGTATCCTGGAGTTCATCAAGCATAAGGTCGTCAATATCCGCATCGGCCGCTTGGGCCGTGCCAACATGCCGGTCCTGCTCAGGCGCGGGTTCGTCAAGATCCCAGTCGAGGTCGCCGACAAGATCGGCCGGTTCCTCGGCGGGCTCGGCAACAGGCGGCAGGGCGGCGACAGCCGGCTGAGCCGTGAGGGGCTCACTGGCCAGCGGCGGCGTGCGCGCCGTCATGGCACCCAGCAGCGCATTCAACTCGTCTTCCAGGCTCCGTTCGTCCGCGGCCGGGGCATGCGCCGCCGGCGCAACATGAGCCTCTGGCGCCGCCTGCTGGACCGTAGCGGCAGCAACCTTTGCGACCGGCTCTTCGGCCGTTTCGGCAAACGCGTCGTCCAAACTCAGGTCGAAGGCATCGTCCGACATGCCTTCAGGGATGGGAATGTCGCCGTTCGCGTCAGTGATATCGACAAGCGCATCATGCGCGTGCGGCTCGTCGAAGGCATTCGGCTCATCCGCGCGAACGTCGAAATCCATGTCGACATCAGCCATCGCGTCGTCGAAATGGCCGGCAAAGCTCTCATCGGAGATTGCATGGCCGTCACGCGCCGCCTGCTCCGGCATGGGATACTCGACGGGCTCGGCGGCCATGAATGACTGTTCGGCCGCCGAATGGTCGTCGAGCACCAGCTCGTCTTCAAGCGAGACTGCCACCGCATCGTCGAATTCGTCATCGGAGGCAACTGGCTCGACAGAAGCGGGCGTGTCGGCACCGGCGTACTGGGCCTCTTCAGCGTACTGGGCCTCTTCGGCTTCCTCATCGATCCGGAGATCCTGGTCGAGCGAAATGGCCAGCTCGTCCGCCATCGAATGATCGTCCTCGAAGGGAGAGACGTCCTCAAGCGAACCGGCGACGGCATCGTCAAAATCAGACGCGAAAGCCGGCTCGACGGACGGCGCCGCTTCAGCTGCGACCGCATGGCTGGCGCCGGCGACGTGATCGTCTATCTCAGCCATGTCCAGTTGGAAATCGTTGTCGAGCGACACCGAAAGCTCATCGTCCATCGCGCTGGCGTCAGCCGCTTCGAATGCCGGCTCATGCACGAAGGTCGGCTCATGAGCCTGAACAACCGGAGCGGCGTCGCTGTCGTCAGCGCCGAACTCGCCCATCATTTCTTTCTCGAGATCGATATCGAAATCGCCCTCTTCGAGCCCGTGATCGGCGGCTGGGGCCTGCGGCTGGGCGGGCGATTGCGGCCTGACCGGCTGGCGCGGGTCGAATCCCATGATCCTGGTCAGTTCCGCGAACGGATCATCGTCAGAGATGTCGTTGTTGTCGGCTACTCTCAGCTGGGTTCTGTCTGCCATTATTGTTCCCGAACTCGCACTCATTCGGACGCCATGGACGTCGCGTAGGGTTGGCCCTTACCAGCGCAATGTGGGCAAAAGGTGACAGGTTATTTAGTCAAACCTAACGCATTTCGGTGGGCGCGGCGGCTCCGATCAACGTCAGGCCGGACGTCAAAACGTCCGAAACAGCCTGCACCAGCCCTAGTCTGGCATGCGTCAATTGTCGGTCGTTAACCTTAACAAAACGTAAGTCCGGATTATCCGTGCCACGGTTCCAGTGTCCGTGGAAGCTGGAGGCCAGATCATAGAGGTAAAATGCCAGCCGATGCGGCTCGAGCGCAAGGGCGGCGGACTCGATCAGCCGCGGGTATTCGGCAAGCTTGCGGATCAGGCCGATCTCGCCCTCGTCGGTCAGCAATGCCGCGGCCGACGCCAGGCTGTTGCGGTCGAAATTGGCTTCGCCCAGTTGCTCGCTCGCCTGCCGGAACACCGAATGACAGCGCGCCGAGGCGTACTGGACATAGAACACCGGATTGTCCTTGGACTGCTCGGTCACCTTGGCGAAATCGAAATCCAGGGGCGCATCGTTCTTGCGGTAGAGCATCATGAAGCGGATCGCGTCGCGGCCGACCTCCTCCACCACTTCGCGCAGCGTCACGAAATCGCCCGACCGCTTCGACATGCGCACCGGTTCGCCCTCGCGAAACAGCTTGACCAGATTGCACAGCAGGACAGTGAGCTTCACCTCGTCGCCGGCAATCGCCCGCGCCAGGGCCTCCAGCCGCTTGACGTAGCCGCCATGGTCGGCGCCGAGCACATAGATCAGGTCGACGAAACCGCGATCGACCTTGTCCTTGAGATAAGCGACGTCGGCGGCGAAATAGGTGAACGAGCCATCGGACTTGACCAGCGCCCGGTCCATGTCGTCGCCGACCGCGGTCGAGCGGAACAGCGTCTGCTCGCGATCCTCCCAATCGTCGGGTTTCTCGCCCTTGGGCGGCGGAAGCTTGCCCTTGTAGATATGGCCCTTCAGCGTCAGATCGTTGATCGCGGAGCGGATCTTCCTGGCTTTGTCGGCGTGCAACGTGCGCTCGGAGAAGAACACGTCGTGATGCACGTTGAGCATCGCAAGGTCCTCGCGGATCATCGCCATCATCGCATCGATGGTGCGATCCTTGACGATGGCGAGCGCCTCGTCATCGGGCATCTGCAGAAGCGAGCGGCCGTATTCCGCGACCAGCGCCTGGCCGACGGGCACCAGGTAATCGCCGGGATAGAGACCGGCGGGTATTTCGCCGATATCGTCGCCCAGCGCTTCGCGGTAGCGCAGGAATGCGGAACGGCCGAGCACGTCGATCTGCGAGCCGGCGTCGTTGATGACATATTCCTTGGTCACGTCGTAGCCGGCGAAGGCCATCAGATTGGCGAGCGCGTCGCCGACGACAGCACCCCGGCAATGGCCGACATGCATCGGCCCGGTCGGATTGGCCGAGACATATTCGACATTGGTCTTCCTGCCGCCGCCAACCGTCGAGCGGCCATAGTTGCGGCCCTCGCCGAGCAGTGCGGTCAGATGTGCCTGCCAGAAGCCGTCCTTGAGCCTGAGATTGACGAAACCGGGCCCAGCCACTTCCGTCGCCGCGACATCCTTGTCGTCGCGCAGCGCCTGCGCCAGTCTTTCGGCCAGCGCGCGCGGGTTCTGGCCGGTCGGCTTGGCCAGCACCATCGCCGCATTGGTCGCCAGGTCGCCGTGGCTGGCGTCGCGCGGCGGCTCGACGGCAATGCGCGACAGGTCAGGCGAAACGCCGTCTTTGTCTTTCAGATCAAGCGCTTCGACGGCTTTTATGATTCGCGCGGTGAAATCGGCGAAGATGTTCATTTGTGTGACTCTGGGGTCTGGCTCTGGCGGCTTTGCAGCGAATCCGGCTCGTTGGCCGGCAAAATCGAGCCCGCCCTAGCCCAATTCAGGCGTATGGTCAAACAAACGCCGGTGTTCCTTGAGCGCGTAGGTGTCGGTCATACCCGCCAGGAAGTCGGCGACGCTGCGCGCCTTGATGCGGTCGTCGGCCCGATCCAGCCCCTCGCGCCAGCCGTCCGGCATGGCGCGCGGATCGGCGAAATAGGCGTCGAACAGATTTTTGACGATCTGCTCGGCGTCCGCGCGCACCCGCATAACCTCCGCGTGCCGGTAGAGGTGCTTGTACAGGAAGGCCTTCAGTTCTTTCTCCAAGGCAGCCATTTCGGCCGAGAAAACCACCATCGTCTCGCCAGCTGCCCTCACCGCATCGGCGCTCCGCGGCCTGATGCGATCGAGATTGGCGGTCGTCGACTTGATCACGTCCTCGACCATGGCGGTTATCTGCCGCCGCATCAGCTCGTGGCCAGTGCGCACATCATCGAGGGAGGGATAGCGTGCCCGAACGCCTTTCAGGATCGTTCCCGGCAGCGAAACCGTCTCCAGCATGTCCAGCGTCAAGAGCCCTGCCCTCAAGCCGTCATCGATGTCATGCGTGTTGTAGGCTATGTCGTCAGCGATCGCCGCGCATTGCGCCTCGATGCCGGCAAACCGGTCGAGTTCGAGATCGTGCAGTTCAGAGTAATCACGGATCGCCTGCGGCACCGGCCCTTTCAGACCCTTGCCGTTGGCGTCCGTCAGCGGCCCATTGTGCTTGACCAGGCCTTCCAGCGTTTCCCAGGTCAGGTTGAGCCCATCGAACTCGGCGTAGCGCGCCTCCAGCCTCGTCACGATGCGCAGCGATTGCGCGTTGTGGTCGAAGCCGCCCCAGGCGGCCATCTTTTCGTTCAGCGCGTCCTCGCCGGTGTGGCCGAAGGGGGTGTGGCCGAAATCATGCACCAGCGCCACCGCCTCAGCGAGATCCTCGTCGCCGCGCAGCGCCCGTGCCAGGGCGCGCGCTATCTGCGCCACTTCGATCGAATGGGTCAGCCGGGTGCGATAATGGTCGCCTTCATGCGCGATGAAGACCTGCGTCTTGTGCTTGAGCCGCCGGAAGGCCGTCGAATGGATGATGCGGTCACGGTCACGCTGGAATGGCGTGCGGGTCGGGCTTTCCACCTCGTCGAACAGCCGTCCGCGCGACTTTGCCGGATCGCAGGCATAGGCGGCGCGCGGCCGATAGCCGAATCCGATGTCGCCCAACTCGTTGGTCATGGCTGATGCTGCCGCAGTTGACTTAGCCAGGTTGACTTGGCCCCTCGCGCTTCATACCTATCATGTGAAACCGAAAGCAAGGTGACGCCCATGGGCGCTGATGCCAAGACTGCCATGAAAGTCGATATGACCGAGGCCGCCGCCAGGCGGATCGCCAGGATTGTCTCGAACGAGGCCGGCAAGACAGCGCTGCGCGTGTCGGTCGAAGGCGGCGGCTGCTCGGGCTTCTCCTACAAGTTCGACCTGGTCGATACGCGCAACGACGACGATGTCGCCATCGAGAAGGACGGTGCCACCGTGCTGATCGACGACCTGTCGCTGGTCTATATGGGCGGCTCTGTGATCGATTTCGTCGACGATCTGATGGGCCAGTCGTTCCAGATCCGCAACCCGAACGCCGTCGCCTCCTGCGGCTGCGGCACGAGTTTCTCCATATAGAATGCCTGCCATTGGTGCGATCCGTCAGATCGCGCTGTCGGCTGGCCGTGATCTCGACACCACGCTGGCTTTCTGGCGCGACGTGCTCGGCATGGCGGTTCATGCGCGCTTCGATCCGCCGGGCATCGCCTTCATCATGGCCGGCGATATCAGGCTGCTGTTCACTGACGGCATACCGGCCGGAACCGTCTATCTCGACATATCCGGCCTCGATGACTTCCATGCCTCTGCGGTCGCGGCAGGCGTACCCTTCACCGCGCCGCCAACACTTGTCCATCGCGACACGGAGGGCCAGTTCGGTCCAGCGGGGGAAAGCGAATGGATGGCCTTCCTAAAGGACCCGGCTGGCAATACGATTGGCCTCGTCGAACGCCATCCGCCGCAAGAATCCAACTGAACAGCATCGAGACCGCCATGAAAATCGTCACCTGGAACATCAACGGTGTCCGCGCCCGCATTGGCAATCTCACCCATTGGCTGACCGAGAGCGCACCCGACATCGTCTGCCTGCAGGAGATCAAGACCGTCGACGAGCAATTCCCGCGCGCCGAGATCGAGGCGCTTGGCTACAATGTCGAAACCCATGGCCAGAAGGGTTTCAACGGCGTGGCCCTGTTGTCGAAGCTGCGCTTCGACGAAGTCATCCGGGGCCTGCCCGGCGACGATGCCGATGAACAGGCGCGTTTCATCGAAGGCGTTTTCTCGACCGACAAGGGCGCCTTGCGCGTCGCCTCGCTCTATCTGCCGAACGGCAATCCGATCGATGACGAGAAGAAGTTTCCTTACAAGCTGTCCTGGATGGCGCGGCTGGAGCGCTGGGCCGAAGAACGGCTGAGACTTGAGGAGGCCCTGGTGCTCGCCGGCGACTACAACGTGATTCCCGAGCGGATCGACGCGCGGTTTCCGGAGAACTGGCTGGGCGACGCGCTGTTCCAGCCGCAGACGCGACAAGCCTTCCGCCGGCTGCTCAACCTTGGTTTCACCGAGGCGGTGCGCGCGGTCACCGACGCGCACGACACCTACACGTTCTGGGACTATCAGGCCGGCGCCTGGCAGAAGAACAACGGCATCCGCATCGACCACCTGCTTTTGTCGCCGGAAGCCGCCAACCGGTTTTCTTCCGCGTCGATCGAAAAGCACGTGCGCGCCTGGGAAAAACCGTCCGATCACGTCCCCGTGGCGATCGATCTCGCGCTTCAGCCGGCCTGAGAGAACCCTCGCCGGGCACGCAGGCGCTGGACCTCATATCGCCACATTTCGCGCCGTTCATTGCGGTCCAGCATGGCGGCTGGGGTTCCATGAGCGCACGATTTCATCTTTGTCCGATCGGCCTGGCATTTGCCATGGCCGCTCCCGGTGCGGCATTTGCCGACCAGGAATGCCTGGCCAATGGAAAATCCTACCAGCTTGGCCAGGTCGCCTGCCTGACGGTGGCCGAGCAGAGCCATCTGGCCCGCTGCGACATGGTGCTCAACAACACATCATGGACGAAGATCGGGGATAGCTGCCCGGAAAACACCGTGGCGCCACACCCCCATGTCACGCCGATCTCGATGCCGGCGCCCAGCATGGTGCCGACGGAGCCGATCGAGAACTGATCGCGATCGAAAATCGAGTGCTGCTGGTGAAGCTGACGCAGCCGCGAGACTACTGGTCCGCGTTGTTGCCCTTGGTGAGGATATCATCGGCCAGCGAGATTGCGGTGCGGCGGTCGGCCTCGCCGGCGGTGGCGAATGCCTCTTCCTGCATGCCGCGGATCCAGGGCTGGTCAGCCGGCGAAGCGCGTTCGAGCGCTGCCGTCATCATCGCCAGGCCGCGAACGATCTTGCCGCTCTGGAACAACAAATGGCCCAGTGTCGCCTGGGCGCCGGCATGGCCTTTCTCGGCGGCGAGTTGGAACCAGCGCCCGGCCTGCTTGACACTGGCCTTCACGCCGCCCTCGCCCTTCAAGAACATCTGCCCCATCTCGAACTGCGCGTTCGGATTGCGGTAGTTGGCGGCGGCGCGCATGTAATATTCCTGGGCCGCCACCTCGTTCTCGGCGACCGGGCTGCCGGGAATGCCCGTGCGCAAATAGTCGCCAAGCGCCACCAGCGCGTCGGAGACATAGCTTTCCTCAGGCGAGCCGGGCTCGACGTCCTGGTCGACGATCTCGGAGAAGAACTTGAACGCCTCATAGTCGTCGCGCGCCACGCCGTCGCCCTCGGCATACATGCGGGCAAGCTTCCAGGTGGCACCGATCTGGCCGTTTTCGGCAGCGTATTTATAGGCCTCGGCAGCCTGTTCCTTGTGGCCGTTCTTGTAGGCGGAGAAGCCGAACTGGAAGACCGCCCAGGGGCTGGATTGCGGCTTCACCCCGGTCTTGTCGTCGAACACCTTGTCGTCGAAGGCCATGGCCTGGCCCACGGCGCCAAAGGTCGCGCCAAATGTGGCGGCCACGACCAGTGCCGAAAAAACAGACGACCTCAACAACTCAGATGTCCGCATAACAGTGTGTTTCTTTCGCACCGCCCGGATGGGTCACCGCGCCATCGCGCGCCGGCCCTACCGTCTGTGCATATTTCCATATCGCGCCCGACTGATAGTCGGTCGCGCGCGCCTTCCACGTCTTTGCCCTCGCCGCCAGTTCGCTATCGGACAACGCCACGTCGATCGTGCCGCTCACCGCGTCGATCGAGATCACGTCACCATCCCTGAGCAGTCCGATCGGGCCGCCCACGGCTGCCTCGGGGCCGACATGGCCGATGCAGAAACCGCGCGTCGCGCCCGAGAAGCGCCCGTCGGTGATCAGCGCCACCTTGCCGCCCATGCCCTGGCCGTACAGCGCTGCCGTCGTCGACAGCATCTCGCGCATGCCGGGGCCGCCGCGCGGTCCTTCGTAGCGGATGACGAGAACCTCGCCTTCCCTGTAGTTGCGATGCGTCACCGCCTCGAAACATTCCTCTTCCGAATCGAAGCAGCGTGCCGGGCCGGAGAACTTCAACTCCGCCATGCCCGCGACCTTCACGATCGCGCCTTCGGGGGCAAGGTTTCCCTTCAAGCCCACGACACCGCCGGTTTGGGTAATGGGTGTGTTGGCCGGGCGGACCACATCCTGATGCTCATTCCAGACAACGTGCTGCATGTTTTCGGCCAAAGTGCGGCCAGTCACGGTCATGCAGTCGCCATGCAGATAGCCGTGGTCGAGCAGCGTCTTCATCAGCAGCGGAATGCCGCCGGCCTCGAACATGTCCTTGGCGACATATTTGCCGCCCGGCTTGAGGTCGGCGATGTAAGGCGTCTTCTCGAAAATCTTGGCCACGTCGAACAGGTCGAACTTGATGCCGGCCTCGTGGGCGATCGCCGGCAGATGGAGTGCCGCGTTGGTCGAACCGCCGGTGGCCGAGACCACGGTGGCCGCATTCTCCAGCGCCTTCAGCGTGACGATGTCGCGCGGCCGGATGTTTTTCGCGATCAGCTCCATGATCTTTTCGCCGGAGGCGAAATTGAACCGGTCGCGCATTTCATAGGGGGCCGGCGCGCCACAGGAATAGGGCAGCGCCAGGCCGATCGCCTCGGCAACGGTGGCCATGGTGTTGGCGGTGAACTGGGCGCCGCAGGAGCCGGCCGACGGGCAGGCCGCCTGCTCGATTTCGAGAAGTTCGGCATCATCGATGGTGCCTACCGAGTGCTGGCCGACCGCCTCGAACACATCCTGCACGGTGATCTGGCGGCCGCGATAGCTGCCGGGCAGGATCGAACCGCCATAGATGAAGATTGACGGCACGTTGAGCCGCACCATGGCCATCATCATGCCGGGCAGCGACTTGTCGCAGCCGGCCAGCCCGACCAGCGCATCGTAGCAATGGCCGCGCATGGTGAGTTCGACCGAATCGGCGATGACCTCGCGCGACACCAGCGACGACTTCATGCCCTGGTGACCCATGGCGATGCCGTCGGTGACGGTGATGGTGCAGAATTCGCGCGGCGTGCCGCTGGCGGACGCGACGCCCTTCTTGACCACCTGCGCCTGGCGCATCAGCGAGATGTTGCAGGGCGCCGCCTCGTTCCAGCAGGAGGCGACCCCGACCAGCGGCTGGGCAATCTCGGCCGCCGACAAACCCATGGCATAGAGATAGGAACGATGCGGCGCACGCGCCGGACCGACGGTCACATAGCGGCTAGGGAGCTTAGCCTTGGAGATGACTTTGGCGTCCATACTCTTCCTTGCCCCATCTTCCCTGCAAATGGGGCGGAGCGGCTGCCCCCTCGCCGAGCCTTTTGGCGCGTGTCCCGAGACCAGATCGAGGTGCGCCGGGTTTATGGCGGGAAATAGGCAATTTCCTCAGCCCGGCTTCCAGCGCAGGGGTTGCTCAGAAAGTGTTGCCAAAACATCACAATAGCAGGAGGCGAAAGCGGTACGGATAATATGCAACGCAGCTTGGATGAGACAAATCGGGGCGATGCGATCCCAAACAAAAAAGGCCGGGCAATCCCCGGCCTTTTGTTATAATTGTCAGAGACTTAGAACTTGATCTTAAGGCCACCTGAAATCGCCGTGACCAGATCGTTGCCGAAGTCGTAGCTGACATCCGTGCCGGCGACGTATCCGTTCTCACCAGCCAACGCTCCAGAATGGCCGCTGGTCAGCACCCCAACCGCGCCGGCCAGACGCACTTCGATGTTCGGCTTGGGCGTAAAGGCGACGCCGCCGCCCAGTGTCCAGGTATCGGTCTGCGAGCCATAGCCATGCGACGTGCCGCGATCCCAGGAAAGCTGGCCGGCAGCACTCCACTGATCGTTGAACTTGTGGCCAATGCCGCCGGTAACTGTCCAGCCGTCACGATACATCAGGTCCAGCGAGGTGATCTGGCCCGAATGGAGAGCATCACCAGTGACGCATGCCCCTGCGGGGGTACCTACGACGCAAATCGGAACGCTCTGCAGCAGGCTCCAATTGACCCACTTGAGCGAACCGAAGGCGAGCCAGCCTGGCGCAATGCCTGACTGCAATTTCAATTCGACTGTATCCGGCATGTATTGCGTTGAGCCGTAGATCGGCAGCACCACGCTGCCAACATGCGTCAAATCCAGCGTGCCCGAGATATTGTCGAGCTTGACCCGCGAATTGTAGACGAGGCTGGCGCGCAGTGCGATCTCGGGGATTTCATAGGCCAGGCCGGCGCGCCAGCCCCAGCCGGTCCCCTTGAGATCGACACGCCCGGTACCCTGGAAATCCGGCACCAGCGGCGATATCAGGTCCTGCTTGAAGCCATAGACTTCCTGGTAGTAGACGCCGCCGATGAAGCGAACCTGGCCTTTGCCGGCGTCCATCTTGTAGGAGCAGGTTGTGGCGTAGTTGTTGCTTTTGATATCGGTTTCCATGTTGGACTGGGCACCGGCCCAAAGACCCGGATTTGTGTGCGCACCCCAAGGCTGGGAATAGTCGAACATACAGTCGACACCCTGGACGATCTGCGCCTTGACGCCGATCCGCGGCACCCAATAGCTCTCGCTGTCCTTCGCCGTGCTGCCCAGAGGCGTCAAATCGCCGTCGAGCGGGTTGGTGTCCACCGCATTCTTGAGCTTGCGTTGCGGCATCACATAGGTCGATTCCGCTTCGGTCGCGAACGGAGCCGGATCGAACAGCAAATCGATATCGTAACCGCCGCGCTCCAGGCCGCCGGCATGTGCCGGATTCATCGCCGTCCCGATCAAAGCCAGCGAAAAGCAGCCAGCTCCCAGCAGCGCTTTCAG
This sequence comes from Mesorhizobium sp. LMG17149, assembly GCF_024518695.1. Classification (NCBI taxonomy): domain Bacteria; kingdom Pseudomonadati; phylum Pseudomonadota; class Alphaproteobacteria; order Hyphomicrobiales; family Phyllobacteriaceae; genus Mesorhizobium; species Mesorhizobium sp. LMG17149. The sequence goes on from NZ_JANIFL010000010.1 coordinate 41,864, forward strand.
TCGCAGAATAGTCATGAAATGTCCTCCCCGAATTCGAGTGCATCAAGCTAGAACCAATTCAGGTTAACGGTGCAACAACGAATTCGCGGGCGTACATGTACGCATTGGCCAGGCGCATTTTCGAGGAAATGCAACCTAGTGCGGCAAAGCCGAAAAATGGTCTGTGAAGGCTGAGCGGCTCTCAAAAAACAGAGAGAACCATCCAAAAAGGCTCGAAAACAGGCCTTTTTTGGGCTCCAGGAGCCCCATTGTTACATTATGGCAACAATGGGGCTAAAACTTCCGTTTACGTCAATATTAACGCAACGGCATGCAGATTTTCAACGCGAAAAACCAGCACTTTAGAGAGGGCTAAAGTCTCGCGAATCTATCCTCAACCGGCGTCGCGAACCCTGGCCAACGCGACCGACAGCTTGTCCTGCGCATCGCGGTATTCAGCGAGCTTTTCACGCTCGGCATCGACGATCTCGGCCGGCGCGCTGGCGACGAACCTTTCGTTCGACAGCTTCTTGTGCAGGCGCGCGATCTCCTCGGTCACCTTGGCCAGTTCCTTCTGCAGCCGAGCGGCCTCGGCGGCGAGGTCGATCAGGCTGCCAAGCGGCAGGCAGATCGTCGCCTCGTTGAGCACGATCTGCGCCGAACCCTTGGGCGCGACATCGGCAAGCGAGATGTCGCCGACCCGCGCCAGCCGCTTGATCGCCGATTCTTCGCGGACAAGTCGTTCGCGTGTCACAGCGTTGGCGCCGACCACGACGAGCGGTGCAATGGCTGCCGGCGGCACGTTCATCTCCGAGCGCACCGAGCGGATGCCGGAGACGAGATCGACCAGCCAATTGATGTCGGCTGCAGCCTCGGCGTCTTCGAAGTCCGGCGACGGCCACGCGGCGTGGCACAGCAGCGAGGGGCGTTGCTTGCCTTCGCCAGCGGTCTGCGCCCACAGTTCCTCGGTCATGAACGGCATCATCGGATGCAGCAGCTTGTAGATCTCGTCGAGCACGAAGGCGACGCAGGCACGGCTTTCGGCCTTGGCCGCCTCGTCGGTGCCCATGAACACCGGCTTCAGCAATTCCAGATACCAGTCACAGAACAGGTTCCAGACAAAGCGGTAAGCAGCACCCGCCGCCTCGTTGAAGCGGTATGAGGTGATGCCGTCGGTGATTTCGCGCGCCGCGCGCGTCAGTTCGGTGAGGATCCAGCGGTTGACCGCCAGCTTGGCGTCGTTCAGCCAGAAATCGTCATTGCGCGCGACCTCGTTCATTTCGGCGAAGCGCGTCGCGTTCCACAGCTTGGTGCCGAAATTGCGATAGCCGGCGATGCGCGCCGGATCGAGCTTCACGTCACGGCCTTGCGCCGCCATCACCGTCAGGGTGAAGCGCAGTGCATCCGCGCCATATTCGTCGATAAGGTCGAGCGGATCGATGACGTTGCCTTTCGACTTCGACATCTTCTGCCCGTTCTTGTCGCGCACCAGCGCATGGACATAGACGGTGTGGAACGGCTCCTCTTCCATGAAGTGCAGGCCCATCATCATCATGCGGGCGACCCAGAAGAAGATGATGTCGAAGCCTGTCACCAGCACGTCGGTCTGGTAGTAGGTCTTCAGCTCGGGCGTCTCGTCCGGCCAACCCAGCGTCGAAAACGGCCACAGCGCCGATGAGAACCAGGTGTCCAGCACATCCTCGTCGCGGGTCAGGATCTCGCCCGGCTTGAAGTTCTCCAGCTTGTCCTCGACCCAGGCCTTCCACGGTCCTTCCAGCGCCAGATAGAATTCGATCGCGGCGCTCAGCGCCTCTTCCTCGGTCTTCTCGACGAAGACGCGCCCGTCCGGCCCGTACCAGGCCGGGATCTGGTGACCCCACCACAGCTGGCGCGAGATGCACCAGGGCTGGATGTTCTCCATCCAGTCGAAATAGGTCTTCTCCCAGTTCTTCGGCACGAAGTTCGTGCGACCTTGGCGCACTGAAGCGATTGCCGGCTTGGCCAGTTCCGCCGCATTGGCATACCATTGCTCGGTCAGGAACGGCTCGATCGGCACGCCGCCGCGATCGCCATGCGGCACCGCGTGGCGATGCGGCTCGACCTTTTCGAGGAAGCCGCCCTCTTCCATCAGTTCGACGATCTTCTTGCGCGCGACGAAGCGATCGAGGCCATCAAGTTCGTCCCAGACAAGCTGGCGCTCCGGCGTCACCTCGAGACCGGCAAGGAAATCCTCATTGTTCCTGAGGCTCACCGCCGCCTCCATGGTCAGGATATTGATCGCCGGCAGCTTGTGGCGCTTGCCGACCTCGAAGTCGTTGAAGTCATGCGCCGGCGTGATCTTGACCGCGCCCGAACCCTTTTCCGGATCGGAATACTCGTCCGCCACCACGGGAATCCTGCGACCGACGATCGGCAGGACGATGTTCTTGCCGACCAGATGCCGGAAGCGCTCGTCGTCAGGGTGCACGGCGACGGCCGTGTCGCCCAGCATCGTCTCCGGGCGCGTCGTCGCCACGGTGATGAAGGTTGTTGGGTTTTCCGGGTCGAAGACCTGGCCCTCTATGGGATAGCGGAAGTGCCAGAGATTGCCGTTGACATCCTGCTGCTCGACCTCGAGATCGGAGATCGCGGTGAGCAGCTTGGGGTCCCAGTTCACAAGGCGCTTGTCCTTGTAGATCAGCCCTTCCTTGTAGAGCGTGACGAACACTTCGAGCACGGCTTTGGACAGGCCTTCGTCCATGGTGAAGCGTTCGCGTGACCAGTCGGCCGAGGCGCCCAGCCGCTTCAGCTGGTTGAAGATGGCGCCGCCGGATTCGGCCTTCCACTCCCACACTTTCTCGATAAACTGCTCGCGGGTCAGGTCGCGGCGATGGATTTGCTTTTCCATCAGCTGCCGCTCGACAACCATCTGCGTGGCAATACCGGCATGGTCCATGCCCGGCTGCCACAGGACGTTCTTGCCGCGCATGCGCTCGAAGCGCACCAATATATCCTGCAGCGTGTTGTTGAGCGCGTGGCCCATATGCAGCGAGCCGGTAACGTTCGGCGGCGGGATGACGATCGTAAATGCTTCCGCCCCCTCCTCGGCGCCGGCACCGGCGCGAAACGCGTCGGCCTCTTCCCAGACTTTGGCGATCTTCGGCTCGACGGTTTTGGCGTCGTAGGTCTTTTCAAGCATGGGAAAATGGTCCGCGCTGTCGGGAGTTTTGCTGGTCCGGTGTAAATCGGAAGGTTTTGGCCAAGTCAACCGCAAGGGCTGTCTCGGACCCTCACAACCAGATAGGCGCGGCCTTGGTCATTTCAACGGAAAGCGATCCGCCGTCCTGCCAACAAACTGACCTCACCAAAAGAAACGGCGCCACGAAGGCGCCGTTTCCTCTGGCAATCGGCATGGGGAGCTACTGCGCCCCGCGCGCCACGCGCTCGATCTCCTCGCGCACCAGTCTTTCGACCAGTGTCGGCAGATTGTTGTCCAGCCAATCCTGCAGCATCGGCCGCAGCATCTCTTCGGCCATCTCGTCGAATGTCTTCTTGCTGCGGCTGGCAAACGCATCGGAAAGCTCGCCAAAGGCAGCCGCGACCTGACGGCCGGTATGCTCGGAAACGATCGCCGGACGCGGCGCGTCGCTGGCCGCCACCGGCCGCACCACGCTTGCATCCGGACGAGACGGCTCGGGTTCGACGGCTACTTTCGCGGTCGGTTCATCCCTTGGAGTCTCCACGGACGGCTGGGCAGCCGTCTTGCGTGCCTCGCTCCGGTCCGACACCGCCCTCGCCTGCTCACCGACCGCGGCGATCTCACGACGCCAATCGGCGATGGAAGCGTCGGCGACAGGACGCGATCCCGGCGATTCAACCGTGATTGGCTCGGCGGCGACGCGGGCGCTAACTTCGGCAAGTGTCATCGATGGCTTTGCCGGGCTGGGATCGGGGCGCGCAGGCGTTTCCATGCGCGCGACCACCGGCTCGGCCGCCGGCAACTGTGCCTGGACTTCCGCCAGCGTGACTGGCTTCCTGCCTTCGGGGGCGGCATGCAGGTCGGCACGGAATGCTTCCACGTCGGGGGCCGCATAGGCGCTCGACGCGCGCTCCAGATCCTGGCTCAGCTCATCGGCGTCGCCCGGCTGCTTGCGGCCGCCGTCGCTGTCTTCGATGATCCGCCTGATGGAAGCCAGTATCTCTTCCATGGAAGGTTCGCGCTGTGCGCTGCTTGCCGTTGCCATCGTCACATCCGCCGCCTTTGTGACCCCTGTGGGTTTCCGCTCCGGCAGAGCCGGATCGAATCATGGCGACAGCGTAACCGACGGATCGCCGCACGAGAATCCCCAATCTGGGGACTTGTGGGATTTCAACAGATTAGCGCGATCTGAACCCGAGTGCGAAAGATCCTGCTCAAACGGGGAACACGGCCAGTCCTGGCCGAACGCCTCAGCGGCCGTCCGGCGTGCGCAGGCCGTACCACTTGTCCTTGACCGCGTTGTAATGCTCTTCAGGCTTGTACTTCGCTACCTGCAAGCCAAGGCGGTCGACGGACAGACGGCCGGTCGCCTGCAGAATGGCGTAGCTCGCCACCACCACATCATGTTCGTAACCGGCCTGGTTGATCTGGGCGGTGATGACCGTCGCCTGTGCGTTGAGGACGTCGAGCGTGGTGCGCTGGCCGACATTGCGTTCTTCGATGACACCGTTCAGTGCCAGCTTCGCGGCCTCGATCACTTGCCTGTTGGCCGTCAGCTGCTGCTGCGCGGCGGTATACTCGGTCCAGGCGGCGGTGACGGCCTGGCGCACCTGATCGCGGCTGACGTCGACCTGGATGCGGGCCTGGCTGAGTGATTCCTTGTTCTGGCGCACGATCGCCGAGGTGCGGCCACCCGAATAGATCGGGATGGTCAGCGTTGCCCCGACACTGGCCGAATTGGTCGTGCCATCCTGCGAACCGACGCCTGGCAAAGGCGAGGTATTGCGATAGGCGCTCGAAACGCCGGCGGAAGCCGACAGCTGCGGCAACAGCGCGCCTTCGGCCGACTTCACCGAAAACGCGGCGGCGTCGACCAGATGCTGCGTGGCAAGGATGGCCGGATGCTCGTTCGAGGCCACCCCGACGGCGGCGGCGAGGCTCGACGGCAACAGCTTTGCCACCGGCGAAGCGCCCTTGAGCTTGCCCGGCTCGTCGCCGACGATCTGGCGATAGAGCGCCGCACTTGCCAGCGCCTGCGCCCGGGCAGCACTCAGCGATGCCACCGCGGCGGCGCGTGAAGCGTCGGCCTGGGCGACATCGGTGCGCGTGCCTTCACCAACTTCGAAACGCGAACGCGCCGCGCGCGCCGTTTCGGTCAGGAACTGCAGGTTCTGCTCGGTCAGCACAGCGACCTGCCGGTCGCGAATCACGTTCATATAGGCCTGGGCCGCGCTGAACAGGATACCCTCTTCGGTGTTGCGCAGGCTTTCGACCGAAGCCCGGACCTGCGCTTCGGCGGCAGCGACATTGTTCCTGGTCTGAAAGCCGTCGAACAGCGTCTGGTCGATCTGGACGCCAAAATTGCCGGTGGTCAGCCGCACGCTTGAATTGGTGCCGTTGAGATGGCTGCTCGAATAATCGATATTCGCCGAGCCGGTGACAACCGGACGGTAGCCCGACTTGGCGATGGCGACGCCCTCGTCGGTGACGCGAACGCCGGCGCGGGATGCATTCAGCGAAGAATTGTACTGGTAGGCCTTTGCAAGCGCGCCGGAGATGGTTTCGGCTGAAGCGGCCAGTGGGGACAGCATGGTCGCCGAAACGAGGACGGCGGTGAAAAGTGACTTGCGTAAAGACGGCACGGTTAAACCCTCATTCGTTTTCCATGGGAACCGCGCCGCGCCTGCTTCTCTCATTGATCAGCCGGCGCCGCGTGTTCGATGTTCCCTGCTGCTCACCCCAAAGTGCCCCCAGTTTGGCATCAGCAGCGATCGTTCAAATGCAAGCGACCATGACAAAGCCTCTGCTGCAAGGCCAAATCATTCAGAATTCGAAAGCACTAATGCGTTCAAACCCCGGTAGTGGCTTAATTGCCGCATTAAATGCCCGTCTTCCGGTTACAACCCCCCCGGCCTTGAAAAAGAGACGAGCCACGCCGGAATTGCCCTGCCCTTCGACGGCGACAAGGCGGCCGCCCTCGGCGAGCTGGTCCAGCAGCGTCACAGGGACTTCCGCGACGCTGCCGCCGACAAGGATGACGTCATAAGGCGCCTGGGCGGCATGCCCTTGCGGCAGCGCACCCTGGACGACGGTCACATTGCCGCAGCCCAGCGACGAAAGTGTCGATCTGGCGGTTTCCGCCAGCGCCGAATCACTCTCAAGCGCCACCACGGACCCGGCCAGCCGCGACAGGATGGCCGAGGCGTAGCCGGTTCCGCAACCGACATCGAGCGCCGAATCGGTCGGGTTGATCTCGGCCAGTTGGATAAGCTTGGCCAACGGGGATGCTTCCATCAGGTACCGTGCGCCGTCCGCGCCGGCGGCAATGCGGATGTCCTCGTCGATATAGGCGAGATCGCGCTGGGCGGCGCCGACAAACATCTCTCTTGGGATGACAAGCATTGCATCAAGCAGCGGCGCGCTGGTCACATCGGTGGTGCGGACCTGGCCGTCGACCATCTTGACGCGTAGTTCGGAGAAATCAGCGCTCATGTCCCAACCAATCCGCTTGCCGCGCCAGAACCGCGGTCCATTGTGTCAGGAACTTCAGGCCCCTGCGCTGCAGCGCGGGGGCCCGGGCATTGGAGGCCTCGCCCGGAATCGAACCGGGGTGCAAGGATTTGCAGTCCTCTGCGTAACCACTCCGCCACGAGGCCTCATTGCTCCCGGCGTTCCACCCGGTTCCAATAGGTTGCGGCGAAAATGCCGTCAAGCGGCCACCGTGCATTCCGAACGGTTTCCTCGCGTCAGTCCAGACGGCATCCGGCAATCGTCGGACCGGGCCTGACCGCTCCATTAGCGGACAATTAAGCATAGCCTGCCCGGAGGAGAAACTCACCGGCGGCCCGTGCGTTGGACATGGCAGGAGGAAGAGCCATGCGCCGGACAATGGCAGCAAATACGAGTGCCTCGTCCGGCCTGTCCCTGCTACAATGCGGAGAGCTTCTGCATTGCGCAATCGACCGTCTGTCCATCGAAGGTGCGGACAGCCTGTCGCCGCACGACAGGGCAAGGCTTGCCTCGGCCGCGGCGATTCTCAAGCAGATCCATGAGGCACTGGAAGAACACGCCGCCCGTTGAACACCCACCCTGCGCTATCGGCGGTCAATCGGGCCGGCGACGCCGTTCCCACCAGACGACAAAGCGACGCCGGTGACGGCGAACCATGGCGAATTCATAGGACAGCACCAGCAATCCGAGCGGAACCATCCAGAAGCCGAGGATCGGCAGGAAACCGAGGATACCGCCGATGGTCAGCAGGATGCCGATCGTGATTCTGAGCCCGCGCGAGCGCGGCATTTTGAACTCGCGCCCGAAAACGGAGATTTTCCGCGCCGGCATCTGGTTGTCTTGTGCTGTCATCGTCTCGAAAAATTGACCCGTTTGATTTTTCGCAAGCATGCTGGAACCAAAGCCGCCGCCGCGCTTTCGGTTCCATATCCCTGCCAAGACGGCTAATATGAGGGCAACCGTCGACGATTGCGAGAAAGGCCTGCGCGAAAAAGCCTCGGAAAAATGTGAAAAGCTTCTTTGCAAAGCCGAAAAGGGCAGCTATAGGCTGCGCCACTCACATAAGAGCATCCGTTCCCCGGTAGCTCAGTGGTAGAGCAACCGGCTGTTAACCGGTTGGTCGCTGGTTCGAATCCGGCCCGGGGAGCCAAATTTTTCAAGGCCTTGAGACGGTCACGTCGCCCATAGGGGCTGATCTATGGCATGTCTGCAAAATCGCGATCAGCAGGTTGATTCTCAACTTGACCTGGCGCCGCTGTCCAGCGCTCTCAATGACGCCGCGGCATCGGGAAGGTTCGCGCGAGCAGGCATAAGGCCTTGCTGCGATCTCGGCGATCTCATCTCTTGTCGCCGTTCGGGTTGGGTGCCGGTGCCTCTCGCACATCTCGGGGTGGCGGGTCGACATGCTCAAGCTCGGGCGGGGCTTCTTTGTCCCGGCGTTGCACAGGTACCTTCTCCGGTGCGGGCGTCGATGGTGGCTCTTTGATCTTGCTTGGCATAATCGAGTTAACCGCCCTGCCGGTCTCTTGTTCCGTAGCGAGCAGAAAACCTGAATGCGTGGGGAACCGGGAACATCGAAGAGCGTTTTCTCGCATGCTGAAGAAGATCGCCCTCGCCGCCGTGCTGGTCCAGGTTGCCGCGTTTTCGGCTCTCATCACCCAGACGGTCCTCTTCGCGTCCACGGCCACCCAGGCCGCCAACGCGCAGCCCGATGACGCAGTTGCCGTGACCGCCGAGAACGAACGGGACAAGCCGGCGCAGCCTATTATTGCCGGCCAATGCCCAACGCGGCTTGTGGCGAGCAAGATCTTCACGGGGAACGTAATTGCGGCGCAACAATAGCTTGCCATCGATGCCGGCCATCCGTCGATCCCCCCAATTTAAGTCAGGGCAATGTGCTTGAAAGCGCAATGATTTCTGTTACTTGCGGCGCAGGGCGAGTGCGTTTGGGTTGGGCAAGAATTGGTATGATTTCATCGAATATGGAATGCCCGCGCTGTCATGGCAGCGGCAGGGTTTTCGACTGCTCCAAGTGGCACGCGTCAAACGGGCACTGCTGCCCGCAGGGAACCCATCGGGGTGGCTGCCCCGGAAAGACGGGCGCCTGCGCGGAATGCGACGGCCTGGGGACGATGGCGGAGCCTCCGCTGAGAGCCGTGGCGTAATCTGCGAGAGCGGCCCATGCCGCTGATGACGGCGCGGAGGCGCCCGAACGAGCATATCTTACTCTGTTGGTGTTTCTACGGGTGGTGCGGTCAGAACCGTGATGTCCATCCTGGCAATCTTGGATGCCGCGCGGCCTTGCGCGCCAGCATCCATATCGCCGCCTGCGGCAACCATGATTTTGGCCAGATGTCCCACGGCGTCCGCGCTGCGGCCCGGCGAAAATCCTTCGCCGGTTTGCGACTTCCCCACTGCCGTTTGTTTTTCCGGGACATGCGGATGTTGACTTGCGATAGCGGAAACCATTTGAACCTCCTGTGGCGACGCTTCGAACATTATATTAGCGCTGACTGTTGCGAGGCTGACCTAGCCAGTCGCCAAAAACCGCACCAGGAGTTCGAACAAACGATCGAGCCGCCCCACTACAAGGTGAGATGGTAGGGCAGTTCACCTTGTAGCGATGTGAACGACGACGATGCAGCGGGCCATCCTGGCGGCGCCGCCCCTATCAAGGCTAAGCGGTAACCCCGCCGCGACCTGACCTTGTGCCGTCCATCCAAGGGAATTGAGCAAGCGGGTCTTGCAGGATCTTGACGGATCTTGCGAAGCCGGCGACGGCATCGCGCGCCACCGTCAGCGGAACCTGGCCGTCGTGAGCACGCTGGCAGGCTCGAAAGGCCGTTTCGAAAATCGGACCCCGCCGTTCCCTTGGCCACTCGTCAAAGAAGTCGAACGCGTCGTCGAGGCACCCTATTTCTTGAATGAACTCGCCATTCTTGACCAGGACCGGTTGGTCGAACGTCCTGTCACTCATGTAATCCTCCATTCGGCACGGTGGGTTGTTGTGGTTCGGGAAATCATGCGATTGCATGCTCCGGCTCGGCCAACATGCCGCCACCTCCACGCCCGGGCGGCACCGTTGCAAAGGCCGGGATTGGCGGCGGATCATCGTCGTCATCTCGCCAGGGGTGCCGCATCCAACCGAGACGGCTCTTCCTGCGGCGCCGGTCGAAAGACAGGCTGACGGCTGACGGCAACATTGAAAAACGCGTTTCCCGCCCGGATTCGTCCAGGACGCGGAGGCCGCGGAGTATGTCGCTGACTTCCACGATGGCGCCGTTGTCCAATTGCCGCAACGCGGGATTGTCAGGAACCGCATGAATGTCGGAAGCCCAGAATGCGAGCAAAGCCCGCTTTGCACCGATCGTCATCGTCTCCTCGTTCAGAACATCATCCGGCGTCCGCAACCCAGCGGGTTCCGCGGCAGAATTTTTCGGTTCGGGTTGGTGAAAACTGTAGGTTTCGGTTCTCATCTCCATTCTCCGCGATCTGTGCCTCCCGGCCGAACCGGGAGGCGGACCGTAGATCCAGGTTCCAGGAATCAGGCGACCTCGCGTTGGGGCTCCGCATCCGAATCGATCGCCTGCGTCCTGTCGGTTCGCTCGAGCGAAACCGCTTTGGCTTCGGACCCTATCTCAATGCGCCGAGGCTTGAGTTCCTCGGGCACTTCGCGGATCAGGTCCACCGACAGCAAGCCATTCTCGAGGTTGGCCGCCTTGACCTTTACATGGTCGGCAAGTTTGAACACCTGCTTGAAGTTGCCCGTAGCCAAGCCGCGATGAAGGACCTCCCGATTTTCCTGGTCGGGTTTCCTTTGGCCGATGACAGACAATTCGGGGCCGTTCTGCATGAGTTCGACCTCATCGAGAGCGAAGCCGGCGATAGCCATCGTAATGCGATAGTCGTTCTCGCCAATCTTCTCGATATTGTAGGGAGGCCAGTCGGAGCGTCCGCTTTTCTCGAGCATATCGAAGAGACGGTCGAAGCCGACCGTTGTGCGGTAAAGAGGGGTATAATCAAAGCTTCTCATAGCCATATCCTCCGTGAAGCAACATGGGTTACGAGGCTGTCGCAGCGCCGCTGCGACGCCAGTATGTCGAGCCGAAGCCTCGACGGAAGACGATCTGGTAATCGTGTTTTTTTCCTTCAAGAGGGGCGTCAAAAATATTTTTGGCCGGCAGGCAGGTGCCCAAGGCGCTGCCTTGCGTGCTGCTGGCCACTGCGCGATGTTGACGCCAGTGGTGGAGCGAATCATGCGAAAAATTTTGATGTGCGGACTGCTGCTCGCGGTGGCCTTTTCCGCGAACCCGGCCCGCGCGCTGGACAGCAGCGGCACGCCTGTCGTCGTGAAACCTCTTGCGTCGCGCACGACGACCGCGTCCGGCCAACCGATCACGCTGCCGCAGAAGAACGTGCAGGTGCTGGTCTCGACCTACGACATCGCGTCGGGCGCGACCTTGCCGGTCCATAGGCACCCCTTTCCGCGCTACGCCTATGTCCAGGCCGGCACGCTGAAGGTCACCAATGTCGAGACCGGCAACAGCAACACCTACAAGGCTGGCGATTTCATCATCGAAATGATCGGCCAGTGGCATCAGGCCACCAATATCGGGGATGTCGAGGTGAAGCTTCTGGTGATCGATCAGGTCGAGCAAGGCGCCAAGAATACGGAATTGCGCCAATAACCGCCAAGTCTGTGGGCGAAGGCGGAAGGCTGTTCCCGCTTTCCCAGCAACCGGCCCGGTGGTAGGGCTGGCGAGAAATGATCGACTGGATCTGCCCTTGACCAAAGCTCTCCGCCTGCCGCTGATCGAAATCTGTGTCGAAGGCATTGACGGCCTTCTCGCGGCCCAAGCCGCCGGCGCCGACCGGGTCGAACTATGCGCCAGCCTCATCGAAGGCGGTATCACGCCAAGCCTCGGCACGGTCCGCGCCGCCCTCGAGCAGGCAAGTGTGCCGTTTCACGTCATGGTGCGGCCGCGCGGCGGCGATTTTCTCTACAGTGAGACCGAATACGCCTCGATGCTGGCCGATGTCTCGGCATTGCGCGAACTCGGCGTGCCCGGCGTGGTGTTTGGCTGCCTGAACGCCGATGGCACCATGGACGAGGCGCGCATGAGCGAACTGACGCAGGCGGCCGGCCCCTTGAACGTCACCTGTCATCGCGCCTTCGACATGACGCGCGACCCGGCCGAGGCGCTCGAATCGCTGATCCGCAGCAAGGTCGGCCGCGTGCTGACCAGCGGCCAGCGTGACACTGCTATCGAAGGCTTGCCGCTGTTGGCGGATCTGGCGCGGCAGGCCGGCGAGCGCATCGTCATCCTCGGCTGCGGCGGACTGGATTTGCACAACATTGCCGAAGTGCGCAGCAAAACCGGCCTGTCCGAAATGCATTTTGCCGCCCTCAAGGATGTGCCGAGTGCCATGGACTACCGCAATCCCCATGTCGGCATGGGTGGCTCCGATCTCGATCGCGAGTATCGCAACACACTCACCGACACATCACTGGTGGCAGCAACGATCGCGGCTGCCAAGGCATGACCTCGACCCCTGCCCCGATAGCCCGTGTATCGGCCGCAGACGAAGCGGCGATCCTGGCGCTCAACAACGAGCATGCCGCCGAACTGTCGTGGCTGGAGGCTGAGCGGCTGTCCTTCCTGCTTGGCGAAGCGTTTTACACCAGGCGCATCGGCGATCTCGAAGCCTTCATCATGACCTTCGACCAGGACGCCCGCTACGACAGCCCGAATTTCCTGTGGTTTCGCGAACGCTACGAGCGCTTCGTCTATGTCGACCGCGTCGTCGTGGCGGCGCACGCGCGCGGCCGCGGCCATGCCCGCCGGCTCTATCAGGATCTGTTCGGCCATGTTGAGCGCGCCGGCTACAATCTGGTCACCTGCGAAGTCAACACCGACCCGCCGAACCCTGCCTCGGATGCCTTTCACGCCGCCCTTGGCTTCACTGAGGCCGGCGACGCAGTGATCCATGGCGGTAAGAAAGCAGTGCGCTATTACGTCAGATCGCTGCAGGCATAGAGAGGGCGGGCGCGCCGCAAGACGGCCTGAACGCCCTGTTGCTCACCAGTTGCGGTTGAGCCATTCGCGCGCCGGGCGCTCGATGAGGTAGTAGCTGCAGGCCGCACAAGCGAAGACTGCGGCCAGCATCGGCATCGGCATGACGCCTTGCTCATAGACGAATTTGTAGAACGGCTGCTGCCACAGATAGAGCGAGTACGACCACAGACCCAGCGTCGCCATCGGCCAGGAGGACAGCAATCCGGAAATATACCGTGGGCTGAAATCGAGTGCGTTGACGGCCAGAGCCAGCAGCGGCACCGCGAAGAGATAGTGGATCGGCGTCGGCACCTGATCCAGGAACAGGACAACGGCGCAGATCGTCGCCACCAGGGCCACATGCTTGCCTCTCAAAAACGCCGGCAGCATGCCGTCGGCCTTCAGCAGGCAGATCGAAGCCGACAGCAGGATCGACGCGATGTGCACGTCGGTGCGCCAATAAGTGGTTTCGTAGTCCATCCCGAAGACCCAGTACGAAACCGCGCCATTGGCCATGGCCAGCAAGGCCAGCGCCAGGAGCAGCACGACCACGCGAGAGCGACTTGAGACGATGACGCTGATCAGCGCCAGGATGATGTAGGCGTGCTCCTCGATGCAGAGCGACCAGATATGGTCGAGCGCCCCTGCCCGCGTCACGAGAATGCCGGCATAGTTGTAGGTGAATGTCAGCGCCGTCAGCGCCGCCTTCCATTTGAAGGCGATGAATGTGCCGGACAGCGCAACCATCGCGACGACTACGAAGACCAAAAGAGCCGGATAGATGCGGGAGAAGCGGCGTTTGAAGAATTTTTTCAGCGGGTAGCGTTCGATGAACAGGATCTCGCCCATCAGCCGGCCGCTGAGCACGAAAAAGAATTCGACGCCCAGCACGCCAAGATTGATTCCGGGAACCGGAAAGAAATGGCCGATCAGCACCAGTGCGATCGAAAGACCGCGCCAGCCGTCGAGATAGGCCAGTCTTGTTCTGGTTGATCTGTCGGCGGCGGATCGGGACGGAACGACATGCGTCGCGGAAATGTCGGTCATGCCGATCCTCTCGCAAATAGGCATGCGAAAGGGCACGACATTTCGAACCCGGCTCGCATTCCCGCCCAAATCCATATTGCAGTGCAATATGGATTTGTGCAAGTGCGAGATTGCCGCCGGTGCAGTTCCAGGTGAAGTGTCGGCGGAAGAAATTGCTCAGGCAAACGATTGGTGCGGGGGCGATTCCATCAAAAGTTTGGACAACTACAGGTCGCCACAAAAGGAAAAGGGGCGCATGACCCCTTCTCCGTGTCCACAACTGACGTATCAGGCGTTGGCGGCAGCCACCGCGCGCTTGGCCATCACCGCGATCAGATTGGCGCGATAGTCGGCCGAGGCATGGATGTCGGTCATCAAATTCTTCGCCGGCACTTTCACCCCTTCGAGTGCTGAGGCCGCGAAGTTCCCGGCTAATACTGCCTCGATCTCCTTCGAACGAAAAACGCCGTCGTCGCCGGCACCGGTAACGGCGACGCTGACGCCATCCTTGCCCTTGGCCACGAACACGCCGACGATGGCGTAGCGCGATGCCGGATTGCGGAATTTTTCATAGGCCGCCTTGGCCGGCGCGGTGAAGGTGACGGCGGTGACGATCTCGCCATCCTTCAACGAGGTCTCGAACAGGCCCTTGAAGAACTTGTCGGCAGCGATCTCGCGCTTGTTGGTGACGATGGTCGCGCCCAGCGCCAGCAGCGCCGCCGGATAATCGGCCGCCGGATCGTTGTTGGCGATCGAGCCGCCGATCGTTCCCTTGTGGCGCACCGCCGGATCGCCGATCAGCGATGCCAGATGGGAAAGCGCCGGACAGGCCTTCTTCAGCTTCTCGTCATTGGCAACAGCATTATGCGTGGTGGCAGCGCCGATGGTGACGGTCTTGCCCGACACCGTGACGCCCTGCAGCTCCGTGATCCGCGACAGGTCGACAAGGTCGGACGGCGCGGCAAGCCGCGTCTTCATCGCCGGGATCAGCGTCATACCGCCCGAAAGCAGCTTGGCGTCGCCGGTCTTGATCAGCTTGGCGGCATCGGCGACCGAGGCGGCGCGATGATAGTTGACTGCGTACATTTGTCTTTCTCCCCTGGGTGAAAGAGCGAGCAGGAAGTAGCGAACATTCTCTTCCCTATTCGCTACCCCTATTTGCCATTCGCGTTCAATGTTTCGTCGCGCGGATCGCAGCCCACACGGTGGACGGCGAAGCCGGCATGGCAAGATCGTTGCTGCCGATGGCGTCGGTGATAGCGTTGATCACCGCCGGCGGCGAGCCGATCGCGCCGGCCTCGCCGCAACCCTTGATCCCCAACGGATTGCCCGGGCAAGGCGTGTTCGAGGTCGAGACCTTGAAAGACGGCAGATCGTCGGCGCGCGGCATGGTGTAGTCCATGTAGCTCGCGGTCAGCAATTGTCCGCTGTTGTCGTAATGGGCGCCTTCGAGCAGTGCCTGGCCAATGCCTTGCGCCAGCCCGCCATGCACCTGGCCCTCGACGATCATCGGATTGATGATGTTGCCGAAATCGTCGGCGGCGACGAACTGGACGATCTCGGTCACGCCGGTTTCCGGGTCGACCTCGACCTCGCAGATATAGCAGCCCGCCGGGAAGGTGAAATTCGACGGATCGTAGAACGCCGTCTCCTTGAGCCCGGGCTCCATGCCGCCCGGCAGGTTGTGGGCAGTGTAGGCGGCCAGCGCCATCTGGAACCACGGCACGTTCTTGTCGGTGCCGGCCACCTTCAGCGCGCCGTTCTCGATGATGATGTCGCCTTCGTCGGCCTCGAGCAGGTGCGCCGCGATCTTCTTGGCCTTGGCCTCTACCTTGTCGAGCGCCTTGACGATGGCTGACATCCCGACCGCACCCGAGCGCGAGCCATAGGTGCCCATGCCCATCTGCACCTTGTCGGTATCGCCATGCACGATCGAGACCGAATCGAGCGGCACGCCGAAGCGCTCATTGACCAGTTGCGCGAAGGTCGTCTCATGGCCCTGGCCGTGGCTGTGAGAGCCGGTCAGCACCTCGATCGTGCCGACCGCGTTGACGCGCACTTCCGCCGATTCCCAAAGGCCGACACCGGCGCCGAGCGAGCCGACGGCCGCAGACGGCGCGATGCCGCAGGCCTCGATGTAGCAGCTCATGCCGATGCCGCGCAGCAGCCCCTTGTTGGCGGCGGCGGCCTTGCGCTTGGCGAAGCCGGCATAATCCGACGCCTGCATTGCCGCATCGAGCGAAGCGGCATAGTCGCCGGCGTCATAGCACATGATGACCGGCGTCTGATGCGGAAACGAGGTGACGAAGTTCTTGCGCCGCAACTCAGCCGGCGAAACGCCGAACTGGCGGGCCGCCGTCTCCATCATACGCTCCATGACGAAGGTCGCTTCCGGCCGCCCTGCCCCGCGATAGGCATCGACGGGCGCGGTGTTGGTGTAGATCGCCTTCACATTGGCGTGGATGGCCGGGATGTTGTACTGGCCCGACAGCAGAGTCGCATAGAGATAGGTCGGCGTCGCCGATGAAAACAGCGACATGTAGGCGCCGAGATTGGCTTGGGTTTCCACCTTCAGGCCGAGGATCCTGTGGTCCTTGTCGAAGGCCATTTCAGCATGGGTGTGATGGTCGCGGCCATGCGCATCGGTCAGAAAACTCTCGGTCCGGTCGGCCACCCATTTGACCGGCACGCCGGTCTTCTTCGACGCCCACAGGCAGACGATCTCTTCGGGATAGATGTAGATCTTCGAGCCGAAGCCGCCGCCGACATCGGGCGCGATCACGCGCAGCTTGTTTTCCGGCGCGACATTGTAGAAGGCGCTCATCACCAGCCGCGCCACATGCGGATTCTGCGAGGTCGTCCAGCAGGTATAGTGATCCTCGGCCTTGTCGTAATGGCCAAGTGCGGCGCGCGGCTCCATGGCATTGGGCACCAGCCGGTTGTTGATGATGTCCATCTTGACGACATGGGCTGCCTTCCCGAAAGCCGCCGCGGTGTCGTCGGCATTGCCGATGTCCCAGTCGAAGATCAGATTGTTGTCCGCTTCGGGGTGGATTTGCGGCGCACCCTTGTCCATCGCCTTGGAGGCATCGACGACGGCCTTCAGCTCCTTGTAGGTGATCTCGACCGCCTCGGCGGCGTCGCGCGCCTGCCCCTTGGTCTCGGCGACGACGATGACGACGGCGTCGCCGACATAACGGACCCGGTCGAAGGCGAGTGGCGACCACGCTCCCATCTTCATCGGCGAGCCGTCCTTGGAGTGGATCATCCAACCGCAGATGAGATTGCCGATGCCGTCGGCCTTGAGTTCCTTGCCGGTCAGCACGCCGATGACGCCGGGCATGCCTTGGGCCTTCTTCACATCGATCTTCTTGATCTGCGCATGCGCGTGCGGACTGCGCACAAAGGCGGCGTGCTTCATGCCGGGAACCACCATGTCGTCGACATAGCGGCCGGCGCCCGTGATGAACCGTTTGTCTTCCTTGCGCGCGACCCGAGCGCCAACACCTTCAATGCCCATCAGAAATTCCTCCGGAATTTATGGGAGTAGGGCAGTAGGGAGTAAGGGACTAGGGAAAAAGGGCCTCGTTGCGTTGGCCTTTTTGCCCTACTCCCCTACTGCCCTACTCCCTTATTCCCTTGCCTAAGCAGCTTGTCTCGCCTTACCCTTGGACCCCTTCATCGTCGTCGATGCGGCGAGGATCGCCTTGACGATGTTGTGGTAGCCGGTGCAGCGGCAGATGTTGCCGTCGAGCTCGGCACGCACCGTCGCCTCGTCGAGCCCTTCGGGGTGGCGGCTGATCATGTCGGTCGCCGTCATGATCATGCCCGGCGTGCAGAAGCCGCATTGCAGCCCGTGATGTTCCTTGAAGGCGGCCTGCACCGGATGCAGGTCGGCGCCATTGGCCAGGCCCTCGATCGTCAGCACGGTGGAGCCGGAGGCCTGCACCGCGAGCATCGTACAGGATTTGACCGCCTTGCCATCGACGTGGACGACGCAGGCACCGCATTGCGAGGTGTCGCAACCGACATGCGTGCCGGTAAGGCCGAGATTTTCCCGCAGGAAGTGAACCAGAAGTGTTCGGTCCTCGGCAGCACCGCTGACCCGCTTTCCGTTCACTATCAACGAAACGTCCGACATGGTCCCTCCCTGGGTATCAACCTTGGTATCCACGCTGCCGACGCGGTATTCGCGCTTCGGTGGTGCATTATTCGTACACCGCACATGGGACAAAAAACAGCACGTCGCAAACGCGGAACATTGTACTTTCGGTCATGGCCGCGCCCAAACATGCGGTGCCGGTGGCCCCATTGCCAAACCGCCGATTGAAGGCAACAATGTCGGTCGACGCCCGCGCGCCAGAAGCATTTAAAACAGCCGCGCACAAAAAAGCGTCGGAGGAAATGCGGAGAACATCGCTGGCCAATTCACAGACGCGCTATGCATGCGGCCTGTCGGCGCTCACCACGGACGAGCCCGACATGGAGGCGTTCGCCAAGGCGATCGCACTGGAAGCAGCCGCCATCGACGCAGGCTTTGCCCTGCTGTTCTTTTCCCAGAGCCTGGTCGAAGCCAGCGCCCTTTCCCAGGCGCTCATGACCCACGCACCGGCGCTCCACCACGCCGGCTGTTCGACTGCCGGCGAGATCACGCCGCAAGGTCTCGAGGATGGTCATGTGCTGGCCATGCTGCTTCCGTCCACCGCGTTCACCGCCGTCAGCGTGATGGTCGAAAATCTGTCCTCGTCGGGTATGGACAGGATCACCGGCGAGGTGGAGACCCTGCGGCGATCGCTGCGCGCGCGCCTGGGTTGCGATCAGACCAACGGCACTTTCGCGCTCTGCTTCATCGACGGGCTCTCTTATGCCGAAGAAGCGGTGAGTTCAGCCATCCACTGGGGCCTCGATGACATACCGCTGCTTGGCGGCTCCGCCGGCGACGATCTGAAATTCGAGACGACGCGCCTGATCTCGAACGGCAAGGTCACCTCCGACAGCGCCATCATCGTGCTGATATCGACCGAAATTCCCTTCCATGTCTTCAAGACCGACAATTTCGTTCCCACCGATGAAAAACTGGTGGTGACGGCTTCCGATCCCGATCACCGCATCGTGCGCGAATTCAACGCCACCAATGCAGCGCAGGAATATGCCGCGTCCGTCGGCATCGTCGCGCAGATGCTGACGCCACTGAGCTTCGCCTCGCATCCCGTGGTGGTGAAGGTGGGCGGCCAATATTATTGCCGGTCGATCCAGAAGATGCATGCCGACGGCTCGCTGTCGTTCTTCTGCGCCATAGACGATGGCGTCGTGCTGTCGATCGCTCAACCCAAGGACATGGTCGAATCGACGCGCGCCGCCCTGCGCGATGTCGAGGAGAGGCTTGGCAGCATCGACATGATCCTCGGCTTCGACTGCGTGCTGCGCCGGCTGGACGCGCGCAATCGGCAGGTGTTTCGCGAGATCTCGGAACTCTACCGGGTCAACAATGTCATCGGCTTCGGCACCTATGGCGAACAGTACCGATCGATGCATCTGAATCAGACTTTCACCGGCATCGCCTTCGGCGAGCGCCAGGCGGCGGAATAGGACGGCGTAACAAGATGCCGCTGAGGGACATAAACGATCTTGAAAAGCTGAAGAAGATCAACGCGGCACTGGTCAGCCGCGTCGAGCGCTCGATGGACCAGCAAGGCAACGCCTTCTCGCTGTTTCAGACCGCGATCTCGCTGGAAAACCGGGTGCGCACCCGCACCGAGGAACTGCACTCGACCTTGCGGCGGCTGGAGCAGTCGAACATCGACCTCAGCGCCGCCAAGGAAAACGCCGAACTGGCGAACCTGTCGAAAACCCGTTTCCTCGCCGCTGCCAGCCACGACGTGCTGCAGCCGCTGAACGCGGCCCATCTCTCGGTTTCGGCGCTCGCCGAAGTTCAGACCAGCGACGAGGGCAAGAAACTGGTGCGGCAGGTCGAGCGCTCGCTGGAGACGATGGAGGACCTGCTGCGAACCCTGCTCGACATCTCAAAGCTCGATGCCGGCGTGGTGCAGCCCGACATGAGCGATGTCAGCTTGGAGGCGCTGTTCTCGTCGCTCCGCTCGGATTTCCTGCCGGTGGCGGAGATGAAAGGCCTGTCGCTGAAATTCCGGCCGGTCCATGCGGTGGTCCGCTCCGACCGCACGCTGCTGCGCCGCATCCTGCAGAACATTCTTTCCAACGCGCTGGGCTATACACGCTCGGGCGGCGTGCTTGTCGGCACCAGACATCGCGGCGACACCATCCGCATCGACGTCGCCGATACGGGCTGCGGCATTCCCGACGACCAGCGCGAGGCGGTGTTCGAGGAGTTCCACCGCGGCACCTCGCCGGCCAATGCCGAACTGGACGGTGGCGGTCTCGGGCTCGGGCTTGCCATCGTGCGCCGCATGGCCAGCGCGCTCGGCCATCCCGTGACATTCTCGTCGAAGGTCGGACGCGGCACGATCTTCCACATCGATGTTCCCGTCGGCATCGGTGCGCCAGCCGATGCCATCGCCAGCGTTGCCGACATGGAACGGCCGCGCGGCTATGGCCTGTTCGGCACCAAGGTGCTGCTGGTCGAGAACGATATCGAAGTGCTGCAGGCCATGACCTTCCTGCTCGAACGCTGGCAATGCCTGGTGCGGGCCGCGACCTCGACCGACGATGCGCTCGACATGCTTGGCGACACCGACTGGGTGCCCGACATCGTCATTGCCGACCAGCATCTCGACGGCGGCGATCTCGGCACCACTACCATCGCCGAAGTCCGCGATTATCTCGGCCGCGCCGTGCCGGCGCTGATCGTCACCGCCGACAGTTCGGAAGCGGTCGCCAAAGCCGCCCGCTCCGGCGGCATCGAACTGATGCGCAAGCCGCTGAAGCCGGCACAGCTAAGGGCGCTACTGGCGCATTTGCTGGCTTAACTGGTCATTTGTCTCCAGAGGGCCGAGCGCAGCAAAGCTCAAAATCCCGCCTGGTCCCGAAACAGCTCCGCATTGTCCAGCTTCGACACCTCGATCACCGCCTGCGTTCGGCTGTAGACATTGAGCTTGCGCAATATCTCCGAGACATGCGCCTTCACAGTCGTCTCGCCCACCTGCAGCTCGTAGGCGATCTGCTTGTTGAGGAGACCCTGGCGCAGCATCTGCAGCACGCGCAGCTGTTGCGGCGTCAGCGTCGACAGGCGCTGCACCATGTCGGCGCGGTCGACGCTTTCGGCGTCCGGCGTGCGGCCTTCATAGGTTTCCGGGACATAGATCGCGCCTTCCATCACCGAGCGTATGGCGGCGGCGAGGTCGCTCTTGCGCGCCGATTTCGGGATGAAGCCGGCAGCGCCGTAGGACAGCGCCTCGGAAATGATCTTCGGCTCCTCATAGCCTGAGACGATGACCACGGGCAGGCGCGGATAGCGGGTCCGGAGTTGCAGCAGCCCGTCAAAACCGTGCACGTCGGGCATCGAGAGGTCGAGAAGCGCGAGGTCGAACGGCTTGGCATCGGCCAGAAGATCGAGCGCCTCGGTGATCGAGCGCGCCTCCACCGTGTCGACTTCCGGATAGGCCATCTGCACGGCGCTGTGCAGCGCCTCGCGAAACAGCGGATGGTCGTCGATGATCAGGAACCGGGCGCGATCGTGGGTTGCGGTCATGGGGTTCATTTCAGTTCGTGAGCGATTAGAATAACCTCTCCACCATGGCCAGATTATTGCCAAATAGTATATCGCCATCTCCGGCGGAAAGTGCCGCCGGCACTTTCTCGACCAAATCGCCTTGTCCAGGCCCTAAATCGGTCGAATGTTCCGGCAACCAAGCAGAGACCCTTGATGACAGAATTCGTCCTTCCCCTGCCCGCAACCGCATCGGTGGCCGTTGCCGGCTCGTCCGATCGTTTCGCGGTGCGCCGTATCTACTGCGTCGGCCGCAACTACGCGGCGCATGCCCGAGAATTCGGCAATGACGAGCGTGATCCGCCCTTCTTCTTCACCAAGCCGGCCGACGCGGTGGTCGATTCCGGCACCGCTATCCCCTACCCGCCGCTGACGGCCAATCTGCACCACGAGATCGAACTGGTCGCCGCGATCGGCAAAGCCGGCTTCCGCATTCCCCGTGACAAGGCGCTGGATCATGTCTGGGGTTATGGCGTCGGCATCGACCTCACCCGCCGCGATCTGCAGGATGAGGCCAAGAAGGCCGGCCGTCCCTGGGACTGGTCGAAGGCCTTCGACCGCTCCGCGCCTTGCGGCCCGCTGGTGCAAGCGCAGGAATCCGGCCACCCGCAGAAGGGCCGCATCTGGCTCGCCGTCAACGGCAAGATCAGGCAGGATGCCGACCTCGCCGAACTGATCTGGCCGATATCGGATATCGTGTCGATCTGCAGCGAGGCGATGGAACTCGAGCCCGGCGACCTGATCTTCACCGGTACGCCGGCAGGCGTCGGCGCGGTTGGCCCCGGCGACACGATGACCGGCGGCGTCGACGGCATCGGGACCATCGAAGTGACCATCGGCCAGCCGAAGTGAGGCCATGAGCGAACTCGTCCTGCACAATTACTATCGCTCCTCCACCTCCTATCGGGTGCGGATCGCGCTGGAGATGAAGGGGCTGAGCTACGACTACGTCCCGCATCATTTGCGCCATGGCGAGCATCTGGAACCAGCCTATCTCGCGGTCAATCCGCAAGGGCTGGTGCCGGCGCTGATCCTCGGCGACGGCACGCTGCTGACGCAATCGCTGGCGATCATCGAATTCCTCGACGAGACCAGCCCGGAACCACCGCTGCTGCCGAAGGACCCGGCCGGCCGGGCCCGCGTGAGAATGCTGGCGCAGATGATCGCCTGCGACATCCACCCGGTGAACAATCTGCGTGTGCTGACCTCGCTGCGCACCCTGTTCGGCGCCGGCGACGAGGACATCACCAACTGGTTCCGTCACTGGGTGAACGAGGGCTTTCAGCCGCTTGAAAAGATCATGGCGTCGGCGGCGGAGACGGGTACATTCTGCCATGGCGACGCGCCGGGCCTGGCCGACATCTGCCTCGCCGCGCAGATTGCCAGCAACGCCCGCTTCGGCGTCGACTTGACGCCCTACCCGACGATCGCGCGCATCAACGCCGCCTGCATGGCGCTGCCGGCCTTCCAGAAAGCCGCGCCCCAGAACCAGATCGATGCCGAGTAGAAAGGCCACCGACCCAGGTGAAGCCAAGGCGCTGGCCGATATAGAGGCTTATGGCTGCCACATCTTGCATGTGCTGGAGGAAGGCGACGATCCGCCTTTCACCTATTCGGTTGGAATAGAGCACAACTTCAAGGCGCCGGAACTCATCGTCATCGGCCTGAAGCCGGAAATCTCCCAGTTCATCATCAACGAGTATTGCAGCCGCGTCCGCTCCGGCGAGGTTTTCCAACCAGGGCAGCGATCGTCCGGTTTTATCGAAGGTTTCGACTGTCAATTCGGCGCCGTTCATATCGACCACTACCGCGAGCATTTCGGCTGGGACCTCTGGTTCTACGGCGGCCTGGATTTCGGTGTTCTCCAGCTGATCTATCCCACTGTGGACGGCATCTGGCCGTGGCAGGCCGAGGCGAGCGACTGGTTCCGAGCCTGGCAGCCGCTTCTCGACACCGCGCCGTCGCCATAGGCCTATCTGCCGACGCGCAGCGTCAACGCCCAGAACAGCAGCGCCAACAGGCCGATGCCGGCGCCAAGCACACAGACGCCATTCCAGCCCATTGCACCATAAGCCATGGTCGAGGCGATGGAGCCCAGGGCACTGCCGACCGAGTAGAAGATCATATAGCCGCCAACCAGTCGGCTGCGCGCATCCGGGCGGCGGGCGAAGATCAGGCTCTGGTTGGTGACGTGGACGGCCTGGATCGCCAGATCCAGCATGACTATGCCGGCAACGAGCAGCCACAGCGACATGCCCATGAAGGCGATCGGCAGCCAGGCTGCCATCATCAGCAGCAGGCTGAAGCCGGTGACCAACTGGCCGCGTCCGCGATCGACGAGGCCGCCGGTCCAGCGCGCACCGAGCGCGCCGGCGACGCCCGCAAGGCCGAAAAGCCCAATCTCGGTATGCGAAAGTGAAAATGGCGCAGCACTCAACGGCAGCACCAGCGGCGCCCACAGCACGTTGAAGCTGGCGAAGATCAGCATGGCCAGCACCGCCCGCACGCGCAGCAGCGGCTCCTGTACGAACAGCAGCAGCACCGAAGCGAGCAGGCGCGGATAGGATGTGCGTGGCCGCTCCGCCTCATGGCGCGGCAGGATGAGGTAGAGAACCATCGCCATGACGAGCGTCAACCCGGCCGAGACAAGATAAACCCAGCGCCAACCGGCGAAATCGGCGACGACCCCTGAAGCGAAGCGGGCAAGCAGGATGCCCAGGATGACACCGCTGGTGACGGTGCCGACCGCCCGCCCCCGCTGCGACGCTACGGCGAGGTCGGCAGCGAAGGCGACCAGCACCTGCACCACCACCGCAAGCAGCCCGACCACCGCCAGGCTCGCCAGCAGCATCGCCGCATTGGGCGCGACCCCGACCGCCACCAGCGCCACGGCAGACAGAATCGCCTGCCCGGCAATCAGCTTGCGGCGATCGAACAGGTCGCCCAGCGGCACGATAAAGAACAGGCCGAGCCCATAGCCGATCTGCGTTACCGTCACCACGATGCCAACCGAGGCCGGCGCGATAGCAAAATCATGCGCCATGGCGTCGAGCAGCGGATGGGCGAAATAGACATTGGCAACGCTCAGGCCGCAGGCGATGGCGAAGATCAGCGCGGTCAATCGTGACAATCCCGCAGGCGGCGGCGCCACCCGAGGCGGCCCATCGGATTGCTCGAGGCTTGTTGCACCGCTGTTCACCACCTGCATGTTCATGTCTGCTCTCTCCATAAAAGGTTTCAACTTGAAACCTCTTGCTGGATAGGCAGAACAGTTTTATGTTGCAACCGAAAATCGAATGCTGGACCAACGACTGCCATGGTGAAACGAACGAGCCACCACGAAGCGGATTGCCTCATAGCGCGACCACTGGACGCGATTGGCGACTGGTGGTCGCTGCTCATCGTGCGTGACGCGTTCGACGGCTTGCGGCGCTTCGGCGAATTCCAGAAGAGCCTCGGCGTCGCCAAGAACATCCTGTCGTCGCGGCTGCGCAATCTCGTCGCGCATGGCATCCTCGAAACGGTCCCGGCACCCGACGGCAGCGCGCACCATGAATATGTGCTGACGCAAAAGGGACGCGGCCTGTTCTATGTCCTGGTTGCCCTGCGGCAATGGGGCGAGACCTACTTCGCCGGACCGGGCGAACCCTATACCTTCATGGTCGACAATCTCACCGGCCGGCCGATCAAGCACCTGGAAGTCCATGCCGAGGACGGGCGGCAGCTTGCCCCCGGCGAAACCCGGCTTGCCGACTTTCGCAACCGCGAAACCGGTTAAGAGCTACTGCCTGCCAATAGGCGTGGCGGAATCGATTTCCGCTCGACCAGACAGGGAATCGGCTATCGTTTCCTGCAGCACAGAGGGTGGAGTGACCGATGAAAGCCGTCGTCTTCGAGAAATTCGGCGAAGCGCCGACGATCCAGACCGTTCCCGATCCGAAGCCGGCAGCCGATGGCGTCGTCATCAAGGTCGAGGCGACCGGTCTGTGCCGCAGCGACTGGCATGGCTGGATGGGTCATGACGACGGCATCACGCTGCCGCATGTGCCGGGCCACGAACTGGCCGGTATCGTCGTCGCCGCCGGCAAGCAGGTCACCCGCTGGAAGGCCGGCGAGCGCGTCACGGTGCCGTTCGCCGTCGGCTGCGGCCGCTGCTTCGAATGCAATTCGGGCAATCACCAGGTCTGCGAGCATCAGACTCAACCCGGCTTCACCGGCTGGGGTTCGTTCGCCGAATATGTCGCCATCGAGCACGCCGGCACCAATCTCGTGCGCTTGCCCGACGAGATGGAATTCGCCACCGCCGCCAGCCTCGGCTGCCGCTTCGTCACCTCGTTTCGAGCCATTGTCGACCAGGGCCGGGTGAAGCCGGGCGAATGGGTCGCGGTGCATGGCTGCGGCGGCGTCGGGCTGTCGGCGATCATGATCGCCAGTTCCATGGGCGCCAATGTCATCGCCATCGATCTCACCGACGAGAAACTGGATTTTGCCAAAAAGATCGGCGCCGTCGCCACCATCAATGCATCTACGACGCCGAACGTGGTCAAGGCGGTCAAGCAGATCACCAATGGCGGCGCGCATATGTCGATGGACGCGCTCGGCCACCCCACCACCTCGTTCAATTCGATATCCAATCTGCGCCGGCGCGGCCGCCATGTGCAGGTCGGCCTGATGCTGGGCGAGCATGCCCGGCCGCAGGTGCCGATGGACAAGGTGATCGCCTTCGAACTCGAAATCCTCGGCAGCCACGGCATGCAGGCCTACCGCTACCAGGCCATGATGGACATGATCCGCAACGGCAAGCTCAAGCCCGAATTGCTGGTCGGCAAGAGGATGAGCCTCGACGAGGCGCCCGCGGCCCTGATGGCGATGGGCGGCTTCGAGGGGATTGGTATTGGAGTGGTGACGAAGTTCTAAAGCGCGTCGCGTTTGAACGGATCCAGGCGACGCGCTTTAGGTCCTTGTTTTTATGCATGTCGTTCTCCCAAAACCGGGGCCACTTTTGGGCGACATGCATTGGGCGAGGACGGCACCGTCGTCAGGCGATCGCGCGTCGTGGCAATTCCTGCTTCGCGAATCGCTTGGCGCCTACGACGCAGAGCACGACGCCAAGCGTGACGACCACCATCAGCGGGCTGACCTGCTCGTGCAGCAGCGTCGCTGCCAGTGCCAATCCGAAAAATGGCTGCAGCAGCTGCAACTGCCCGACCGCGGCGATGCCGCCTTGCGCCAGCCCGCGATACCAGAACACGAAGCCGATCAGCATGCTGAACAGCGAGACATAGGCAAGCCCTATCCACGCCCTGACGCCGACGCCTTCGAACGATGGCGGCATGGTCATCAGCGTCAGCACCAGCATGATCGGCAGCGACAGCACCAGCGCCCAGCAGATCACTTGCCAGCCGCCGAGCTTGCGCGACAGCGCGGCGCCCTCGGCATAGCCCAGGCCGCAGGCGATGATGGCGGCCAGCATCAGACCATCGCCCACCGGCGAGGCCGTCACGCCCTGCGTCAGGGCAAAACCCGCGACCAGCGCGCTGCCGATGCATGAAAACAGCCAGAACGCCGGGCGCGGACGGTCGCCGCCGCGCAGCACGCCGAAGATCGCGGTCGCCAACGGCAGCAGGCCGACGAAGATGATGGAATGGGCCGTGGTGACGTGCTTGAGCGCCAACGCGGTCAGCAGGGGAAACCCGACAACCACGCCAAGTGCGACGATCACCAGCGACAGCAGATCGCCGCGCTCCGGGCGTTTCTGCCGAAACAGAAGCAGCAGCGCCAGGCCAAGCAGGCCGGCAATCGCCGCCCGGGCCGACGTCAGGAATGTCGGATCGAAATCCCTGACCGCCACGCGCGTTGCCGGCAGGGAGCCGCTGAAGATCAACACGCCGA
Source organism: Mesorhizobium sp. LMG17149 (assembly GCF_024518695.1). Taxonomy (NCBI): domain Bacteria; kingdom Pseudomonadati; phylum Pseudomonadota; class Alphaproteobacteria; order Hyphomicrobiales; family Phyllobacteriaceae; genus Mesorhizobium; species Mesorhizobium sp. LMG17149. Next base: position 69,189 of record NZ_JANIFL010000010.1, read on the forward strand.
TGAATCCATTCATCCAGCCGCTCGCGGTCTTGTCCATCGTATGCTCCGTTTGTCGGCTCCGTATCGCGCGGAGCCGGTGGTATCGCCAGAGACAATGCGGTACAATTATGCAAAACTGTCATGCTTGGCAGAGCAGTACGGATGGACAAACAGACCACAGGAAGCGAGAGCAGCGGAACGCTGGTCGAAGGTGTCATGGCGACGATCCGCCAGCGGATCGCGGCGCGCAGCCTGACGCCGGGAGCGCAATTGCCGTCGATCCGCGCCTTTGCCAAATCCATGCGAGTGTCCAAATCCACCGTGGTCGAAGCCTATGAGCGGCTCGCCGCCGAAGGGACGATCCGCTCGCGGCCGGGCTCCGGATTCTATGCCGCCGGATCGCTGGCGCCGCTGTCGCTGGCCGAAATCGGCCCCCGCCTCGACCGCGCGGTCGATCCACTCTGGATCTCACGCCAGTCCCTGGAGGCCGGCGACGACATGCTGAAACCCGGCTGCGGCTGGCTGCCGGCCTCGTGGATGCCGCAGGCCGGTCTGCGCCGGGCACTGCGCACGGTAGCGCGTGCCGACGATGTCGCACTGGCCGATTACGGCACGCCGCTCGGCCTGCCGCCGCTGCGGCAATTGCTGGCGCGGCGTATGGCCGGGCACGGCATCGAGGCCTCTCCCGAGCAGATCATGCTGACGGAATCAGGCACGCAGGCCATCGACCTGTTGTGCCGGTTCCTGATCGAGCCCGGCGACACCGTGCTGGTCGACGACCCCTGCTACTTCAACTTCCATGCTTTGTTGCGCGCCCACCGAGCCAAGGTCGTCAGCGTTCCCTACACGCCGTCGGGGCCGGACATCGATCTGTTCGCGCAGGCGCTGGCCGAGCATCGGCCGCGCCTCTACATCACCAATTCCGCCATCCACAACCCGACCGGCGCGGTGCTGTCGCCAGTCACCGCCCATCGGCTGCTCAAGCTCGCCGACCAGTCGGAATTGACTATCGTCGAAGACGACATCTTCGCCGATTTTGAACATGCGCCCGCCCCCAGGCTGGCGGCGTTCGATGGTCTGAACCGCGTCGTCCACATCGGCAGCTTCTCCAAGACGCTGTCGGCGTCGGTTCGCTGCGGCTTCATCGCAGCCCCCCGCGACTGGATCGAGCCCCTGACCGACCTGAAGATCGCCACCACCTTTGGCGGCGGCCGGCTTGCGGCCGAATTGGTGCTGACGCTGCTCAAAGACGGCAGTTACCGGAAGCACATGGATTTGCTGCGCGCACGGCTTGCGCGCGCCATGGGCGAGACGGGCGCCCGCCTGAAGGCGATCGGCATCTCACCCTGGATCGACCAGCCGGCCGGCCTGTTCCTGTGGTGCAGTCTGCCGGATGGCGTCGATGCGGCCGAAGTGGCCCGCCGCGCTCTGGCCGACAATATCGTGCTGGCGCCCGGCAACGCATTCAGCCTGTCTGGAACGGCCAGCCGCTTCCTGCGCTTCAACGTCGCCCAATGCACGGACGAGCGGATTTTCAGGGTGATCGAGGCAGCGATGGCGCGACCAAGCTGATCCTGTTGCCTGGACAACCTCCGGCTGCTAAGGGACGGATCTGCGCGTCGAGAGAATATCCGCGCGATCCGGGATAACGACTATGGGAACCAGCAAGTCAGCAGACAAGTAGGCCGCAACAGCACTTCGTTGTTGCGGCGGCCCGTCATTTCCCATCTTCAGTGCGAACGGCAGATCGCCGCCAAATGTAGCCATTTGAGCGGATGTTCAATCATGCCTTTTCCAAAAAACCCGACATGGACCACTTCCCTGCCAGCAGCCATGGTGCTGATGGCGCCCTTCGACATCCTGGCCTCGCTGGCCATGGACATCTACCTCCCGATTGTCCCGGCGATGCCGGAGATCCTCAAGACATCGCCCGATGTCATCCAACTGACACTGAGCCTCTACATGATCTGCCTTGGGCTCGGCCAAATCGTCTTCGGCCCGATTTCCGACAGGATCGGCAGGCGTCCGGTGCTGATCGGCGGCGCGCTTTTGTTTGCAGGCGCTTCCGTCCTGCTCGCCTGCACCTCGCTGGCCATGGTGTTCGTCGCCTTGCGGGTCGTGCAGGCCATCGGTGCATCCGCCGTTCTCGTTGCGACCTTTGCAACGGTTCGCGACGTCTATGCGCAGAGGCTTGAAAGTGCCGTCATCTACGGCCTGTTCAGTTCGATGCTGGCGTTCGTGCCGGCGTTAGGGCCGATTGCCGGTGCGTTGATCGCCGACAATCTCGGCTGGCGCGCGATCTTCCTGACGCTCGGCGGTCTGGCGGTAGCCGCCACCCTCAATGCATGGCCGAGATGGCATGAAACACGACCTACCAATGGCAACGACAGGCGAATGGCGTTTCGTCCCATTCTCTCCAGCTTCGCCTTCTGGGCGTACACGCTCGGCTTCAGTGCCGCCATGGGCGCCTTCTTCGTGTTCTTTTCGACGGCGCCGCGGGTGCTCATGGACCGCGCCGGCTTTTCACAGCTCGGTTTCAGCCTGGCCTTCGCCACCGCGGCGCTGGTGATGATCGTGACCACCCGCTTCGCCAAAAAGTTCATTGCACGTTGGGGCGTCGCGGGCAGTGCTATCAGAGGCATGGCGATGTTGCTGCTCGGCGCGGCTCTGCTGGCGGCCGGGCAACTGTTCGCGGCGCCGTCCTTCGCGACATTCGTCTTACCGATGTGGGTCGTTGCCGCGGGTATCGTCTTCGCTGTCTCAGTCACCGCGAACGGCGCACTCGAGGCGTTCGGCGATGTCGCGGGAACCGCCGTCGCGCTCTACTTCTGCATCCAGAGCCTTGTCGTCGGCATCCTCGGCACGCTGTTCGTCATCCTGCTTGATGGAGACACGGCGTGGCCGCTGGTGGGCTACTGTTCGGTCATGGCGACGCTCACACTAGGCGCACTGAGGCATTTGCAGAAACGCCAAACCGAATAGACGGGACAGATGAGAAGCCTGGGCGGTTGGCGCAGGCTTCTCATCGTTGTCAGCGCGACGCCGCGCAGACCTCCCGCACGCGGTCGCGCAACCAGCGTTGCGCCGGATCGGCATCGAGGCGCGGATGCCAGAGCATGGAGATGGTGACCTCGGCGGTGGCAACCGGCAGGGGAAAACTGTGCATGCCGGTGCGTGCACCCTCGGTATGCCGCTCCGGAACGCTTGCGATCAGGTCTGATGTGCGGGCCATGGCAAGGGCTGCCGAGAACCCGGAAACCATGCACACGACCGTCCGCTGCAGCCCGAGCCGGTTCAAAGCCTCGTCGATCGGCCCTTTCTCGCGGCCACGCCGTGAAACGCTGATGTGCCGGCCTGCGGCATAGCGCTCCGGCGTCACCGCGCCCTCGCTCAACGGATGGCCCATTCGCACGGCGCCGATGAAGCGGTCGCGAAGCAATGCCTGGATGCGCACCTCCGGTCCGGTCTCGCCAGCGACGCCTATGTCCAGGTCGATCGCCGCATCGCGCAGCGACATGACGTCTCTATCGGACTTCGGTGCAAAGCGGAGCCGCACGCCGGGCGCATCGGCCTGGATACGGGCAACGAGACGAGGTGCGAATTCTTCGACGAAGCTCTCATTGGTGCGCAGCGTGAAGACCCTGTCCAGGCTCGGGAGATCGAGCAAGGTGGCAGGGCGCAGGAGGGCCTCCGCATCCTGGACGACACGACCCGCCTGTTGTCGCAGTTCTTCCGCACGCGGCGTCGCCACCAGGCCGCGACCGGCGCGAACCAGCAGCGGATCTCCCGTCGCCTCGCGCAGCCGCGCCAGCGTCCGGCTCATCGCCGAGGGGCTGAGGCGCAGGCGGCTGGCGGCACGCGCCACGCTGCCTTCGGCCAGCAGGACGTCGAGAGCGAACAGTAAGTTGAGATCGGGTGACGTCATCGACAGATCATGGCATGATATGGCGCCAAACGCACGAATAAGATGCAAATGCTGCGCCTTCCGCCACATTGGCCAAGGAACTAGATCTCCGGCAGTTCCGGTTGTGGGACTGATGGAAGGAGATCGCCGTGGCAATTGCTGAGCAAAATCGGGACGGGCGGCTGACATCGGCGCCGCCACGGATGCAATCCGCCGGCTGGGCGTTGGCAAGCCTGTCGCTCGCCACGCTGCTATCCTCGCTGGGAACCAGCATTGCCAGCGTCGGGCTGCCGTCGCTGATGCAGAATTTCGGCGCGACGTTCCAGTCCGTACAATGGGTTGTTCTGGCCTATCTGCTCGCCATCACCACACTGATCGTCAGCGCCGGCCGGCTGGCCGACATGTTTGGACGCCGGCCGTTGCTGCTTGGCGGCATTGCGCTGTTCACATCGGCATCGGTGCTCTGCGGCCTGGCGCCGACACTGTGGCTGCTGATCGCCGCACGCGCCGTGCAGGGACTTGGCGCGGCGCTGATGATGGCGCTGACGCTGGCCTTTGTCGCCGAAACCGTGACCAAAGACAGAATTGGCAGCGCCATGGGTCTGCTCGGCGCCATGTCCGCGATCGGCACGACACTTGGCCCCTCGCTCGGCGGCCTTTTGATCGCCGGCTTTGGCTGGCGCGCGATCTTCCTCGTCAATGTCCCGCTGGGTGTGCTCACCTTCGCTCTCGCCTGGCGTGCCTTGCCGGCACGCAATAAAACCGCGCGGCTCGACCGAGGCACGTTCGATGTCATGGGCACTGCCCTGCTGGCCCTGACATTGGCCGCCTATGCGCTGGCCATGACGCTTGGCAGAGGCAATTTCGGACCGCTCAACGTCGGCCTGCTGGTCGCTGCCGGCATCGGTGTTTTTCTTTTCGCCGCCGCGCAGGCGAGTGTGAAAAACCCCTTGATCCAGCTTGCCAGCTTCCGCGACTTCCAACTGAGCGCCAGCCTCGCCATGAGCCTCGTTGTCGCGACGGTAATGATGGCGACTTTGGTGGTTGCCCCGTTCTATCTTTCGCGAGGACTTGGGCTCGATGCCGCAATGGTCGGCCTCGTGCTGTCGACCGGGCCGCTTGTCTCGGCCCTGTCGGCGCTGGTGGCTGGACGCCTGACCGATCGCTTCGGCGCCCACAAGATGATGGTCGCCGGCCTGCTCAGCCTCACGACAGGCACGTTCCTGCTGTCGCTCGCCATGGTGACGCTCGGCATTGCCGGCTATGTCGTTCCGATCACCGTCACCTGCATCGGCTACGCGCTGTTCCAGACATCCAACAATGCAGCCGTCATGGCCGGCATCAGTGCCGGCCAGCGCGGCGTCGTCTCCGGCCTGCTCAACCTTTCGCGCAATCTCGGGCTGATCACCGGCGCCTCGTTGATGGGTGCCATATTCGCCGTCGCATCGGCCGAAAAGCACCAAAGCATTGGTCTTCTGAGTTCCGAGGCCGCCCGGGGGATGCAGGTCACATTTCAGACGGCGACAGTGCTGGCGCTGATCGCGCTGGTCCTCGCGCTGCTCTCTGCCCGCGCCGCAGGCCGCACGGAATCCAGGGGTTCGTGACGCGCCACACCGCTCAGAGAGTAGAATTCCCAAACAGGCTCAGGCGCCTGCCCGCTTGCGGCGTTCATAGAGCATGACCAGCGTTTCAGCCGTCAAGGCAGGCTTTTCCTCGCCTTCGATCTCGACCGTATTGGCTGCCTTCATGAGATACTGGCCGGGACCCCTGTCCTCCATGGACAGCAGCGTGATGCGCAGCCTGATGCGCGCGCCGACCTTGACCGGTGCCAGGAAGCGCACCTTGTCGAAGCCATAATTGAAGGCAGCCTGGGTGTTCTCGGGCACGATGCCCATGCCGAGCGCCAGTGCGCCGATGATCGACAGCGTCAGATAGCCATGCGCAATCGTCGTGCGGAACGGGCTTTGCCGCCGCGCCCTTTCAGGGTCGACATGGATCCATTGGTGGTCGCCGGTGCATTCGGCGAACTGGTCGATGCGGTTCTGGTCGACCGTCGTCCACTCCGATACGCCAAGCTCCTGCCCGGCCATCATCCTCAACTGCTCGTAGGTCGGCGGCGCTTTAGGCCGTATTTCGTTCATTCCTGGTTTCCCGATCGCTTCCAAAGCCTCCGGACCACGAACTGACGGCCTCTGTCAATTCGCTCGGCGCGAATCCGTTCCGCCGGTTTCGGCCGCAATCGTGCCACGCCGCGAGCGCAGTCGCAGGCCAAATCGGGATTTCCAGGCTTCAGGGCCGCCGGCAGCAACGAGCCGGCCTAGACCATTTCCGCTACTTCTTCTCGTAGCCGGCGCGGATTTCCTCCATCGCCTGCTTGATGCGCGTGCGCAGGATGTCGACCGATTCGGTGCCGGATTTCTTGACCAGCTCAGCCACTTCGCCGGCATTCTTCAACGCGACCTCGAAGGACTTTCTGGCGAACTCCGTCTGTTTGGCCATCAGTTCCTGCGGATTGCCCGGCGCCCTGTAGCTTTGCGCCATGTCCGTGACCTCGCGCAGCGTGTCCTGCAGCATCTCGCGCTGCCTGGACAACAGCGAGGTCGCGCCGGCGGCACTGGCTCGTGCCGATTTCTCCAGCGCTTCGAGGTTCTTGCGGTGATGGGCGAGGATCGCCTCGACATCGACATTGGGCACCTTCAGGTCGCGGCCGAACCTGCCGAACATGTCCATGAAGGAATCGGATTCCGGTTGTTTCGCCATGCTCGTTTGCTCCCCTTTGCCGCATGATGCGGGCACCCTCGGCGGGAGAATAGCACTCGCATGCCGTGAGTCCATTCGGACACGGAGGAGTGAGCGCCAGTCTGGTCGCGCATCAATTCACGAGGAACAGCCGCTCGGCCACATAGAGCACGACACCGGCGAGCCCGCCGATGATCATGCCGTTGAAGCGGATATACTGCAGGTCCCGACCGATGTTCATCTCGATCAGCCGCGTCAGCTGCGCAAGATCCCAGCGCTTGACCTGGTCGGCGATGAATGTCGACACGCCGGCCTTCTGGCTCTCCACGAACGACGCCAGAGCCACCACGAACCCCTGGTTCATGTCGGCCCGGATCTGAGCATCGCCGGCAAGATGGCGGCCGACCTCGACGAACATGTTGGCAAGATGCGCGCGGACAACCGAATTCGGCGCCTTGGCGTCCTGCTCGATGAACTGGCTGAGGCTTGCCCACATCTCGCCGGCCAATCCCTTGACCTCCGGCCGGGCCAGGAAATCGCGCTTCAGCTTCTCGGCCCGTTTGGCGTATTGCTTCGATGTTCTCAGCTTCTCGACGAAGCCTTGGGCGAAGCGGTCGAATTCGGCGCGCATCGGGTGGTCGGGATCGGCCCTCACCTCGTCGAGAAGCGAGCCGGCCGAGGCGACGATCTTCTTCAGGAGATAGGCGTCGGCGCGGAACAGGTTGAACAGCGACGGCAGTTCCTCGCGGATCTTTTCGCGCATCGTCGCCAGCGCCTTTTCGTCATTGAGGAACCTGCCGATCACCTTGGTGAACTCGTCGAACAGTTTCTGGTGGCGGCGGTCGTCGGTAAGCGCTGACAACAGCTCGGCGGCCAGCGGCGCCAGCGGCACCTTTTCGATCTGTTCGAGCATGCGGCTGGTGACGAACCCGCGCAGGCCGGATTGCTCGACAGCGGCCAGCGTCTGCGGCACCAGCCGCACGACGAAGCGCGACAGGCCGGCGGCGCGCTCCGTATCGGCCAGCCAGTCGGCGACGAGTGCCGAGAAATCCACCTCGGCGAGCTTTTCGCGCACCGGTTCAGGCGCCAGGAAGTTGACCTCGATGAAGCGACCGAGATTGTCGGCGATGCGGTTCTGGTTCTCCGGGATGATGGCCGTGTGCGGGATCGGCAGCCCCAGCGGCCGCCTGAACAGCGCCACCACCGCGTACCAGTCGGCCAGACCGCCGATGGTCGCGGCCTCGGCAAAGGCGGCGACGAAGCCGAGCCATGGATAGGTGCGCTCGAAGGATTTGGCGAGCGCAAACACCAGCACGCAAAGCGCCAGTGCGGCCGCCGCAAGGAATTTTGTCCGCCGCAACGCGGAAAGCTTGGCATCCGCCTCGGCATCGAAACGGACCGGCGCCAGGGGCGAAGCCGATTGTGACATGGGTGAGCCGCTCCTCGTCGATCTCAGCCTATTTAGTGTTCCGATGGCCGAAATACCCGCGACAGCGGGTTTCGCCCGGAACTTTCCCCGGCCGCGCACACAAAGTTGAGGAGAAAATTCATCTATCGCACGAAGCTAGTCTGGAATTATTCCAAGGTATAGGCCATATTCCGCCCGAGCCAATGTGGCGAATCCGGAAATTCGGGTCAAAGCCATATCAGCAAAATTTCCAGATCTGGCGTGGTTGCACCGCACCAGTGCCTTGTGAGGACAAAATGCGGCTTACGCGCCAGACCAACTATGCCATGCGCATCTTGATGTATTGCGCGGCCAATGATGACCGATTGAGCCGCATCCCCGAAATCGCGGCCGCCTATTCGGTGTCGGAGCTTTTCCTGTTCAAGATCCTGCAGCCCCTGGTCGAGCACGGCCTCGTCCAGACCGTGCGCGGTAGGAATGGCGGCGTCAAGCTTGGCCGGGCGGCCGAAGCCATCAGCCTGTTCGATGTCGTGCGCGTGACAGAAGAGAGCTTCGCCATGGCCGAATGCTTCGAGAACGATGCCGCCGAATGCCCGCTCGTCGATAGCTGCGCGCTGAACTCGGCGCTGCGCGAGGCGCTGAACGCGTTCTTCGCCGTGCTGGAGCGCTATACGATCGCCGACCTCGTGGCGGCACGTCCAAATGTGCGCAACCTGCTCGGAATCGACATGCTGGAGCGCCGCGCACCAGCTGCCTGACCCAGCAGGGGCGCGGGCTAGATCTGCAATCAGGCCGCTGACTGAGGCAGCACGAACGGCATATTGCCGGCCGGCAGCACGCCGACCCTGAGCCGGCAGTCGAACACTTTTTCGATCAGGTCATCGCTCAGCACATCCCGCGGCGACCCGGTGGCGGCTAGCCTGCCGCGATGCATGACGAAGATCCGGTCGGCATACATGGCCGTCAGATTGAGGTCGTGCAGGATGGCGACCACGCCGCCGCCCCTTCTGGCGAAGTCGCGGGCAATGTTCATGATGATCAGCTGGTGCTTGATGTCGAGGCTGGAAACCGGCTCGTCGAGGAACAGAAAGCGCGGCTTGCCGTCGAGCACCGGTGCCCAGACCTGGCTCAGCACGCGTGCGAGCTGAACGCGCTGTTGCTCGCCGCCCGAAAGCTCCTGGTAGAAACGGCCGGCAAAGCCGTCGAGATCGACACGCGCCAGCGCCCGTTCCGGCAGCCGCGCATCCTCGCCCGGCAAGACGCCTGAGCGGCCGCCGACAAGGCCGAGCTTGACCACTTCCCGCACGGTGAACGGGAACGACAGCGTCGTCGCCTGCGGCAGCACCGCACGATGGACGGCCACCTCGATCGGCTTCATCGTCGAGAGATCTCGGCCGTTGAGGGCAACGCGCCCGGTGTAGGCGAGTTCGCCGGAAAGCGCTTTGAGGAAGGTCGTCTTGCCCGAACCATTGGGGCCGACGATGGCGGCGATCTCGCCGGGCCGCGCGTGGAAATCGATACCGCTGACGATAGGCTTGCCGGCGATATCAACCGAAACATCCTTGGCCTCGATCATCAAGCCTCACAAATCAACCACGCCGCGCTTGCGCAGCAGGATCCAAAGGAAAAACGGCGCGCCCGCTATCGCGGTGACGATGCCTATCGGCAGTTCGGCCGGCGCAACGATGGTGCGTGCGACCGCGTCGGCCAGAAGCAGCAGCGAGGCACCGAGCAGCGCCGACGCCGGCAGCAGATAGCGATTGTCCGGACCAATCAGCAGGCGCAGCAGATGCGGTACCACGATGCCGACGAAGCCGATGCCGCCGCTGACGGCGACGGATGCGCCGACCGCGGCAGAGACGCCGACGATGGCCGTGTATTTCAGCCGCTGCACCGGAATGCCGAGATGACCGGCGGTCGCCTCGCCAAGCGCCAGCGCGTTGAGGCCGCGTGCCAGGAACGGCATCGCCGCCAGCGCCAGCACGATGATCGGCCCTACCGACGCGATCTTCGCCCAGGTTGCGCCGCCGAGCGATCCGAGTTGCCAGAAGGTCAGGTCGCGCAACTGGCGATCGTCGGCCATGAAGATAAGAATGCCGGTCAGCGCCATGGCGAGCGCCGCCAGCGCGATGCCGGCAAGCAGCATTGTGGCAACCGAGGTTTGCCCCCGCCGCGTCGCGACCTGGTAAAGCACCAGCGTGGTGGCGAGCCCGCCACAGAAGGCCGCCAGCGGCAGTGCAAGCGTGCCGAGCAAGGCGGTCACCGGAGCCAATATCGTGGCGCCGAGCACGATGACGGCAACCGCGCCGAGGCTGGAGCCGGCCGAGACGCCGATCAGGCCGGGGTCGGCCAGCGGATTGCGGAACAGTCCCTGCATGACCGCGCCGGAGACCGCGAGCGCCGCGCCGACCAGCATGCCGAGGATGATGCGCGGCAGGCGGATGTCATAGACGATCAGGCTGTCGCGGGCGCTCACCGCGGCGTCATCAGGCACTGTGCCGAACAGCCAGCCCCCGATGACGTTGACGGCCGAAGCGTCCGAAGCCCCCGATGTCAGCGACAGAAAAACGGCAGCCGCGAGCCCCAGGCACAGCAGCAGAATGACGATGCGGGCGCGGCCCGACCTGTCGCCTTCGGATACGCTTGCCATCACCGGGCCGGCGATCGATTGATCGACCATGATCCGCCCGTTCAGTCCGTGACCTGCCCGCCATAAAGCGAGACAGCGAGGTCGTGGATGGCATCGGCCGTGCGTGGCCCGAAGCCGAGCAGATAGGCACCGTCGATGCGGATCAGCTTGCGCGCCGTTCCGGCCGGCGTCGAGGCGATCGACGGATTGCCGAACAGTTCGTCGTCCGAGACCGGAGGCCCGGCATTGCTCATCATCAGGATCACGTCCGGTCTGACGGTTATGATCGCCTCGTCGGACATTTGCTTGTAGCCGGAAAAGCCCTCGACCGCGTTGACGCCGCCAGCCAGCTTGACCATACCGTCGGCCGCGGTCTCGCTGCCGGCCGCCAGGATCTTGCCGCCCTGTATCGACAGCACGAACAGGATGCGCTTGCGTTCCTTGATCGACGTCGTCTGCTTCTCGGCTGCCGTGAGCTTGGCATCGAGTTCCCTGGCCAGCACCTCGGCCTTGGCGTCGACGCCGAGCGCCTTGCCGACGATACGGACCTTTTCGAGGATGCCTTCGTGGCTATAGTGCTCGGGCACTTCGATGAACGGGACGCTCGTCTTCTTCAAGACGTCGACGGCTTCCTTGGGACCGCTGCCATGCAACGCCAGGATGCCGGTCGGGTTGACCGAGAGCACGCCTTCCGGTGACAGCGCACGCATATAGCCGACATCGGGCAACTCAAGCGCCGCCTTTGGGTACCGGCTGGTGGAATCGCGAGCCACCAGATGCTTTTCCTCGCCGAGCGCATAGACGATCTCGGTGATCGAGCCGCCAACGGCCACGATTTTCGAAGGATCGGCAAACACGGCCGTGCCTTCCATGGCGCTGGCGGATTGCAGTGCGATAACAGCCATGGAGAGACCGATCACCGGCCCGAAAATAGATCCGCGCACGGTCGACAATCTTGGGAAAAAACGCATCGCATTTTCCTCAGGCTGCGGTCGGGCTTGGGATGCGCGGCAGGTTTTCCGCCAGGAAGCGCCAGTCGTCCCGCTCGCTTTCGCCTTCATGACGCTTGCCGAAGAACTGGATGAACATCTTGCCGTCGGAATCATAGACCTCAAGCGAGGTGACATGACCGTCCTTGGTCGGCTTGCGCACTGCCCAGACCTCCTGGATGTGGTCGGTGCGCAAATGCAGGTGGAAGGTTTCGTCCAGCACGTTGATCCATGGCCCCATCGGCTTGATCGACTTGATCGGACCGGAATGGATCTGGATGCAGCCGCGGTTTCCCACAAAGCACATGATCGGCATCTCGCCCTCCGCAGCGTGATGAAACATGGCACGGACGGCATCATTGTCGAGCTGCCAGGCATAGTCTTGCCCGACCAGGCGCACCGCCTGCCGGCGGCTGAGCTTCAGCGTCTTCAGCATGCCGAAGAACTGGTGCACATCGGTCAGCCGGCTCCAGCGGTCGCGCAGATCGTCGAGATTGGCGGCCGCTTCGTCGCCATGGCTCTCGTCATCGGGGAGTGGTCCCGAAATGTCGACGGTCGGCTCCTGATTGGACGATTCGAGCGCGGCAACCAGCTTCTGATAGGCATAGAGGCTGGAGGCCGGACGCAAATGCACCTTGTGCACGGCCTCGCCCGCCGCATCGAAAAACTGCAGGCTGCGGCGGATTTCGTCGCCGTCTCGCTTCTCGACGGCAAAGCCGTGTGCCCAGACCTTCGGGAAGATGCGCAGGTCGATGTTTTCGCCAAGCACCATGGCATTGTGGTTGCCGGTGACGACCTTGTCATAGACGCCGATCTTTTCGTGCACCGCGCTCTCATTGCGGGTCAGCGCCATGACCTCGCCGACGGCCTCGAGGCCGGTCAGAAGATCGTTGACGCGCGGCTCGATGCGCACGACGCCGTCGCCGCAATGCGCGGCGACCAGTTCGGCTTCCGAAATGCCGAGCTGGGCAGCCAGATCACGCTCGCGCGTCTTCGGATTGTCTGTCCGTGCCCGCCGGATTTCATGCGGGGCGGGTTTTACGCGCTGATCCATGTTTCGTCCCTGCTGCCTACAGCAATTCCGGGAAAAGTGTGAAACGGTTTTCCGTCCGGAATTGCGTTAAAACAAAGAGCTAGAGCGGTTCGGCGTTTCCGTGAAACGGTGAACCGCTCTAGCCTTACTTGTTGAGAATGAGCTTGCCCTGACGGGTGATCTTCAGCCGGTAGAGCGCACCGTGATGCTCAATGCCGATCTCGTGCTCGCCCTGGAACAGAGTGTTGCTGGACAGGGTTCGCACCGCCAGCGGAACCCGGTCGAAACGGGTGGGGGCCGAGGCATCGTCGGAACGGCGGACGCGATAGCGAAAATCGTTGGGATTGTGGGTGTTCATCTCTGTCGATCCCTTTCCTGTGCCGGGCGTCTGGCTAGGCGTTGCGTAATCCGATTCATTTCTTGACTTGAATAATCATGTTTACTAGTCAGTGCAATACCGGATTAAATGAGTCAACATTTAAGACGCCGGAGACGATCAAAAATGCCAGCCAGCCCCGGGCCAGCCAGCATGAAACCTGGACTTTGGAGTTGGGGCATGGGGTTGGTGACTTGGGAATGGCGTGGCCGGTCGGCGGCGAACGGCGCGGCGGCATTGTTGGCAAGCGTGGCGGCTATCGCCTTGTCGGCGCAATTGGCTAACGCCCAGCAAGCGGCGCAGCCGACAGAGCAAACGAAGAAGGCTGAAGAAGAAAACGCCGCACCAGCGGGAGCAACGCTGCTCGACAAGATCCTCGTCATCAGCCGCACCGGCGAGACGGCGATCGAATCGCTGGCATCGACCAGCCATGTCGGCCAGGAACAGCTCGACCGCCGCATGGCGACGACGCCGAATGAGATGCTGCTTGGCGTGCCCGGTGTCGCGGCGCAGGCCGACGCCAGACGCGTCAGCACCAGTATCAACATCCGAGGCTTGCAGGATTTTGGTCGCGTCGCGGTCATCGTCGACGGCGCCCGTCAGAACTTCCAGCGTTCCGACCACGGCACGCAGTCGACCTTCTACATCGACCCCGAACTCGTCAAATCCGTGGATGTTATCCGTGGTCCTGTCGCCAACACCTATGGCTCAGGCGCCATCGGCGGCGTCGTCTTCTTCGACACCAAGGACGCCGGGGATTTCCTTAAGCCGGAAGAAACATGGGCCGGCTCCGTCACGGGACGCTATGAGAGCAACGGCAAGGGCTGGACAACAAGCGCATCCGGTGCCTACCGCCTCAACGAGAACTGGGATGTGCTCGGCAATATCGTCTACCGCAACTATGACGACTACAAGGATGGCGGTGGCGACACCGTCAAGGGCACCGGCTTCGATGTGCTTAGCGGCCTGCTCAAGACCACCATCCGGCCGGCCGACAACAGTGAGCTGAAGCTCGGCTGGGTCGGCTCAAGCGACGGCTGGAACGAGATCAGCGGCGGCGTGCCGGTCAATGACGTCGACCTGAAGTCGAACACCTTCACCGCCCGCTACAACATTACGGATGAGGACAAGAGCTGGCTCGATCTCCATATCAACACCTCCTACAACAAGACCAATCTCGATCTGACCAGCCTCGTGCCTCTCAACCGGTTTGACCCGAGCACCGGCCTTCCAGTTGTTTTGCCGGCTGGCTCGACATCGACATTCGACATCGGCACGACCAGCATCGACATTTGGAACACGTCCAGATTCGAGACTGCGGGAATCGCGCACGAACTGACCTATGGCGGCGACTGGGCCGGCGATAAAGTCGAGACCGGCGGCACGGCCGGTGGCGACAGCTTCTATACGCCTTCCGGCAAGCGGAACGTCTCCGGCGCCTATGTCCAGGACAAGCTCACCTGGGAGTGGCTCGAAGTCATCGCCGGGCTGCGTTACGACAATTACAGCCTCAAGGATGACACACACGAAACGTCGGGGGACCGGTTGTCGCCGCGCATCACCGTCGGCGTCTCGCCTTTCGACAGCGCCAGCCTTGCCGGCCTGCAATTCTACGGCACCTATGCGGAAGGATACCGGTCACCCTCCCTGTCGGAAACACTGATCAGCGGTCGCCATCCGGCAGGTGTCACCTTCCCGTTCCTGCCCAATCCCAATCTGCGGCCGGAAACCGGAAAGACCGTCGAATTCGGCGTCAACTACAAGCAGGATGACATCCTCGAAACCGGCGATGCGCTGCGCATCAAGGCAGCTTATTTCAACAACGATGTCGAAGACTACATCGATGGCGTTACCCTGTCGCGGTTTGACCCGACAGCCGGCTGCCCGAGCGGACCCGGTATCCCGATATGCTTCCAGTACCAGAATTTTGCCAAGGCCAAGATCGACGGCTTCGAACTTGAGGGCGTCTATGATGCCGGATGGGGCTATGCCGGGCTCTCGGCCTCAATCACCGATGGTCATACCATTTCCTACAAGGACGTTCGGGCCGACCTGCTGACCATCCCCTCATCCCAGGTCACCGCGCAGCTCGGCTTGCGCTTCCTCGAGGACAAGCTGACCGTGGGCGGCGAAGTGCAATACAATGGCAAGCCCAAGGGCAATCCGATCGCCGAGGACTACACGCTGGTCAATGCTTTTGCCAGCTACCAGGCGACGGACAATTTGAAGATTGATTTCCGCGCCGACAATCTGTTCGATGTAAAATACGCCAACCCGCTCAACCTGACCACGGCCGGCCAGCCGCCGCAGCCGGTTTTCGCGGCCTACGAGCCCGGCGTCACCCTGAAGCTGGCGGCGACGATGCGATTTGGAGGCTGACGACCATGACGAGCTTGATGACATCCCTTCGTCTGCTGACCTCGATGCTGGCGATGTCGCTTGCGATGGTTCCGGCGTGGGCACAAGAGTCCGCGCCGGTCCCTGCGCTGACCCTTGAACTCAACGGTGCGCAACCTTCCGACAAGGGTTGCCGCCTGACGTTCGTGGTCAACAACAATCTCGGCGCCGACCTGTCCAAGGCGGCGTTCGAGATCGCCCTGTTCAACGAGGCCGGCGTCGTCGACCGGCTGACCGTGCTCGACTTCAAGGAATTGCCGGCAGGCAAGACCAAGGTGACGCGTTTCGATCTGGCCGGCACCGAGTGCTCGAAAGTCAGCCGCGTGCTGATCAACAGCGCGACCGAATGCACCGGTACCGGCGTCGAACCGAACGCCTGCATGCGAAAGCTGAAGACGGACACCAAGACCGGGATCGCTTTCGGAGTCTGAGGTGGGGCTGCATCATGCATTCCCGCGAAACACCGTAGTGCAGCCTCTGGCCGACGATAGCAGACTGCCGGCGAACGATCTTGATTTGACAACTCTGCTCTTGTCGCTGCAGGTCTCGCGGCGAGACATGCAGGACATCAATCCCCTCCCCGAGGCCGGCGCCGAGCTGACCATAGAGCCAACCGAGCCGCTCGCGCTGCCGCGGCCATCGGCCTGGAGCCGCAAATGGACGGCGGCGATCGTCGTCTCCTGCCTGCTCCATGTCGCGGTGGCGGCGGCCTTTCTGATCTCCCCTACGGGGATTTCCAGTTTCCAGGACGCCGAGCAGCCGGAAGGTAGTGAACAGTCGGGCAGCAACGTGGCCGGCAGCGCGCTGGACAAGGACCCGGCGGCAATAAACGTTGCACTGGTGCCCAGCCCGCAACCGGCCAAACCACAGCCGGCAACGCCGCCCAAGCCGTCGCCGCCAACGGAGCCTTCGCAACCCGTGAAGGACGCAGCAAAGCCGCTCAAGCCTTTGCCGGAAGCTGTCAAACAGCAGACGCTGACGCCCGACATATTGGTGGCCGGCGCCCCGCGCTCCGATGATCAGACCGTGGATAGGAAGGCCGAAACACCAGCGGAGCCAACCGTTCAGGCCGAGAGCACGGAAGCGCCTGTCGCCGTTCCGGAGCGGCCTCCGATCCCTAGAGCCAGGCCAACTCCGGCAGCTGCCCCTTCAGAGATGGCGGATGAGAAGCGCGGCACGGCGTATGGCGAGGACCGGTCGGCGCAAGCAGCCAGCAAGGGCAAAAGGCAAAAAGAGGCAGGCACGGCCGCGGAAGACAACTACCGCGGCGATGTTTTTAGAAAGCTCGGCAGCGTCAATCGCACCCTCCCGCCTTCCCTACAGCTGGCGGCACGCAACAATGCGGTTGTCACATTCGTCATAGGCAGGAAGGGCAACATAGACGAGTTGCGCATTCTGGAAACCTCAGGATCGGCGGCTTTCGATCAGGCAGCGCTTGGCATTGTCCGCAAGGCAGCCCCCTTCCCTCCGATTCCACCGCAGGCAGCAAGCGCAAATTTGGAGTTCGAGACCGAAATCGGCCCATTTTGAATGTGCGCAGAACAAACGCTGCAGCCGCCAATCATCAACATCCGCACGAAAGGAACCGCCATGTACATCGCAATGAACCGCTTCAAGGTGCAGACCGGCTCGGAGAACGACTTCGAAGCCGTCTGGAAGAACCGCGATTCCAGCCTTGCTGAGATGAAGGGGTTTAGGGAATTCCATCTGCTGCGCGGCCCGGTCAACGAGACCGAAGGCTACACGCTTTTCGCGTCGCACACGGTGTGGGCCAGCCACGACGATTTTATCGCCTGGACCAAGTCCGAGAATTTCCGCGCCGCCCACAGGAATGTCGGCACGACAAAGGTCCACTATCTCGGCCACCCCCAGTTCGAGGGTTTTTCGGTCGTCGAAGGCGCGTAATGCATGTCGGCCAAAAGTGGTCCCGGTTTTGGGACAACGACATGCATAAAAGCAAAAATTGACCGGGGTTAGGCCCCGGCCAGCAAGCTCGCATTGCCGCCCGCAGCGGTGGTGTCGACGCAGACCGCGCGCTCATGCGCATAAGCCGCCGGGTTGAGCACCTCGGTGACCAGCGGCACGATTGGGCCGGAGCGGTCGGCGATGACCTTGCGCACGATGCGCGCGGCCTCGGACGTGCCTGAAAAAGCGACGACGTCGACGCGTAGCGCGCGCGCCTCGACCGGATCCGGCCGGCCGTCGATGGCGGCCAGCGGCAGGCCCTTCCCGGTCAACGCGGAAAGGGCTGCCGGTGCACCCGGCGCAACGGCCAGCACGGCATTGCCGGCGGCGAGCGCCTGGATCGTCTGCGCCAGCAGCGTATCGCCGTCAGGACCAAGGCACAGCACCCGTCCGCGTGGCGACAGCGACAGCGTGTTGGCCTCGCCGGTCGGCCCAGGCAGGTCGACCTGGCCGAAATCGATGCCGGCGGCCGCACCAATGGCCGCAGCACCCTTGCCGCGCAGATGCTTCCTCAGAATGGCGATCCGGTCGGGCCGCGTCGACCAGCCGCCAAGTGCGGGATCCGGCAGATTGTCGGCAAGTTCGGTCGCCGTGACCTTATGGCCATCCTGCAAATGCGTGCCGGCCTCCGGCCCCTTGCGGAAGCGGCGGAGGTAGTGCGGGCCGCCGGCCTTCGGACCGGTGCCTGAAAGCCCCTCGCCGCCAAACGGCTGCGAACCGACGACGGCGCCGATCTGGTTGCGGTTGACATAGATGTTGCCGGCATGGATGCCGTCGACGAAATGCTGGACGCGGCCCTCGATCCGGGTGTGCAGCCCGAAGGTCAGGCCGTAGCCCTTGCGGTTGATGGCGGCGATGACCGAGTCGATCTCGTCGGCGTCGAAACTGACGACATGCAGCACCGGCCCGAACACCTCGCGCTCCATGTCCTCGATACCCTTGACGCGGAAGACGTGCGGCGCGACGAAGCGGCCCTCCTTGGGTGCCTCTAGCTTGGCGATCAGCCGGCCCTGCAGGCCCATTTTCGTGCAGTACTCGCGGATCGAGTTCTGTGCCTCGTCGTCGATGACCGGGCCGACATCGGTCGAAATCCGCCAGGGATCGCCGACATTGAGCGCCTCCATGGCGCCCTTCAGCATCTCCAGCATCTTCTTCTCGACGTCCTTCTGCACGTAGAGCACGCGCAGCGCCGAGCAGCGCTGGCCGGCACTCTGGAAGGCCGAGGCGAGGATGTCGCGCACCGCCTGTTCGGGCAGCGCGGTGGAATCGACGATCATGGCATTAAGGCCGCCGGTCTCCGCGATCAGCATGGCGTCGGGCGCAGCCGTCTCGGCCAATTGCTTCTCGATCAGCTTGGCAACCTCGGTCGAGCCGGTGAAGCATACGCCGGCAATGCGCGGGTCAGCGGTCAGCGGGCCACCGACCGACGGGCCGTCGCCGGGCAGAAGCTGGATGACGTCTTCCGGCACACCAGCCTCGCGCAGCAGTTCGACAGCACGGAAAGCGATCAGCGGCGTCTGCTCGGCCGGCTTGGCGATAACCGAATTGCCGGTGACAAGTGCTGCCGCGATCTGGCCGGTGAAGATGGCGAGCGGGAAGTTCCACGGTGAAATGCAGACGATGGCGCCCCGCGCTTGCGTGCCCGCCTCTGCATTGACCGCCTCGGTGGCGTAGTAGCGCAGGAAGTCGACGGCCTCGCGCACTTCGGCGACGCCGTCGGCCAGCGATTTGCCGGCCTCGCGGGTGGCGAGTGCAAAGAACTCGACCGCATTCGCCTCATAGAGATCGGCGGCACGATTGAGGATGGCAGCGCGCTCGGCAACGGGACGTTTTGCCCAGGCCGGCTGCGCTTCCACCGCAAAGCGCACGGCGGTCGCGACTTGCTTTGCGGCGGCTTCGCTGACCGTGCCGACCACTTCGGAAGGCCTTGCCGGGTTGACGATCGGACGCTGCTTGCCGTAGCCGGCGGCACGGGTGATCGGCTTGGCATGCCAACGATCCGGCCCAGCGAAGGCCGCCCTGGCCGTGTCGATCGCCGCCAGCGTCACCGTGTCGGTGATGTCGAACCCTTTCGAATTGCGACGCCCGGCCCCAAAAATCTGGGAAGGCCGGGCAATCGCCGGATTGGCGGCCGGACCCTGGCTCTCGACCGTTTCGAGCGGATCGCGCGCAATGTCCTCCGGCTCGACGTCCTCGTCGGTCAGTTGGTGTACGAAGGAGGAATTGGCGCCGTTCTCCAGCAACCGGCGGACCAGATAGGCCAGCAGATCGGAATGCGCACCGACCGGTGCATAGATGCGGCAGCGCGTGCCTTCGGACCGGCGCACCGTCTCGTGCAGCGCCTCGCCCATGCCGTGCAGGCGCTGGAACTCGAAGGAATCGCGATTGTCCGCCATCGCCAGGATGGCGGCGACGGTGTGGGCATTGTGGGTGGCGAATTGCGGATAGATGCGGTCGGTCATCGACAAAAGCTTCTTCGCGCAAGCCATGTAGGAAACGTCGGTGTTGGTCTTGCGGGTGAAGACGGGATAGCCTGACAGTCCGAGCGTCTGCGCGCGCTTGATCTCGGTGTCCCAATAGGCACCCTTGACCAGCCGCACCATGATGTTGCGGTCGTATTTCCTGGCCAGCGCATAGAGCCAATCGATGGCGAAGGCCGCGCGTGGCCCATACGCTTGCACCACCACGCCAAAGCCGTTCCAACCGGCGAGCTCCGGCTCGGCCAGCACCCGCTCGATGACGTCGAGCGACAGATCGAGGCGGTCGGCCTCCTCGGCATCGATGTTGAGGCCCATGCGCGAATGGCGCGCGGCCAGCGCCAGCGACAAGAGCCGGTCTGCCATCACAGGCAGCATCTCGTCCTTCTGCGCCACCTCGTAGCGCGGATGCAGCGCCGAAAGCTTGACCGAGATGCCGTGGTTCTGCCTGATGTCAGGACCGTTGGAGCCGGAATCGAGCGACGAAATCGCGTCGGCATAGGCCTTGTGATAGCGCAAGGCGTCGGCCTCGGTGCGGGCTGCCTCGCCCAGCATGTCGAAGGAGTAGAGGTAGCCCTTCTGCGTCATCGGCCGGCCGCGCTTGACGGCTTCCGTGATGGTGCGGCCGAGCACGAACTGCTCGCCCATTTCACGCATGGCGGCGGCCACCGCCTTGCGGATCACCGGCTCGCCCAGCCGCCGCACCATAGAACGCAGCGTGCCCTCGATGCCGCCCTCGCCCTCATCGAGGACGCGGCCGGTCAGCATCAGCGCCCAGGTCGAGGCATTGACGAAGATGGAGCTTGAACCGCCCGAATGCGCCGACCAGTCGTGCGGCGCGATCTTGTCGGCGATGAGGTCGTCCATCGTCTCGGTGTCAGGCACACGCAAGAGCGCCTCGGCCAGGCACATCAGCGCCACGCCTTCCTTGGTGGAGAGACCATAGGCAGAGAGGAAGACTTCCATCAGCCGAGGATCCGACGAGCCGCGCACCGCCCGCACCAGATCGGCGGCCCGTGCCGAGATCGCCTTGCGGTCTTTCACTGAAAGGCCCGTCGTCTCGGCCAGTCGCTTCACGGCCTCGTCTTCGTCGGGCAGGTAGTTGGCGCGGATCTGCTGGCGGATGGCATCAAGCGCTGGCATGGCGGTCCCGTGGATCGAGCAAAGGGGATCGGGCCGGCGGCGGTCACCGGACCGAATGGCGCAAGCTAGCACAGGTGTGAATATTCAGTCGGTCCGAAGAAATCGACATTACAGGTCATTCGATTTATCCTGGCAGCTCAGACTTGACATATGGACTGCATTTTCGATGACAGAAGACCAATTGGACCGCATTGACAGGAACATCCTGTCGGCGCTGGCAAGCGATGGCCGGCTTTCCATGTCGGAACTGGCGGCAAAGGTCGGCCTGTCAAAGACTCCAGTGCAGGCGCGCGTGAAGCGGCTTGAGAAGGACGGCTACATCAGGGGTTATCAGGCGATCATCGACCGCGAGCGCATGGGCGAAGGCCATGTCGCTTTCGTCCAGGTGAAATTGTCCGACACCCGATCCGCCGCGCTCGATGCCTTCAACCGATCCGTGCAGGCCGTGCCGGAGATCGAGCAGTGCCACATGATGGCGTCGAGCTTCGACTATTTGCTGAAGGTGCGCACCCGGGATATCGCCGCCTATCGCCGCGTCCTCGGCGAGCGCATCTCGGCCCTGCCCCACGTCGCCCAGACTTCGACCTTCGTGGCCATGGAGACGGTCAAGGATCGGTAGAGCGTAGGGATGGCTGAAGCCTCCCCAACTTCGTCATCCTAGGGCGAAGCAGGAGCGAAGCTCCGTCGCGGAGACCCTGGGATCCATGCCGCGACCTCGGCCGAAGAATGCAGCGGAGCAGAATTCCGCACCGCAGCAGCGCTTCCGAGTCCCGGCATGGATCCTGGGGTCTGCGCCGCGTCGCTTCGCTCCTTGCTACGCCCCAGGATGACGAAGCGATGGATGTTTGCGCCAATCGCCGAAGCATGCGGTCCGTGCTTAAGGAATTAGGCGCTCAGCGGTCGCCCCACGACTTTGGCTTCCTGTTTCTCGCACCGAGCCTTGATCGAAGCCTCTGCGATTGCGAATTCCTCTTCCAATGCCTCATATTGGGCAGCGAATTTTGAATCCTTGAACCATTCCTTGGCGGCTTCCTCGACGGGAATCATACTCCGGCTCATAGAACCTCCTTTGCTCGCTTCAGCACCAACTCGCCTCGCTTCGCTCAACTATTCCTATCGCCGACAACCTCACTCCGCCAGCGTCTTCAAAAACGCCACCAGCGCGGCACGCTCTCGGTCTGAAAGCTCCAACGGGTGAACCTCTGACCCCCCTTCAACGCTGGGCGCGGCCTTCGCATAGTGCGCCACCACCTCGTCGAGCGACGAAAACTGCCCGGCATGCATATAGGGCGGCCTTGTTGCCGCTCCGCGCAGCGATGGCGTCTTGTAGGCGCGAACGAGTTCGGGCGCATCCTTGACCATGAAGCGCAACTCGCCGCAGGCGCTGGCGTCGCCATCGCGATAGGCGCCGAAGCAGTTGAACGGGTCTGCCTCGACTTGGTGCACGGCATCGATACGGCCGCGATCCGGCGGCAGGCCCGCAACGGAAGGCACGCCGGTGTTGTGGAAGCTGTTGTCGGTGAAGCGCGGGCCGTTGTGACAGGTCACGCAATTGGCCTTGCCGATGAACAGTTTAAGCCCAAGGATTTCTTGTTTGGAAAAGACAGCATCGCCCTTCGGCTCGGCACCGGTGGCGAGGTCCAGCGCAAAGCGGTCGAAGCGCGTTGGCGCCGGCGCGATCGAGCGTTCGAAGGCGGCAATCGCCTTGCCTAGATTGGCAAAGACGCCGTTGATAGCGTCACGCTGCGGGCCGCTCATGGCATTCCAGGCCGCCCTCTCGACATCGTTTCCAAGCGGGCTGGCATCCAACGGCATGCCGGAAAGGTCGGGCAGCGGCCCGAAGATGCGCTCATAGCGTTCGCCGAAGCGCGCCTTGATGTAATGCGCGTAGGCGGTGCGGTTTCCCGCCTGCTCCAGCGGGTTTTCGAGCGGCGTCAGCGCTTGCGCCCACAGGCTGTCGCGGCGGCCATCCCAGAAGAACCAGGGATCGCGCGCCACGCCGGCCAGTGGCATGGTGCGCCGGTTGGTGCGGCCGACGCCGACCGCCTGCGGCAGGTCGTCCTGGAACTGGCGGTCGATCTTGTGGCATGTCGAACAGGATACCGACCCGTCACCGCTCATGCCCTGGTCGAAGAACAGCGTCGAGCCGAGTGCGGCAGCCGCCGGCACGTCGGCAAAACGATTGGTGGTGTCGGGCTTGAGCGCCGGCAGCGACGACAGCGCCAGCGAGGCGATGGTCGTCTTTTCGGCGTCGGAAAAATCCGGCTTCGTGCAACCGGCAAGGACAACGGCCACCATCAGCGCCAGAAAACGCGAACGCCGCCTCATGTCCTGCTCACAGCACCACGTTGAAGAGCACCGTGTCGGAGCCGGCGGTGGCCGAGATGGCGAAATGCAACTGCCACCAGCCGCTCATGGTGAATTTCACTCCTTCGATTCGATAACGCCCGTCGCCGAGATAGTCGGTCGCCTGCGGGCTGGTCGGCAGGCCGTGACTGTGCAGTGGCATGCCGCCCGAAATCGCGATCGCGGCACCTTCCACCGGAACTCCTGCCTTTGTCTTCAAGGTCAGCAGCCAGGATTGCAGTTCGCCCTGCCGTACGACACCCCGCTCCGGCGCGAAGCTGGCCACGAACAGCGCGTTGGCGGTGTTCTTCGTCCGCGAGACATCCGGGCCGGCAGGCAGCGACGACCGCGGCGCCGTCAGGAAGACGACCGCGAGAATGCCGACCAGCAAGGCAGCCAGACCAAGACCCGCCAGAAGATAACGCCATATCGATGCCAAACCGGTTCCTCTTCCGCAGACAACGCTCTGCCGGACGGATCGCATCCCGCCAGCCTGTGGGAAAACGCTGTGACGGAAAAAACCCTGCTTGCCAAGCATGGCGCTGCCGGTGGCAAAAAGCTACAGCACCGGGATCACTGGAGGATTGTAGATGGCGGGAAACGGCGTCGCCTCGATCGGCGAATGCATGCTCGAACTGTCGGGCCAGACGGGACCGAACTGGCGCATGGGCTTTGCCGGCGACACGTTCAACACGCTGTGGGCGCTGCACGCGCTGAGCACCGAGCGGCCGGCAACCTATGTCTCGGCCTTCGGCGACGATCCGTTCTCGCAAGGCCAGATCGATTTCTTCGCTGAAAACGGCATTGGCATCGGCTCCAGCCCGCTCATAGCGGGCGCGCGGCCCGGCCTCTATGCCATCACGCTGACGGGAGCCGAACGTTCCTTCACCTATTGGCGTGGCGACGCCGCCGCGCGGCAGCTTGCCTCGGACCCGGCCGCATTATCGAAAAACCTGGAAAACCAGGCACTGGTCTATTTTTCCGGAATCACTTTGGCAATTCTGGACGAAGCCGCGCGCGCTGCGTTGCTGGCGGCCGTCGCCAAGGCGCGTTCGGCTGGTTCCCTTATCGCCTTCGACCCCAACTACCGGCCGCGGCTCTGGCGTGAGCGCGAGGAGGCGCAGGCAGCGATCGTCGAAGCCCTTGCCGTCACTGATATCGCATTACCAACCTTTCCCGACGAGCAGATGCTGTTTGAGGATGCGACGCCGCAAGTGACCGCTAAGCGGATCGGGAAATTGGTTGGCGAGGTCGTCGTCAAGAATGGCGAAGCGCCGGCGCTGATCGCCAAGGGAGGAACGCTGCGCGACGTGCCGGCGATCCATGTCGCGGCTCCCGCTGATACGACGGGCGCCGGCGATTCCTTCAACGGCGGCTATCTTGCGGCTCGACTTGCCGGTCACGAACCGCTGGAAGCCGCACGCCATGCCCATCGTGTCGCCGCCGCCGTAGTGCAGGTACGTGGCGCACTGGCGCCGTTCGAGACGCTGCGGGCGGCGTTCGAAGGCTAAGGTAGCCGGAATCTGTATTCCGTGACGTGGTGGTAGATCGCGCCCGGCCACAGCGTCGCCTGCGGGAAATAGGGCCGGTTCGGCGCATCCGGCCAAATCTGCGGCTCGAGGCAGAAACCGCAAAAGGCCTTGTAGTTCCGCCCTTCCAGCCCGGTGCGCGGCGTCACATACTGACCGGTATAGAGCTGGACGCCGGGCTCAGTGGTCCAGACCTCCATCTCGACACCGGAACTGGCGCCTTGCGTCCACGCCGCCTGTTTGAGCGGCCCGCGTGTCGAAGCGAGGCAGAAATTCTGGTCGTAGGGCAGCTGTTCGCCCTCGGTCTCCATGCGCAACGGCCGCGCCTGGCGGAAATCGAACGGCGTGCCGTCAACCGGCTTGACCACCCCGGTCGGGATCATGTCGCCATCGACCGGCAGATAGGCGCCGGCATTCAACATCATCCTGTGGTCGAGAATGTCTCCGGCGCCGCCATCGTCCAGGTTGAAGTAGGAATGCTGGGTGAGATTGCACAGCGTCGGCTCCTCACAGGTGGCTGTCAGCTCGACGCTGAGCGTGCCGGGGATCTTCAACCGGTAGGTGCAGGTGACATCAAGCGCGCCGGGAAAACCCATCGCGCCGTCGGGATCGTGCAGGGTCAGCGTGACGAAATCCCTGCCATGCAAGGAAACCGTCCACGGCCGGTGGGAGTAACCTTGCGAGCCGCCATGCAGCGTATGCTTGTCGAGGAAGTTTTGCTCGGTCTGGTAGCGGCTGCCGCCAATGGTGAAGCGGCCGTCACGGATGCGGTTGGCGTAGCGGCCAACGACAGCACCGAAGAACGCCGTATCCGTCTCGTAGCCTTCCAGGCTGTCATAGCCGAGCACCAGCGGAGCATCGTGCCCGGTCAGGCGCAGATCCTGGATGATCGCGCCCAGACCGATGATGTTGGCTGTGATGCCGCCGCCCCTGATCGTGAAGCGACGCACCTGCTCGCCAGCCTGCGTCGTGCCGAAAACCTCGCCGTCCTTCATCGCCATGCCCGTAATGCCAGTTGATCCAGAAGACTTCGGCTGGTTTTCCCACGAGAGATGGGCAGGCTATCGGCCTGCTCATCTCAGGGATAGCCTATCAGAGGCCGAGGCCGCCGATGCAGACATATTTGGTGTCGAGGTAATCCTCGATGCCCTGATGTCCGCCTTCCTTGCCGAGGCCGGATTCCTTGACGCCGCCGAACGGCGCTTCCGGCGTGGTGATGAGGCCTTCATTGACGCCGACCATGCCGTATTTCAGCCCTTCCATCACACGGAAGGCGCGGCCGAGATCGCCCGTGTAGAAGTAGCAGGCGAGGCCGAATTCGGTGTCGTTGGCGAGGGCGACGGCTTCCTCTTCGGTCTCGAACTTGAACACCGGTGCGACCGGGCCGAAGATCTCTTCCTTCATGAAACGCATCTTGGGCGTCGCATTGGCAATGACCGTCGGCTGGAAGAACGAACCGCCGAGTGCATGGCGCTTGCCGCCGGCGACGATCTTGCCGCCCTTGGATGTGGCGTCGGCGATCAGTTCCTCGACCTTTTCGACCGCCTTCTCGTCAATCAGCGGTCCCTGCTGCACGCCGTCCTCAAGGCCGGAGCCGACCTTCAGCCCGTTGCTCGCCGCGGCGAGCTTCTCGACGAACTTGTCATAGACACCGGCCTGAACCAGGAAGCGGTTGGTGCAGACGCAGGTCTGGCCGGAATTGCGGTACTTGGCGGTGATCGCACCGGCGACCGCACGCTCGAGGTCGGCGTCATCGAAGACAATGAACGGCGCGTTGCCGCCGAGTTCCATCGACACTTTCTTGACGGTGACCGACGACTTCTGGATGAGAAGCTTGCCGACTTCGGTCGATCCGGTGAAGGTGATCTTGGACACCAGCGGATTGGCGCAGATCTCGTCGCCGATCTCGCTTGCCGAACCGGTCAGGATGTTGACGACGCCCTTGGGGAAGCCGACCTCCTCTGCGAGCGCACCCCAGGCGAGGCCCGAATATGGCGTCTGCGAGGCCGGCTTGACCACCGCGGTGCAGCCGGCGGCGAGCGCCGGGCCGAGTTTGCGAGCCAGCATCGAGGACGGGAAATTCCATGGCGTGATGGCGGCAATGACGCCGACCGGCTCCTTGGTCACCAGGATGCGGCGGTCCGCCCATGGTGAGGGCACGACATCGCCATAGGTGCGGCGGCCTTCCTCGGCGAACCACAATATGTAGGCCGCGGCGGAGCCAATCTCGCCCTTCGATTCGAACAGCGACTTGCCCTGCTCGATGGTCAGCAGTTCGGCCAGCACGTCCTGATTGTCCATCATCGCGTCATGCAGCTTGCGCAGCAGCTTCGAGCGCTCGAGCGCGGTGGTCTTGCGCCACGACTTGAAAGCGACGGCGGCGGCCTCGATGGCGCGGCGCGTCTCGGCCTTGCCCGACTTCGGCACGGTGCCGATCTTGAGACCGGTGGCCGGGTTGTTGACGTCGACCGTCTGGCCGCTGTCGGCCTGCACCCATTCGCCATTGATGAGATTGGCCTGCCGCATGAAATGGCTGGTTTTCTGAAGCATGGTCTATCCTCCGTTCGGCGCCCTGACGGGCCGGTCTGTGAAATCTTCGGTGAGCGTGCGCCATGGACTGAAGCCGGCACGCCGGAGCCACTGCTCTTTACCGAGGGCAAGGCCCGCAAGCAATCGCAAGATGGCATATAGGGCTTGGGCCACAGCGAGACGAGAGCAGGCGACGTGCTTACCCCGATGCCTTAGCCGAAAACGTGCAAGACGACAGTCAGCCAGAAAGCCGTGGTGATGGCTGCACAGGCCGTTGCGATGGTCATCTGGTTCGACGCCAGCGCCTGGCCGGTGTTGAACTGAACGGCGATGAGATAAGAATTGATGCCGGATGGCAGCGCCGCAACCACCACCGCCACCTTGGCCGTCAACGGCGGCAACGCAAGCAGCCAGACGAAGGCGAGAACCAGTGCCGGCATCAGGAACAGCTTCAACGCCGAAAGCGCCAGCGCCGGGCGGACATTGCCTGATATGCCGAAGCGGCGCAGGCTGAGACCCATGGCAAACAGCGCCACCGGTCCTGCCGTGTCGGCCAGCGCATCGACCAGACGCATTGCAAGGTCGGGCAATGGCGCCCCGGTCATGCGCCAGGCAAGCCCGGCCAGAATGCCGATGATCAGCGGATTGAGGAACAGCCGTTTCAGAAAGCTTCTGACGACACGCAGGGGATGCACGTGCTCGCTACCGCTCCGGCCAAACATCTCGAAGAGCACGATGGAAGCCATCATCATGATCGGCAGATGCACGGAGACCAGCAGCGACAGCACTTCAAAGCCGCTCGGGCCGAATATGCCGAGAATAAAGGGAGCACCGAGCAGGACAACGTTGGAGTAGGCCGACGATACGCCGCCGACAACGCCGGCGCGTGCGTCGCGCCCGAACACCCGCGTGGTGACGAGATGGCCGGCGGCCCAGGTGATCGCCACGGCCGCGAAATAGGCGCCCCACAGCGACCAGGGCGCCACGCCGTGGAAATCGGCATTCACCATGGTCTGGAACAACAGCAGCGGCATCGCCACGCTGATCGCGAAATCGGCTATCCCCTCGCCGCTCGCTGGCTTCAAATAGCCGGTAAACCCGGCGAGATAGCCGAGCGCGACAAGGCTGAAGACGAAAAGGACGGTTTCGGTGAGCGGAGACATTTTTACCGTGACGGGCGAATTTCCCGTGATAGGCGAGCCACGACCGCGACGCAATCGCGCCTGAATTTGATCATCGTCGGCTGGCAGCGTTATAGAGGGTTTGGATCATCAGGGCGGACACGAACGACAAATGGCTTTTGTCGGACTTTCGAACCTTAGTCGTTTGCGGCGGGCATGGCTGACGGCTATCGTCGCCGCACTGCTTTGCCTTGCCGCGACCGCGCTTGCAGTTGCCGAGACGAAAAGCCTTAAGGGCGTGGCGCTGATCATCGGCCAGTCGAATTACCTGCACATCGCCGCCCTGCCCAACCCCGCCAACGACGCCCGCGACATGGCCAAGATGCTGACCGACCTTGGCTTCGACGCCCGCAGCGTCACCGACCGCGACGCCACCAAGCTGAAGCGCGACCTGGAGCGGTTCACCGAAGATGCCGACGGCGCCGATGTCGCCTTCATCTACTACTCCGGTCATGGCATCGAGGCCGGCGGCGAAAACTATCTGGTTCCGGTCGATGCCGACGTCCCGTCGCTGAAGGATGCCGGCACCAGCCTTGTGCCGATATCGGCCGTCATGGAGGCATTGAAAAAGACAGTGCCGGTGACGATCATGCTGCTCGACGCCTGCCGCACCAATCCATTCCCCGCGGATGCCATGGTACGGCGCTCACCGACCGCTTCCGCCTCGCCCATAGGCGCCGGCGGGTTGGAGCCGGTGCGCGGCGCCAAGGCGCTCGGCAATGCACCGGCGGCCGACGCGAGCCTGGGTATAGTGGTCGGCTTTGCCGCAGAACCGGGTCATCCTGCACTTGATGGCGCCGCCGGCGAAAACAGCCCTTACGCGTCCGCCCTGCTGCGCCACCTCGCGGCGATGAAGGGCACCGAATTCGGCTCGGTCATGCGCATGGTGACCGAGGAGGTCTATCTCGACACAAAAGCGAAGCAGCGTCCCTGGATCAATGAAAGCCTGCGCCGGCTGCTCTATTTCGGCGTCGCACCAGTGGAGCCGACCGGCGACGACGGACTGATCACAGGCGAAAGGCGCCAGCTCCTGCTGACGATTTCCGACCTGCCCGACCCGAAACGGGCGCAGGTGGAACTGGCCTCGCTGCAGGAAGGCGTGCCGCTCGACGCGCTTTATGGCGTGCTGAAGGCGCTCGGCACGGAAAAGATCCCCGAAGACCCGACCGACCTGCAAAAGGTGCTCGACGCCCAGGCCGAGCGCCTGAAGAAGATGATGTCCGAGCGTGCAGCACTGCGCACCGACGATCCGGAGATCAAACGGCTTGTCGCTTCCGCCGACAAGGCGATCGGCCAGGGGGCCATCGTGACGGCGCGCAAATTCCTCGACGATGCGGTCGGCCGGGTCGAGCAGACCAACGATGCGGTCGATCAAGCCGAGGATCTCGTCAAGCAGAAGCGTCTTGCCGACGCCGCGATCTATGCCAGGCGCGCCGATGCCTCGGGGCTGGTCTTCGATTACAAATCCGCTGCCGGCGACTATGCCAAGGCGTTTTCGCTGGCCGGAAAATGGGACGACAAGCTGCGCTGGAACTACAAGAACCAGGAAGCCGAGGCGCTCAACGCCTACGGCTACGCCACCGGCGACCTCGATGCGCTGCAGCACGCCATTGAGGCCTATCGCACCATCCTGAACTTCATCCCAAATGGCGAACAGAATCGCGACTGGGCCATCACCCGCAACAACATGGCGGTGGTGCTGCAGACCATCGGCGAGCGCGAGACGGAGACCGCGCGCCTTGAAGAGGCAGCGCGGATCTTTCGCGATTCCCTTGTCGTGTTCGAGCGCGAGAAGGACGACCTCAACTGGGCCGCCGCGCAGAACAATCTGGCCAATGTGCTGTTGAAGATCGGCGAGCGCGAGAGCGACCCGAAGCGCCTGAACGAGGCGGTGGTGGCGATGCGCGCCACACTCGAAAAACGCCCGCGCGACAAGGTCCCGCTCGACTGGGCCGCTTCGCAGAACAATCTCGGCCTGGCACTCTATGCGCTTTCCGAGCGCGAGGCCGCCGGCGAACATCTGACGCAAGCCGAGGCGGCCTACCGGCTGGCGCTTGAGGAATACACACGCGAAAAGGCGCCGGTGGAATGGGCGATGGTCGAGAACAATCTCGGCAACACCCTGGTGTCGCTCGGCATTCAGCTCAACGACAAGGCGAAGATAAACGAGGCGGCCAACGCGTTCCGTGCCGCGCTTGAAGTGCGAACCCGTGAAACCTTCCCCGTCTCATGGGCGACCAGCAGGCTCAACCTCGGCAATGCGCTGAGCGGTGTCGCCCGCTTCGATATGGGCACCGGCGCGCTTGAAGAGGCCGCGGCCGCCTATGATGATGCACTGACGGTCTTTACCCGGCAGCGTTTCCCGATGGACTGGGCGTCGGCGCAGAACAATCTCGGTTCGATCTACCAGACGCTTGGCCAGCGCACGCGCGACGCAGCCAAGCTGGAGCAGTCGGCGAGCGCCTTTCGGGCGGCCCGGCAGGTCTATGTCAGACGGAAGTTCCCTCGCGATTGGGCAATGAGCCACTACAATCTCGGCAACACGCTGCAGCTTCTGGGCGGCGTGACCGACAAGTCGGAACATTATGGTGAAGCCATTGCCGCCTACCGCGATGCGTTGCGCGAGTACAAGCGCGAGACGAACCCCCGCCAATGGGCCCTGGCCCAGGCCGGCCTCGGCTCGACGCTGCACTGGCTGAGCATGAGCAATGGCGACTCCAGGACCCTGCTTGAGTCCATAGCGGCCCGCCGGGCAGCCCTCGAAGTACTCACCGTCGACGCGGCACCGGTCGACTGGGCCAACGCCCAGAACGGCATCGGCATGAGCCTGCTCAACCTCGGAAATCTCGAACGCACCGGCAAATATCTCGGTGACGCTGAGGCCGCCTTCACGGCCACGCTGAAGGTATTCTCGAGGGAAGGCCTGCCCATGCAATGGGCCTTCGCGCAGAACAATCTCGGTGACGTCAGCTGGAACCGAGCCAGCTATGGCGGGGGCAAGGCCGAATATCAAAAGGCGATCGAATTCTTCGAGAACGCCAAGCAGGGCTTTACCGAAGCCGGCTACACGATCCCCATCCCGCTCACCGACCAGAAGATCGATCTGGTGAAGAAGCAGATGGCGAAGAAGTAGGTCTACGCATCCCGCCGACCGCGCCTTGTCTTTCGGCTGGCTTTACCGTCCCTATATGTCCCGTCACCGGAACCCATTGCCGGGAACCGGAGAAGGATAGCGGATGATTCGATTTGCCTTGGCGTTGTTCCTGTTAGTTGTTCCCGGCGTGGCCCACGCCACGGATGCAGGCTGGGCGCTGCTGCGCGATGGCGGACATGTCGTGCTGCTGCGCCATGCCATGGTCACCGGCACCACCGACCCGGCCAATTTCGACATCGACAGTTGCGCCACCCAGATGAACCTGTCGGCGCGTGGCAAGCAACAGGCGAGCAAGATCGGCGCTCTGTTTGCCGCCCGTGCGGCACCGATCGAGCGCGTGTTGTCCAGCCGCTATTGCCGCTGCCTCGACACTGCCCGCATCGCCTTCGAGGCCGAGCCGGAGCTGTTTGCGCCGCTCGATCTCCTGAAGGGCGACGAGGCGCAGAAAACCGCGCAAATCGCGGCGATCCTCAAAGAAATCCGCGCCTATTCCGGCTCCGACAATCTGGTTATGGTTACCCATCTGGAAGACATCGTGGCGCTGACCGGCATCTCACCGCGCGAAGGCGAGGCCGTGGTCGTGGAGCCGCAGGGCGATGGCCTGCGCGTGCTCGGCCGCGTCACTTTCTGAGCGCCCTGCGCGCAATCGCTGACGTCGAAAGCTGTGTTGCCGAAATGCCACCGCCGCAAGAAGCCGCAAATCCGCCACGACAATGCCGCTTGCGACAACCCGTCGCAGGGGCTATAGGCGCGCTCCCGGTCACGAGAACCGAAGTGAGCACAACGGTTGGAGCTTTCGCCTCCGCCCGTGCAGGCGGCTTTGCCGCCCTGTATACGGCGCCGCTTTGGGGATTGGGATCGCGGATGTAGCTCAGAGGGAGAGCGCCGGATTGGGTCCGGAGGTCGGGGGTTCAATTCCCTTCATCTGCACCACGGATAGCTCAGTTTGGTTAGAGCATCAGATTGTTAATCTGACTGTCGAAGGTTCGATTCCTTCTCCATTGGCCTGAAAAGCCAGCACCCTACCAGGTGTCATCTGAAAACGGTCCGGGGACTGGAATGCAAAAGACTGGACGGATGGCCCAAGCCCTCGGGCGCGGATCATCCCAAGCGTCTTTCGCCATCGGCTCGCGGCCAGGCCCGCGGTGACGATCAAGGCGCAGCGTCGCCGGCAAGGGAGGCCAAGGCCTCCGGCGCCCGCTTCACTGCCCCGCGATCCGCTCCCGAAGGCCCGCCACGGATTGATGCCACCAGTCCCCGGATCATTCGTGCCCGGCTATGACGCAAGAGACGACGTGAAACGAGAAACGAAAGGAACGATCGACGCATGACTTGACGCCTCGCATGGGGCCATGCCCGACAGGAGTAAGACAATGACAATTCTCGACAAGGTTCTTGGGCGCGAGCGCGTCCTCGTAAAGGAAAACGAACGTGCCCTCACCCTCCACAAGGGGGAAATCAAGACTGTCCTGCTGCCGGGCGAGCACTGGCTCGCCAACCGGCGCGGCAGCCTCGAAGTGTCCCGGCACGATCTGAAGAACCCGGAATTCGTTTCGGCATACGAGAAGGCGTTGTTCGACAAGCTCCCGGATGTAGCCGCGCGTCATTTCACCGTCGTTCGCACCGGGCGCACGGATGTCGCCATCATCGAGCGTGACGGCAATCTGCACGCCGTGCTGGCGCCGGACCGCAAGCTGGTGCTGTGGACGGATGCCGGCCCGTGGAAGGTGACGCTGATCGACACATCAGTCGATCTCGCCATCGATGCGGCGGTCATGCGCCGGCTCGGCCAGGCCCGGAAGGCGGAATTGATGTCCGTCCATCCGGTCGTCGACGGTCAGGCCGGACTGCTGTTCATCGACGGTGTTCTGGTCAGGACGCTGACGGCGGGCGTGCATGGCTTCTGGAACGTCGGACGCATGGTGCAGATCAAGGTCGTCGACCTCAAGCGCCAGTCGCTCGACGTTGCCGGGCAGGAAGTGCTGACCAAGGATCGCGTGACGATCCGCGTCAACATCGCGGCCGAATACCGGGTCGTCGATCCTGTCAAGGCGGTGAGCATGGTGAAGGACTTCTCCGAAGCCCTTTACCGCGCCCTGCAGTACGCCTTCCGCAAGACCCTTGGCGCGCTGACACTCGATCAGATCCTTGAAAAGAAGGTGACGATCGACGAGGAGGCCGCTGGCAAGGTCCGCGCCGATATGGCCGAGATCGGGGTGGAGGTCAGCGATATCGCGCTCAAGGATGTCATCCTGCCGGGCGAGATGCGCGAGATCCTCAACCAGGTGGTGTCGGCCGAAAAGCAGGCCGAGGCCAACATCATCCGTCGCCGCGAGGAGACGAACGCGACGCGTTCCCTCCTCAACACGGCCAGGGTGATGGCGGAAAACCCGGTGATGCTGCGGTTGAAGGAGCTCGAGGCTCTGGAAACCATCGCCGGCAAGGTCGAGCGGCTGACCGTCCACAACGGAACCGGCGGGCTGCTGAACGATCTGGTCAAGCTCCGCGACAGCTGATGCATGTCGCCCAAAGTGGTTCCGGTTTTGGAAAAACGACCTGCATCGAAACAAAGGCTGACGTGACGTCAACAGAAGGGCCGCCGGGTAAACCGGCGGCCCTTCTTGCGTTTCCTGGATGCCCTACCCATCTGCGCCCGGCGCATCAGGCCTTTTCCTGCCGGGAAAAACCGATTAGACAGCGCCCAAACAAGATGCGGACAGATTCCGCCCGCAACCGAAGGAAAAGCCCTTGTCCACCACGTTCGACAAAGTCGCCAAGATCATTGCCGACACCAGCGAGATCGATATCGACACGATTACGCCCGAGAGCCACACGATCGACGATCTCGGCATCGACAGCCTCGATTTCCTCGACATCGTCTTTGCCATCGACAAGGAATTCGGCATCAAGGTGCCACTGGAAAAGTGGACCCAGGAGGTCAATGACGGCAAGGCTTCGACCGACGATTACTTCGTCATGAAGAACCTGTGCGCCAAGATCGACGCGCTGGTTGCCGCCAAGACCGCCTGACATCGGTTGAGCGTTCGATCTTGACGCGCTCTGCCGCCTGACCCACAAAGCCGCACATGAGCAGCCCCCGCGACGTCGTCATATCAGGTATCGGCCTTGTCTCCTCGCTGGGGGAAGGTCCGGACGCCCATTGGCAAAAGCTCGTGCAGCCGGGGCTGGAACCGGTGCTCGAAGCGGCGCGCTTTGCACCCTATACCGTTCATCCATTGCCGGAGATCGACTGGAACCTGCAGATCGCCAAACGTGGCGATCAGCGCCAGATGGAAACCTGGCAGAGGCTCGGCACCTATGCCGCAGGCCTGGCGCTGGACGACGCCGGCATCAAAGGCAATGACGAACTCTGCACGACCATGGACATGGTCGTGGCCGCGGGCGGCGGCGAACGCGACGAGGCGGTCGATGCCGCCATTCTCGCCGCTTCGGAAAGCCGCAACGACCGCGATGTGCTGATCAACGAGAAATTGACCACCGAATTGCGGCCGACACTGTTCCTGGCGCAGCTTTCCAATCTGCTCGCCGGCAACATCTCCATCGTCCACAAGGTGACCGGCTCATCCAGAACCTTCATGGGCGAGGAAGGTGCCGGCGTCGCCGCCGTCGAGACAGCAGCCGCGCGCATCCGCTCCGGCCAGTCGACGCACATCCTGGTCGGCGGCGCCTTCCAGACCGAACATTCCGACATGCTGCTCGGCTATGAACTCGCCGGCTATCTGCATCGCGGCCCGTGGAGGCCGGTCTGGCAAAGACAGGGCGCTGAGGGCGGCGGCGTCGTGACTGGATCCGGCGGTGCCTTCCTGGTGCTGGAGCAGCGCGAACACGCGATGAGCCGCGGCCGCAAGATCTATGCCGAGCTTGGGCCGGTCGTCTCCGGCCGCGCCAGGCGCCCACGGGGAGAACTCGACGCCCAGATCGCCGCCCTGCTCAAGCAGGCTGCAATGCCGAACGGCAAATTGCTGGCCATGTCGGGCGCGTCGGGCGCCCATACGGCAACCATCGCCGAGAAAGCCGCGCTCGATGCCAATCCGGCGATTGCCGCGCGCGGTTTCTCGACGCTGACCGGACACATGAAGGAAGCACAGTTTCCCTTCGCTGTGGCACTGGCGGCGCTGGCCGTCGATCGCAAGGCCGCCTACCCTGTTTTTGATGCCGCAGCCGAGAAGCCGTTCGAAGGGGTTCCCGCAACCGTCCTTGCAACGGCGATCGGCTATCACCAATTCGAGGGCATGGCGCTCGTCAACGCCGCCTGATGCGGTGGTCCACGATCCATGCCGCAACGATAAACGATCGAGGGCTACCGCATGGCCAATCTGAACGATCATATGGGCAGGCCGATCGTTGCCGTCACCGGCATCGGCGTGGTGACCTCGCTTGGCGTCGGCAAGGCCGATAATTGGGCGGCGCTGACCTCGGGCAAGTCGGGCATCCACCCGATTACCCGTTTTCCGGTCGATCATCTCAACACCCGCATCTCCGGCATGGTCGACTTCCTGCCGTCGAGCTCGAAGGGCTCCAGCCATCTCACCTATGAACTGGCGGAAACCGCCGCGCGTGAGGCCGTGGCCGAGTCCGGCCTCGATTCCGGTGATTTTGGTGGTCCTCTCTTCCTCGCTTCACCGCCGGTCGAACTCGACTGGCACGACCGCTTCGCGCTCTACAATTCCAATGATTTGGACTCCGGCGGCGAACGGCTGCTGCGGGTGGCGCGCGGATTGAAAGAACTCGACTTTTTCGAGACCACGCAGTTCGGCTCGATCGCCGGACGGCTTGCCGACCGTTTCGGCACCCGCGGGCTGCCGATCACGCTGTCGACCGCCTGCGCTTCCGGCGCCACCGCCATCCAGCTCGGCGTCGAGGCGATCCGCCGCGGCGAATGCGACCGCGCGCTGTCGATCGGCGCCGACGGTTCGGCGACCGCCGAGGCGCTGATCCGCTTTTCGCTGCTGTCAGCGCTGTCGACCCACAACGACATTCCCGAAAAGGCGTCAAAACCTTTCTCCAAGGACCGCGACGGCTTTGTCCTCGCCGAGGGTTCGGGCGCGCTAGTGCTGGAATCACTGGAAACCGCACTCGCGCGCGGCGCCACGATTCTTGGCATCCTGCGCGGCTGCGGCGAAAAGGCGGACGATTTCCACCGCACCCGCTCGAAGCCGGACGCTTCGCCGGCGATCGCGGCGGTTCGTGCTGTGCTAGCCGATGCCGGCTTGAGCCAGGACGAGATCGACTACGTTAACGCCCACGGCACCTCGACGCCGGAAAACGACAAGATGGAGCATCTGTCGCTGTCGACGGTGTTCGGCGAGCGGATCGGCTCGATGCCGGTCTCGTCGAACAAATCGATGATCGGCCACACGCTGTCGGCGGCGGGCGCCGTCGAGGCGGCGTTCTCACTGATGACGATGCGCGAAAGCGTCATCCCGCCGACCATCAACTATGACAATCCCGACCCCGCGATCGTGCTCGACGTGGTGCCGAACAAGAAGCGCAATGCCGAGGTCCGCACCGTGCTGTCGAACTCCTTCGGCTTCGGCGGCCAGAACACTTGCCTTGTCATGGCGCGGGAACCGGTCTAAGCGACCTTTTTCAGCCAGACCGAAACCGACAGGCCCAATGCGCGCATTGCAACTTATCGAGGACCGCCGTCTTGAAACGGTGGACCTGCCGCCTCCCCCACCGCCGGCACTTGGCGAAGTCACGCTGCGCATCAAGGCGGTGGCGCTGAACCATATCGACGTCTGGGGCTGGCGCGGCATGGCCTTCGCCAAG
Organism: Mesorhizobium sp. LMG17149; assembly: GCF_024518695.1. Lineage (NCBI taxonomy): Bacteria > Pseudomonadati > Pseudomonadota > Alphaproteobacteria > Hyphomicrobiales > Phyllobacteriaceae > Mesorhizobium > Mesorhizobium sp. LMG17149. The sequence continues at coordinate 106,760 of NZ_JANIFL010000010.1, forward strand.
CGCAAGCTGCCGCTGGTCGTCGGCGCCGAAGCCTCGGGCGAGGTCGAGGCGGTAGGCTCCGGCGTTTCCAGCCTGCTGCCCGGACAATTGGTATCGATCTACGGCGCGCGCACCTGCGGCCTCTGCCGAGCCTGCCGCGAAGGCCGCGACAACCTCTGTGAACATGTTTCGGGTGTGCACGGTTTCCATCTCGACGGTTTCGCGCAAGAGAAGATCAACCTGCCGGCTCGCCTGCTGGTCCCCGCCCCGCCCGGCGTGACCGACATCGGCGCGGCGGTCGCGCCCGTCACCTTCGGCACGGTCGAGCACATGCTGTTCGACAACGCCAGGCTACAGCCCGGCGAGACGATCCTTATCCATGCCGGCGGATCCGGCATCGGCTCTGCGGCCATCCAGCTGGCCAAGCGGATGGGCTGCACCATCATCACCACGGTCGGCTCCAACGACAAGATCGACAAGGCCAAGGCGCTCGGCGCCGACCATGTCATCAACTACCGCGACGACCGTTTCGAGGGCGTCGTGCGCAAGCTGACCAAGAAGAAGGGCGTCGATGTCGTCTTCGAACATGTCGGCGCCGACACTTTTGCCGCCTCGATGCTGTGCCTGAAGCGCGGCGGCCGCCTGGTGACCTGCGGTTCGACTTCCGGCGTGTCGACGCAGATCAATCTGATGCAGCTGTTCCAGCAGCAATTGAAACTGCTTGGCTCGTTTGGCTGCCGCATGGAAAACATGGCCAACGCCATGCAGAAAATGGCGGCGGGACAGGTCGCACCCGTCATCGACACCGAAGTCGGCTTCGACGGTATCGACGCCGCGCTGAAGCGCATGGAAGGCCGCGACGTTTTCGGCAAGATCATCCTGCGCGTCGGCTAGAGCCTTGACCTCTGTGTTCAAGAAGTTCCGCCGGGATCTAAAATTTCGCTACGGCAGGCAACTGCGCCAGCTCAATTACTGGCTGGTGGCGCGCGCCGCAATGATGATCATCTCGGTCCTGCGCCTGCTGCCGGCCGACAGTGCGTTGAATTTCGCCGACCGCGCCGCACGCATGGTCGGCCCCCGGGTGGGACGCCATCAGGTCGCCGTCGACAATCTGCGCAAGGCCTATCCGGAAAAGGGCGAAGCCGAGATCCAGGCGATCGCCTCCGACATGTGGGGCAACATGGCCCGTCTTGCCGCGGAATACATCTTTCTCGACGCCCTCTTCGACTATGACCCTACAGCGATCAAGCCCGGCCGCATCGAGGTCAAAGGAGCGGACCACTTCCTCGAAATCGCCAGCGAAGTGAAGCCGCACATCGTCTTTACCGGCCATCTCGGCAATTTCGAACTTCTGCCGGTGGCGGCGGCGACCTTCGGCATGAACATCACGGCGCTGTTTCGCCCACCCAACAATCCTTATCTTGCCGACTACATCCTCTCGACGCGCCGCTCGACCATGGGCTCGTTGCTGCCATCGATGGCCGGTGCCTCATTCGCCTTGGCCGGGGTCCTGGAGAACGGCGGCAACATCGGCATCCTTGTCGACCAGAAATTCTCCAACGGACTGGAGACGACATTCTTCGGCCGTCCGTGCCAGAGCAATCGGGTGCTGGCCACCCTTGCCCGTCACTATGACTGCGACGTCTATCCGGCTCGCTGCATCAGGCTGCCAGGCAACCGCTTCCGGCTCGAAATCGAGGACAAGCTGACATTGCCGCGCACGGCTGACGGCAGCGTCGATGTCCACGCCACCACCCAGCGTCTCAACGATGTCGTCGAACGCTGGGTGCGAGAAGATCCCGGCCAGTGGATGTGGTTCCACAAAAGGTGGGAGATCAGCGGCGGGCGTCGAAAGCGGCCCTCGCAGGCAAAAGCGGTCCCGAACGCTTAAACAGAACTGCTGGCGAGGGTGTTAGCCCTGCGCCAGCCGACAACAGCGAACCTGAATCTCTTGAGTTGGTGACGACAATGCGCGTATTGCCGAAACCGGCTTGCCGAACCATCGCATAGAAGGCGGCGGCATTGGTCGGGTGCAAGCGCACACAGCCATGCGATGCCGGGCGCCCGAGCTGCCTCACCGCGCCGGTGCCGTGAATGGCATAGCCGCCGCGGAAGAACACCGAATGAGGCATTGGCGACATGTCGTATTTGCGCGAATACCACATCCGCGCCGTCCGTTGCGGCCGATAGCTGCCGCGCGGCGTAATGTAACCTTTGCGCGCGGTGGAGACGCTCCACCGGTAAACCGACGCGCCATATCTGACGGTCATCGTCTGCGAAGACACGTCAATATTTGCAACGAGGCTGGCTGCCCAGCCCTGCCCCGAAGCACCGAACAGCATCGCAACAAACACGGCTGCCATGAGAACTGTCTTTTTCATGCGATCAAACCCCTTTGATTGCCCCTAACCTGCCTGCCCTCAAATTGTCTCTCATCTTTTTAATGGCAGATGAACGGGCTAACACACACACCTTGACCAATTCGCCAATCCAAAGCAGCGAATTTGAACGATTTCCCGCAATAGTTGCCGCAACGACACGCCGCACAGGCTCGATCACCAACGGGCTTGCAAAACCGCCGAGATCGCTGCTCAACTCTGGGCATGAACGAGCGACTCCTCCGGGCAATCGATGACAGGCGCGACGATGTCGTCGCGCTGACCACTGAGCTGATCCGTTTTCCGACCATCAATCCACCCGGCGAGGCCTATCGGCCATGCGCCGAATATCTCGGCGCGCGGCTGAAGAAGAGTGGTTTCGAGACCGAATTCATCCGCGCCGAAGGCACGCCCGGCGACACCGACCGCTACCCGCGCGTCAATGTCGTTGCCCGTTTCGACGGAAGATCGTCAGGCGCCTGCGTCCACTTCAACTCGCACATCGACGTGGTCGAAGCCGGCGACGGCTGGACCGTCGATCCTTTTGCCGGCATCGTCAAAGACGGCAAGGTCTATGGTCGCGGCGCCTGCGACATGAAGGGCGGACTGGCCGCCTCGATCATCGCAGCCGAAGCCTTCCTGGAAGTCTTCCCCGACTTTCCCGGCGCCATCGAAATATCCGGCACCGTCGACGAGGAGTCCGGCGGCTTCGGCGGCGTCGCCCATCTGGCCAGACTAGGCTATTTCTCAAAACCCAGGGTCGACCACGTCATCATTCCCGAGCCGCTCAACAAGGATCGCATCTGCCTCGGGCATCGCGGCGTCTGGTGGGCGGAGATCGAGACCAAGGGCGAGATCGCGCACGGCTCGATGCCGTTTCTCGGCGACAATGCCGTACGCCACATGGGCGCCGTGCTGAGGGCTTTCGAGGACGAGCTGTTCCCTGCGCTTGACCGTAAGATGACGCGCATGCCGGTCGTGCCCGAAGGGGCAAAACGCTCGACCATGAACATCAATTCGATCCATGGCGGCCAGACCGAGGACTTCCGGCCCGGCCTGCCGTCGCCCAACGTGCCCGACTCCTGCCGGCTGACCATCGACCGTCGTTTCCTGCTGGAGGAAGATCTCGACACCGTCAAAGGCGAAGTGACCGGTATTCTCGACCGGCTAAAGCGCGAGCGGACAAAATTCGACTACGAAATCCGCGACCTGATGGAAGTGCTGCCGCTGATGACCGAGCGCGACGCCCCGGTGGTCAAAGCGGTTGCGCAAGGCATCATGGCGATCTTCGACCGCGAACCCGACTATGTCATTTCGCCCGGCACCTACGACCAGAAGCACATTGCGCGCATCGGCCATATCTATGATTGCATCGCCTATGGGCCGGGCATTCTCGACCTCGCCCACCGGCCGGACGAATGGGTCGGGATAGCGGACATGGTAGAATCGGCCAAGGTGATGGCGATAGGGCTCAACGTGCTGCTGCGCGGCACAGCCGCGGGGTAAGGCGCACCGCGACAAGCTTCGACCTGCCGATGCAGTGGCCAGGACAAAACATTCCCGGCCACGCCAACGGGCAGAACGAAACGCAATTTACTCCGCGGCGAAATCACGCTTCTATCGCCCGGGTTCGAGCACGTGTCTGAAACGCATGGGGAGTCGCACGATGAAACTGTGGAAAACCATCCTGGCGGCCGCGGTGCTGTCGCTGGCCGCCGGCGCTTCCGCGTTTGCCGCGCGGACCGACCTGGTCATCGGCATTCCGCTCGAACCCCCGCATCTCGATCCGACCGCAGGTGCCGCCGCGGCAATCGACGAGGTTCTATATGCCAATGTGTTCGAGGGCCTGACACGCATCGGGCCCACTGGCGAGGTGCTGCCGGATCTGGCCGAAAGCTGGACCATTTCCGATGATGGAAAGGTCTACACCTTCAAGCTGCACACCGGCGTGAAATTCCATGACGGCACCGACTTCGATGCCGGCGACGTGAAATTCTCGCTCGATCGAGCCCGCGCCGAAAATTCGGTCAACGCGCAAAAGGGCCTATTCGCGGCCATCGATACGATAGACGTCGTCGATCCGGCGACCGTCAAAGTGACGCTGAAGAACCCGCAGGGATCCTTCCTCTACAATATGGGCTGGGGTGACGCGGTGATCGTGGCGCCGGAATCGGCAGAGACCAACAAGGAGAAACCGATCGGCACCGGCCCGTTCAAGTTCCAGAGCTGGGCCAAGGGATCGTCGATCACGCTGGTCAAATCGGACAATTACTGGGGCACACCGGCGTCCCTCGACAAGGCCGAATTCCGCATCGTGCCCGATGCCGCGGCCTATGTGCCGGCCCTGCTTTCCGGCGACATCCAGGCTTTCCCGTTCTTCGATGCCGACAGCCTCGCGCAGATCAAGGACGATCCGCGCTTCAAGGTGGTGATCGGCTCGACCGAGGGTGAGACCATCCTGTCGATCAACAACAAGAAGCCTCCTTTCGACAAGTTGCAGGTGAGGCAGGCGATCTCCTACGCGCTCGATCGCAAGGCGATCATCGACGGCGCCTCGGCCGGCCTCGGCCAGCCGATCGGCTCGCACATGTCGCCGGCCAGCAAGGATTATGTCGACCTCACCGGCCGCTACCAGCATGATGTCGCCAAGGCCAAGGAATTGCTGAAAGAGGCAGGCCTCGAAAACGGCTTCAAGGCGACGCTGAAACTGCCGCCGCCCGCCTATGCCCGCCTCGGTGGCGAAATCATAGCCTCACAACTTCGCGACGTCGGCATCGATCTGGAGATCATCCCGGTCGAATGGGCGCAGTGGCTGGATCAGGTGTTCACCAAGAAGGATTACGACCTGACCATCGTCTCCCACACCGAGCCCAACGACATCGATATCTATTCGCGCAAGGACTATTACTTCAACTACGACAACCCGGCCTTCGACAAGGTGATTGCCGATCTCGGCGTCACCTCCGACGAAGCCAAGCGCAAGGAATTGCTGGGGCAGGCACAGAAGATCCTGGCGGACGATGCCGTGGTCGGCTTCCTCTACGAACTGCCCAAGGTCGGCGTCTGGGACGCCAAGCTGCAAGGCCTGTGGGAAAACGCCCCGATCCAGGCCAATGATTTGACCAAGGTGAAGTGGAGCGAGTGATCCCCCACCTTCCATGACCGCCTACCTCCTAAAACGCTTCGCCGTCGCGCTCGCCACGCTGGTGCTGGCTTCCATGGTGGTGTTCGCCGTCCTGGAGATCCTGCCCGGCGATACGGCGCGGCTGATGCTGGGCCTGAACGCCAGTGCCGATCAGGTCGAGCTGCTGCGCAACCAGATGGGCCTCAACGCGCCGCTGGCCTTGCGCTACCTGCAATGGGCCGGCGGCCTGCTCAGTCTCGATTTCGGCCGCTCCTACACCTATTCGGTGCCGGTCATCGATCTGGTGCGCGAGCGGCTTGCCGTCTCGCTGCCGCTGGCGCTGATTGCGCTTGCGCTCTCCACCATCATCGCGATTCCCGTTGGCCTGTTTTCCGCCAGCCGGCGTGGACGCGCCGGTGACACGATTTCCATGGGCGCCGCACAGCTTGGCGTTGCCGTGCCCAATTTCTGGTTCGCGCTGATGCTGATCTATGTCTTCGCCGTCTGGCTGCGGCTGGTCCCCGCCGGTGGGTTTCCCGGCTGGAGTGCTGGCATCTGGCCAGCCTTGAAATCGCTGCTGCTGCCGGCGGTCGCACTTGCCTTGCCGCAAGCCGCGATCCTGGCGCGCGTCACCCGCTCGGCGCTGATCGAGGTGCTGAACGAGGACTATATCCGCACCGCCCGCGCCAAGGGCCTGCCCTATCGCGCAGTCTTGTGGCGGCATGCACTGCGCAACGCCATGATCCCGGTGCTGACCATTCTGGGCCTGCAGTTTGCCTTCCTGCTTGCCGGCACCATCATCATTGAGAATGTCTTTTACCTGCCCGGCCTCGGCAGGCTGGTGTTCCAGGCCATCACCCAGCGCGATCTGATCGTCGTCGAAAGCGTCGTCATGCTGCTGGTCGCCGCCGTCATCGCCGTCAACCTCCTCGTCGACCTTTCCTATGCGGTTGTCGATCCGCGCTTGAGAAGCCGGCAATGACACTGCAAATCGAGATGTCAGAAGAGACGTTTGGCAACATCCTGGGCAAGGCGTTCAGGAATACCGCCTTCGTGGCCGGTTTCGTCATCACGCTGCTGATCCTGGCAATGGCTGTAGTCTCTTATGGCTGGACGCCCTACGACGTCACCAAACTGGTGATATCGGACAAGACGCAGGCACCCTCGCTGGCGCACTGGTTCGGCACCGACCATTTCGGCCGCGACATTCTGTCGATGGTCATGGTCGGGGCCCGCAATTCGATTGCCGTGGCGCTGGTCGCGGTCGGCATCGGCATGGGGGTCGGCGTGCCGCTCGGCGCCTTTGCGGCGGCACGCGGCGGCCTCGTCGACGAGGCACTGATGCGGCTGAACGACCTCGTCTTCGCCTTCCCGGCTTTGCTGTCGGCGATCATGATCACCGCCATCTTCGGGCCAGGCGCGATCAACGCCATCATCGCCATCGGCATCTTCAACATCCCGGTCTTTGCCCGTGTCGCCCGGGCCGGCGCGCTGGCGATCTGGCCGCGCGAGTTCATTCTCGCCGCACGCGCCGCCGGCAAGAGCAGCGCGCAAATCACAATCGAACATGTGCTGCCCAACATCGCCACGCTGCTCCTGGTGCAAGGCACCATCCAGTTCGCGCTGGGCATCCTGGCCGAGGCCGGGCTTTCCTATCTGGGCCTGGGCACGCAACCGCCAATGCCGAGCTGGGGCCGCATGCTGTTCGACGCGCAGACCCGCATGGTGGTGGCGCCATGGATGGCGATCTTTCCGGGCATGGCGATCGTTGTCGCCGTGCTGGGGCTGAACCTCCTGGGCGACGGCATCGCCGACATCCTCGATCCGAAATCGCGGCGACAGCGATGAGCCTGCTCGACATCGAGAACCTGTCGCTGACCATCGGTGACACGCAGATCCTTAAAAGTATGGAGCTTTCCGTCGCGCCCGGCGAGGTGATGGGCCTGGTCGGCGAATCCGGTTCGGGCAAGTCGATGACTGCGCTGACGGTGATGCAGCTTCTGCCCCATGCCGCGCGGGCCACCGGACGCGTCACATTCGACGGCATCGACATCCTCACGGCGAGCGAGGATCAAATGTGCGCGTTGCGCGGCGACGACATCGGCATGGTCTTCCAGGAGCCGATGACGGCGCTCAATCCGGTCAAGACCATCGGCGAACAGGTTGCCGAAGGCATACGCTGGCACACCAAGGCCAGCCGCGCCGAGGCCGAAGACCGGGCGCGAAAAATGCTCGACCGCGTCGGCTTGCCCTCGGCGAAATTCCCTATGTCGCGCTATCCGCATGAACTGTCCGGCGGCCAGCGCCAGCGCGTCGTCATCGCCATCGCCTGCGCCCTGAAGCCGAAGCTGCTGATCGCCGACGAACCGACGACGGCGCTCGACGTGGTGCTGCAGGCACAGATCCTCGACCTGTTGCGCGACCTCGTCGCCGAAAGCCGCATGGGCCTGCTCCTGATCTCGCACGACCTCGCCGTGGTGACCGAGATGGCGGACCGCATCACTATCCTGCGCCGCGGCGAGGTTATGGAAGCCGGCGACACTGCGCGCACGCTGTCCGAGCAGCTCCATCCCTACACGCGCCAGCTGGCGCAGGCCTCGATGCATGTGCCGGCGCGCGCCAGGCCGCATGACATCGCGACGGGCCAACCTTTGCTTCAGGTCGAAAGCGTGACCCGCGACTATCCCGGCCGACGCACCTCATTGTTCAAACGCGCGCCTGGTATCCGCGCTGTCGACGATGTCTCGCTGTCGATGGCGCCGGGCCAATCGGTGGCGCTGGTCGGCAGATCCGGCTGCGGCAAGTCAACCCTCGCCCGCATGATCCTGGCGCTGGATCGGCCAAGCTCGGGTACGATCCGGTTTCGCGGCGAGACCGTCACCGGCAAGAGCGAAGCCGAGCTGAAGCCGGCTCGCCGTGACATGCAGGTCGTTTTCCAGGATCCCTACGGATCCTTCGACCCGCGTCAGAAGGTCGAAAAACTAGTCGCCGAACCCCTGCATGTGCTGGAGAAGCAGCCGACACGCACCGAGCGCCGCGAAATGGTGGCGCATGCGCTGCACGAAGTCGGCCTCGGCATCAGCGACATGGACAAATACCCGCATGAATTTTCCGGCGGCCAGCGCCAGCGCCTGTCGATCGCCCGCGCCATCATCACCCGCCCCAAGCTGGTCGTCGCCGACGAGCCGGTCTCGGCGCTCGACGTCTCGATCCGCGCCCAAATCCTTGATTTGTTCGCCGAGCTCAACCAGAAGCTCGGCATCGCCTATCTCTTCATCACCCATGACCTGACCGTCGCCCGCGCCATCACGGACGAGGTGCTGGTCATGCATGACGGCAAGATCGTCGAGCGCGGCAAGACGAACGCGGTGCTCGACCACCCGCAATCCGAGGCTGCCAAGGCGCTTGTCACCGCCGCCCCTGATTTGCACCGGGCGATCGCGACGCGGCTGCGAGAGCAAGGCTGATCAGGAGAGAAGGCGTCCAATCACTCCTGCGGCTTCACCACATCGACCGGGCTGATGTCGAGCAGGTCGAGCGTGCGGCGCAGAAGGCGCATCTCGCTCTCGGCAAGTTGCGAATCCGCCTTGGCGATCTCCGCCATATGTTTGGCCAATTGGCGGCGCCGCTCGACATCGAGGTCGCGGAACAGTGCGATCGCCTGCGAGCCGTTGGTCTCGTAGCCGAACTCGTTGAGATATTCGATGACGCTGTCGATACTGCTTTCCGCAATGCCGAAGGCGTCCTTGCAGATGCGCCGGAAGACAACCATCTCGCTCTCGCTGACAGACCCGTCGGCCAGGATCATGCGAAACAACATCAGCAGTTCCGCCGACAGGACCGGATCGTCCGCCACCTTGCGCACACCCGGGTCGCCGTCGAATATCTGACGTATCTGGTCCAGCAATGCGAATGCCATCAGGAGCCTCTTTCCGGGTTAACCACATAAATACAAATCCAAGCGCGATGCGCTTGGATAGAGGTAGCGCGGAATCGACCTTGCGCAAACAGGGCGGCCGTGGTCGAACGCCCGATATTTCAGCCGGCCGGACACCGCCATACATCAGATGATCGACCTTAGCATCCAGACCGTCGCCATGCTCGCCTTCGCCGCCTTTGCCGCGGGTTTTGTCGATTCGATCGCCGGCGGCGGCGGGCTGATCACCGTGCCGGCGCTGCTGCTTGCCGGCTTCACGCCGGTCCAGGCGCTCGCCACCAACAAACTGCAAGGCATGTTCGGCTCGGGCTCGGCGACCATCCACTACGCATCGAAGGGTCATGTCGACCTCCGCCGGCAATTGCCGTCGGCGCTTCTGGCCCTTGTCGGAAGCGCCATCGGCGCCTTGCTGGCGACGATGGTGCCGGGTGACATTCTGCGGGCTGCCCTGCCCATCGTGCTGATCGCCATCGCGCTCTACTTCGCGTTCAAGCCCAACATGAACGACATCGATCGCGCCGAGCGGCTGTCGCCCTTCCTATTCGGACTGATCCTGGTACCCGCGATCGGCTTCTACGATGGCCTGTTTGGACCGGGCGCAGGCTCCTTCTACATGCTGGCCTTCGTGGCGCTTGCCGGCTATGGCGTGCTCAAGGCGACGGCGCATACCAAGCTGCTCAACTTCGCCTCCAACATCGGCGGCTTCATCGTCTTCGCGGCCTTCGGCGTCGTCTACTGGAAGATCGGCCTGATGATGGGCGTTGCCCAGTTCATCGGCGCCCGCGTCGGCGCCAGCCTGGCCATGCGCATCGGCGCGAAACTGATCAAGCCGCTGCTGGTGATCGTGTGCCTGGCGCTTGCTGTGAAGCTGCTGGCCGACCCGGCGAACCCGCTGCGCGCCCTGATTGGTGTGTGATCACGCGCCCTGATAGAATGCCGCTGTTCGAATCATGTAGGAGGAGCCACACATGAATCTTAGCGCACCTACGCAGATCGTTTTTATCATTTCCGTTGTTATCGCCATCATCGGCGCACTCGCCGCGCTTGGCGTTCTTGCGTTCATTCCACTCGCATCGGTGTGGATTGTTCTTATTGCTTTCATCGTGCTTGCCGGCGGCTGCTTGATGCGCGGCGCCTGACCATTTCCCTTGAAGTGGGGACGAGGAGCGCCCGGCCAAAAGCCGGGCGCTTTTGATTCCGGCCCCGGGTCTGCTAGATTTGACTTGGCGCAAGGATGGCCGATGCCAGTCGAGATGCAACCCCAGCAAGAGCAGGACCGTTCCGTCGCCGGGCGGTTCGAGATGCGCCGGCGCCTGCCCGATCCTCGACTTCAGGGCATTGTGTCGGACATTTGCGGCTATCGCGAAATGACGCCCGGCCATATGCGCAACGTCGAATACGCGTCCCTCACCGTGCCGCTGGTCATCAACTTCGCCGAACCCTTCGCCATCGGCCTCGGCAAGGCACCCGGCGACAATGACCGCTTCGCCAGTTTCGCCGCCGGCCTCTTTGCCGGACCGGTGGTGATCGAATCCTTCGGCGGCGCCTGCTGCGTCCAGGTCAACTTCACGCCGCTTGGCGCACGCCGTTTCTTCCGCCTGCCGATGAGCGAACTGGCCGACAGCATGGTCGTCCTCGACGACGTGCTTGGCGCGCAAGGCTTGGCGCTGCGTGAAAAGCTTGGCAACGCGCCGGACTGGACGACGCGTTTCGACATGGCCGAAGCCTTCGTCACCGCCCGTCTCGAGAATGCCGCCGAGACGCCGCTTGAAATCGCCTGGGCCTATGACCGCATCATCGCATCCGGCGGCCGGACCCGCATTGGATCGATCGCCGAAAGGCTGGGCTGGAGCCGCAAGCATCTCGCCGGCAGTTTTTCCAACGCCATCGGCATCGGCCCCAAGACGCTGTCGCGCATTGTCCGCTTCAACCGCGCGCTCGGCCTGTCGAGACAACAGACCGTCGACTGGGCCGGCATCGCCGCCGATTGCGGCTATGCCGACCAGGCGCATCTGGTGCGCGAGTTTCGCGACCTCGCCGGCGAAACGCCGACCGCGCTCTCTGTCAGGTAACATTTCTTCAAGACGCCGGAACGGTCTTTGAGCAGGGTGGGTTATCGACCAACCCAAATGAAGGAGGCTCCCATGCCAACCACCACTGAAGCGCCCCGCCTCTACCCCGCTTTGCGCTACAAGAACGCGGCAAGAATGATCGATTGGCTGGGCGAGGCTTTCGGCTTCAGCGTCCGTGCCCGCTATGGCGAAGGCGATGTCGTGCACCATGCCGAACTGGTCTTCGGCTCCTCGATGATCATGCTGGGCACGGTGCGCGACGACGACTACGGCAAGATGGTCGGCGAACCCGGCTCAGGCGGCGGCAAGTCGATCTACATTGCCGTCGACGATGCCGATGCCGCCTATGCCAAGGCCAGGAACGCCGGCGCCACGATCATCCAGGAATTGACCAACCGCGACTATGGCAGCCGCGAGTTCATCTGCCGCGACCCGGAAGGCAACGTCTGGTCCTTCGGCACCTACTGGCCGAAGGCGGGCGAAAAGGCCTGAGCCAACCTCGGGCGCTCTGCGAATTACCGAGCCAGCGCAAAGATCGCGTCGCAGTCGAGATGGGTCTCCAGCTCGGCTGCGACCTCGTCCAGCGCCCGCTCGACCTCGGCCCGGTAGTCGATGCCGCCGCCTTTGATGCCGAGGCTTTCGAGGAATCTCCCGCGAAAGCCGTCGGCGCCAAACAGGCCGTGCATATAGGTGCCGATCACCTTGCCGTCGGCCGACACCGCCCCGTCCTCGACACCATTGATGACAGCGGAAGGCCGCAGCGTATCCGGTCCGGTGGTGCGGCCGAGGTGGATTTCGTAGCCTTCGAGCGGCAAGTCGAACGGCACCGAACGGGCGCTGACGTTGCGCACCGTCTTTTCCGGTTCCATCACCGTTTCGACGTCGAGCAGGCCGAGCCCTTCGGCTTCGATGACGCTGCCTTCGATGCCGTCAGGGTCGCGCACTGTGCGGCCGAGCATCTGGAAGCCGCCGCAGATACCAACGACATGGCCGCCGCGCTTGCGATGGGCCAGCAAGTCGCGATCCCAGCCGTTCTCGCGGAATTTCAGCAGATCGCCGATCGTCGACTTGGAGCCCGGAATGACCACCAGCCCGGCATCGGCCGGCAGAGGCTTTCCCGGCGGCACGAACACCACCTCGACCTGCGGTTCGGCCTTGAGCGGGTCGAGATCGTCGAAATTGGCGATGCGGCCAAGCATCGGCACCGCCACCTTCAGCGCGCGTGCCTCGCCGGACGCCAACCGCTCCAGCACCACCGAATCCTCCGAAGGCAGGCGCGCCGCCGCCTTCAGCCACGGCACCACGCCGAAACAGCGCCAACCCGTGAATGTCTCGATCGACTCCAGCCCATCGTCGAACAGCGAAACGTCGCCGCGGAACTTGTTGATGAGATAGCCGACGATCATGCGCCGGTCCTCCTCCGGCAGGATCAGATGCGTGCCGGCGACCGAAGCGATGACGCCGCCGCGATCGATGTCGCCGACCAGCACCACCGGCACGTCGGCGCGCGTGGCAAAGCCCATATTGGCGATGTCGCGGCTGCGCAGGTTGATCTCGGCCGGCGAACCCGCGCCCTCGACGATGACGAGATCGGCGCCCTCGCCGACCTTGCCCCAGGAGTCCAGAACGGCGTCCATCAACTGGCCCTTCATCGCCTGGTAATCACGCGCCCGCGCTTCTCCGAACATTTTGCCCTGCACGATGACCTGTGCGCCGACATCGGTCTGCGGCTTCAGCAGCACCGGGTTCATGTGGACCGAGGGTGCCACGCCGCAAGCGATCGCCTGCAGCCATTGCGCGCGGCCGATCTCGCCGCCGCCAGCTTTGTCGCCGGGAATATCGGCAACGGCGGCGTTGTTCGACATGTTCTGCGGCTTGAACGGCCGCACCTTCAACCCACGCTTCTTTGCCGCGCGGCAGAGGCCGGCGACCAGCACCGTCTTGCCGACGTCGGAACCCGTGCCTTGCAGCATGATCGCTCTGGCCATCAGTCCCTGCCCTGCGCCAAGGTTCCGGTGATATCGGATTTCTGCGCCAGCGGCCCGCCGCGCCAGATGTACAGCGCCAGCAATGGGTCTTTGCCGGTGCGCATGGCGTGATTGACGTTGGACGCGTGGTGGACGACCTCGCCGGCCGTGCGCATGCAAAAGCCGCTCTCGCCCATGCGCCATTCGGTACCGCCGGTCAGCGGAATGTAGATTTCCTCGGCAATGTGATGGTGGTCGGGATAGACGATATCAAGCCCAAGGATCAGCACGCCGGCGGCGACCGCGTCATTGACGAAGTGGCCTCGGGTGCCGAACACTTCCAACCAGCCGTAATTGTCGATGAACTCTTTTCCGAAATCCGCCTCGCCATAGGTCTGCCCCCAGCGGAGATCGTTGCGCCGTTCAGCAAGCAGTTGCACCAGCGGCTTGGCATCCGACGGCGCCAGTTCTGCGGCGCGATCGAGATGACGCAGGCAGCTGAGCGGATGCGGCTCCAGCGTGCGAGCCGGCATGTCCCAGCCAATGCGCGCCACGGCATCGCGCACCAAGGCGTGATCCACGGAGAAAAGGTATGCGCGGAACCGGCCCAGCAGTTCATCGAATTTTGTCGTCACATCTTACTCCGGACATGCATTGATGCACAGCCGCTCCGCAGGGGATCGGGTTGCGCGGCGGCATCATTGGTCTAGATTGGTGCGCGCGCAAAGCCAAAAACGACAGGCCAACAGGTCGAAGATTAGGGAGCACGCCATGGACGCCGCGGTCGATGCGAGCACCAGCCAGTTCGAACTTAACGAGGAGCAGCGCGCCATCCAGGAGATGGCGCAGGCCTTCGCCGCAGACCGTGTCGCGCCAAATGCGCTCGACTGGGACCGTAACAAGCATTTCCCGGCCGATGTGATCCGCGAAACCGGCCCGCTTGGCCTCGGCGGCATCTACATCAGGGACGATGTCGGCGGCTCGGCACTTGGCCGGCTCGACGCCGTGCTGATTTTCGAGGCGCTGTCGCACGCAGATCCGGCTTTTTCGTCGTTCATCTCCATCCACAATATGGTGGCGTCGATGATCGACCGTTTCGGCAATGACGAGCAGCGCCAGCGCTTCCTGCCGAAGCTCACCTCGATGGAATGGCTGGCCAGCTACTGCCTGACCGAGCCAGGCTCCGGCTCCGATGCCGCGGCGCTGAAAACGCGCGCGGTCAAGAGCGGCGGCGACTATGTCCTCAACGGCACCAAACAGTTCATCTCCGGCGCCGGCGACAGCGATGTCTATGCCGTCATGGTGCGCACCGGCGCGGACGGCCCGAAAGGCATTTCCACCATCGTCGTGCCCAGAGATGCGCCAGGCCTTTCCTTCGGCGCCAACGAGCACAAGATGGGCTGGCATATGCAGTCGACCCGCCAGGTCATCTTCGAGGATTGCAAGGTGCCGGCGGAGAACCTTTTGTCCGGCGAAGGTGCGGGTTTCGGCATCGCCATGGCCGGGCTCGACGGCGGCCGTCTGAACATCGCCGCTTGTTCGCTGGGCGGCGCGCAGTCGGCGCTCGACAAGGCGCTTTCCTACACCGCCGAGCGCAAGGCCTTCGGCTCGAAGATCAACCAGTTCCAGGCGCTGCAGTTCAGGCTGGCCGACATGGAGACCGAACTGCAGGCGGCGCGTATTTTCCTCTATGCCGCCGCCGCGAAGCTCGACCGCAAGGCGCCGGACGCCGGCAAATGGTCGGCGATGGCCAAGCGCTTCGTCACCGATACCGGATTCAATGTCGCCAACGACGCACTGCAGCTGCTCGGCGGCTATGGCTACCTGCACGACTACGGCATCGAGAAGCTGGTGCGGGACCTGCGGGTGCACCAGATCCTCGAAGGCACCAACGAGATCATGCGCGTCATCATCGCGCGGGCATTAATTGGAAGGCAGTAGGCAGTAGGCAGTAGGCAGTGAGATGACCGGCAAGATCAATTCCTACAAGGATCTTATCGTGTGGCAGCAGGGGATGGATCTGGCTGTCGCTACCTATTCTTTGACCAAGGCATGGCCAAAAGAGGAATTGTATGGGTTGACCAGCCAAATCCGCCGTTCAGCAACCTCTATTCCTGCAAACATCGCCGAAGGTTATGGCCGAGACAACAGAGGTTCCTATCAGCAATTTCTGAGGATTGCCCAAGGCTCGCTGAAGGAATTCGAGACACACCTCCAGATCGCTGAACGCATTGGCCTTGCCACGCATGATCAAGCTAGTCATTTGCTGACATCCACGGAGGGCATCGGCAAAATGCTTCGCCAGCTTATTTTCAAACTTGCACCCGAATAGACCCCTACTGCCTACTGCCTACTGCCTACTGCCTACTGCTAGCCCAAATCACGGAGCACCACTATGACGATCGCCTTCATCGGCCTAGGGAACATGGGTAATCCGATGGCCGCTAACCTGGTCAAGGCAGGGCATGCGGTGAATGGTTTCGACCTTGTGCCGGAAAACCTCACCGTCGCCCGAGAGCATGGCGTGACAGTGATGGCTAATGCCGTTGCCGCGGTGAAGGATGCCGATGTGGTGATTACGATGCTTCCCGCCGGCAAGCATGTGCTCTCCGTCTACGAAGACATCGCGCTCAAGGCCAAGCAAGGCGCACTCTTTATCGATTCCTCGACCATCGACGTCGAGTCAGCCCGCAAGGCCCATGCCGTCGCCAGGAAGCACGGGCTGTCGTCGATCGATGCACCGGTCTCGGGCGGCACCGGCGGTGCCGCGGCCGGCACGCTGACCTTCATGGCCGGAGGCTCCGATGACGCCTTTGCAACTGCCGAGCCGATCCTGACGCCGATGGCCGGTCGCATCGTCCATTGCGGCGGCGACGGCGCCGGCCAGGCGGCAAAGATCTGCAACAACATGATCCTCGGCATTTCGATGATCGGTGTCGCCGAAGCCTTCGTGCTGGCGGAAAAGCTCGGCCTGTCACACCAGGCGCTGTTCGACGTCGCCTCGACCTCCTCCGGCCAGTGCTGGTCCTTGACCACCTACTGCCCGGTGCCCGGGCCGGTGCCGACTTCGCCCGCAAACAGGGACTACAACCCAGGATTTGCAGCGGCACTGATGCTGAAAGACCTGAAATTGTCCCAGGAAGCCGCGCATGGTGCGGGTGCTGTAACGCCGCTTGGTGCCGAAGCAGCCCAGCTCTATGCCTTATTCAACGCCCAGGGACATGGCGGGGTCGATTTCTCCGGCATAATTAATTTTCTCAGGGGTAACCCAGCGTAACCCCCGGATTTGCCGGATTTTTCCGGTTTCCTTGGGTGGAAAAAGTGCAAATTTAGATTTGCTTAAGCTCTCGATAACTCCGCGGTAACGATGTCCCTATAAAACGGACTGCGAGGCGGACATATCTCATCCGCCCGGCGCTCCGGATCAGGTCTCGCGTACCGGAGCCCGTAAGTTTCGACAAGTGCCATAAGTTTCGCAAAGTGTTTGCGTAGCGAAGCGCCATGCGTATCTGGCAAAGCCGCGTTCCTGATGGAGCGCGGTTTTTGCATTTTGCCCTGCAGCACGTTTTGAGACATCGATAACCCGGAACTGTACTCCGGGATGCCTCACATGCGCCCGCGGGCGCCTTCCGGATCATAGGGCGAGTCGGCGATCACCTTGGCCGCGCGGCGCTCGCCGAGGATGGACACCTCGAGCTCGGTGCCGGGCGACACAAGTGCCAGGGGCAACAGCGCAAGTGCGATGTCGTGACCGAAAGTGTAGGAGTAGCCCGCCGAGGTGATGTGGCCGACGAGCTCGCCTTCGCGGTAAACGCCCTCGAAGGCGAACGCGCTCGCACCATCCGTATCGATCGACAACGTGGCGATCCGGCGTGTCACCTGCTTCTGTTTTGCGACCAGTGCCGCGCGGCCGATGAAGTCCCCTTTGTCGAGGCTGATGAATCGGTCGAGGCCGCTTTCCCAGGCTGACAATTCGGGGTTCATGTCGCGATACATGGCGCGGTAGGATTTATCGAGACGAAGCGATTCCAGCGCTTGAAGTCCGGCCAGCCTCAGCCCGTGTGCCTCTCCCGATGCCAGGAGCGCATCCAGCAAATGCCGCTGATAGCAGAGAGGATGATAGAGTTCCCATCCCAGTTCGCCCGAATAGTTGACGCGCAGGAGCCGTACGTCGCTGGCCATGCCGACGGTGCCGGACTGCACGCTGAACCATGGAAAGGCTTCATTGGAGAGGTCGATCTCCGTCAGCGGCTGCAATATGTCGCGCGCCTTCGGCCCAACCAACGTGAAGCTGCCGCGATCCTCCGTGACGTTGCGCAGATGCACGCTGCCGTCCTTCGGCAACAGCCGGCTGAGATCGTCAAGGTTCCAGCGCTCGGCGCGCGGCGTCGATATGAGATAGAACAGGTCGCTCTGCAGCCGCGCCACCACATATTCGGCCTGCACGCAGCCGGCCGGCGTCAGGTGATGGGCAAGAGCTACGCGACCGGGACGAGGCAGCCTGTTGGCCAGGATTCCGTCGAGCCAGCCCTTGGCGCCCGGCCCGCTAACCTCGAACTTGGTCATGGGAGTCATCTCGACCAGCCCAGCGGCCTGGCGGACAGCCTGCACCTCCGCGGCGACGTGGTCTCCTTTTGAGGTCCAGCGCCAGCTGTAGACATTGCGCGCTTCGACACCGGCAGGCGCAAACCAGCTCGGCATCTCCCAGCCGTTCAACACATCCCACACCGCGCCGAGCTGGCTTAGGCGATCATAGGACGGGGCCGTTTTCTGCGGTCGCGCCGCCGGCATGTCCTGGCCAGGATAGTGCTGTGCGGCGTGGGTGCCCCAGGCTTCCCGGACCTTTGCCCGGGTCCAGTTCTTGTTGGCATATCGGCCGAACCTGCGGGGGTCCAGCTCCGCCGTGTCGATGCTGTTGCCACCCTCCACGATCCGTTCGGAGAGGTAATAGCCAATCGCACCACCCCAAAGGATGCCTCCAGGCACCCCTTCGGCGAGCCAGACATTCTCCAGGCCCCACGCCTGCCCCATCAGCGGCAGTTCATCGGCCGTCATCTGGAAAGGTCCTCGCACATTCCGCTTGATGCCGGCGCGTCCGAGCGCGGGGACCAGTTCGGTCGCGCGTTCCCAGTTCCAGGACACGGCATCGAAATCCTCATCGAGCAGATCGGCGCCGAACCATTCCGGGACGCCGTTTTCAGCGAACAGCTTGAGCTGCTCGGTGCGCTCGTAGGGACCGAACATCAGCCCGTCGCCTTCTTCGCGCAGATAGCCCTCGTAACCCTCGTCCCTGAGGATCGGCATTTCCGGAAGACCAAGCCGCTTGCGTTCCACAATTTCGGGGACCGCCTCGGTGATCCAGTACTGATGCAGGATCGGGATCGCGGGAATGTCCAGGCCAAGCATGGCGCCGGTCTGGCGGGCGTAATTGCCTGTTGCAAGGATGACATGTTCACAGACGATCTCGCCGCGTGAGGTCTTGACCCTCCACTCGCCGCTCGGCATGCGTTCGAAGCCCACAACCTCGGTATCGAGATGGATCTTCGCGCCACGGTCGCGTGCACCCTTGGCCATGGCCTGGGTGACATCGGCGGGTGCAATGTGGCCGTCATCGGGATGATAAAGGGCACCCAGCATGCTGTTGTTGTCGAGCAGCGGCCAGATTTCTCGCGCTTCCGCGGGCGATACGATCCGGGCCCGCACACCCTGGACCTCGGCAACGTCCATGTAGCTTCTGTACTCGTCCAGCCTGTCGCGCGTGTTGGCAATGCGCAGCTGGCCGCATTTGTGCCAGCCGACGTTCTGGCCCGTCTCCGCCTCCAGCCCCTCATAGATTTCGATCGACCTGGCGATCATGCGGCCGACATTGCGGCTGCGCGCGTAAGAAGGGATGAGCCCCGCGGCATGCCATGTCGACCCGGCCGTAAGCTGCGTTCGCTCCAGCAATGCCACATCGGTCCAGCCGCGCTTTGCCAGGCCGTAGAGAATGCCTGCACCCACACAGCCGCCACCGACCACGACCGCACGAAAGGAACTCACCATATGCGCGTGCCCTTGTATGAAATTGCCACCGGTCCACATGAACGCATGCGCATACTGTCAGACAGCATCCGGCTTTTCAGCATATTTCCTTGTCTGGAACGCAGCAGTGGTCACCCGACTGTTGGGCCACAAAGCCGGCCGAACTGTCAGCCTTCGCGCCCGCGTTTAGGCTGCGTTTTTGCGTTTTGCCCTGCTATATTCCGATTGCAGCATTCGGGATCGGGACATGATCTTCGTTGATCAGCACGATCGGCGCGTCGGCTCCTTCGACCCTGACGACCAGCAGGCGCAGGCTCCATGTGCCGGCTGTCCGGACAGCGGTCGAGTAGGCCGTGCCCTTGCCCTTGGCGCCGTGGACCGGAATGCCGAACTGGGCGTCGCCGGCCCCATTCGCATTGACGTTGAGATGGCCGCCGACCCAGAAACTGTCGGTCAAATCATCGCCCAACGCCGCCTTGACGCGGTCGTCGGCGCGAAGCCTGTCCATCGTCATGTGGTAGGCATCGCTGCCTTTCAGGACGTAGGGAATGCTGCCCACCATCGTCGCGCAGCCGCCAATCCCGACAACCCAGACGGCAAGGCCGGCGATTGCCCAGTTGCGTTGCGTCTTGCGAAACTGTTCCGCGTCGCGCCAGGCGCGGTTCTGCCAGGCCCAGCGGCTGCCGCGTGCGCCCAGCACGATGATCATGATGATGTTGACGACAGGGATCAGCGCCAGTAACGCGATGAAAGTGCTGTTGCCGATGCCCCAGATCCAGTTGAGGAAGAAAGCGCCCCAGTTCCAGCGGTCGAGTTCGGCTGGAATTTCAGCCGGCTGGTTGAGCGGTTGTCCGGCCATCGTGTCCCCCATCGGTGACGTACCGACTGATTCTAGCGCATGAGCCCGTCAATGCGCAAAATCAAAGTTCTGCAACTTCTGTCAGGTCTTGTTGGATAGCCGGCGAAAATTCGCTTTCACGGCACGGCTTGCCGGCTTCAGCGCGGCGCTGATCGAGCGCTCCGTCGCGACCCCGTTGAACAGCGACGGCGTGCGGCCGGAAAAGATTTCCGGCCAGAACCGCGATGCCGATTGCAGGAAGGACATTTGCGCCGCAAACACGCCTTCGGCCATAGCGGCGGTCTTCTCGTTTACCGCACGCGCGGTCTCCGTGCTCCAAGGCTGGCTGCTCCCGCCATCCATGGCCATCAACGGCAGCCGCATCATCGCCACCAGCGGCGCCAGCATCAGGTCGCCGCCGATGATGGCCGCTTCTTGCGTCCGTCGGCTCTTGCTGGTCTTTCTCATGGAAACAAAACCCCTTGTCGCGGCCGAATCAGCCGCAGCCCCACACACTACGCGCTTGTGGTGGAATTCGTTCGCTCCCCGCGTCAGCATGGCCTCAAGGCTGGGCGCTCCCGCCGAGGAGCGCCCAGCCGAGGGGTCGAGTTCTACCGCTTGCGCAGGTCGGCTTGCGCCAGATCCAGCGCCTTCGAGATGCGGTCGCAGGCCATATCGATCGTATCACGGGTCCAGATCAGCGGCGGCGACAGGATCATCGTGTCGCCGGTAGCGCGCAGCATCATGCCGTGCGCGATGGCATGATCGCGCACGGTCACCGCCGCACTTCCAGCCGGCAGGAACCGCTCCTTGGTCGCCTTGTCCTTGACGATCTCGATTGCGCCCATCAGTCCGATCGAACGCACCTCGCCGACCAGATCATGCCCGGCAATGCGCTCCTGCAACGCCTTGGCGAAGTAAGGGCCGGTATCGTTCCGGACGCGATCGACCAGCCCTTCCCGCTCGATGATCTCGAGGTTCTTCAGCGCCACGGCGCAGGCCACCGGATGCCCGGAATAGGTGTAACCGTGATTGAACTCGCCGCCCTTCTCGACCAGCGTCGAGGCGATGCGGTCGCCGACCAGCAATGCCGACAACGGCTGATAGCCCGATGTCAGCGCCTTGGCCGTGGTGATCGTGTCGGGCTCGATGCTGAGCGTCTGGGCAGCGAACCACTCGCCGGTGCGGCCATAGCCGGTGATGACCTCGTCCAGCATCAGCAGGACATCGTATTTGCGGCAGATGCGCTGCACTTCCGGCCAGTAGCTCGCCGGCGGTATCTTCACGCCGCCCGCCCCCATGACCGGCTCGCCGATAAAGGCGGCAACCTTGTCGGCGCCGGCTTCGAGGATCGCCTCCTCGACAGCCCCGGCCGCGCGCAGGCCGAAATCATGGTCGCTCTCGCCCGGCAGCGCCAGTTCATAGGCGTAGGGCATCATCACATGGACGATGTTGGGCACCGCACCGTTGAGCTGCTTGTGCATACCATCCATGCCGCCGAGCGAGGTGCCGGCAACGGTCGAGCCGTGATAGGCCATCTTGCGCGAGATGATGCGGTTCTTCTCCGGCTGGCCTTCCAGCACCCAATAGTGGCGCACGAGACGCAGTGCCGTGTCGTTGGCCTCCGAGCCCGACGAACCATAGAACACCTGGTTGACGTGCTTTGGCGCGATCTCCGCCAGCTTCTTGGACAGCAGCACTGGCGTCGGCGTCGAGCATTTGAAGAAGGAGTTGTAATAAGGCAGTTCCTTCATCTGGGCATAGGCGGCCTCGGCCAGCTCGTCACGGCCATAGCCGATGTTGACGCACCACAGCCCGGCCATGCCATCGAGGATTTCAGCCCCCTCGGAATCGTAGATAAAAGGGCCATTGGCATGGGTGATGATGCGCGACCCGGCCCCGCGCATTTCCTTGTGGTCAGTGAACGGATGCAGATGATGCGCGGCGTCGATCTGCTGAAGCTGCTTCAGCGAATAATTCTGATAGGTCATGTCTGATCTTCCCTCTGGATTCTATCCGGCAAGCCGGGGCGAATGCTTCAGAGGCAAAGAGGTGGCGAATAGCCGATGCGGGCGCACAGCCGCAAAAGCTCGGCGCGCAGCGTACGCGGTGACGGCGTCACCGCGACCCGCAATGCGCGAGCCTCAAATGCGCCAACCAACATCCTGACGAGAGCCATGGCTGGCACCTTAGAGCAAAGGCTGGTCGAGGAGAACCACCCTTTGCTTGGCCCATAACGGAATGAGTCTAGGCCTTGGCTGTCAGCGCCCTCTGCAGGAAGACATATTTCATCGCCGTCTGCGCCGCCTGCGGCCGGCGGTCGCCACGCCCGCCATGACCACCCTCGGTCTCCTCGAAGAACAGCGTCCTGGCATGGCCGGCTTCCTGCAGGCGGGCGGCCATCTTGCGCGCATGGCCGGGATGGACCCGATCGTCAGCGGTCGATGTGGTCAGGAGCACAGGCGGATAGGCGGCAGCGGCGTTGACATGCTGGTAGGGAGAGTAGGCTGAAAGCCACTTCGCGTCTTCGGGTTTCGACGGATCGCCATATTCGGCCATCCACGAGGCGCCAGGCGGCAATTCGGCGTAACGCAGCATGTCGAGCAGCGGCACCTCGATGATGACGGCGCCGAATAGCTCGGGATGCTGCGTCAAGGAAACGCCGGTCAGCAAGCCGCCATTCGAACCACCCTGGATGCCGAGTGAGCTTGCTGTCGCGATGCCGCGCTTGACGACGTCCTGCGCGACCGCTGCGAAATCGTCGAATCCGTTTTGGCGATTACCCTTGAGCGCCGCTTGATGCCAGGCCGGGCCGAACTCGCCGCCGCCGCGGATGCAGGCCTGCACATAGGCATTGCCCTTTTCCAGCCATAGCCTCCCGCGCACGCCGGCATAGCCGGGCAGCAGCGGCACTTCGAAACCGCCATAGCCGTAAAGCAGCGTCGGCACCGGCCCCTTCTGATTGCGCCGCCTGACGACAAAATAAGGGATCATCGTGCCGTCCTTGGAGCGCGCCTCGAACTGTTCCGAGATGAGCGGCGAGGCATCGAAACGCGCCGGCTGCGACTTCACGGTAGCGAGCGTCTCGCCATTGTCGTCAGACCAGATGATCGAACTCGGGGTCAGGAAATCGGTGAAGGAAAAGGACACGCTCGAGCCGAACTGCTCGGCATGGCTGATGCCGACATTGCCATTTTCGGGCAGCGCCACCGGTTTCAGCGACCAGTTGCCATCCTTGCGCTCGCAGACGACGACCTTGCCGCGCACATTGTCCATCAGGCTGATGAACAGCCGGTCCTGCGTGCGGGCCATGCCGGCGATGGAAACGCGATATGCCGGCTCGAACAAGGTTTCGACAGATCCGAGCGCGCCGGTCTCGACCCAGTGCGCCAGATCCAGCGAATAGAGGCCGTCGGGCTTGCAAACCGTGCCGTCGGGCGCCGTCCATGGACTGCGCACGCCGAACACGAGCTGATCCCTGAATATTGCCGTATCGGTCATGTCGTCCGGTAGCGGCAGCTGTTTGTTTTCGCCGGAAGGCAGCCGAAGGAAGATGTGCGAAGCGAAGAAATTCAGCGTTCGAGCCAGGACCAGATAGCGTCTGTCACCGTCGTACTCGACAGCGGCACCAACGGCGAGATCCTCTTTCTGCGCCTCGAAGATCGGCGTCGCGTCTTCCAGCTTGGTATCGCGCTTCCACAGCTTTATGACTCGCGGATAGCCGGACTCGGTCTTGTCGGCCTCGTCGAAAGCGGCCGAAACAATCACGGTGTCCTTGTCCAGCCAGCTGAAGCCCGACTTGGAAGCGGGCGCGTGAAACCCACCGTGGACAAACGACTTGGTCGCAATGTCGAACTCGCGCATCTCGCTCGCGTCGCCGCCATCCGGCGACATACTCACCAGGCAACGGTTGAAGTCCGGATAGAGTCGGCTTGCGCCGCCAAAAACCCATTTTATCCCCTCCTTCGCCGCAAGCTGGTCGAAGTCGATGATCGTTTCCCAGTCGGGCTTCTCGGTCTTGTAGGAAGCGACGGTCGTGCGGCGCCAGAGGCCGAGCACATTGGTCTTGTCCTGCCAGAAATTGTAGACATGGCCGGCTTTTGCCGCGCCGACCGCGATGTTGTCCTCGGCCGTCATCAGGTCGAGCGCGGTCTGGAACGACGCCTGATAGGACGGATCGCCCTGCAATTCGCCAACCGTGACCTCGTTCTGGCGATGTACCCAGTCCAATGACTGTTTGGCTGTCCTGTCCTCCAGCCAGAGGAAGGGATCGTCGGTCGAGGGGGTGGAATTCGGCGTCTGGGTGGCAGGCTTGGTCATCAGGTCTCCGATAAACGCGTTGCTTTGAAAAAGCCAACGCCGATAGGCCGTATCGATATTAACTATGCTCAGCGCACAATTGAGGCTTTCCGCCCACCAGCGAGGCTAGCAATAGCCAGCGCCAGGCACAGCAGCCCAAGCGTGATCGGCAGCCCGCCGGCACCCAGAATATCCATGGCGCCCCCCGCCAGCGGCGGCACGGCGATACCGCCGACGCCCCACATCAGGGAAAAGGCCGCATTGCCGGCAACCAGTGCGGAGCCGGTGAAGCGCTCGCCGAGCTCGATGATCGACATCGTGTAGATGCCGTAGGAAACCGCGCCCCAGACAAAGATCATCGGCCAGATCAGCGGCGACTCGATGAGAAGCGGAAGCAGGACGCAGCCGAGCACCGTGATCGCGACGCAGGCAAGCCGCACCAGGCGCGCGGAAAGCCTTTCCGCCAAAAGGCCGAGCGGCACCTGCATGGCGATATTGCCTGCAATCATCACCGACAGCAGCGCCGACATGCGGGTCTCGGTGATGCCGTGATGGGTGCCATATACAGGCAGCAACGCCAGCGCGCCCTGTTCGAAGCCGGCGGCGACTATGACGGCAAACAAAAGCAGCCACGCCAGCGGCACGAAACCCAGGACGGAAACTTGATGCCCGGCCTCGTCGACCTTGGGCAAGCGCGGCAGCACCAAGCCCAGGCAGATGCCGCACAGCACGAAGGCGGAGATGCCGACGAGGAAGGGCGGCCAGCCCTCAGTACCGACTGCAAGCAGGCATAGCGGCCCGGCCGCGAAACCGGCCGAGATGATCGTCGAATAGACACCCATGACGCGCCCTCGCCGCGCCGGCGGCGCCAGCGCGATGACCCAGATCTCGCTCAGCACATAGAGCGGGTTGGTCACCACACCGATCAGGAAGCGCAGGGGAAACCACAGATAGACATTCTGCGTCCAGCCGATCAGCGCCAGCACGACAGCCGAAAGCGCCGCACAGGTAAGCGCTGTGCGCCCTGCCCCGAACCGGCGGGCCAGCGCCGGGATCAATGGCGACGACAGGATGAAACCAATCGGCGTCATGGCCGCCGACAGGCCGATCATCGCCGGCGAAACGCCCTGGCGCTGCAGGATGAAGCTCAGCAGCGGATAGGACAACCCTTGCGCGATGGCGAACACCGAGACGGTCGCGATCACACCGGTGATCGCCGCCCATTGCATCGTCTCGTCCTCGTTCGATTCAACCAAATTCATTGTGCGCACCGCTATCGAGGCTGCAGGATTAGCGATTGAGCAACGCGGTGGTAAGCCCCTGGCGGGCGAAAACCGCTTGCTCCAGACAATGCCTGTCAGGACGCCGGGCCTGTCAGGAGGCTGGGCCTGTCAGGAAGTTGGGCCTGTCAGGAAGTTGGGCCGGTCAGGAGGTTGGGCTCGTCAGGAAGCTCGGCGCACGGACGACCGATACAGCGCGAACATCACCAGCACCGCGTCGAGGCCGGCGATCACGACCGGCAGCCCGAGCGGGCCGATGCCTTGCATGAGCACGCCGGCACCGGGTGGGCCGACGATGCCACCGACGCCCCACATCAGTGCAAAGGCAGCGTTGCCGGCGACCAGCACAGAGCCCTTGAACCGGCTGCCGAGTTCGACCAATGCCATGGTGTAGACGCCGTAACCGACCGCGCCCATCACCAGCAGCACGACCCAGATCAACGGCGTTGTGATCAGCAGAGGCAGCAAAAGCGCGCAAACGGTTGTTGCCAGCGCGCAGACGATGATCATGGCGCGGCCGCCAAAACGCTCCGCCAGAAGGCCGAGTGGTATCTGCAGCAGGATGTTGCCGAGGGAAAGCGCCATCACCAGCGAGGCCAGAACGGCTTCCGCCAGGCCATAGCTGGCGCCGAAGACCGGGACCAGCGCATAAGTGCTCTGCTGAACCGCCGCCGAGACAAGCACGGCAAGCAGCAGCGCAGGCGCCACCTTGGCAAAGCCGACAAGGCCGCTGGCAGGCTGGTCGTCATCCTCGAACCCGGTCAGCTTAGACGAGACCGCGTGCAGGATCACCGCGCAGAGCGCGAAACCGGCGACGCCGACCATGAAGGGCGCCCAGCCCGACGTACCGAGCAGGGTCAGCGCGAATGGTCCGGCGGCGTAGCCGGCGCCCATTAGCGTGTTGAACACGCCCATCACCCTGCCGCGCCGCGATGGCGGCGCCAGCGACAGTGCCCACACCTCGCCGAGGATGTAGAGCGGGTTGATGACGACGCCGATGATGAAGCGGATGACGAACCAGGCCACCCAGTCCTGCAGATAGCCGATACCCAAGAAGCAGAGCGCGCCGATCAGCGAGCAGCCGACCGCCAGATTGCGTGCACCGACAAGCCGCACAGCCGCGGGCACGAAAGAAGCCGAAAGGATCAGCCCGAGCGGCATCATCGCCGCCGACAAGCCGATCAGCGCTGGCGACATGCCTTGTTTCTGCATCAGCAGCGTGAACAGCGGCGAACTCAACCCCTGCGCCGCGCCGAACATCGCAAGTGCCGCGGTGACGCCGGCAAGCGCTGCCCACTGCGTTCCTTCTTCGCCTTCGTTCGAGCCGGTCGCAACCATGCTGCCATCCATGTGAATTGCTGGCCATCCGGCCGGCAAGCCCGAGTAGCTACTGGTTCGATCCAGGCAAAGGAAGGGCCGCCCGGCGAAATCCGCTTGCGCCAACGAGGCGGCGGGATCAGGCCGATGTCGTGGCCGCGCAACTGCCGTTCCGGCATGTCGCTTCCCTCGCCCTAGTGGTCGCCGCCTCCGCAATGGCTGGGCAGCCGCCGGTCCATTATGCCGCCCGCTATCGCATCCTACGAGGACCATCATGACCGCCGCCTTACAACCCTTGGAACCGGCATTGACCACCGACCGCGCCCGTCGCGGCGGCCGCGCCGGAAAACGCGCCGGCGGCTCGACCGCGTTCGAGCAGCCCGCTTTCCGCCAGCTGAAAAACCCGCTGACCCCGACCAGGCTGGTCTCCGACGACGAGCTGGAATCGATCCACCTCGCCTCCCTGCGCGTGCTCAGGGAAATCGGCGTCGACGTGCTGCATGACGAGGCCCGCAGCATCATGAAGGCGCATGGCGCCGATGTGCGCGAAGGCAGCGAGCGGGTGCGTTTCGACAGCGACATGATCCTCGAACTGGTGTCGCACTGCCCGTCGGAGTTCACCATCCATGCCCGCAATCCGGCGCACAATGTGCGCTTTGGCGGCAACAATGTGATCATCTCGATGATGGCGTCGGCGCCCAATTGCTCCGACATCGATCGTGGCCGCCGGCCCGGCAACCAGCAGGACTACCGCAATTTCTTAAAGCTCGCGCAGATGCACAACATCCTGAACTGCACGGGCGGCTACCCGGTCGAGCCGACCGATATCCATCCGTCCGTCCGCCACCTCGAATGCATCCGCGATCTCAGCGTGCTCACCGACAAGGTGTTCCACATCTATTCGCTCGGCAAGGAACGCAATGTCGACGGCATCGAGATCGCCAGGATCGCGCGCGGCATCAGCCACGAGCAGATGCTGGAAGAGCCGTCCGTCTTCACCATCATCAACACGAATTCGCCGCTCAAGCTCGACGTGCCGATGATGGAAGGCATCATCCAGATGTCGAGCAAGGGCCAGGTCGTCGTCGTGACGCCGTTCACCCTGTCGGGCGCCATGGCGCCTGTCACCATCGCCGGCGCACTGGTGCAGCAGAACGCCGAGGCGCTTGCCGGCATCGCCTTCGCCCAGATGGTGCGCAAGGGCGCACCCGTCGGCTATGGCGGCTTCACCTCCAATGTCGACATGAAGTCCGGTTCGCCGGCGTTCGGCACGCCGGAATACATGAAGGCGCAGCTCGTCGGCGGCCAGCTTGCCCGCCGCTACAACATTCCCTACCGCACCTCCAACACCTGCGCCGCTAACACGGTCGACGCGCAGGCGGCTTATGAAAGCGTGTTCTCGCTGTGGGGCGCCATCCAGGGCGGCGGCAATCTGATGATGCATGCCGCCGGCTGGCTCGAAGGCGGCCTGCGCTGCTCCTACGAGAAGACCATCCTGGACATCGACCTGCTGCAGATGGTGGCCGAATTCCTGACCCCCCTCGATCTTTCCGACGAGGCACTCGGCTTCGACGCCATCCAGTCGGTCGGTCCTGGCGGCCATTTCTTCGGCACCCAGCACACGCAGGACCGCTACAAGACCGCCTTCTACTCGCCGATCCTGTCCGACTGGCGCAATTACGAGACCTGGGCGGAAGCCGGCTCGCCGACGGCGCTCGAAAAGGCCAACAAGGTCTGGAAGGAGCGGCTGGCGTCCTATGAGGAGCCTTACATGGACCCGGCCATCCGCGAGGAACTTAACGCCTTCGTCGCCAAGCGCCGGTCCGAAGGCGGCGCGCCGACCGATTTTTGATCGGCAGTGCTGTTGATGAACGGTCGACCCCCACTCCGTCGAGCTGTGCTCGACACCTCTCCCCCGATCGACGGGGGAGAGGAAAGGCGCGAACTTATGCAGGCTGGCTCCCTTCCTCTCCCTCCGGAGGGGGGAGAGGTGGCTCGGCGAAGCCGAGACGGAGTGGGGGAAGCCCGCCCCGCAACACGCAGCCGCCGCAAAACGGGCATCACCCAGCGAGCCCGAAAACTCAGGCAAGGTGACAACCAGGCCGAAGCGCTGCTTTGGCTTGAGTTAAAAGCCCGCAAACTTGGCGGCTACAAGTTCACGCGACAGTTCTCTATCGGACCATACTACGCAGACTTCGCTTGCCGCGAAAAATGGCTCGTCGTGGAAGTCGACGGACATCAACACGCCGACTGTTCCTATGACCGCCGCCGCGACGATTTCATGCATGCCCAGGGCTATTCGATCCTGCGTGTTTGGAGCCATGAAGTCTTGAAGCATCGTACTTCGGTTTGTGAAACCATCCTCGCCGCGCTCGATGGCAGGCTAGCCGAGAACATCACGGCACCCGACCTCCGCTTTGTCTTCACGCCTCACTCACCCGATTCAATCTCTTCAAAAACGGACCTATCTAGATGAAATCTCACGTAAAAGCGGTTGTTATCGGCGGCGGCGTCGTCGGCTGCTCGGTTCTCTACCACCTGGCCAAGGCCGGCTGGACCGACATCATGCTGATCGAGCGCTCGGAGCTCACCTCCGGCTCGTCCTGGCACGCCGCGGGCGGCTTCCACACGCTGAACGGCGACCCCAACGTCGCCAAGCTGCAGGCTTATACGGTGCAGCTCTACAAGGAGATCGAGGAAATATCCGGCCAGTCCTGCTCCCTGCACCTGACCGGCGGCGTGATGATGGCCGACACGCCCGAGCGCATGGACTTCCTGCGGCTGGCCCACGCCAAGGGCCGCTATCTCGGCATGGACACAGAGCTGATCACCCCTTCCGAAGCCAAGGCGATGTTCCCGCTGATGGACGAGACCAACTTCGTCGGCGCCATGTGGGACCCGGTCGAAGGCCATCTCGATCCGTCGGGCACCACCATCGCCTATTCCAAGGCGGCGAAAAAACTCGGCGCCGAGATCGTGTTGCGCAATCGCGTTGTGGAACTGACACAGGAGGTCGACGGCACCTGGAACGTCGTCACCGAACAGGGCACGGTGAAGGCCGAGCATGTCGTCAATTGCGGCGGCCTGTGGGCGCGCGAGATCGGCCGCATGGTCGGCGTCGAACTGCCGGTGCTGGCCATGGAGCACATGTATCTGCTGACCGAGCCGATGCCGGAGGTCGAGGAATTCAACAAGTCTACCGGCCGCGAAATGATCGGCGTGCTCGACTTCAAGGGCGAGATCTACACCCGCCAGGAACGCAACGGCATCCTGCTCGGCACCTATGAAAAGGCCTGCAAGCCGTGGTCGCCGGTCAACACGCCGTGGGATTTCGGCCATGAATTGCTGCCGCCGGACCTCGACCGCATCGCGCCGTCGCTGGAAATCGGTTTCAAGCATTTCCCTGGCATCGAGAGGGCCGGCATCAAGCAGATCATCAACGGCCCCTTCACCTTCGCGCTCGACGGCAACCCGCTGGTCGGCCCGGTGCAGGGCCTGACCAATTTCTGGTGCGCCTGCGCCGTCATGGCCGGCTTCAGCCAGGGCGGCGGTGTCGGCCTCGCGCTGTCGAACTGGATGGTCCATGGCGATCCCGGCTTCGACGTCTGGGGCATGGATGTCACCCGCTTC
The DNA here is from genome assembly GCF_024518695.1 of Mesorhizobium sp. LMG17149. NCBI lineage: Bacteria > Pseudomonadati > Pseudomonadota > Alphaproteobacteria > Hyphomicrobiales > Phyllobacteriaceae > Mesorhizobium > Mesorhizobium sp. LMG17149. Next base: position 137,602 of record NZ_JANIFL010000010.1, read on the forward strand.
GGCGAATGGGCAGGCCTGCGCTACACCAACGCCAAGGTGCGCGAAAACTATTCGCGCCGCTTCTCCATCCGCTTCCCCAATGAGGAACTCCCGGCAGCACGCCCGGCGCAGACGACACCGCTCTACGACACGATGCTGGCCAACAATGCCGTCATGGGCGACAGCTGGGGACTTGAGACGCCGCTCTGGTTCGCACCTGAAGGCAAGGAACCCAGGGATATCGTCTCCTTCCACCGCTCCAACGATTTTGGGCCGATCGGCGAGGAAGTGCGCGCCACGCGTGAGCGTGTCGGTGTCACCGAGATCGCCAATTTTGCCAAATACGAAGTCTCGGGACCCGCAGCCGAGGATTTCCTCAACCGGCTGATGACCAACCGCATGCCGAAGACCCGCCGCATCGTGCTGACGCCGATGCTCAACGAATTCGGCAAGCTGATTGGCGACTTCACCATCGCCAAGGCGGCAGAAGACCGCTTCATGATCTGGGGTTCCTCGGCGGCGCAGAAATACCACATGCGCTGGTTCGAGAAGCATCTACCGAAGGACGGAACGGTGCGCATCCACCGCTTCGACCAGACGCTGGTCGGCCTGTCGATCGCAGGGCCGAAGTCACGTGACTTGCTGCAGAAATTGGTCGATGTCGATGTCTCGACAAAAGCCTTCCGCTTCATGGATTTCCGCGAGATGGCGGTTGGCGGGGCGCCTTGCATGGTCAACCGCATCACCTACACCGGTGACCTCGGCTATGAAATCTGGATGGCACCGGCCTACGAGCGCCTGGTTTACAAAGCGATCAAGGACGCCGGCGAGGAATTCGGCCTTGTCGATTTCGGCATGCGCGCGCTGCTCTCCATGCGCCTCGAAAAGAATTTTCCGACCTGGTTCCGCGAGTTGCGGCCGATCTATGGACCGTTCGAAGGCGCGATGGACCGCTTCATCAAGCTCGAGAAGAACGACTTCATCGGCCGCGAGGCCGCTGCCAAGGAACAGGCCGAGGGGCCAAAGCTGCGCCGCGTCTCCTTCATCGTCGATGCCACCGACGCCGATGTCATGGGCGATGAGCCGATCTGGGCCAAGGTCAGCAAGGACTATGGCACGGTTGAAAAGCCGCATGGCTATGGCGCGCCCCGATTCGACAAGGGCGGCAAGGAAATACGTGGCTCCAAGGCTGCCGAAGGCGCTTCCGCCGTGCGGGGTATCGTCGACGGTGACTGGCGCGTGGTCGGCTGGGTCACGTCAGGCGGCTATGCGCATTATGTGCAGAAGTCGATGGCGCAGGGCTACGTCCCGGCAGCGCTTGCCGAGGACGAAAGTGCCGGGCTGTTCGAGATCGAGATCCTCGGTCACCGGCGCCCGGCCCGCATCAATGTCGAAGCGCCCTTCGATCCGAGCGGCGAGAAGATGCGGACCTGAGTTTCGACCATGGACAACCCGGCGCCAAAGGGCAGCTTTGGCCGGCATCGCAAGATCATGCCGTTCGAAGCCGACTCGATCGAAGCCTTGCGCGACGCCTCCCGCCAGAAGGCGGCTTCGCTCAACCAGCATGTGCTGGGCTATGGCGCGCAGGCCGAGGCTGAATGGGTCGCGGCGGGCATTGCCACTCCCGACCTCCCGGCGATGCGCCAATACCGGCTGGAGCGCATCCGCGCCGAACTGAGGCGCCGCGACTATGCCGGCGCCCTGCTCTACGACCCCGTCAACATCCGCTACGCCACCGACTCGACCAACATGCAGCTGTGGGTGGCGCACAACCCGACGCGGCATTGTTTTGTCGCCACCGACGGGCCGGTGGTGCTGTTCGACTATTTCTCCTGCGAGCATTTGTCCGATCATTCCGGCGTCGTCGACGAAGTGCGACCGGCAGTGTCGTGGATGTATCTCTATGGCGGTGAGTTGACCGAGCAAAAGGTCCGCCGCTGGGCCGCAGGAATAGCCGATCTGGTGAAAGAGCATGGCGGCGGCAACAGCCGCATCGCCGTCGACCATATCAATCCGGAAGGCGTCGAGGAGCTGGCTCGCCTCGGCATTTCCATCGGCAATGGCGAAGCGTTGATGGAGAACGCGCGGCTGATCAAATCACCCGACGAGATCCTCGCCATGCGCCGCGCGATCGTCGCCTGCGAGGCGGCGATGGGCGAGATGGAACAAGCGCTGAAGCCGGGGATTTCCGAAAACGAATTGTGGGCGGAACTGCACCGCGGCAACATCGCGCGCGGCGGCGAATGGATCGAGACGCGACTGCTGACGTCAGGCCCGCGCACCAATCCGTGGTTCCAGGAATGCTCGTCGCGCAAGATCGAGGCTGGCGATCTCGTCGCCTTCGACACCGACCTGATCGGCCCCTACGGCTTCTGCGCCGACCTGTCGCGCACATGGCTGTGCGGCGATGGAAAGCCGACCAGCCAACAGCGCGACCTGTTCCGCATCGCTGCCGACCAGATCGGGCACAACACGGCACTGATGCAGCCAGGCATCTCGTTTCGCGACCTCGTCGAACGCTCGGCGGTGCCGCCCGGCGACTGCTTCCCGACGCGCTACGGCGTGCTCTATCACGGCGTCGGCCTGGCCGATGAATACCCGACCTTGCCGCATGCCAGCGACTGGACATCGGACACTCCGGACGGCGTGCTGGAACCGGGCATGGTGCTGTGCGTGGAAAGCTATATCGGCAGGCTTGGCGGGCGCGAAGGCGTCAAGATCGAGGAACAGATACTGATCACCGAGACGGGCAACGAACAGCTCTCAACCTACCCGTTGGATAAGAGCCTGCTCGGCTAGCCCGGCAATGGCCTCGCGCAACGCCCCAACCGTCTTTTCCGGTGTCCCTGCGGCGGTGATGTAGGGCAGGCCTTTGCGCCGTCCGGTCCAGCCGACGACCGCCACCTTTTTCGCCGCCGGCTCGAAGCGTTGCGCCAGCGCCCAACTCTCGCAGTCGATGGCCGCTATATCGGCCTTGCCCTCTGCAATTGCGACGATCGAGGAACGGTGCCCACCGCTTTCGCTGCGCGAGGCAAAGAGGTCAAGGCTCTCGCCCATCGCCTCCAGGTCGCGCGTCAAACCGAGGAACCCCGACATCGAATCGAGGCTGTTGAAGGTGAAGCGCTTGCCGCGGATCCGATCGAGTGGGATCAGCGGGCTGCCGTCATTGGGCGAGGCAACCGACGGCGCGCCATCCGCCAGCATGACGATGGCGCTGGAATAGAGCTCGCCCTGCCCGCCTTCGTAGGCGTCGTAGCTTGGCTGGGCAACCACCTGCACATGCCTGGACAGGCCGAGTTCCATCGGCCCCCAGCAGGTCTGCGCGAACAGCAGCGCCGGGTGCAGCCACAGTCTGTGAAAATCGAGCTCGTCCGGCGGCAATGTCGCTGGATCGGGTGCGATCAATGCACCGGCAGCATCACGAATACCGCCCGGTATCGGCGGCAGGTCTCCATTGCGCCGCACGATGGTTTGCGGTGCGTCGATACCCTTTTGCAGAAACGCGTCGCGCAACAGCATCCATTGCGCGTCGACCTCGCCGCGCATTTCGGGCCAGTCATACATCGGCAACGCCGCAACCAATTCACTCATGCCGGATATCAAATCATCATGTCTGGAAAAATGATCGCAAAAACGCGGCGCCCAATCAGAATTGGCCGACACGGATTCCGGGTAGACCGGAATTATTCCTTCGGCGGCTCTGCGGGAACCGGCGCACTGCCGAGTCCGCTGATGCTGCGCGCCCTGATGCGCGGCTTGAAGGCCCTGCCCGGCTCAGCTTGACGCCGCAGCACCGGGTGCACGATCGGCTCCTTCGCCTTGAACGCATAGGCTTTGATCAGCGCGAAATAGTTGGGATAGGCATAGCCATTGTTCATCCGCAGCCATTCCTCACGGCGGTCGCGAAACAGCTTGGGCAGCTTGTACCAGGCCACGGTCGGGGTCTTGTGATGGACGAAGTGCAGATTGTTGTTGAGGAACAGGAACGACAGCGGCGAGCGCTCGATGATCACCGTGCGGCCTTCCGGATGTTCCGACCATTGATGCTCGGCGAAAGTACGGATCGAGATCAGCGACTGGCCGAGCCAGACCGGCACCAGAATGTAAAGCCACAGCGGGATGCCGAAGCCGAACTGCACGATCGGCATCACGACGGCAAGGCCGATCGCATGCAGCAGCCAGGCCTTGCGGATCGCCTTGTCACCGGCGATCACCTGCTTGGCATCGTCGATGAAGAAGCCGACGCAGGACAGCCACGGGCCAAGCACGAAGCGGCCGGCCATGGTGTTGTTGATCTTGAGTAGGAATTTCATCGTCGGCGGCAGTTCGTCGTGCTGCCAGAGCGCCTGATAATAGCTTTCCGGATCGTCCAGCGGATCGGTCAGCCGCTCGTCGGCGTGGTGGCGCAGATGGATGGTCTTGAAGCGGCGGAACGGCCAGACCAGACCGATCGGCAGGAACACAAAGGCTTCGTTGACCCGTGCATTGCGTGTCGGATGACCGTGCAGCACTTCGTGCATGATCGAGGATTGCAGTGCGGCGGTCAAAGCCAGGAGGGCGAGCGCCAGTATGGGGTAAGATGGCCAGAGCAGGAAACCGGTGGCGAGCCAAGTTGCGTAGCAGAAGAAGGCGAGTACCACGGTCGGCCACTCTATGGCCGGTGCGCTGTGTCGCCTGATGCTCTTGCTCGTCATGCTATCGACCACTGCCCCTCAGTCGCCGGAGCCCCAATTGGCTCCTGACAACATTGTGTCAGGAGAAGTGATTCCACTCAACGAGACAAAGTACACAAACTGTTGCGATTGCGCATTTTTGACCGCACATGTTACACATTGTAAACAGGCTTAGGGATTCATTTACGCCTGAGGTGCGCTCGGAAGCGATTCGGCGCAAATTTTTCCTCAATCGAGGTGGAGCACGCACATGGACAAGCGCGACCTGTCGACGATCTTCCGCGAGCGCCTGAAAACACTCTTGACACGCTCCGACCTCAACCAGTCGGCCTTCGCGACCGCGGTCGGCATCGACCGTTCGGCGCTGTCGCAGCTGCTGTCGGGCGCCTCGACCCGCCTGCCCCGCGCCGAAACGCTGCTCAACATCGCCGCCGAGTTCAAAGTGTCGCTGGACTGGCTTCTCGGCCTCAGCCAGGACGAGGGCCTCACCGGCGAAATCCGCGAGAGCCTGGAGATCGAGGAGGCACCCGACGGTTTCGACCGCACCCTGCTGGCCAAATGGCATGCCGAGGCGGCCGGCACCAAGATCCGCTACGTGCCGGCCGGCATCCCCGACCTCCTGCGCACCGAAGCACTGGTCGACTACGAAGCCGGCATCACCAACAAGAGCCGCCTCGCCCAGGCCGGCGAAACGCAATACCGCATCAACTACAACAGGCGGCCGGAAACCGACATGGAAGTCTGCATGCCTCGCCATACGCTGGAGATTTTCGCCCGCGGCCTGGGTGTCTGGGATCGTTTCCCGGAAGCCGACCGCCGCGCCCAATTGCTACACATGGCGACGCTGCTCGACGACCTCTACCCCACCTTCCGGCTGTTTTTCTATGACGGGCGGATTCGCTATTCCATCCCCTACACCATCTTCGGTCCCTATCGCGCCGCCATTTATGTCGGCGACATGTATCTGGTGCTCAACGCCACCCAGCCGATCCAGACGCTGATCCAGCATTTCGACAATCTGATCCGCGCCGCCGACATCAACGCGCACGAGGCGTCCGGCTTCGCGCACAAACTGGCCGGCATGTCGTTCCCAACAGGCACTGTCTGATCTCTGGCAATCATGGTCCTCTGGTGGAGCCTCGTCCCGGCCACGCCATTTCCATTTTTGAAGGACAGTTCATGCCCGAACCGCGCCGCATCGTCGTTCCTCCCCAGTCGGGCCGCGCCATCCGCGTCTCTCGAGGCGACCTCATTCGCATCATCGATCCCAAAGGACAGCAGGTTTCCGATCTCTGGGCTTTCAGCACCGACCCGGCGCTTGACTGGCTGAGCACCTCGCAGACCCGTGACATCACCGAGCGGCTTTTTCCCGCAATCGGCGACAGTTTCTTCAGTGCCGCCGCCAAGCCGATGCTGACGCTGGTCGAAGATGGCTCGCCGGGTCCGCACGACATGCTTTACCCCGCTTGCGACAGCGCGCTCTATGAGCGCGCCGGATTTCCCAATCATCCGAACTGCCGGGACAATCTGATGCAGGCGCTGGCCACAGAGGGCATATCGCTGCCTTTCGCCCCCGATCCGGTCGATCTCTTTCAGAACTCCTTGCCGGAACCCGACGGTCGGCTGGTGGTTTCCGCGTCGATCAACCCGCCGGGCGGCTATGTGACGTTGCGCGCCGAACAGGACCTCCTGCTGGTGGTCACCGCTTGCTCGGTTGACTACTATCCAACCAATGGCGGGGTCTGCACCGAAATCCACGTCGAGGTCACCTCGACACGGTGAGGAAACGCCTCCGATCCGGTGTCGGCATCGCTCCAAAATCGTTGACTACACATAAAGACTTCTTTATATCCTTATTCGACTTCGAAACATGAAAGCCAATCCGATGACGACCACCAACCCGATCGATACGCTGCTGGCTGAAAAGGGCGTGCTGCTAGCCGATGGCGCCACCGGCACAAACCTGTTCGCCATGGGGCTGGAGGCGGGCGAGGCGCCAGAGCTGCTCAACGAGACGGCGCCCGACACCATCACCAGCCTGCATCAGAATTTCGTCGATGCCGGCGCCGACATCATCCTCACCAACTCGTTCGGCGGCACCCGTCACCGCTTGAAGCTGCACCATGCGCAGGATCGCGTGCACGCGTTGAACAAACGCGCCGCTGAGCTTGCGCGTGCGGTCGCCGGCAAGGCCGGCCGCAAGGTCATCGTCGCCGGCTCGGTCGGCCCGACCGGCGAATTGCTGGTGCCGCTTGGCGCCATGACCTATGACGAGGCGGTCGACGCCTTCGCCGAGCAGATCGAGGGCCTCAAGGAAGGCGGCGCCGAAATCGCCTGGATCGAGACCATGTCAGCTCCCGACGAGATCCGCGCCGCCGCCGAGGCTGCCATCCGCGTCGGCCTGCCCTACACCTACACCGGTTCCTTCGACACTGCCGGCCGCACCATGATGGGTCTGCTGCCCAGGGATATTCACGGCGTCACCGACGGGCTTTCGCAGGCGCCGCTCGGCGTCGGCGCCAATTGCGGTGTCGGCGCGTCCGACATCCTGGCCTCGCTGCTCGACATGACCGAGGCGAAGCCGGAAGCGACGGTGATCGTCAAGGGCAATTGCGGCATTCCCGAATTCCGCGGCACCGAAATCCATTATTCCGGCACGCCCGAACTGATGGCCGATTATGTGCGCCTCGCCGTCGATGGCGGCGCCAAGATTATCGGCGGCTGCTGCGGCACCTCGTTCCAGCACCTTGCCGCCATGCGCAAGGCGCTCGACGCGCACACCAAGTCGGATCGTCCGACGGTTGCGGCGATCGTCGAGCGCATTGGTCCGATGCGCAACAAGGTCGCGACGGAAAACACCGCCGAGACCAGCGAAGCCCGCCGCGAGCGCCGCCGCAGCCGGGCCTGACCTCATCGATTTCGGTTATTCGCTGTTGTCGGCGTAGCTCGACTGCGCCGACTTGAAGTCGACCACATTGTCGCCGCGCATCGTCATCAGCGCGCCCGAAGCGCGGGGGTCGGTGATCTGTTCCAGCATGATGCGGAAGCGGTCGTTGGTCAGCGCCGACAGGGCGGTGTGGCGCGCCTGTGCGACATCGTCACTGATACGCCTGGATTCCGATGATGGGGCCGATGAAACCGCCGAGGCGTCTGGCGCCGGGGGTATCGAGTTGGCGATAGTCCTGATCTGCAATTTCGGCTCCCTCAAGCCCAGTACACCTGTCCTGCGTAACAAGGAGGGGGTTGCCATCCGGTACCGGAATTGCCGCGCAATTTAACGACCCATAAAATCCGCGAAAAAAGGCCGGCAAGGTTTCCCTCGCCGGCCTGCCTCACCCGCCCGCGGTCGGTTCCCCCGTATCAGAACGATCCCATCTGAAAGAAACCGGCCGTCATCACCACTTACCGGTTACCGCCCAGCGCAGAGGCAAGGCGCACAAGCGAGAGGAACTCGGCCCTGTACCCAAACGGGTCGGCCCCTCGAGCGGCAGTGGCGATCTCCATGATCTTGTCGTAGCCGAACTTCGCGGTCGCATCCTCGTCGCGCAGCTTCTGGCCGAAGGCGGCAACCGCGACGGAGAAGCGCTGATCGGTGCTGGCCTGGTCGAAGGACGAAATCTCGTTGGCCGAGGTCACCGGCGTGGTGATCAGCTTCGAGACGTCTTCATTCGGCAGCTTATAGCGGATCTTGACGAAGGCATATTCGTCCGCATTGGCGACACCGCCATTGTCCACCGACGCCTGGCCATAACGCAGCGGATCTATCTGCTCACCGCCGCTGCCCTTGGGCGTGATTTCGTAGATCGCGGTGACGGAATGGCCCGAACCGATATCGCCGGCATCGACGCGGTCATTGTTGAAATCCTCGCGGTTCAAGGCACGGGTCTCGTAGCCGATCAGGCGATATTCCGAGACCTTGTTCGGGTTGAACTCGACCTGGATCTTGACGTCCTTGGCGATGGTGAACAGCGTCGAGGAGGCATCCTCGACCAGCACCTTTTCAGCCTCGGCCAGCGTATCGATATAGGCGGCGGTGCCGTTGCCGTTCTGGGCAATGGTTTGCATCATCTGGTCGTTCAGATTGCCGCGGCCGAAGCCGAACACCGACAGGAAAACGCCGGTCTTGCGCTCGCTTTCGATCAGCCGCTTGAGGTCGTCGTCATCGGTCTGGCCGACATTGAAGTCGCCGTCGGTAGCAAGCATCACGCGGTTGACGCCGTCCTTGACGAAGGATTTTTGCGCCAGCCTGTAGGCTTCCTTGATGCCCGCCTCGCCGGCCGTGCTGCCACCGGGCGTCAGATTGTCGATGGCGCTGAGGATCTTGTCCTTTTCGGACACCTTGGTCGGCTCCAGCACTGTGCCGGCGTCACCGGCATAGGTCACGATCGAGATAGTGTCGTCGGCCTTCAGCTTGCTGACCAGCAGGCGAAATGCCGATTTGAGCAGCGGCAGCTTGTCCGGCTCGTCCATCGAGCCCGAGACATCGATCAGGAAGACCAGATTGGCCTTCGGCTGCTCGATCGGCTTGACGTCAAAACCCTTGATGGCGACATGCATCAGCCTGGTCTGCGTGTTCCACGGCGTCGGCATGACGCTGACGGTCGAGTTGAATGGTGTCGAGGCCGACTCCGGACCCTTCCAGTCATAGGGGAAGTAGTTGATCATCTCCTCGACGCGAACAGTATCGGCCTGCGGCAGGGTGCCCTGCTTCAGCGAGCCGCGCACGAAGGAATAGGAGGCAGTGTCGACGTCGATCGAGAAGGTCGAGACCGGATCCTCGAGCGCCGCATGCACCGGATTGGTCTTGAAATCCTCGATGCGGTCGCGGTTTTCCGGTTGCGGCTGCATCTGGTCGGCCGGCAAGATCGACGGCTGCTGCGGCGCCATCAGCTTGGATTCGGCCGGCATGCGGGCTCGCGAGGTGCTGGGTACACTTGCAGCGCCATCCAGCGCGAATTCACCTGTCGGTGCCGGTGGCGCAGGCTCGGCCAGCACACCGCGCTCCAGCGCATTTTGTTGTGCCGCGCCGGAAGCAACGGTCGATTCGGATTTCTGCGGCGAGGCCGGCGCCACAAGCGCATCGGTGGCGCCGCGGCTTTCCACATCCGCGTCTGCCTTCTTGTCCTTCTCCAACTCGCCGCGAGCCGGCTTCGGCTCGGCGGTCGTCGGCTTCACCGTCGCCGGCTTGTCGGCCAGCGTCTCGGTGATCTTCTCGTCGCCGCCGAATTTGGGCGGCTGTTCCCTCAGCAAATGGAAGGTGGCGTATCCGGCGATCGGCAGGGCGACGAGCCCGGCAAGGGCCGGCGTGGCAATGAGTTTCTTTTGCATGATCTCGCTCCAGAGCTTTTGTGCTCGCTCTGTGAGACGAAGCCCGCCAATCGATCCTTGGGTGACAGCAGAAATATTTTCCTGATCATAGGCGCGCAGGGCGGCCTCGAAGGCACGTGCCTTGGCATCCTTGGCGGGCGCCGGTGCTGCGATATCGCGCAGTCTGTTGAGTTCGTTGTCGTCGACCATGGTCACACTTCCCCGGCCGCGCGCATCAGCGTCTTCAGCCGTTTCTTCGCTTCATGGATGTGCCAGGAAACCGTCGTCTCCGAGATCGCCATCGCCTCGGCGGCGGCCGCGTGGCTCAATCCTTCGCCATAGACCAAAAGCACGGCGTCGCGCTGCTTGTCCGGCAGTTGCCGCACCGCGGTCCACAGCGCTTCGGCCGGATCCTCCGGTTCGACCGACGCCTCGCCGGAGATCAGTGCATGGACGCCATAGGCCTCGGTCTTCACGGTCTCGCGGGCGGACTTTCGCATCATGTCGCGCGCGGCGTTCAGGGTCACGGAATAGAGCCATGTGGTGAAAGCGCCGCCGCCGCGATAGTCGCGGATCGCCTTGCCGAGCCTGACGCAGACTTCCTGGGCGATGTCTTCGGCATCGGCCTTCCTGCCGCACCAGCGATAGGCAGCGCGATAGACGAAGTCATAGTGCCTTTCCAGCAATGTGCTGAAGGCCCCCCTGTCTCCGCCCTTCGCCCGCCCGATCAGTTCGGCGTCGGAGGCTTCGCTTTCATCCAGCATCATCGCCATCATTTGCCTGTTGGACGAAGGCTAATGGCTAATCCTTGGGGCAATGGAAAGATTTTTTTGGAAACCGCCGGATCGTGACCGCCGGCACCCCGCTTGACACATCCATATCTCGGCGGTTATACGTCAATCAATAGCCACCGGGTTATCGATCCCAATGACGAACGCTCACGATGTCCTCTTCAGAACGCTCTCCGATCCGACGCGTCGTGCGATCTTCGAGCGCCTGTGCCGGCAAGGCGAGCAGACGGTCGGCGCCCTGACGGCTCAGTCGGGGGTCTCCCAACCTGCGGTGTCGAAGCATCTCGGCGTACTCAGGCAGGCCGGGCTGGTGCGCGACCGCCATCAAGGACGGCAGACCCATTATAGCGCCCAGATCGCAGCACTTTCCCCGCTGACCGACTGGACGAACCAGATGAATGCGTTCTGGCAGAGCCGGTTCGACGACCTCGAAAATTTGCTCAAAAGAATGGACCAATGACCAACATTGCGACCGAAACGCGCTCCGTCGTCGTCGAACGTGAGATCCCCTATCCGCCGGAAAAAATCTGGCGCGCGCTGACCCAACCGCATCTGATCGAGGAATGGCTGATGAAGAACGACTTCAAGCCAGTTGTGGACCACCGTTTCAATCTGCGAAAGGAAACGCAAACCGACGTGAGCATTGTTGTCGACTGTCAGGTAACAGCCGTCGAGCTGAACAAGACACTGTCCTACACGTGGCAGGCCTATGGCCTCGAGAGTGTCGTCACCTGGACCCTCATGCCGACCAGCACGGGCACCCGGTTGCGTATGGAACAGTCCGGCTTCCGGCCGGATCAGGAGCAGGCGTATCGGGGCGCGACGAGTGGGTGGCGGCAGTACTTTACAAATCTGGGTCAGGTCCTGGCGCGGATGGATTGAACCCGCCGACATGCGGATCACGGGTCCGCTTCGGTCTGTTTTGACAGGAGGAGCTATTGGACAGGAACAAGTGGGTTCGGCAAATTCATCGCTGGCTGTCGATTATGTTTACGCTGACCGTTGTCGCCAACTTCGCCACCATGGCATTCGGCCAGCCTCCCGCCTGGGTAGTCTATTCGCCGCTCCTGCCGCTCTTCCTGCTGCTGTTCAGCGGCCTGTACATGTTCGTGCTGCCCTATGCCGCCAGGGGCCGCGGCGCGCAGCGTGCCGGCGGATAGGAGTGGGTAGAATGACCAAGACGCAGGGTCAGTCGACCAAAGCGGCACCGGTCCTGCTCTCGGGCGGCAACCCGCAAATCGCCAAGGGCGACGGCGACGCTCCGGTGCAGGCCTACATCGCTGCAATGCCGGGCTGGAAGCGTGGCCTCGGCGAGCGGCTCGACGCGCTCATCGAACACAACGTGCCCGACGTGCGCAAGGCCGTGCGCTGGAACTCGCCCTTCTACGGCGTCGAGGGCCAAGGCTGGTTCGTGAGTTTCCATGTCTTCACCCACTATTTGAAAGTGACCTTCTTCAGCGGCACGTCGTTGCGGCCGATTCCGCCTGGCGGCACGGCCAAGAGCAAGGATGTGCGCTGGATCGACATCCGCGAAGACGATCCGTTCGATGAGGCGAGGATGGTGGAATGGATCAAGCAGGCCGCGGCCCTGCCCGGCTGGATCCCGTAATGACCGACTATGACAGAGGAAAAAGAGCCATGAAGATCAAGCTGACCAGCGTGTATGTGGACAACCAGGAAAACGCACTGCGCTTCTACACCGACGTGCTGGGCTTCACCAAAAAGGCCGATTTCAGCAACGGGCCTTATCGCTGGCTGACCGTGGCCTCGGCTGAAGAGCCTGATGGAACCGAGCTGCAACTCGCGCTCAACGACAACCCGGCCGCCAAGGCCTATCAGGAAGCCATCTTCAAGCAGGGCCAGCCCGCGGTCATGTTCTTCACCGACGACGTCAAGGGCGACTACGAGCGCATCAAGGCGAAGGGCGGTGCGTTTATCCAGCCGCCGACCGAGGCGACCGGTTCGACCATCGCCCAGTTGAACGACAGCTGCGGCAACCTCGTTCAGATCACCCAGCTGGCGCGCTGGTAACGGCGGCGGTTGAAACGCGTCGAGACACAGGAGACACCCAATGACCCCCTCGCAACATATCGACCAAATGATCGCCGGCCTCATCGATTGGCGCGGCGATACGCTCGCCGGCATCCGCAAGACCATCCTTGCAGCCGACCCGGACATCGTCGAGGAGTGGAAGTGGATGGGCAGCCCGGTATGGTGCCTCGATGGCAACATCGTGGTCGGCAACGCCCACAAGGACAAGGTGAAGCTGACCTTTTCCCATGGCGCCAGCCTGCCGGACCCCGACAATCTGTTCAACAATGGTTTTGGCGGCAAGGTGTGGCGGGCAATCGACATGTTCGAGGGCGACAGGCTCAATGAGGGCGCTTTAAAAGAGCTCGTCCGCGCAGCGATCGATTACAATCAGGCCAAAAAGAAGAAGAAAGCGGCTGCCGGGGCGAAGCCACAGACGCAAGTCTAGGCCGCCTGGCCTGCCACCCAGCCCGACGACCATGCCCACTGGAAATTATAGCCACCCAGCCAACCCGTGACATCGACGACTTCGCCGATGAAGAACAGGCCCGGCACGGATTTCGCCTGCATCGTCTTCTGGTCCAGCCCGTTGGTGTCGACCCCACCCAGCGTCACTTCGGCGGTGCGGTAGCCCTCTGAGCCGGCAGGCTTGATGCGCCAGTCATTGACTGCGGCAGCTATGGTTTTCATCTGGGCGTCGGAAAGATCAGCAAGGTTGCCGTCGATCCCGGTGCGCTCGGCGATCGACTGCGCAAGCCGCTTCGGCAGATGATTTGCCAGCACCGTTTGTGCCGCTTGCCGCCCATTGCTTCGCTTGGCCACCCGAATGAGGTCCGCCACGTCAACTGCCGGCAGCATGGCCATGCGGATTTCATCGCCCTCGCGCCAATAGGAAGAGATCTGCAGGATAGATGGCCCGCTGACGCCACGATGCGTGAACAGCATCGCTTCGGAGAACCGCGTCTTGCCGCAGGCGACTTCCGCGTCGACGACGTTGCCGGCCAGGGGCGCCAGCCGTTCGAGCGTGTTTGCGTCGAAGGTCAGCGGCACCAGCGCCGGTCGCGTTTCGACAATGGCAAGGCCGAACCGTTCGGCAAGCTCATAGCCGAAACCGGTCGCCCCCATCTTGGGGATCGACTTGCCGCCGCAGGCCACCACCAGCGACTGGCAAGTAACCAAGCCTGTGGAGAGGGTGAGCGCAAACCCCTCCACGGTTTTGCGGACATCCTCAACACTGGCCGAGAGCGCCAGCTCCACGCCCCTGCCCTGCATTTCCGAGACCAGCATGTCGATGATCTGGCGTGCGGAGCCATCGCAGAACAGCTGCCCAAGCGTCTTTTCGTGATAGGCAATGCGGTGGCGTTCGACGAGGGCGATGAAATCGCGCTGCGTGTAGCGACTGAGCGCCGAAATGCAGAAATGCGGATTGCCCGACAGAAAATTCTTCGGGCTGGCATGGATGTTGGTGAAATTGCACCGGCCGCCGCCGGAGATGCGGATCTTCTCGCCAGGCGCCGCCGCATGATCGAGGATCAGCACCGAACGGCCGCGCTTGGCCGCCTCCACGGCGCACATCATTCCGGCGGCACCCGCGCCGATGATCACGACATCATAAGATTGCATCAGGCTATTCGTTCCCGCTCGACCGGCTCATTTGGGGCGCGCCACTTGCGCTGCCTGGTATCACTTTGGTCCGATGGTTTTCTAGCTATCCCGTCCCAGCAGCCTGGTGATCTGGGGGGTGACGATTGTGGTGAACAGCCCGGGATCGCTGAAAGCCCTCGCGGACAGCATTGCCCCGTGAACCGATGCCATCAGCATCTGGGCCTCCTCCTCCGGCCGGTTGTTCAAGCGGAACAAGTCCTGTTCCATTCCAGCCCGCAGCACCGACGTAAGCCATCCCGCGAGATTTTGGAAATGGGCACGAACGCGTGACGCCACCTCTTCCGGCAGCATCTGCATCTCGCCGGCGAGCATCGCGCAGACGCAGAACGACGGCGAGGCATCGCGAATGCATGTCCGCCAATAGTTCAGATAGGACTGCAGTTGTTCAGCAGGGCTTGAGAGTTCTCCCCGGAGAGACTCCAAACCCACTTCGGCCTGCCGCCTGTAACGATCCACCAGCACCGAAACCAGCTCGGCCTTCGTCGGAAAATGGTGGTGGATACTCGCCTTCCTGATGCCGATGGCAGCCGAGATATCGGCATAGCTGAACCCGTTGTAGCCTCCCGCGACGATGAGAGACTGCGCGACATCGAGAATCTTTTCTGAAGTCGAAGCCATTGATTTCATATCGCCGCCTACCTTCTGGTAGGCGAACTGTCAAGGTTGCATCGTTCCCGATTCTCACAGGGAGGTGTTCCGGACATTGGGTTGACTTAGGGGTTTTGTCTACCTACTAATAGGTAGACAGCAACAAGGAATCTGCCGATGCAAAACCAATCTTTCACCCGGTCCGGATGGCTACGATCCTATTATTTCGCACGCGCCATATTTTCTATCGCCTGGGTTGCTGCCGCCATCCTGTTTAACGGGCAACCCGGTCCCACCGCGCTTCTGCTCGTGATCTACCCGGCATGGGACGCTCTCGCCAATCTGGTTGACGCCAGGGTAAATGGCGGCCTGAAGGCCAACTCGTCCCAGGCTTTGAATGTCGTGGTCAGCACGATAACGGCGCTCGCCGTCATCGTGGCGGTTAACAACAGCATGTATGCCGTTCTGGCCGTGTTTGGGGTTTGGGCGATCCTCTCGGGTCTGCTGCAGCTGAATACGGGAGCAAGGCGTTGGCGCTACCATGGCGCACAATGGCCGATGATCCTGAGTGGTGCGCAGTCGGCCCTCGCCGGCGGCTTCATGATCAGCCGATCCCTCGGCACGGCTGCGCCGACGATTCTGGACATCGCCCCTTATGCCGGGTTCGGCGCGTTTTACTTTCTGCTTTCCGCAATTTGGCTTGTCGTAGCAGCCTATCGCAAGGCAAACGCCTAGGCGCAGCCTGATCCGGCGGCGGCAAGGTGAACAGTCATCTGCCGCCGTCGAAAGGGCAAGCATCGCTCACTCTTCGCCGCATCGGCTGCCGTTCTGGTTCAAAGACGCGTAGCGTCCTGCTCAGAGTCGACCTGTGTGCGATCAGTGCGCAGTGACTCCTGCCTTAAATCAGCGTCTCTGCGAACAGCGTCGTCAATCGCTTCCAGTGGCGTTCGGCGCCCGCGGCGTTGAAAACGCTATGATCGGGCACGCACCAGCCATGCGCCATCCCAGCATAGTTCTCGATGACATGGTCGACTTCCGCAACCCGCAACGCTTCCTCCAATCGCATCGATTGTTCCGGCGGGAAACTTCTGTCGACACCCGACATGCCGACATAGACGCGCGCCTTGATGGAGGCTGCCTTGCGATGCGGGCTGTCGGCGGCGTCGCTGGCCAGATTGCCGCCATGGAAGCTTGCGGCCGCTTTTATCCGTTCGGGATAGGTTGCAGCCGCATTCAATGATCGACCGCCGCCCATGCAATAGCCGACGGTGCCGATCGGCCCGGTGATGCCCTCGGCAGCAAGTGCGTCGAGGAACGCACCGCTGTCGCTGATGGTCATCTCCTGTGTCGTGCCCGTGACCAGCGCCATCAGCGGGATTTTGGTCTTCTCCTCGGCGAAGGCGGTCTTGGCGTCGAACGGCCCGTAGGGCGCATTGCGGTAGAACAGGTCGGGCACCAGCACCGCATAGCCTTCATTCGCGAGCCGCTCGGCCATACCGTCGAGCGCCGGCCGCGGACCGAAGGCGTCCTGATAGAGAATGACGCCGGCCTTGGCAGGAGATGCGTTTGCCGAGTGGAAAAGCCCGGCATTGGCAACACCATCCCTGGTCTTGATCTGAATGTCGTGTTTCGTCATCGCCCGCTCCGTTCGACTGATGCGCGATACATATCCGCGCAAGGCCATACGGCAAGGCATTCCCGGGGCGTGGCAGTCAACATTTCGTGCAGGATTGCGGACGCTATTGCTCGCCCTCGCGCACGGTCCGCGCGCCGACATGCAGCGCACGGCCGGCACCGAGCCCCATAATGGCTACGCCAAGCCCGAGCGCGACGAACAGGAACGCCGTCCCCGAAAAACTGCCGGTCCAGTCGCGGATCAGGCCCACCAGCAGCGGACCGAATGCCGCCAGCACATAGCCGACGCCTTGCGCCATGCCTGAAAGATGCGCGGCGACATGCGAATCCGGCGAACGCAGCACGATCAAGCTCATGGCAGCCGCGATAAGGCCACCTTGCCCGATGCCTTGCAGGACCGCCCAGAACAGCATCGTCGAGGTCGGCGCAAAGAGAATGCCGAGCAGCGCGACCACCGCCGTGGCGACGAGCGCCACATTGATGCCGCGCTGGTCCTTCAGCCGCATCGCAAAGGATGGCACGGCGAGGCAGGTGATGACCTGCGCCATCACTGACACCGAAACCATGGCGCCAGCGGTGGCCGCATCGAAGCCACGCTCGCGCAGGATCGGCGCCAGCCAGCCGAAGATGCAATAGGCGAGCGCCGACTGCAGCCCCATGAACAGCGTCACCTGCCAGGCCAGGCGATCGCGCCAAAGCCCGACGACGCGAAAGCCTTGATGGCTCACTTGCCGCCGGCTGCCCAGCGCCTGCGGAATCCAGATCAGCAACACAATCAGGGTCGGCACCGACCAGGCAGCAAGTGCTCCGGACCATGAACCGGTGACAAAATGCTCGATCGGCAGCGTGAAGCCCGCGGCGGCAGCCGAACCGGCGCAGAGCGCCATGGTGTAGAGCCCGGTCATGACGGCGGCCCTGTCGGCGAAATCGCGCTTCACCAGGCCTGGCAGCAGCACATTGCCGATGGCAATGGCGCCGCCGGCCAGGAAGGTGGCGACAAACAGCAGGGGAACCGTACCGAACCAGCGCAGGCCGGTTCCCAGCACCAGCAAGGCGAGCGCCCCGAGCAAAGTGCGCTCGGCTCCATAGCGCTGCGCAAGCCTTGGTGCGAAGGGCGCGAATAGGCCGAGGCACAGGACGGGCAGCGTCGTCAGCAGGCTGGCGCCCGTCGTCGACAGCCCGGTTGCCTGCATCACCTCGGGCAACAGCACCGACAGGCTCGAAAACAGCGGCCGCAGACTGAAGGCGATCAGCACAAGGCTCGCGCCAAGCACGATGCGCGCCGCACGGCTGCGCAGTTCAGGCGGCTGCGGCATGGGCAGGCTGTCGGCCTCGGCATCGATGAGTTCTAGACCCTCGACCTCCGCCTTCGGGTCAGGCTGACGAAAACTCTGGTTCATTGCGAAAGCAGTCTTTCAAGTTGGGCAAGCACCGGCGCCATGAAGGCTCGGACGGCGGCAACGGCCCGCTCGGGATCGCTCGCGGCAATGGCTTCGACGATTGCCGCATGCGCCTGGTGGTCCGGTTCGGGCAGATCGCCGTCGATGGTGGCATGGATGGTCTCGGTGATGGCGGCGGTGAAGAAGTCGTAGAGCTCCATCATCGCCCTGTTGCCGGACGCCGCGACGACGGATTTGTGGAAAGCGAGATCGCGGTGGATGAAGGATTCGCTTCCGCCTTCGGCGACAGTGCCGCGCGCGGCAAGCAATTGCCGCATCCGCTCGAGGTCGGCTGGCGTGTGGCGCAAGGCAGCGAGCCGTGCGGCCTCGAGGTCCAGCGCTGCCCGCGCCTCCCACTGATCGCGCAGGCCGCTGCGCTTGACCCGGTCGAGCGCGGCAGAAGTATCGACGGCGGAGCGCACATAGGTGCCCGAGCCCTGGCGCGTATCCAGCAATCCCTGCGAGACCAGCACCCGCACCGCCTCGCGTACCGTGCCGCGGCTGACCGACAGAAGGTCGGTCAGAGCTGCCTCGTTGGGAATACGCTCGCCGACGCCCCAGCGGCCGCTGACGATCTCGGCACGCAGGCTGCTGGTGGCGCTGTCGGTGAGATTGGTTCTGGTGGCGGGTTGCATCGGCCTATTCATCAAGTCATCAGATGACTTGATGAATAGGCCTACTCCTGGCTGCCGTCAAGCTACTGATCGAGATGGTAGTGGGTCAGTGTGAAATTCAGCCTTTGAATGGCCGGCGTTGAATGCGATAATTCAGGCATGGATGACACATGCGAAACTAAGACACGAAACGGTTGGGCGCCCTTGCACGTTGAGCAAGCTCTTGGTCTTAACCCGGACCTGCCAAAGCGCTGCCCCGGGGTGTCATGGTGCTGTTCGCGCTCACCGCGAAAGTAACAATGGGATGCGCGCTCATTTCGAACACATCGAAGGGCATGATGGATGCTCGCTAAAGCCGCGAACATTTTCCGGTACTAAATCAATGCACCCAGACGCCCTATCATGAAAGCTTTGCGAGATTGGTGACATTGTTGCGCTGATCGAAGTGAAGGAAATTGAGAAGCCGGTGCTGCGCGGCCCTTACAAGAAGCGGACAGCTTGACTTCAATATGCTATGCCGCCGCCATGAAGAGCTATGATTTCGATCCTACCGAATTCGCCAAGTTAGCGTTCCTATTGGCTCACGCCGTCAGTTTTCTCCATCAAGAGCGGAGCAAGGCCGAACTCAATCAATTCCAGGCCAAATTCCTCCCGATTATTCGCGATGTATATTATCAGGTGTTGGGACCTAAGATTGATGATCGCCAGCGTGAGGCAATCTCTGTATCCGATCCTTGGGACCCAGAGTTGACTCAGGAGCGGGCTATCGAACTCCTAGCTGAGATATTCAAAGCTTAGATTTCAAACTGACTCACTACCATTGAGATAGAAACTCACCAAGCTATGGCGCCGATCAGTCGGCGGCTGACGCAAAGCTTGCCATGTGAAACGCCTGGATCTCAGCCGGATAGCGATAGGCGATGCCATAGGGGCAGGCATTGCGGTCAAGGCAGCCGCCGCTGCGGCACGGCTCGCCCTTCGCTCCTCGCACATGCGCCAGACAGGACTGGTAGGCGAATCCTTCCGTGGAATAGGCATCGACCGGACAGTATCTCAGGCAAGGTTTCTCGACACAGGTGTCGCAAAGGTGGATCGCCTTGCCCTGCTCCGGAAGCGCGATCTCGTCCTCGAACAGCAGCGCACCGCGATAGGCATGCCAAAGCCCGTATTGCGGATGCATGAGGATGCCGAGCGGCGACGGTTTTAAACCCTCGGCCCGCATCGCCCATTGCTGGAACGGAAGATAGGGTTTGTCGGAAGGCGAAACCGCACGGGCTTGGAATTCATTGGCCACGGCGCCAATGACCTGCCGCGACCAGTTGTCGAGCGGATCGGCGATTGTCCGTGGCTGGTTTTCGCGCCAGCGCAGGAAATGCGGCCAAGGTGCCGCCCCCGCCTGCCCCACCAGCAGCACGGACCTTGCTGGCGCGCCCGAGGTGCCATGTGGAGCATCCTCGTCGTCAGGGAACACAAAGCCGCCGCGCAGGATGAGGCCGTTGGCGCCAAGCGCGGCCGTGATCTCCTCGATCATGCCGCGACGCGCAATCATTCCTTCTTGACCGGATCGGAGAACGCGCTCCGCCAGACTTCCTTGTGGATGATGTTGGCGACTTTAGCCCCGCCTGATTCGGGCTCCTTTCAAGTGAAGGCGTCGGGCATCGACCCCTTCTTCTTGGCGATGAAGTCCTTCAACGCTTCGTCGATGCTCGGATCGAGATGCGGCGCCTCGTAGCTTTCCAGCCAGCGGCGGGCGAGTTCGTTGGCGCGCTGCGGCGCAGTCTTCTCACCTTCGGCCAGCCACTGCTCGTAGGAATTGTTGTCGGCGATGTTGGAGCGATAGAAGGCGGTCTGGAAATTGGCCTGGGTGTGGTCGCAGCCGAGATAGTGGCTGCCCGGGCCGACCTGGCGGATGGCGTCCATCGCCTGGCCGTTTTCCGACAGGTCGACACCCTCTGAGAATTTCTGCGTCATGCCGAGCTGGTCGATGTCCATCATGAATTTCTCGTAGCAGGACGCCAACCCCCCCTCGAGCCAACCGGCCGAATGCAGCACGAAATTGGTGCCGGCCAGGATGGTCGAGTTCAGCGTGTTGGCGCTTTCATAGGCCGCCTGAGCATCCGGAACCTTCGACGCGCAGAGCGAGCCGCCGGTGCGGAACGGCAGGCCGAGACGGCGCGCCAGCTGTGCGGCGCCATAAGACACCAGCGACGGCTCCGGCGTGCCGAAGGTCGGCGCGCCCGACTGCATCGAGATCGACGAAGCGAAGGTGCCGAACAGCACCGGCGCGCCCGGCCGGATCAGCTGCGTGAACGAGGCGCCGGCCAGCACTTCGGCCAGGACCTGCGTCAGCGTGCCGGCCACCGTCACCGGGCTCATCGCGCCGGCAAGGATGAACGGCGTGACGATGCAAGCCTGGTTGTGGCGCGCATAGACTTTCAAAGCGCCGAGCATGGTCTCGTCGAACACCATCGGCGAGTTGGCGTTGATCAGACTGGTCAGCACCGTGTTGTTCTCGACGAAATCGTCGCCGAACACGATCTTGGCCATGGCGACGGTGTCTTCGGCGCGCTCCGGCGCGGTCACCGAGCCCATGAACGGCTTGTCGGAATATTTGATGTGGCTGTAGATCATGTCGAGGTGGCGCTTGTTGACCGGCACATCGACCGGCTCGCACACCGTGCCGCCCGAATGGTGGATCGACGGCGCCATATAGGCGAGCTTCACGAAATTCTGGAAATCCTCGATCGTCGCGTAACGCCTGACGCCATCGAGGTCACGCACGAAGGGCGGACCGTAGACCGGCGCAAAAACGGTGGCATTGCCGCCGATCTGCACCGAACGCTCGGAATTGCGGGCGTGCTGGGTGTAGACGGACGGCGCGGTCTTGAGCAGCGAACGGCACAGCCCCTTCGGAAAGTGCACGCGCTCGCCCTTGACGTCGGCGCCGGCCTCTTTCCACAGTTGCAACGCCTCCGCGTCGTCGCGGAAGATGATGCCGATCTCCTCGAGCACCGTATCGGTGTTCTTCTCGATCAGCGCCAGGCCTTCCTCGTCCAGCACCTCATAAACGTTGATCTTGCGCTTGATGTAGGTGAGCTGCGTGCCCGGGCCACCGCCTGAACGTGCTGCCCGCCGGGCTGCTGCCCCGCCACTGGCGCCACGCCCACGTCGCGCGTTTGACGCTTCCTGATCGACTGCCGCGTGTTCGCTCATGGTGGTTCTTCCCTGAAACTGTTCTTGTCTGGAATCCATAGCGGCTGCCTCGCCGCTTCTTGCCAGATCGTAGCCATGCACCCTATTCGAAACGGCCCGCCAGCGCCAACGCCTGTCGCAAAATCGACAAGAATTCCAAGAGAGTTACGGTCGCTTTCCTTTTGCGGGAAGTCGCAAATCAGCTATGGATACATGCCCTCAGCGGGTTAGGTATGAACGCGAAGATGTGTGCCTTGCGACATGGTCGCGATGCCGGCAGGAGCTCGATACAAATGTCCGACGACGAGATCATCCTTTCCGAACTTTCCGACGACGAGTTGGTGCAGCAGATGCACGACGATCTCTATGACGGGCTGAAGGAAGAGATCGAGGAAGGCACCAACATCCTGCTCGAGCGCGGCTGGGTGCCCTACAAGGTGCTGACGGAAGCGCTGGTCGAAGGCATGCGCATCGTCGGCGAGGATTTTCGCGACGGCATCCTGTTCGTTCCCGAAGTGCTGCTGTCGGCCAATGCGATGAAGGCCGGCATGTTCATCCTGCGTCCGCTGCTCGCCGCCACCGGCGCGCCGAAGCAGGGCAAGATGGTCATCGGCACCGTCAAGGGCGACATCCACGACATCGGCAAGAACCTCGTCGGCATGATGATGGAAGGTGCTGGTTTCGACGTCATCGATCTCGGCATCAACAATGCGGTCGAGAAATATCTCGATGCGATCGAACAGCACCAGCCCGACATCATCGGCATGTCGGCACTGCTGACCACGACCATGCCCTATATGAAGGTCGTCATCGACACGATGAAGGAAAAGGGCATCCGCGACGATTATGTCGTGCTGGTCGGCGGCGCGCCGCTGAACGAGGAATTCGGCAAGGCCGTCGGCGCCGATGCCTATTGCCGCGACGCGGCAGTGGCGGTCGAGACCGCCAAGGACTTCATGAAGCGCAAGCACAATGTGCGCGCTTCGGCCTGATTGGTCATTTCGGCCGGACAACAGGAAGCCGCGCCTTGCAGCGCGGCTTTTTTGTTCCCAGATGAAGAAGTACGGGCGCGGATCAGGGATTGTTGACGGTGTCCTCGACCGCATTGGCGGTTGATTTGACGTCCTTGCCGACGCCTCGGACGGTGTTCGCACAAGCCGTGAGGGCCAGGGCGCAGGTCAAGATGGCAATTGGCGTGATGCGTAGCAGTTTCATGGACGGTGTCTCCCTCAATAGATAAATTAGCGCTACAGCAACGAAGGCCGGCTCGACGGGTTCCATGGCCAAGACGCAAAAAACGAAACCGAATCAAGACGACAGGCTGCTCGTTATCGCCTGTGGGATGATTGCGCGCGAAATTCTGGCCGTCAAGGAACAGCTCGGACTGGATCACCTCGACCTGACCTGCCTGCCGGCAGAATTCCATTTCTATCCGGACCGCATCGCCCCGGCCATGGACAAGGCAATCGAAAAGGCCAAGGCCGAAGGCTACAGCAACATCTTCGTCGGCTATGCCGACTGCGGCACCGGCGGCCTGCTCGACCGCATCTGCGAGAAGCACGGCGTCGAGCGCATGGCGGGCCCGCACTGCTTTGCCTTCTATCAAGGCATGGAGGCCTATGCGAAAGTCGCCGACGACGACATGATGTCCTTCTACATGACCGACTTCCTCTGCCGGCAGTTCGACGCCTTCTTCATGAAACCGCTCGGCCTCGACAAGCACCCGGAGTTGATCAAGGACTATTTCGGCAACTACGAGAAGCTGATCTATCTGGCCCAGACCAATGATCCGGAACTCGACAAGGTCGCCGAAAAGGCAGCCAGAATGCTTGGTCTCGTCTATGAACGCCGCGCAACCGGCTATGGCGACCTGACGGCCGGAATGGCGCAGGCGGCAGCACACGCCTGAAGCAATTCCTGACCCCGCCATGCTCTAACCCTGGGTGACAGGCCGCCGAGAACAGGTAAGTTGTGCGCCACAAGGCAACAGGCCCTCCAGCCATTCGAACGTGGAAACGCACCGATGACCCCTCGCCTCTTGATAGCCGCACTCGGTCTCCTCTGTTTCGCCCTGCCCGCTCATGCCGATGGCGACGTACAGAAACTCATCACCCCGGCCGACAAGAAGCGGCTCGACAATTATGGCGAGACGCGCAAGGCGGCGCTTGCCGAGGCGAAAGCTGGAGATGCGGCCGAGGTCAAGCAACTCGACGCCTTGCTGGCAAAACCGCTGGTGGCCTTTTCCGACAAGGACCTGACCGGCAGTTGGCGGTGCCGCACCATCAAGGCCGGCGGTTCTTTGCCGCTCGTCATCTATGGCTGGTTCAAGTGCAAGGTCACCGACGACGGTTCCGGCTGGCGGCTGGAAAAGATCAGCGGCTCGCAGCGCACCAAGGGCCGTTTCTTCGACGATGGCGAGAAACGCGCGATCTATCTCGGTTCCTTCTATGTCAACGATGATCCGGCAAAGCCCTATGGCAGCGGCCCGCAAACCGACCAGGTCGGCTATGCCTTCCGCAACAGCGCCAAGGAATGGCGCATCGAATTTCCGGCGCCCTACTACGAATCGAAGCTTGATATCATCGAATTCAAGCGCTGACCGTGTATCGAAGGCTGATCACCAAGGATTAACCCGGACGCCCTAGCATCCCGACAATTATCGAGAACGGGTTGCTTGGAGGGGGCAAGATCCATGGCAGCATCAGAATCCATTACGCGGATCGTGGTCGTCACCGGAGGCGGCCAGCA
Organism: Mesorhizobium sp. LMG17149; assembly: GCF_024518695.1. Lineage (NCBI taxonomy): Bacteria > Pseudomonadati > Pseudomonadota > Alphaproteobacteria > Hyphomicrobiales > Phyllobacteriaceae > Mesorhizobium > Mesorhizobium sp. LMG17149. Next base: position 162,264 of record NZ_JANIFL010000010.1, read on the forward strand.
TGTCTGGGCTATCGTCAACGCGATCACCGACCGCGTCGGCCCTGTCAGCGTCATCCTCGAAACGCCTGAATCCAAAAAGCAATTGCTTCGCGGCCGGGCTCGCCGCCAGGGCTGGATCTCCGCCATCGGCCAACTTGGCACGATGGTGCTCAGCAGACTGGGCAAACGGCTTCTCGCCAGCCATGCCGCCCGGCTGATTGCCGAGGAAAAGCTCGAGGTCGAGCCGCGGCGGGATCAGGAAATCATCCATGTCGCCTCAGCCAACGGGCCGGAATGCCTCGAAGCTATCAAGAAGATCCAGCCTGGCGTTGTCCTGCTTAACGGCTGCAGGCTGTTGTCGAAGGACATGCTTGCCCGGATGCCTTGCCCGGTGCTCAACTATCACGCCGGCATCACGCCGAAATACCGCGGCATGAACGGTGGCTACTGGGCGTTGACGTCAGGCGACCCGCAGAATTTCGGCACCACCGTTCATCTGGTCGATGCCGGCGTCGATACGGGCGCCGTGCTGAAACAGGTGCGCGGTCAACCGAAACGCGGCGACACCATCTCCAGCTACGCGTTGCGCCAGGCCGCGTTCTCGCGCGACATCTGCGTCGAGGCGGTCAGCGATGTTCTGGCCGGAAAAATCACCACCGTCGACCCCGGTCTGCCATCACAGCAATGGTATCATCCGACGATCTGGTTCTATCTCTGGACTGGCCTGAGAACCGGCATCTGGTAGCGCATTCCTCGTCAGGATCCGCATGCCGTGCGCCGGCTTTTCCGACGCCTCGAACCGGGCGCCGGCAGACGCCGGAAACGAATAATCACACCTTTCATTTTACGACATCCAAATGCGTCGCTTTTGAATGCGCGCGCGTCGTCCCATAACAAGCGGCCCCACTGCGCTTCCGGCAATGCTCGCAGAACGAGGAGTGAGAATTCATGGCCGATCTGATCGTCGTCTACTGGCGCGACATCCCAGCCCAAATCATCGTCAAGAAGGGCCGGCAGAACGCCAAGCGCGAGCTGCCGCTGCGCTTCACCGAAGCGATCGACATGTGCGCGATGCGCACTGGCGCCGGCGGCACCGACGATTATCTGGCCGAATGGCGCAAGGCCGATCCCGTTCCGGTCGGCGATGACCTCGAAGCCGAGGTCGAGAAGGCATTCAACGATATCGACACGAAATACGACCGCGAGCGGCTGGTTGCCCTGGTCAAGGCAGGCGGCAAAGAAAATGTCTGAAACCATTCCTGCCAAGGATGGCCAAAGGGTTGTCCAGCCGGTTACCCAGGCCACTCTGGTCAAAAAGGCAGCGCCGAAATCCGACTACAAGCCGGCCGACGTATCGCCGCAGCGGCGCGTGCAGCGTTCCTTTGCGGTCAGATTATGGTCTGTGCGGCACTCACGATTACTCGAATGGTTCTACGCCAAATTCGCCGACATGTTCCTGCTTCTCCATCCCTTGTGGAAGGGCATAGGTTACGGCCGCGTCGAAGGGCCGATCAAATTTGTCGAGAAGCGGGTCAAGGGCTTCATGTTCGACTGCCGCATGTGCGGCCAGTGCATATTGTCCTCGACAGGCATGTCGTGCCCGATGAACTGCCCCAAGCAATTGCGCAACGGTCCTTGCGGCGGCGTCCGCGCCAACGGCAATTGCGAGGTCGAGCCCGATATGCCCTGCGTCTGGGTCAAGGCCTGGGAAGGCTCGCAGAACATGGTGCACAGCGACAGGATCCTGACCGTGCAGAAGCCGGTCGACCAGTCGCTGCGCGAAACCTCGGCCTGGCTGCGGGTGACCGCACAGGCGGCCACCGCACGAGAAGCGGCCGCTGCCGCCAAGAATGAGACGGCAAACACCGGGGCGTCGGCATGATCGGCCGCCAGCGCGACGAGAACCCGGCCGGCATCCACCTGCCGCTCGAACCCCTGCCCGGCCACACCTCGCGCGGCCGGCTGGAGCGCGTCCTGCGGCGCGGCGAGTTCGCCGTCACCACCGAGCTCAACCCGCCCGACAGCGCCGATCCGGAAGACGTCTATAACCGCGCCAAGATCTTCGACGGCTGGGTCGATGCCATCAACGCCGTCGACGCCTCGGGCGCCAATTGCCACATGTCGTCGGTCGGTATCTGCGCGCTTTTGACCCGCATGGGCTATGCGCCGATCATGCAGATCGCCTGCCGCGACAAGAACCGCATCGCCATCCAGGGCGACGTGCTGGGCGGGGCCGCGATGGGCGTCGCCAACATGCTGTGCCTGACCGGAGACGGTGTGCAGGCCGGCGACCAGCCCGGCGCCAAGCCGGTGTTCGACCTCGACTGCATGTCGCTGCTCGAGACCTGCCGTATCATGCGCGACAACGGCAAGTTTCTGTCCGGCCGCAAACTGACGACGCCGCCGCAGCTTTTCCTGGGTGCTGCGATCAATCCGTTCGCGCCGCCGATCGACTTCCGCCCGCATCGGCTGGGCAAGAAGATCGCCGCCGGCGCGCAGTTCGTGCAGAGCCAGTATTGCTTCGACGTGCCGATGTTCCGCACCTACATGCAAAAGGTGCGCGACCTCGGCTACACCGAAAAATGCTTCATCCTGGTTGGCGTCGGGCCGCTGGCCTCGGCCAAAACGGCCAAGTGGATCCGCTCGAACGTGCCGGGCATCCATATTCCCGATTCTGTCATCAAGCGGCTGGAAGGCGCCCAGGACCAGAAAAAGGAAGGCAAGCAACTCTGCATCGACATCATCAACGAGGTGAAGGAAATATCAGGCGTTTCCGGCGTCCATGTGATGGCCTACCGGCAGGAGGAATATGTCGCCGAGATCGTCGATGAATCGGGCGTGCTGAAGGGCCGCCAGCCGTGGAAACGTGAGATCCGCCGCGACGATCAGCTCGTCGCCGACCGGCTCGACAGCATCTTGCACGACGACATTACCGAAACGCAGGTGGACATGGTGAAGACCGCGCATTGACGGCGCGGACGGCCACCCATTCGCTTGAACGAAACCAGATAACGATATAAAGAAATCTTTATATCACGGCGGAGAGAATTCCATGACCCGTACCATCGTCGCCTCGGCGACACGAGAAATCATCATCGGCTTCGATCAGCCGTTCTGCGTGATCGGTGAACGCATCAACCCGACCGGCCGCAAGAAGCTGGCCGCCGAGATGATCGCGGGCAATTTCGACACCGTCATCCGGGACGCACTTGAGCAGGCAGCCTGCGGCGCCACCATGCTCGATGTCAACGCCGGCGTCACTTCGGTTAACCCGAACGAGACCGAACCCGGCCTTTTGGTGCAGACGCTGGAGATCGTGCAGGGGCTGGTCGACCTGCCGCTGTCGATCGACAGTTCCGTCACCGCCGCGATCGAAGCAGCACTCAAGGTCGCCAAGGGCCGTCCGCTGGTCAACTCCGTCACCGGCGAGGAAGAAAAGCTCGAAGCCATCCTGCCGCTGGTCAAGAAGTACAACGTGCCGGTCGTCGCCATCTCCAACGACGAGACGGGCATTTCAATGGATCCGGACGTGCGTTTCGCCGTCGCCAAGAAGATCGTCGAGCGCTGCGCCGATTTCGGCATTCCGGCGCATGACGTCGTCGTCGACCCGCTGGTGATGCCGATCGGCGCGCTGGGCGATGCCGGCCGCCAGGTCTTCGCGCTGCTGCGCCGCCTGCGTGAAGAGCTCAAGGTCAACACCACCTGTGGCCTGTCCAACATCTCGTTCGGCCTGCCGCATCGCCATGGCATCAACGCTGCCTTCATTCCGATGGTTATCGGCGCCGGCATGACCTCGGCGATCATGAACCCAGTGCGCCCGCAGGAAATGGAAGCCGTGCGCGGCGCCAATGTGCTGAACGGCACCGACGAGAACTGCACCAACTGGATCCGCACCTACAAGGACTACAAGCCGGCCGAAGGCGGCCAGGCGGTCGCCGCCCCGACGCAGGTCAATGCGCCGGGTGACGGCGCCGGCAATGGCGGCCGCCGCCGTGGCGGTCGTGAGGCCCGGATGGGTCGAGGATAGCGATTCAATATGGAATTTGATGATTTAATAGAAATATGAAAATATGGATTGTGCCTACTCATATTTCCATATAGACCCCTTCCGTAACTTGAAGGAGGTTTTGATGCAACGTATCGAAATTTCGGACGCTGACTACGAACGCCTAAAGGCGCTTGCCGAGCCGTTTGTTGACACTCCAGCCACGGTTATAGGGCGATTGCTCGATCGATATTCTGGCCATTCCGACCAAAAAAAGGGGACTGAAGCCAACCCGTTGCCGATGATGTTTACGGAGATCCCTCCTCTAACTCATGCGAAATTTTTGGATGGAAATCTGGACGGGAAGTCACCCGAAAAGAAGGCTTGGGACGCTTTCCTTGTGGTCGCTTTGAATGCGGCATTGGAAAAGCTGAATGATCTCGATGAGTTGAGAAAAGTATCCGGCGCCAACTTGAAAAATGGTAGAAAAGAAGACGAGGGTTACAAGTATCTCGCCGAAAAGAAATACTCGTACCAAGGGGTTTCAGCTGAAGATGCGATGAAAATAGTGCAGCGTCTTTGCAAGTATTTTGACTGGCGTTGTGATTTGGAATTCGAGTGGCGTGACAAGGAAGACGCGTTTTTTCCCGGAAAGCGAGCCCACATTCATCTGTATGGTAGCTTTGTGAACGGTGGCATCAGCTAGAAATGAATTCACCTGCCAACATCACCGACCCGCTCGTGCTGTTCATGCCGTCCGGCAAGCGCGGGCGTTTTCCTGTCGGCACGCCGGTGCTCGATGCCGCGCGCCAGCTCGGCGTCTACGTAGAAAGCGTCTGCGGCGGACGCGCCACCTGCGGGCGCTGCCAGATCGAAGTGCAGGAAGGCAATTTCGCCAAGCACAAGATCACCTCCTCCAACGACCACATCACGCCCAAGGGCGCCAAGGAAGAGCGCTATGAGCGCGTCCGCGGCCTGCCCGAACGGCGCCGCCTCTCCTGCTCGGCGCAGATCCTCGGTGACCTCGTCATCGACGTGCCGCAGGACACCGTCATCAACGCGCAGACCATCCGCAAGGATGCCGACACCAGAGTGATCGCCCGCGATGCGGCGATCCGCATGTGCTATGTCGAGATCGAAGAACCCGACATGCACAAGCCGCTTGGCGATCTCGACCGGCTGAAGATCGCGCTGATGCACGACTGGGGCCTGAAAAGCCTTGATTTCGATTTTCATCTGCTGCCGCAGGTGCAAGGCATCCTGCGCAAGGGCAACTGGACCGCGACCGCCGCCATCTACAAGGATGCCGATTCGGAGACCGCGCGCGTCGTGGCGCTGTGGCCGGGCCTCAAGAACGAAGCCTATGGGCTGGCTTGCGACATCGGCTCGACCACCATTGCCATGCATCTGGTGTCGCTGCTGTCGGGCCGCGTCGCCGCCTCGTCGGGCACCTCGAACCCGCAGATCCGCTTCGGCGAGGATCTGATGAGCCGCGTCTCCTATGTGATGATGAATCCTGACGGCCGCGAAGGCATGACGGTCGCCGTGCGTGAGGCCATCTCGGGTCTCGTCGACAAGGTCTGCGCCGAAGGCAATGTCCAGCGCAACGACATCCTGGACAGCGTCTTCGTCGGCAATCCGATCATGCACCATCTGTTCCTCGGCATCGATCCGACCGAGCTTGGCGGCGCGCCCTTTGCGCTGGCTGTCTCAGGTGCGGTGCATATCAAGGCATCCGACATCGGCCTGAAGCTCAACCAGGGCGCCAGGCTCTACATGCTGCCTTGCATCGCCGGCCATGTCGGAGCGGACGCGGCGGCGGTGACGCTGTCGGAAGGCCCGCATCGCCAGGACGAGATGATGCTTATCGTCGATGTCGGCACCAATGCCGAGATCGTGCTCGGCAATCGTGCGCGGGTCGTGGCCGCTTCTTCGCCCACCGGCCCTGCCTTCGAGGGTGCCGAAATCTCAGGCGGCCAGCGCGCAGCACCGGGCGCCATCGAGCGCGTGCGCATCGATCCCGATACGCTTGAACCAAAATACCGCGTCATCGGCTCTGAGCTGTGGTCCGACGAACCGGGCTTCCTGGAAAGCGTCCAGGCGACCGGCGTCACCGGCATATGCGGCTCCGGCATCATCGAAGTGGTGGCGGAGATGTATCTCGCCGGCATCATTTCCGAGGATGGCGTCATCGACGGCGGGCTTTCGGCCCGTTCTCCGCGCGTCACCGCCAACGGCCGCACCTTCTCCTATGTGCTGAAGGAAGGCTCCGCCGCATTGACGGAAGATGGGCCGAAGATCACCATCACCCAGACCGATGTACGCGCCATTCAGCTTGCCAAGGCAGCGCTTTATGCCGGCACCAAGCTGTTGATGGAAAAGCAGAACACCGAGCATGTCGACCGCATCCATTTCGCCGGCGCCTTCGGTTCCTTCATCGATCCGAAATACGCCATGGTGCTCGGGCTGATCCCGGATTGCGACCTCGACAAGGTCTCGGCCGTCGGCAACGCCGCAGGTGCCGGCGCCCGCATGGCGCTGCTCAATCGCGGCTACCGCCGCGAGATCGAGGACACGGTCAGCAAGATCGAGAAGATCGAGACGGCCCTGGAACCGAAATTCCAGGAGCATTTCGTCTACGCCATGGCGCTGCCCAACAAGGTCGATCCGTTCCCGAAGCTGTCGGCAGCGGTGAAACTGCCGCCGCGCAAGACGGTCAGCGAGGACGGCGTTGCCGGCGACGCCGCTCCGCGACGGCGTTCGCGCGAAGGCCACGCCGCCAGGCGTGGACGGGAATAAGCGGCCGCGCCCAGGTCACGGCCTTTCCAAACTCATTTGCATGCAAATGTTTCCGGATCGCCTGATCCGGAAACCAAAAAGCTGTTTTCGTGAAATTCGCCAGATACATGGCAGGCGCATTCAACCGGCATCGAATGGCAGGCTGGAGATATCTTTCCAGCCGCCGCAACGCTCCAGAGGAGACAACGATGTCAATGCTCGAAAACCTCGGCCGCTATGGCACGGCCATCAAGAATGCTCACGACCGCAGCAAGGCGCGACGCCTGTTGAACAGCCTGCCGCCCGAAATCCAGAAGGATATCGGCTGGCCGGTATCGCCGCGATCCAGCGAAAAGGCCGCACTTATCAACACGATCTGGAGCGCCGCGCGCTGATGACCTTCGCCAACAAATGCAAATTGCTCGGTATGCGCCGGGAATCTCGCATGTCCCCGGCGACCACCAGCAACCGGCTGCGTGCCGCACTTTTGCCGCGCCGCTGAGCACCGCGGCGCGGATCACACCAGCGTGTAGACAAAGCCTAAATCTTGACATTTTCGGCCACGGCACAATCTTCCGATTAGGGGGTTCTCTTAGTCGGCTTTGGCCGAAGTTCGTGTATCCGCATGCCAAGTTTGAAAAGCCATGTCGTGTCTTTTGTCCTGCGGCACAGCCGCAAGCAGGCATTTGCCAGTCCGGAAAATTTGCAGCGCTGGATCGCGGCCGCGCGCAAGACCGAGAACCACCGCCCGCCCGCCTCGTTGCATCAGCGTCTCGACATCGAGATGCATACGGTCGATGGCTTCCCCGTCTACGAAATCGCACCCAGGACCGGCGAGCAGAAGCGGATTCTCTACTTGCACGGCGGTGCCTATGTCTTTGAAATCACACCCTATCATTGGCACCTGATCGCCGAGATGGCGGATCGGCTGGGCTACGGGATCACGGTGCCGATCTATCCAATCGCTCCCGAACACGATTTCCATGCCATGTTCGGAATGGTTGGCGATGTCTACCGGCAGATGCTCGCCGAGACGGAAGCCGAAGACATCGTCTTCATGGGCGATTCCGCCGGCGGCAATATGGCTGTGGTGCTGACCATGATGGTCGCCGAAGAAGGACTGCCCCTGCCGTCGCGGCATGTGCTCATTTCGCCGGGTCTCGACGTGTCGCTCACCAACCCCGCAGTGTTCGAGGCGGAACGCAACGACCCTTGGCTGGGCATAGCTGGCGGAAGGGAGGCGATTCGCCTGTACAGTGCCGGCATCGATCCCAGCGACTGGCACATCAGCCCGGTCTATGGAGATCTGTCAGTGCTGCCAAGAACGCTGCTTTTGACCGGCTCGCGCGATCTTTTGACTCCCGACAATCTGATCTTCGCCGAAAAAGCCCGCGCAGCCGGCGTTGAAATCGATCTTGTCTATGAGGAAGGCATGTTCCACGTCTGGCCGTTGATCGACATGCCGGAAGCCCGGCGCGCCCGCGAGCGCATCGTCGCCTTTCTCGGGGAGAGCCGGATCGTGCACGATACGAGAGTAAGGCCTGAACAGCGCCCCGCCGAAGCGGCGGAGTAGCTTTATACTATCGTCCTTACCAGCCGGTCAGAACTTGCCGGTTTCCCGGAAGACTTCGAAAGTCGCGCGGATGTGGTCGGCAACGGCCTTGACCGGGGCACTGGCATCCGGCGCCACCACCATCGCCAGATTGTAGGTCCCGATGTCGGGCATGCCGTCCTTCGGGCAGAGTTCGACCATGTCATTGCCGAGGAACGACTTCGGCAATGGCGCCACGGCGAGATCGGACATGATCGCGGCGCGCTGGCCGGCCGTGTGCGCGCTCATATAGGCGATGCGGTAATTGCGGCCTTCGCGGCCAAGCGCATCGAGCGCGCCGGCACGCCAGGCGCAGCCCTCTTCCCAAAGCGACACCGGCAAGGGCTCGCGCAGATGCGCTGAGCCGCCCTTGGCACCGGCCCAGACGATCGGCTCGGTGAGCAGCACCTCGGCGCCGAGCGCGCTGGTCTTGTAGGAATTGGTCAACAGCGTGATGTCGAGCGCCCGGTCGTCCATGCGCCGGCGCAGATTGCTGCTCTGGTCTATGGTGACGTCGACGGCGATCGACGGATGCGACTGCGCGAAACGCTTCAACACATGCGGCAGCACGCGCTCACCGTAATCGTCCGGCGAGCCAAGCCGCACCACACCGACAATCTCCGGAATAATAAACTTCGACACCACCTCGCGATTGATGGACAGCAGTCGGCGGGCATAGCCGAGCAGCATCTCGCCATCCGTCGTCAGCGACACCGAGCGGGCGTCGCGCGCGAACACCGAGCGGCCAAGAATGTCCTCCAGCTTCTTGATCTGCATGGAGACAGCCGACGGCGTGCGAAAGACGGCATTGGCGGCAGTGGTGAAGCTGCCGGTCTCGGCAATCGCCACAAACGTGCGCAAAACGTCGAGATCGAGCAGTGGCAGCGGATGATTGAGCGGGGCGTTCATGGCAACCGACCTTCAATTTTTCTGATACAAAACATCATTCCATTTCGTTTGATTGAACATCAGATTGGGAGGATAGTCAACTCCATCGAAGCAGGTAGCTGCCACAAGCAGCCATGAAACGACCTCGACACAGACCTGCATTCGACACGAAATGAAGTTGAAACAAACCCGCAGTAGCCAACTCGCTGTCTGGCACTAGCCAACCTAAAGGAGAAAGAGATGTCTATCCTGTCGTCCCTTGGTCGCATCGCGACCGAATTCAGCGCGGCGCGCGCCCGCTACCAGACTGAACGCGCTATCCGCTCCCTGCCGATCGAACTGCAGAAGGACATCGGCTGGCCTGAAGCTTCCGATACCAAGACCGGTACTCGCAACGGCGTCGGATCCTGGGCTGGAGCAAAGTAGATCGTGTGTACCATGTGCTGAAGGCCTGCCGCGCAAACCGCCCGGCAGGCCTTCTCTATTTTATTTGCACTCAAATGAATTTTTAGAGCCATGTTTCCAGCGCATGACGCATATGAGAAAGCCGCATAGCAGCTCCTGTTCCAATTAACGCCTTGTAAATAATAGCAAATTTTGGGCACTTTGCCCAAATTTGTCGCAATCCATGTCGCATTTCATATCAAGCGCTTCGCTTTTGCGATTTAGTTTCTGCTTACACAAGCCTATATCAGCGCCAGCAAACGAGCTGCCCCACTCCATCAAGCGAAGGCGACCCGTCTGAGCAACAAATGGAGATGATTATGAAGCTTTTTGCACGCCTCTTTGCCCGCCGCGAAATGAACCTGACCACCGCCCTCGAGCGTCAGCGTCTCGCCAACACCATGCCCGGCCAGACCGGCGCCATGAATGCGGCCCGCCTCGGCTTCGTCGCCTGAAGATTTTTAGGGGCAGCGCATCCCTGCCGCTGCTTTAAAACTGTAACGCCGCCTGGCTCCAGCCAAGGCGGCGTTTTTGTTTTGCGCGCAGGCAGTACGTTGCCCGTCCCTTGAACAGTTCGTGCCACTTCCAGGGCTCGCTGCACGCCGATTGCCCGTTTGCGACCCATGTCGCAAATTTAATCTCGTCGTAGCGGCGTAGCCGATTGACAGACATGGTTTTTCCTGATGTCGCTATGCTATTCGCGACATCCTGTTCGCGCCATGGCTGTGTGAGGTTCCCTTGAACGCCGTAAAGCATCCGATCAAGCGATCGTTTGTATTCTTCCTTATTCCCGATTTCACCATGATCGCTTTTGCGACCGCGCTCGACCCGTTGCGTTCGGCCAATCGCATGCTCGGCTACGAGGCCTATCGCTGGCGCCTCGCCAGCATCGACGGCAAGCCGGTGCGCGCCTCGAACGGGGTCGAATGCGCGGTCAACACCTCGCTCGAGGACGAGCGCAAGAAGATGGCAGGCCCCGACCGGCCGAACATGGCCATCGTCTGCAGCGGCATCAATGTCGAGCGCTACCAGAACAAGTCCGCCTTCGCCTGGCTGCGCGAGGAATACAATCGCGGCGTCGCCGTCGGCGGCCTGTGCACCGGCGCGCATATCCTCGCCGCCGCCGGCCTGCTGTCCAACAAGCGCTGCGCCATCCACTGGGAGAACCTGCCGGGCTTTTCCGAAGCGTTCCCGAAGGCCAACGTCTTTGCCGACCTCTTCGAGATCGACCAGAACATCTACACCTGCGCCGGTGGCACCGCCGCACTCGACATGATGCTGAAGCTGATCGGCGACGACTTTGACGAGAACCTCGTCAACCGCGTCTGCGAGCAGGTGCTGACCGACCGCGTGCGCAGCCCCACCGACCGCCAGCGCCTGCCACTTCGCGCCCGCCTCGGCGTCCAGAACTCGAAAGTGCTGACCATCATCGAACTGATGGAGGGCAATCTGTCGGAGCCGCTGTCACTGATCGAGATCGCCGACCATGTCGACCTGTCGCGCCGCCAGATCGAACGGCTGTTCCGCACCGAGATGGGGCGCTCCCCTGCCCGCTACTATCTGGAAATCCGGCTCGACCGCGCCAGGCATCTGCTAATCCAGTCGTCGATGCCGGTGGTCGAGGTGGCGGTCGCCTGCGGCTTCGTCTCGGCCTCGCATTTCTCCAAATGCTACCGAGAACTCTACGCCCGCTCGCCGCAGCAGGAGCGCGTCGACCGCAAGCAGCTGCTGGCAGCCTGATCCGACCCGTAACCGGTCTGCGCTCCGCCGCCTGAACCTCAGTAGTCGTCGCAGGTGCATTCCGCCGAGGAGATACGGTCGTTCCAGTCACTACCGCCCAAATTGCGGATCCTGCGCGTGATCTCGATCGAGCGGCCGCCCATCCGAGAATCCTCATAGGCCACGAGCGTGCAGCCGCGGCGGACGATCACCGACGACACACGGTCATTCCAGAACTGGCCGCCACGAAAATTTACGGAATCCTCGGCACCCATGCCGATGGACCGCCCGCGAAAATTCCCGTTCTCGAACATGATGCAGGCAGCCTGGTTGTATTGGGCGCTGGCGACGTCGGCATAAAGCATGGACGCGACTGCGGTCAGAATGGCAAGACGTCTCATCGGTGTTTCCTCGGTTCGGCCGCACTCCTGGCTGGGTCATGCGGCCTGCCCAGTTTGCCACTGCTTCGGTAGCGGAGGCAAGACTAGAGCGTAAGCCCGAACAGATAGGCAGTGGGAGCCGGTTTGGCCAAAGATCACGCTCAACGGGGAACAGCTTAGCGGCTGTCGAACATCCAGCTGCGGTTTCGCCACATTTTCTCGCCGACGAGACAGTCGGTGGTGGACCTCTCCTGCGCCAATATCACCGGCGGATGCGCGGCCTCTTCCGCCGCCCATTGCGGCGAGGCCGGACCGGCGAGTTCCAGCACCAGTTTGCGACGAATGGCTTCGGGAAACTGCGTCCAGTCATTGACCGGGATCATGAAGGCTCCGGGGCCGCCAATGACGCAGTCGCTGTAGTAGCGATCGAGATTGCTGACGTCGTAGGCGCCGGGAAAACCGCCTCGCGTCATCAGCGGCAAGCCGTTGATGACGATGCCTTGCTTGATCAGCCCGTCGCGGATCAGGTTGACCGGCGCACCCTGGTTGTTGGGGCCGTCGCCCGAAATGTCGATGACCCGCTTCGTGCCCCGGTAGCCGCTTTCGGCGAACAGGTCGTTGCCGAACTCCAGCGCTCCGGAGATCGAGGTGCGCCGCGCGCTATTGGGCGGCTGCGCCGACAACTGCGCAACCACGCGCTCCGCGTCGGTGCGGCTGGCGATCACCGTCCACGGCACGATGACGCGCTGCCAGGTGGTGCCGGCCCATTCGACATAGGTGACGGCGATCTTGCCATAAGCGCCATCGGCAATGGCTTGCAGCACATTGTCGTGCGTCAGCGCCGCTGCGTAGCCATGACGCTGGATCTCGAGCTCGTCCGGTGACATCGACAACGAGACATCGACGGCCAGCACCAGCTCCACATCGACGGGCTCGTCAGCAAGGGACGCCGGCGCCAACCAAAGCGTCAGCGCGAACGCGGCACAGCCCGAAAGCAAATGTCTAGCACAGGCAAAAGCAGACATTCCGCAAGGGTAAGCCAAAACCGCCGGCTTAAAAAGAGAAAAGCCCGGCCGATGGCTAGGCTTTTGCCTTCATGCCCTTTGCGCCTGCCTGCAATCAACTGCGCGGCTTCAAATTCTCCGGATCGTAGAGCGGCTTGTAGCCGACGGCGGCGACTTCGACTGGATAGGTCTCGCCGAAATACTCGATCGTGAGCTCGCGGCCTTCCTGGGCGTACGCCCACGGCAGATAGGCAAGACCGATATTCTTGCCGACGGTCGGCCCGTACGCCATCGACGTGGTGAAGGACCGGCGGCCGAGTTCGTCGACCAGCGTTTCGCCGGTCTTCGGGTCCATCACCGGCATCGTGCCGACCGGATAGCGGGCCACGCCCTTCGCATCGACATTCTCGGTCATCACCAGCGTGCACAGCATGGCCGGCTGGTGCTCGCGGGCGCGATATTCGACATGCTTCGCCTTGCCGCAGAAATCGTTCTCCTTGACCTTCGGACGCGCAAGATCGGCTTCGAGCAGATTGTACTCGGTCAGAAGGTCGGCGTTCTGCAGCCGCAGGCTCTTTTCCATGCGGCGCGTGTTGGCATAGGTCTCAACGCCGAAGGGCATCACGCCGGTCGAGCGCAAGGCGTCCCAGACGGCCAGGCCGTCCTCGTAGCGCATATGCAGCTCCCAGCCCTGCTCGCCGACATAGGAGATGCGGAAAGCGGTGACATCCTTGCCGCCGATCCGGACCGGCTTGATTGCCGCGAATGGGAAGTTCTCAACAGAGAGCCCGTCCGGATTTTCGACGACCTTCTGCAAGGTCGCCCGGGCGTTCGGCCCCCAGATGCCGATGGTGACGTATTTTTCCGTCACGTCGGTGATGGTGACGTCGAAACCTTTGTCCTGTGCCGTGCGGCGCATGTACTGGAAGTCGCGCGGACCGGCGTCCGCGCCGTCGATCAAACGACAGCGGTCGGCCATGCGGATGACGGTAAAGTCGGCGCGCACCATGCCTTCCTCGTCGAGGAAGTGGGTGTAGATGCCCTTGCCGATGTTGTTGTCGCCGCCGATCTTGGCCGCGCACAGCCATTCCAGCAGCGCGACATGGTCGGGACCTTCGATGTCGTACATGGCGAAATGCGACAGGTTGACGATGCCGCAATCCTCGCTCATGGCGAGATGCTCGGCATTGGAGACGCGCCAGAAATGGCGGTTGTCCCACTCGTTCTCGCGCACCGGCACGCGGTTGCCGTATTTTTCCAGGAGATGCTCGTTGGCGGCATAGCCGTGGGCGCGCTCCCAGCCGCCGAGCTCCATGAAATAGCCGCCGAGTTCCTTCTCGCGTTCCCAGAACGGCGAGCGCCTGATGTTGCGGGCTTTGGAGAACGGCTCGCGCGGATGCACCGCCGGATTGTAGACCTTCATCGCCGTCTCGGTGCAGCGATCCCAGATGAATTGCTCCTTGGTCTGGTGCGGATAGAACCGTGCATAGTCGATGGCATGGTGATCGATTGCGGTGCGGCCGTCGGTCATCCAGTCGGCGATCAGCTTGCCCATGCCGGGACCATCCTTGACCCAGATGGCGACGGCATACCAAAGGCCCCGCACCTTCTGGCTTTCGCCCATGGACGGGCCGCCATCAGCCGTCACCTGGAGAAGCCCGTTGAAGGAATGGCTCTCGTTATAGCCGAGTTCGCCGAGGATCGGCGTCAGTTCCATGGCGCGTTCGAGCGGTGCCAGGATCTGCTCCATGTCGAGGTCGCGCTGTGAGGGCGAAAGCCGCGCCTGGTCCTTCTCCAGCAGGTCGCGCGGATGGCAAAGGCGCGGATTGGTCTCTTCGTAGTAACCCCACTCGATCTGCCCGCCCTCGGCGGTCTTTGGATCGCCGGTGTCGCGCATATAGGCCGAGTTGCCCTGGTCGCGCAGCAGCGGCCAGCCGATCTCCTTGCCCGTGCCGGCGAACTCGTTGTAGGGGCCGAAGAAGGTCAGCGGATGGTCGATCGGCATGACCGGCAGGTCCTCGCCGACCATTTCCGCGATCAGCCGGCCCCAGATCCCGGCGCAGACGATGACATAGTCGGCCTCAATGGTGCCGCGGTCCGTCACCACGCCTGATATGCGGCCGTCCTTGACGACAAGCGACCGAGCCGACGTGTTGGCGAAGGATTTGAGCTTGCCGGACGCTTCCGCCTGATCGACCAGCTTGCCGGCGACCGTCTGCGAGCGCGGGATGACCAGACCGGCATCGGGATCCCAAAGGCCACCCTGGACAATCGCTTCTTCGATGAGTGGAAATTTCTCCTTGATCTCGGCCGGCTCGATCAGGCGGGCGCGCGTGCCAAACGCCTTGGCCGAGGCGATCTTGCGCTTGATCTCCTCCATGCGGCCGTCGTCGCCGACGCGCGCGACCTCAAGGCCGCCGATGCGCGCGTAGTGGCCCATCTTCTCGTAGAAATCGATGGAGTAGAGCGTCGTCCAGCACGACAGGAAATCGTGGCTGGTCGTGTAGCAGAAGTCGGAGGCGTGCGCGGTCGAGCCGATATCGGTCGGGATGCCTGACTTGTCGATGCCGACAATGTCGTCCCATCCGCGTTCGATCAGATGATGGGCGATCGATGCGCCGACAATACCGCCCAGGCCGACAATGACGACCTTCGCCTTTTTCGGAAACTCTGCCATTTGCCCGCGACTCCAAAGTGATAAAGCGGGCGGACTATAGGGCGGAGCGATGGGCCTGATGAAGCCTGTTTGCGACATTGGCAAAAAGCCGAGCGACCAGACGGCAGAATGCTTCCCGTCGGACCCTTGGCGGTTCGCCTTCCAAGGTGAAGGCTATAACTCAGGCGAAGGCCCAGATGTCCTCGGCCTGGAAGCCGACCTGATAGCCGGAGGTCTTCAGCTTGACCACGACCTGGCCGATCTCGGCCGCGGGCAGCGCACCGACCTCGACCTTGATCATGCCGGGACGGTAGCGCTTGAGGTCGAGCTGTTCGAAGACGATCCAGTCGGCGCCCTCGCAATCGACGAGAAAGGCGTCGATATGGCTGATGCCGTTGCGGTCGAGCAGCGTCTGCAAGGTCTCGGATGGCACCTCGATGTCCCTGAGATGCGGCGCGAACTTGTTGAAGTTGATGTCGGCCTCGCCCCAGGCATTCTTGCCCGACATCAGATTGGTGTCGGTGACCGACGAGCAGCCGATGAACTCGATGGGCAACGTGCCGGCCTCGAGCGCGGCGGCATCGAAAGTGTGGACGGTGATCGTGCCCTTTGTCTTCGTCACCGCCACCGGCTCGATGATGAACCGGCTGGTGTCGGGGTAGTTGGCGCGCAGTCGTTTCTGATTGTACGGGATCGGCTCGACCAGCATCGCGCGTGCGCCAGCTATGCGGTGCAGCCACGGCGTCACATCGTCGAACAGCGCACCGTCGCAGGCACCGACATTGACCATCTGGAACGGTCGCCCTGCCTCACCAAATCGCGCCTTCAGCGCCGCCCTGGCCAGGAACTTCGTGCCGCGCAGCGACGGCCCGCGATCGAGAACACCCTTGGGAAGACCAAGCGACAGGGCAACGCGCGCCAGGCTGGATAGCGAACTCATGGCTTGTCTCCGGGAATGATTGGCAAGGGCGCGCGATTCTGGCCACGAGCCGCGGCTGCCCACAGCGCCATGAACGGCGTCGCCAGCAGCAGGAATGGCGGGATCAGATGCGGGAAATAGATGCGCGTGTCGTGGATCGGAAAGACGGTGAACTTCGCCAGCGCGCCGAGCACCAGTGCCGCAAACAGGATGCCGGCGCGGCGGTCGAGGCGGAAGCCGGCGCGGGCGGCGGCAAACCAGCCGGCCAGTGCCAGCACCGACACGCCGACCCAGCTGTTCAGGCTGACGGCGCGCAGCAGCGAGGCGGCAAACGCCCTGAGATAGGCGGTGACCGAGAATGGCGGTTCGAACCCGTCCATATTGTAATGCTGCTCAATGCTGGAGAACCACAAATGCGGCCACCAGCCTGGATGATGAGCCCAGTGCGAAATGGCGAAATAGGCGACGAAGGAAGCCGCAAAACCGGCCAGCGCGCCCCACGATTTCTGCCGGAAGGCGACCAGCAGCACGGCAAAAATGGCAAGAAAAACAATATTGTCTGGCCGCACCATGAAGGCGAGAAAGAGCAGGAGCGCCGTTGCCATCTCGCGACCGCGGACATAGGCGTAGAGCCCGCCGAGCAACAGCGCCGAACACAACAAATCCGGCGTCGAAGCGCGCGCCGCATCGCCGAAATCGGCCATGATCAGCACCGCGCCGACCACAGGCGCCAAGGCCAGCGCCCCTTCGGAGCGCAGCCACATCAGGGCGATCGCGCCGAACAATAGAACCGAGAACACCGAGACCAGGCGCATCGCCGCGACCGGCGACATCACCGCGCTCATCGTCGACAGGATCTCGGCATAGAGGAACTTGATCCGGTACATGCCGAGCAATGAATGGAAGTCGGCGGCATTCTCCGCCATGTGGCTGCGGAAGCCGCCGCCATCGTCGGTCAGCGCCTTGTAGTCACCGGCCGACACGCCCGATTTGACAGTGTTGTAGGCATAGTCATGCAGCGCCTGTGCATCGGGATAGGTGCCTTCCTCCGCTATGGCGAGATAGGGCAGCATGTCCCAATTGGCGTCGGGCATCACCCATGCCGTGAACGCCGTAAACAGCATGTAGAGCGCGAAGGCCGCCGCGCCGATCGGTGCCGCCAGCCGCGCATAAGTCCCCTCGCCCCACGCCAGACTGGCCTCGGTGAGCCGGTCGAGTGGGTTGTCTGGTGCGGGCGACCTGGTCAGCATTGTCGAACTCAGCGAGCTTCGTTTCTAACGGACTTGGCTTTTGACGAAGTCCTTGACGATCGACACGATGCCGCGCGACAGCAGACTGTCGAAGGCATCGACGAAGCGGTCGACATGCTCGCGCTGGCAGATCAACGGCGGCTCCAGCCGGATGACGTTGCGGTTGTACTCGGTGAAGGCGACCAGCACGTCGTAATCGCGCAGCAGCAGCGCGCCAACGAAGCCCGACAGCGAGCCCTTCAGCTTGTCGTCGAGCACGCTGACGATCGGCCGCAGCACCATCGGCAAGGTCTGCGAGAAGTCGTGGAACTCCAGGCCGACCATAAAACCCTTGCCGCGCACATCCTTGATGATCTTCGGGTACTTTTCCCTGAGCGCCTGCAGGCGCTGCAGCAAATAGTCGCCGGTGACGGCGGCATTGTCGATCAGCCCCTCGTCATAGAGCACGTTGAGCCCCTCGATCGAGGTGACGCAGGCCTCGCCCATGCCGCCGAAGGTCGCCATGGCATGGATCATCGCCGTTTTCGGCGTGCCATAGGCCTTCATGTAAACCTCGCGCCGCGAGATCATGGCTCCCACCGCCGCCTTGCCGGCGCCAAGCGACTTGGCCAGCGCGGTCACATCGGGAATGACGCCGTAATGCTCGAAGGCGTAGAAGCGGCCCGAACGGCCATAGCCGCACTGCACTTCGTCGGCGACCCACAGCACGCCATACTGGTCGCACAGTGCGCGCAGCTTCTGCCAATATTCGGCCGGCGCCTGAATGATGCCGCCACCGCCCTGGATGGTTTCAAGCACGATGACCCCGACCTCCGGGTCGGAGCGGAACAGGCGCTCGACCGCCTCGATGTCGGCGAACGGGATGCGGACCGTGTTTTCGGCCACCTTGAAGTCGGCGCGGTAAAGCTGGCCGTCTGTGATGCCCAGCACGCCCTTGGTCTTGCCGTGGAAGGAATTCTCGGCATAGACGATCTTCGGCCGCTTCGGACCGGCGGCGCGCTCGGCGAGCTTCACCGCCGCTTCCATCGCTTCCGAGCCGGACGAGCCCAAAAATACCATGTCGAGATCGCCGGGCGAGCATTTGGCGATGTTGTGCGCAAGTGCCGCCGCATATTGCGACATGAAGGCGATGGCGATTTCCTGGCGCTTCTCCTCCTGGAATTTCTTGCGTGCTTCCAGAATGCGCGGATGATTGTGGCCGAAGGCCAGCGAACCGAAGCCGCCGAAGAAGTCGAGGATCTTGCGGCCGTTCTGGTCGATGTAGAACATGCCTTCGGCACGCTCGATCTTGATCTTGTGGAAGCCGAGCAGCTTCATGAAGTGCAGCTGGCCGGGGTTGAGATGCGCCTTGAACAGGTCGGTCATGCGGGCAACGTCCATCGCCTTGGCCTGCTCGACGCTGATCAAATCGGGCTTGGCGATGGTGGCGGGCGACAGCGACGGCGCGCTGACCATGGTGCGCAAATTGGTCTGTTCGGGCTTGGCCATGACGGTCATTTCAATCTCCTGTCTGCACGCACGACCAGGATCGGGCGCAACGAAAGCTGTTTTGCGAGCCGCTATTCGGCGGGCACATGTTTGGTGGCGACGGCGTGACCGGCTTTCTTTGTGCGGTACTCGCTGTAGGCGGCGATCAGCATGTCCTCGTCGCGATATTGCGGCACCCAGCCGAGCTGACGCCCGGCCTTGGACACGTCGAGCACGCAGTCCTCGTCGGCGATCAGATACTGTTCCGGGTCCATGATCGGCATGTTCAAGAGGTCGAGCAGGTCCAGCGTGCGCTTGACCGCCCAGCCCGGTGTCGGGATCAGGATCGATGTCGAGCCGGCATGCCGGATCAAATCGCCGAGCAATTTCTTGACCGGCGGCGGGTTGAGCGAACCCAGATTATAGGCCTCATTAGGCACGCCGGCCTTCCAGGCCGCGCGCGCGGCCTCGGCGCAGTCGAACACCGAGATGAACTGATAGGGGTTCCTGCCCGAACCGATCATCGGCACCGGAAAATTCCAGTCGATCAGCTTGAACAGCTTTTCCAGGATGCCGAGCCGGCCTGGGCCGATGATCAGGCGCGGGCGAAACAGCGAGATCGACATGCCGCGCTTGTGCCATTCGGCCGCCAACTCCTCTGTCTTCTGCTTCGACCAGCCATATTCGCCCAGCGGCGCCACCGGGTGCTCCTCGGTCATCGGCTGCGTGACCGTGTGGCCGTAGATCATGTCAGTCGTGTAGTGGACGAGTTTTGACGCACCGGCTCCGTCCATGGCCTGCATGATGTGCTCGGTGCCGTGGAAATTCACCGGGAAAAAGAAATCGTGCCGCTTGGCGCGCACCTGGATCGGCGACAGCATCTTGGCCGACAGATTATAGACCATGTCGTCGGCCTTCAGCCCAACCGCCGCGACCGATGCCGGATCAGTGACGTCGCACTGGATAAAGCGGACAGTGCGGTAATGCGGCAGGTCGCTCTTGACGATATCGGCGACGACGACCTCTTCACCATCGGCCACAAGTTTCGGGGCGAGATGGCGGCCGACGAAACCGTCGCCGCCGAAAATCACATGTCTCATCGAACGATCTCGTTTGCGTGAATCTTGTCGGGCGTGATGGAAGCGGTCTGGTCCTCATGCCCTCGACCACCCAAATCTCGGCCACTTTGGGCGATCAGCACCGTGCCGACGCAGATGAAGGCGATGCCGGCGATGCGCCAGCCATTGAGGTCCTCGCGGAAGACGAAATAAGCGAAGATGGCGACGGCAACATAGGCGAGGCTGAGGAACGGATAGGCGAAGGAGAGCTCGACCTTGGACAGCACATAGAGATGCGATGCCATCGAGATGACGAAGGTGCACAGGCCCAGGAACACCCAGGGGCTGAAAACGATCTGCAGCAACTTGACGAGCGGATTGACGCCCTCGAACGAGATCGGCCCGAGCGACATCATGCCTTGCTTCAGCATCAGCTGCGCGGCGGCATTGGTCATGACTGTAAAGAGAATGAAGACGATGTATTTCATGTGTTCCAAGCCACCCCTTCGCGCTTCCTACTACAAACCCGCAAACATTTGGTGAAGTCCCAACAATATTTTGAGTAAATCGCGCTATTAAGCACCAATTAACCAGGAATCATTCGAGTTTTATCTATTCGGCCGCCTCGACCGAGCCTCGTCGCGCATCCAACCTCTTCGCGGTGCGCGCCCAGAAGTCAGACATGAAGGCGTGGTCGCGGAGCGCTTCCAGCCGCTGCCATTCGGGAAAGGACGAGGCGAATATCTCGGCGGCCATGCGGGCGTCCTTGTATGGATTGACCGCGCCGCCGGCCTCGACCGTGATGCGGTCGAGTTCCCGCAGCAATGTCAGTGTCGCGGCACCCCTGTTGGGGAAATCCAGTGTCAGCGTGTAGCCAGGGCGCGGGAACGACAGCAGTGCCGGCGAGCGGATGGAGCCAAAGCGCTTCAGCACGGTGAGGAACGAGCCCTGCCCCGCTTGCCTTGCAGCCGCCAGCAATGCCGGCACGGCCTCGCGCGCCGTCTCTTCCGGCACCACGCTCTGGTGCTGGAAAAGCCCTTTCGGCCCATAAAGCCGGTTCCAGTCGCGCACGCCGTCGAGCGGGAAGAAGAAGTCCTGATATCCGGCCTGGCGCGGCACCGTTGCCCGGCTCTTCCTCCACCTGTAGGCAGCGTTGAAGGCGGTCAGGAACGGCCGGTTGAGCACATTGAATGGCGGCTGGACCGGCACCGAGAAATTGCCGCCGACGCGCGAGGCGGCATGCGAGCCGTGCTCGGCGTGATTGCCCGACAACAGCAGGCCGCGAGCGCTGTTGCGGCCGCCGGCCAATTGGTCGATCCAGGCGACCGCATATTCATTGGCCTGATCGGCCGCCTCGGCCAGGTCGAAGAATTCGCAGAGATCACGAAACGGCGTCGCCTTTTCGACGATGTCGAGGGAATGCACCCGCATCAACCGGATCGAAGCCGACAGGATGAGGCCGGTCAGCCCCATGCCGCCGATCGTTGCCGCAAACAGCCGCGCATTGTCCGATGCCGAGCAGCGGTGGGTCTTTCCGTCGGACCTGAGCAGCGTGAAGCTCTCGACATGGCAGCCGAATGTCCCGCGCCGATGATGGTTCTTGCCATGCACGTCGTTTGCGATGGCGCCACCCAGCGTGACGAATTGGGTGCCGGGCACAACCGCCGGGAAGAAGCCGTGTGGGGCAGCGTGGGCGATGATGTCGGACAACAGCACGCCGGCATCCGCCTCGAGAACACCGGTTTCGGCGTTGAAGGCACGAATCCGGTTCAGCGAGCGCATGTCGACGACCGCGCCGGCCGCGTTCTGGCAGGAATCGCCGTAGGAGCGACCATTGCCATAGGCAAGCAGTGACGCTGGCTTGGCCTGACCGCCCTTCAGCAGCGAGATAGCCTCGTCGGCACCGATGGCGCGCGGCGCCGGCGGCGTAGCAAGGCCAAAGCTCGGGAACCGCTCAGTGGCCATGCCTACCAGCCCCCGATGACCAGCATCACTGCACCGATCAGCACAACGATCTGGCTGCGCCAGTCGCGGATGATGAAGACGACCGGATCGTCATGCATCTCGTTGCGGCGCGCCAGGATCCAGACGCGCATGGTGAGATAAAGCACGATCGGTGCCAGCGGCCAGATCAGCCACGGATGTGGATAAGGCTCGCGCACCGCGACACTGTCCATGTAGAGCGCCAGCACCAGCGCCGAGGAGAAGGCCGAAGCCATGCCGGCCTGGGCGACGATCTCCTGGTCTTCGGTGCGATAGCCGCGGCCGGCAATGCGCTCGCCAGGCGGAATGGCGGTGGTGCGCAGTTCGACGAAGCGCTTCACCAGCGCCAGCGACAGGAAGAAGAAGATAGAGAAGGCCAGCAGCCAGAACGAGACGTCGACGCCGGTCGCCGCCGCACCGGCCAGGACGCGGATCGTGTAGAGGCCGGCGAGTGTCAGCACATCGACCAGCAGCATGCGCTTGAACGACAGCGAATAGGCCGTCGTGACGACCATATAGCCGCCGAGCACAGCCATGAATTCGGGCGACAGGAACAGCCCGGTGCCGATGCCGATCGCCAGAAGCACCGCGATTGCGCCAAGTCCGAACGGGATCGACAGCGCACCGCTGGCGAACGGCCTGTTGCGCTTGGTGAGGTGTTTGCGATCGAGCGCGAGGTCGAAGAAATCGTTGAGGATATAGATGGCCGACGCCACCGCACTGAACGAGACGAATGCCAGCAGGCATTGCCAGATCATGTCGGTGTTGAAATATTCATGCGAGAGCACCATCGGCACTGCGATCAGCGAATTCTTCAGCCACTGATGGACACGCAGCATCTTGACGATGGTCCGCAAAGTCGGCTTCGGCGCCGGCATCGTCTCGGCGCCATGCGCTGCCTGCCAGCGCGCGGCATGGCGGTCGGGCGCGACGACGATCGCGTTGCGCGCTGCATCGAAGACCTGGAGATCGTGACGGCTGTTGCCGGCATAGTCGAAACCGCCATCGCCATAGGCTGCGATCAGCGAAGCGCGCTTCCTGCCCGAGGTGAGATTGGCGAGACCATCGGTGGCCAGCACCTGGTCGAAAATGCCGAGATGGGCCGCGATGGCGTCGGCGAACTTGCGCGGCGTACCGGTCGCCAGCACGATCTTGCGGCCCTCGGCGTGTTCGGTCCGGAGGCGGCAAAGCAGCACCTCGCGATAGGGCAGCGATGCCGGATCGATGTCGATGCGTTGCGCGATTGCCTGCTTCAGCCGCGCCGGCCCGCCGGCGATCCAGAACGGTACTAGGAAGATATAGAGCGGGTTCTTCTTGAGAAGGATGAACAGCCCTTCCCACAACAGATCGGTCGCGATCAGCGTGCCGTCGAGATCGACCGCAAGCGGTATTGCGTTCCTGTCCGACCGCGCATCCATGTCCGTCCTGCCCTGCCCGCGTAGAGTTGCGCGCCGCTTTCCGGCGTCTTGAGGCTGGTATAGCGGGCGATGGCGTAGCGAACGTTAAAACGCCCGGTTGCAGACGGCTGCCGTGACGGTATTTCCCGCGTCATTGTTAAGCATCTGCTACCGAAAACGATAAGAGGCCGAGCAAATGCCCGGCCTCTCAAGATATGCCAATCGGAATTACTTGATTCGGGCGACGCCGCCCGAGATTTCGATGGTTTCCGAACCGGTCAGAGCTTCGAGGTCGCCGTTCGGCAAGGTGACGAAACAGCCATTCGGGCAGAACTCAACCGTTTCGCCACCAGCCAGCGCGAGGTCGGTCTTGCTGCCGCCCTCGGTCACGACCAGCGTGCGGGTCTCGGCGTCCTTGTTGACCGCGCTTGCGGCATGGACCGAGCCGATGGCGGCGACCAGGGCGACGGCAGCGACGAGAGACTTCCACATGGCGCAATATCGGTGTTCCCACCGCCTCTGTTGCATTTCGCAAGGCAATTTCGCCTTTGCATGGGAGCTTATAGGAGATGGAAGCTGAACCGCAACTGAATGCCGCATTCATGCCGCAATCGGTTCCGGCAGGATCAAGGTCGACGGAGTCCCAGCTTAGTCCGGATCTGGCTTCTTGGTTTTGCGGGACTTGACCAGCCGCTTCTTCTCCGCCTCGGCTTCGGCCTTTATCTGCTCCTGTTCGGCGAAGTCGGCCTCGATCTTGTCGTCGTCTGTCGGCCACGCCTTGGGCTTGTGGGCCTCGACCACGGCGCGCGGCGTCGAGGGCATCTCGATGTGTTCGCTGCTGAATTTTTCGAGGACGGCAAAACGGATGTCGTTCTGCGCGATGTTGCCATTCATCACATCGGCCAGGAACACGCGGATCTCGAATTCCAGGGCGGCAGGGCCGAAATTGGAAAACAGCACGAAGGGTTCGGGGTTCTTCAGCACCATCGGGTGGCTGCGGGCGATCTCCAGCAGGACGGCATGAACCTGCTTGACGTCGCTGCCGTAAGCGACGCCGACCTTGATGTCGATGCGGCCGAGCTTGTTGCGGTGCGTCCAGTTGCCGACGGCGTTGTTGATCAGGTTCGAATTGGGCAGGATCACCGATTGCCGCTGGAAGGTTTCGATCTCGGTGGCGCGCACGCTGATCTTCTTGACTGTGCCGCTGACATCGCCGGCAACGATCCAGTCGCCCACCTTGAATGGCCGCTCGGCCAACAGGATCAGGCCGGAAACGAAATTGGACACCACGTTCTGCAGGCCAAAGCCGATACCGAGGGAAAGAGCGCCGGCGACCAGCGCCAGGCTGGACAGGTCGATGCCCGCCGCCGAGATGCCGACCAGTGCCGCGAGCGCGACGCCGGCATAGCCGACCGCCAGCCTGATCGAGTTGCGCACGCCGGTATCGACCTTGCCACGCGCCATCACCGAACCGTCGAGCCAGCCCTGGAACCAGCGCGTCAGGAAATAGCCTATGATGAAGACGACGATGCCGGAGAGGATGCCGGTCACCGAAATGGTCACCGACCCGATGTTGATCCCAGTTGCGAGCTTGTAGGCCCAAGCCTGGATATCGCCCAGTTGGAAACCCCACATCAGCAGGATCAGCGGCAGGAACACCAGCACGATCATCACATTGATGGCAACACTGACGACAAGGCCTAGCTGGTCGAGGGCCGTATCCTCGTAGCTGGATTTGGCCGACAGCCAGCGCCCGACGGTCGTGTTGGCGAAAGCACCCTCCTCGCCGATCGCCTGTGCCGACAGGAAACCGATATAGGCGGTGATCAGCGCGGTGCCGGTAACGACGACCTGCAGCGAAACGAACAGAGCGAGGCCGATGTAACCAAGCAGCGCCGCGACGATGGTGAAAAGACCGAGTGCAAGCGCCGTATAGCGCAGCCATGCCGGCCACGGCCGCCAACTTCCATCACGCGCCTTGAATGGCCTCAGCATCGCCATCAGGATCAGGATGACGCCGACGATGATGGTTGCGCCGAAACTGCGGGCAATGGTCAATGACAGCGGCGAGCCCATTTTGTCGTTGATCACCGACAGGAAGGTGTTGACGCTGATGACCACGGCCATGGCGGTGGTCAGGCGCACCAGCCAGCGCGCCGGCCCCGTTTCGACCGGGATAAGGCGCCAGTTCGGCAGCCGCGGCTCCAGCGCCGCATTGGTCAGCCGGTTGACGCAGAACACCACGCCGATGGCGGTCGCCAATGCATTGAGGAACAGGCCAATATCACCACGCAACACATTGTAATAATTGAAGAAGAAAATCGTCGATCCCAGAAAGGCGGCAACCGCCAGCGTTGGCAGCAAGGTTGACCAGAAAGCCACCGATAAGCGGCTGAGATAGGACGGGTCTTCATTGGAGGGATCGGCTTCGAACACCCTCCCGAACAGCCGCCTGCCGCCGACCAGCAGCACCAGCGCCAGCCCGAGCGCCACGAAGGTCGCTGCGAGGATGGCCTGGAACTTGAACTTGAAAGCGAAGCTCAGCCAGGAAGACACCGCCTTGTACAGATTGGTGTATTCGTCCTGGGCGTCGGAGAAAACCTGCGGGCTCAGCGCATCCGACAGCACGTAGCGTTTGGTCAAAAGGTTGCGGAACAACTCGCTGCGCATATTGCCGATCTTATCGATCAGCCCGCTGATGCGGATCGACAGGGCCTGGGCCTGCGAGATGACCGCATTGATCTCGGCCTTTTCCGACACCAGCGCCTGGCGTTCGCCGCTGACGATGTCGGGCTCCGGCGGCTGACCCGCCGCAGGTGCCGCGCCAAGCTGCTCAAGACGGCTGTTGATCTCGCCAAGACGCGTGCGGAAGGCCAGTGCGCTGTTCAGCGATTGCCGCGACAACTCCTCGAGCTGCAGGCGGATATCGACGAGGCTGCTATCCTCCTCGGCGTCCTGTTGGATCTTCTTTTCCAGATTGTCGGTCTTGGTCGTCAGGTCCTGCAGGATCTTCTGCTGATCGGCGACCAGTCCGGCAGGCGCCTGGCCAAGCCCCTGTGCCATCGCATCGAACGACAGCGGCGCCGAGACGACAAGCGTGAGGATCAAAATGAGACGAAGCAATCGGAAAAGCATGATTTGTTGGCGACTCATCGGCGGCAAAGGCAATTTGAAAAGCCTGTCCTTGATAAAGACGGCCCTATCCTGGGGCAAGCCGTCGTATCGCGAGCCCATCCGATCATTGGCGCCAACCGATCACTCACCCCCATCGATCCATTTCAAGCGTCGGCCAGTCGAAAGGCGATGGCGCAATATTGGCTTTGCGGGTGCGGCCTGCTCTATAGTCTGCCGCATCGCCCGAACCGGATGACATCAATGGCAGAGTACTCGGCCTTTTCGCTGCTCGCGAATGCGCTCAAGGGAAACAAGGATTGGAAGCCGGCATGGCGCAAGCCTGACCCGAAAGCGTCCTATGACGTCATAATCATCGGTGGCGGCGGTCATGGGCTGGCGACCGCCTATTATCTTGCCAAGGAACACGGCATCACCAATGTCGCCGTTGTGGAAAAGGGCTGGCTCGGTTCCGGCAATGTCGGCCGCAACACCACGGCGGTGCGCTCGAACTACCTGCTGCCGGCCAACACCCGCTTCTACGAACACTCGATGAAGCTGTGGGAGAACCTCTCGCATGAGCTCAACTACAACGTCATGTTCTCGCAGCGCGGCTGCCTGAACCTGGCGCACACGCCGGCCCAGTTCGACGACTATGCAAGGCGCGGCAACGCCATGCGCCATCTCGGTGTCGACGCCGAACTGATGACGAAGGCTGAGATCAAACGTCTGATCCCGGCGCTCGATGTCTCCGACAGCGCGCGCTTCCCGGTGGTCGGCGGCTTGATGCAGCGCCGCGCCGGCACCGCCCGCCACGATGCGGTGGCCTGGGGCTACGCGCGCGGCGCCGACCGGCGCGGCGTCGACATCATCGAGAATTGCGAGGTCACCGGCTTTCTGCGCGATGGCGACCGCATATCAGGCGTCACCACTTCGCGCGGCGACATCCGCGCCAGGAAGGTGGCCGTGGCGGTCGCCGGCAGCACCGGACGCGTCATGCAGCTGGCCGGCATCGAGACGATGCCGATCGAGAGCCATGTGCTGCAGGCCTTCGTGACGGAATCGCTGAAACCCTTCATCGACACCGTCGTCACCTTCGGCATGGGCCATTTCTACATGTCGCAGTCGGACAAGGGCGGCCTCATCTATGGCGGCGACATCGACGGCTACAACAGCTACGCCCAGCGCGGCAATTTGCCTGTCGTCGACGAGGTGATGAGCGAAATGCTGGCGCTGTTTCCGGGCCTTGCCCGTGTGCGCATGCTGCGCTCCTGGGGCGGCGTCTGCGACATGTCGATGGACGGCTCGCCGATCATCACCACCGGTCCCCTGCCCGGCATGTATCTCAACTGCGGCTGGTGTTATGGCGGCTTCAAGGCGACGCCGGCCTCGGGCTGGTGCTTTGCCTGGACCATCGCCAAGGACCAGCCGCACGATCTCAACGCCCCCTTCACCCTCGACCGCTTCCACCGCGGCCTGGTGATCGACGACAAGGGCCAGGGTGCAAACCCGCGGCTGCATTAGCAATAGGTAGAGTCCAATGTTGATCACTTGCCCCTATTGCGGTCCGCGTGACGTCATCGAGTTCACCTATCAGGGTGACGGCAATCGTGAGCGTCCCGACTCCGCCTCCCAGAATTTCGAGGCGTGGAATGCCTATGTCTATGACCGGCTGAACCCGGCCGGCGACCACAACGAGATATGGCAGCATTCCGGCGGTTGCCGCGCGCATCTGCGCGTCGTGCGCAACACGCTGACGCATGAGATTTCCAGCGTTGCCTTTGTGCGCGGTGATCATCAAGGGCGCGGCGATCATGGCTCCGCCGCGCGCCGCAAGGCGGAGGACAAGGCATGAGCCCGCGCCGCGCCGATACCGGCGGCCGCATCGACCGGCTGAAAACCATCCGCTTCACCTTCGACGGCACGGCCTACACCGGCCATGCCGGCGACACGCTGGCGTCGGCGCTGCTGGCCAAGGGCGTCACGCTTTACGGACGTTCGTTCAAATACCACCGCCCGCGCGGCCTGCTGACTGCCGGCGTCGAGGAACCCAACGCGCTGGTGACGGTGTTGAAGGGCGAGGTTCGCGAGCCCAACATTCCGGCGACCCTGGTCGAAATCCATGACGGCCTGGTTGCCATCAGCCAGAACCGCTTTCCCTCGCTTGCCTGGGACATCAACGCCGTCAACCAGCTCGGCGGCAACATCCTGTCGGCCGGGTTCTACTACAAGACCTTCATGGGACCGGTGTTCGGCCCGCTCAAAGGCACGCGCTTCTGGATGTTCTGCGAACACTTCATCCGCCGCGCAGCCGGTCTCGGCAGCGCCGGAACGGCGAAAGACCCGGCCCGCTACGAGCGCATGAACGCCTTTTGCGACGTGCTGGTGGTCGGCTCCGGCCCGGCCGGCCTGATGGCCGCCAGGACCGCCGCCGATCAGGGAGCGCGCGTCATGTTGGCCGATCTCGAGCCGCTTTTCGGCGGTTCGGCCAACTGGTCCGGGGAAACGATCGATGGCGCACCAGCTGCCGATTGGGCGCGCCGCACCGTCGCCCAGCTCGCAGGCCGCGACAATGTCCGGCTTTTACCGCGCACCACAGTGTGGGGTTATTACGACAACAACACGCTTGCCGCGCTGGAACGGGTCAGCGATCACAAGGATCAGCCAGGCAAGGGCGAGCCGCGCCATCGCTATTGGGCGATCCGTGCCAAATCCGTGGTCCTGGCCACCGGTGCGTTCGAGCGGCCGCTCGTGTTCCCCGGCAATGACCGGCCAGGGGTGATGCTGGCGCATGCAGCCGAGCGCTATGCCAACGAATTCGGCGTGCTGCCGGGCGAGCGGATCGCGCTGTTCACCAACAATGACAGCGCCTATCGGGCGGCCGTCGCCTTGAAGAAGGCCGGTGCCGCGGTCGTCGCCATCGCCGATGTCAGGCCGGAACTTTCGCCGGAGATGCGCAAGCTGGCCGCGGAAGCCGAGGCCGAGATCTTCGCTGGCCATGCCGTCGTCGCCACCGAAGGCGGAAAGGCGCTGTCCGGCCTCAAACTGCAACGCTTCGATATGGCCAACGGCACGCTCATCGGCGATGCCCGCAGTATCCACGCCGATTGCCTGCTGATGTCCGGCGGCTGGTCGCCGACTATCCATCTGGCCAGCCAGGCCGGCGCCAAGGCGGAATGGAATGCCGCGCGGCAGGCCTTCCTGCCGCCGAAGCCAACACAGAGCTGGATCGGCGCCGGCGCCTTCACCGGCAGTTTCTCCACCGCCGAAGCCATCGCCGAAGGCCGCGCCGCGGGCCTTGCCGCAGCCGGTGGCCCCAGCGCGCCTTCTGTATTGCCGGCGGTGGAAGCCGTGCCCGGCGATCCTGATCCGGCACCGGTGTTCGAGATCAGGGCCAAGGGCAAGAGCTTTGTCGACTTCCAGCACGACGTGACGGCAGAGGACGTGCGGCTGGCGCACCGGGAAGGCTTTGTCTCGGTCGAGCATCTGAAACGCTACACCACGCTCGGCATGGCGACCGACCAGGGCAAGAGCTCCAACGTGCCCGGCCTTGCCATCATGGCCGAAGCCCTGGGCAAGCCCATCCCCGAAGTCGGCACGACGCGCTTCCGGCCGCCCTTTGCGCCGGTGTCGATCGGCTCGCTGGCGGCGGAACGTTTTGGCGATCTCAAGCCCGAACGATTGACCCCGATGCATGACTGGCATCTGGCCAATGGCGCGACGATGTATTCCGCCGGCCTCTGGTATCGCCCGATGATCTACGGCCATGCAGGCGAAACGGTCGAGCAGGCCTATGTGCGCGAAGCCAAGGCGACACGCGAAAGCGCCGGCATCGTCGATGTCTCGACATTGGGCAAGATTGCCGTGCAAGGCCCCGACGCCGCCGCATTCCTCGACCGCGTCTACACCAACATGTTTTCGACGCTGGCCGTCGGCAAGGCCCGCTACGGTCTGATGCTGCGCGAGGACGGCCTAGCCTTCGACGACGGCACCACCTGGCGGCTCGGCGAGCAGGACTTCCTGATGACCACCACCACCGCCAATGCCGGCAAGGTGATGCAGCATCTGGAATATTTCCTCGACGTGATCTGGCCGGAGCTGAAAGTCCACGTCACCTCGGTGACCGACGAATGGGCGGGGGCCGCGATCGGCGGGCCGAAGGCCAGGCAGATCCTCGCCTCTTGTGTCACCGGCACCGCAGTCGACAATGCCACCTTGCCCTTCATGGGCCTCGTGCGCGGCGAGATAGCAGGCGTGCCGGTGATGATCTGCCGGCTGTCCTTCTCCGGCGAAATGGCGTTCGAAGTCTATTCCGGCGCCGGCCACGGCACCCATGTCTGGGAAGCGCTTGTCGAGGCCGGCAAACCGTTCGGGCTGGTCACCTACGGGCTCGAGGCGCTGGGCACCATGCGCATCGAAAAAGGCCATGTCACCGGCGCCGAGATCGACGGCCGCACCACGGCGCGCGACCTGCATCTCGACTGGATGCTGTCGAAGAAGAAGCCGTTCATCGGCTCGGCGATGATGGACCGCGAAGGCCTGATCGCGTCGGACCGCCTGGAACTGGTCGGCCTGATCGCCCTCGACAACCTACCGTTCAATGGCGGCGCGCACATCGTCGAGGAGGTTGACGAGGCCAATCCGCACGGCTCGATCGGTCACATCACCGCCTGCTGCTATTCACCGGCGCTCGGCAGGCATATCGCGCTGGCGCTGGTCAAGGGCGGCAAGGCACGGCAGGGCACGCGCGCTCATGTCTCCGATCCCTTGCGCAACCGGTTTGGACCGGTCGAGATCGTCTCCAACCACTTCTTCGATCCGGACGGGAGCCGCATGCATGGTTGAGCGCCAATCACCCGAACCCTTGTCGCCGCTTGAGCCTGAATTCCATGTCGGCTCGCACGGCAATTTCGAGCACGGCGTCGAGATCATCCTGACCGAGACAAGGCCGGGCTCGATCGTGCAGCTCGCCGCGTGGCCCGGCGAGGAGAAGAAGCTGATAGCAGCCATCCGCACCGTCACCGGGCTTGCCCTGCCCGATGGCGCCGGCGGCGGCTTGAGCGACGGCGTGAAATCGGTGTTCGGCTTCGCGCCGGGAAAGTTCACCGTTGCCGATGAAGCCGAAGGCCTGGCTGCGGCCTTTGCCAAAGTGGTGACCCCCGCCATTGGCACCGTGACCGACCTCTCGCACGGCCGCACCGCCATCCGCATTGCCGGGCCGAAGGCCGAATGGGTGCTGGCGAAATTCTTCGCCATCGACTTCGCGCTGCCGGCCTTTCCGGTCGGCGCCGGCCGTTCGACCACCCATCACGACATCTTCGCCCAGATCCAGCGCACCAGCGCCGACCAGTTCGACATCTATGTCTTCCGCTCGTTTGCACGCTCTTTCTGGAAGGCGCTCTGCCATGCCAGCGAGGAAGTCGGCTACGAGGTGCAGTAGGCGGCGCGGCCGGATGGCCGCGTTGCCCACATCTGGCATCAACGCCGGCCGCTTCTGCCGCTAGAGAATCGGGCCGCCGGCGCCCATGGTGCGAAAACGTGGCCGCCCAACCGGCGCGAGGGATATGAAATCCCTTCTTCAAGAGTCGGCACATTCGTTTGGTTCGAACATCTCAATGACCGCAGAACTATCCGCCGGCGCCACGGATCGCGCCGATGTGCCGGCCAGAGCCCTGCTCCTGCTGCCGCTGACGGTTGCCTGCGGCGTGTTCATGACCAGCCTCGACCAGAATGTCGTGGTGACCGCGCTGCCGGGCATCAGCGAGAGCCTCGGCCGTCCGCCCAGCCAGCTCGGCCTCTTGATTACCGTCTATGTCGCCAGCCTGATCATCTCGATGCCGCTTGGCGGCTGGGCCGCCGACCGCTTCGGACTGCGCAATGTCTACTGTTTTGCCTTGCTGGTGTTCGCCGCCTCGTCGGCGCTCTGCGGACTGTCCGACAACATCTGGATGCTGGTTGGTGCGCGTGCGCTGCAAGGCTTTGGCGGCGCCTTGATGGGCACACTCGGCCAGGTCGTCATCCTGTCGACCTTTCCGCGCAGCCGCACACTGAAGATCAACATGTACATATCGCTGGCCGGCCAGTCCGGACCGTTGGTCGGTCCGCTCGTCGGGGGCGCGCTGACCACCTACATTTCCTGGCGCTGGATCTTCTTCATCAACGTGCCGTTCGCGCTGGCGGCGGCAATTCTTGCCGCCTCGCTGTTTCCGACGATGACCAAGCCCGTGCGCACGCCGTTCGATTTTCCGGGCTTCCTGCTGGTCGGCAGCGGCATGGTCCTGCTCGTCTTCGGCATGGATTCGCTTGCTGCCAAGGATGCCGCGGGCGGCATCATCGCCGCCGAACTGGCGCTGGCGCTGGCCATCCTGACCATCGCCTCGTTCTACTGCCTGCGCGTGCGCAATCCGCTGCTCGATCTCAAGCTGTTGCGCATCCGTACCTTCCGCATTTCGTTCCTCACCGGCGGCGGGCTGGACACGATCGGCCTCAGCTCGGTGGTGTTCCTGCTGCCCTTGATGTTCCAGCTCGGCTTCGGCATGAGCGCGGTGCAGGCGGGATCGCTGACCTTCGTCGCCGCGGTCGGCTCCGTGGCCATGCGCTTCTTCATGCCGCGTGTCCTCAACCGTTTCGGCTTTCGCCGCGTGCTGGTCTACAACACCC
The DNA here is from genome assembly GCF_024518695.1 of Mesorhizobium sp. LMG17149. Taxonomy (NCBI): domain Bacteria; kingdom Pseudomonadati; phylum Pseudomonadota; class Alphaproteobacteria; order Hyphomicrobiales; family Phyllobacteriaceae; genus Mesorhizobium; species Mesorhizobium sp. LMG17149. The sequence continues at coordinate 195,533 of NZ_JANIFL010000010.1, forward strand.
CGATCGTCGCCGTGATGGTCGCCGGCTTCGCCTTGATGCAGGCGACGACGCCGGTGTGGATCGTGCTGACCTACATCTTCGTCTTCGGCGTCTTCCGCTCCGCGCAATGGGCCTCGACCGGCAATCTCGCCTATTCCGACATCGCGCCCGAGCAGCTCGCCCGCTTCAGCGCGCTCTATTACATATTATGGCAGCTGGCGGTGGCGATCAGCGTCGGCCTGGCTGCGGCGGTATTGTCATTTCTGGCCGGCGGCGGTCCAGCCGTCGCCAACGATTTCCGCATCCTGTTCGTCATCGAGGGCATCATCACGCTCTGCGCGCTGCTTGCCTACCTCAAGCTGACGCCACAGGACGGTGCCCATGTCAGCGGCCACGGCGCACAGATGAATACCGAATGAGGCTGGCTGGCTTATTCGCTGAACGTCACCCACTCTTCCAGCGGCACGCGGTCGGTGCGGAAGGCGTTTTCAGGTTTTGACGTATCTTCATAACCAAGCGCCATGCCGCAGACGACGATCTCTTCGTCCGGAATGTCGAGCACCGGCCTGATCTGCCGGTGATAGGGCGCGAAGGCCGCCTGCGGACAGGTGTGCAGACCCCTGCCTCTTGCTGCGACCATAATGTTCTGCAGGAACATGCCGTAGTCGATCCATGAGCCCTGGTTGAGGCGGCGGTCGATGGTGAAGATCATGCCGACCGGGGCGTCGAAGAAGACGAAGTTGCGGTCGTGCTGGGCGCGCATCTTGTCGACCTCGCGACGACCGATCCCGAGCGCGCCATAGAGGCCGAAACCGTTGGCGCGGCGGCGGGTCAGATACGGCTCGAAGAACTGTGTGGGATAATACCGGTACTCGTCCCAATCAGCTTTTTCGGCGCGAATGCCGGAATTGAGAATGGCGTCTGATATCCGCTGCTTGCTCTCGCCCTTGGTGACATAGACCTTCCATGGCTGCATGTTGGTGCCGGATGGGGCACGCGCCGCAACCGCCAGAATGGCGCGGATGGTTTCGTCGTCGACCATGTCGGGCAGGAATGCGCGCACCGAACGGCGCGACAGGATCGCCTCGTCGACAATCTCGGCATCGCCCGCAATTCGGGGGTTATTTTCCAGCATGGGCCGTCCCTTACCCTTTGTCTCGATCGGACGTCCCCACTCGCCGCTCTCGGCGGAGCCTTTGCATGAACCGTCAAAATCGCGCAAGCAAATCTTGTGCATCCGTGAAAATCTACTTGATTTTTTCATGAGCTTGACTTCTCATGAAATTTGGCCAGATTTTTTCATAAAGTGAGCGCTTTGCCTTCGACTACCGCTAGAACATTGCAGGTACCTGACGAACGCGTGCTGGCCGGCGACATCAGGGCCCTGCGCAAGGCGCGCGGGCTGACACTCGCCGAGATCGGCTCGAAGCTTGGCCGTTCGGTCGGCTGGGTCAGCCAGGTCGAGCGCGGTCTGTCGACGCCGTCGCTCGGTGACCTCCGAGCCTTCGCCGAACTGTTCGGCGTGCCGATCAGCCTGTTCTTCAGCCATGACGTACCTGTCGAAAGCGAGCGCGGCGTGGTCGTGCGCGCTGGCAGGCGCCGCACGCTTGGCACAAGCGAATCCGGCCTGGTGGAGGAGCTTCTGTCGCCCGATCTCGGCGGTAGCTTCGAGATGGTGCGTTCGGTCTTCGCGCCGGGCGCGGAACTGAAGGCCGAGGCGCAGCGGCCGACCGAAGAAGCTGGATACGTCGCCTCCGGGCTGTTCGACATCGAGATCGGAGGTGTCTGGCATCGGCTTGGCGAAGGCGACTCCTTTCGCTTTGAAGGCAAGCCTTACCGCTGGCGCAATCCGGGCGCGGAGCCTGCAATTGTCATCTGGGTGGTTTCACCACCCGTCTATTGAGTTCAAGTTTGGAGAAGAACATGGCGGGTTTGCCGAGCACGGCGCGCGTGGTGATCATCGGAGGCGGTGCCGTCGGCACTTCCGCGCTCTACCATCTCGCCAAGGCGGGCTGGACCGACTGCGTGCTCTTGGAAAAGAACGAGCTGACTTCGGGCTCGACCTGGCATGCCGCCGGCAACGTGCCGACTTTCTCCTCGTCCTGGTCGCTGATGAACATGCAGCGCTATTCGACCGAGCTTTATCGCGGGCTGGCCGACGCGGTCGACTATCCCATGAACTATCACGTCACCGGCTCGCTGCGCCTTGCCCACACGAAAGAGCGCATGCAGGAATTTCAGCGCGCCAAGGGCATGGGCCGCTACCAGGGTATGGACATCGACATCGTCGGCGTCGACGAGATCCAGCGCCGCTATCCCTTCATCGAGACGCATGATTTGAAAGGCGCGCTCTACGACCCGAGCGACGGCGACATCGATCCGGCGCAGCTCACCCAGGCGCTGGCCAAGGGCGCGCGCGACATGGGCGCGAAGATCATCCGCTTCTGCCCGGTCACAGGCGTGCGCCGCGAGAACGACGAGTGGGTGGTCGAGACGGCGCAAGGTGAGATCCGCTGCGAGATCGTCGTCAATGCCGCCGGCTACCGCGCCGCCGAAGTCGGCCGGATGTTCGGCCGCGACGTGCCGATGATGGTGATGAGCCATCAGTACATATTGTTCGAGGAGATTCCCGAACTGGCGGCATGGTCGAAGGAACAGGGCAAGAAACTGCCGCTGCTGCGCGACGTCGACACCTCCTACTATCTGCGCCAGGAGAAGAACGGGATGAATCTCGGCCCCTATGAGCGCAATTGCCGCGCGCATTGGGCCAGCCACAACGACCCGATGCCGGAGGATTTTTCCTTTCAATTGTTCTCCGACGACCTCGACCGGCTGGAACATTATCTGGCCGATGCCGTCGCCCGCGTGCCGATCCTTGGCACCGCCGGCCTGTCCAAGGTCATCAACGGGCCGATCCCCTACACGCCGGACGGCAATCCGCTGATCGGCCCGATGCCCGGCGTTCCCAATGCCTTCGAGGCCTGCGTCTTCACCTTCGGCATTGCCCAGGGTGGCGGCGCCGGCAAGGTGCTGGCCGAATGGGTGACAGAGGGCCAGACCGAATGGGATATGTGGTCGTGCGACCCGCGCCGCTTCACCTCCTTTGCCTCGGCGCCGGACTATTGCGTCGCCAAGGGCATGGAGATCTACGGCAACGAGTATGCCATCCAGTTCCCGCGCCATGCCTGGCCGGAAGGCCGCGACCGCAAGCTGTCGCCGATCCATGATCGCATCAAGGCGCTCGGCGGCCGCTTCGACGCCTATAATGGCTGGGAGCGGGCCACCTGGTACGCACAAGACGGCGATGACATTTCCGAGGAAGCCACGCTGACCTTCCGCCGCGACGGACCGTGGCATCATCGCGTGCGCGAGGAATGCCTGGCCGTGCGCGACGCCGCCGGCATTTTGGACCTGCCGGGCTTCTCGCGCTTCAACCTCGACGGTCCCGGTGCCGCCGAATGGCTGAGCCTGCAGGTCACCGGCCTGGTGCCGAAGCCCGGCCGCCTCGGTCTCGTCTATTTCGCCGACGACAAGGGCCGCATCGTCACCGAAATGTCCGTGGTGCGCCACGACGACAACCTGATGACGCTGATCACCGCGGCGGTCGCGCAATGGCACGATTTCGAGTGGCTGAAATCGCGCATGCCCAAGGACGCACCGTTCAAGCTGATCGATCGGACCGAGGAATTCTCGACCCAGATCCTGGCAGGCCCGAACTCGCGAAAAATCCTCGCCGATGTCTGCGAAGCCGACCTCACTTTGCCATGGCTGACGCATCAGGAGACAAAGATCGCCGGTCGCTGGGCCAAACTCGTGCGCGTCTCCTTCGCCGGCGAACTCGGCTGGGAAATCCACACCAGGGTGGACGACACATCAGCCATCTTCGACGCCGTCTGCGCGGCAGGCCAGCAACATGGGCTGAAGCCGTTCGGCATGTATGCGTTGGATTCGCTCAGGCTCGAAAAAGGCTACCGCACCTGGAAGGGCGACCTGTCGACCGACTATTCGATCCTGCAGGGCGGGTTAGAGCGCTTCGTCAAATGGGACAAGCCCGACTTCCGCGGCAAGGCGGCACTCCAGAACGAAAAGCAGCAAGGCGTGAAGAAGCGCTTCGTCACGCTGGTCGTGCAAAATCCCGGCGATTGTGACGCCCCTTCGGTGTCGACGCTGTGGCATGACGGCAAGATCGTCGGCGAGACGACGTCCGGCGGCTGGGGCCACCGGGTCGACAAGTCGATCGCGCTCGGCATGCTGCGCGCCGATCTGGCCGAGCCAGGCACATCAGTCGAGGTCGAAATCTTCGGTGACCGCTTTCAGGCGATCGTGCAGACGGATGAACCGCTGTGGGATCCGAAGAACGAAAGGCTGCGCGCATGAAGAAAATCATCCTCACCGATGGCGGCATGGGCCAGGAACTGGTCCGTCGCAGCAAATCCGAGCCGACGCCGCTATGGTCGGCCAGGGTGCTGATCGACGAACCGGATCTGGTGCGCGACCTGCACGCGGAATTCATCCGCGCCGGCGCCCGCGTGATCACCATCAACACCTATTCGGCAACGCCCGAACGCCTGGCGCGTGAAGGTGCGCAAGACCTCTTCAAGCCATTGCAGAAGCGCGGCATCGAATTGGCCAGGCAGGCCCGCGACGAGGCCGGCGATGCAGCCATCGCCGGTTGCCTGTCGCCGCTTTTCGGCAGCTATGCACCGGCACTGACCATTTCCTTCCAGGACACGCTCGATATTTACCGCCGCATCGTTGCCGAGCAGGCCGATGGCGTCGACCTGTTCCTGTGTGAAACCATGGCGTCGGCGGACGAAGCCCGCGCGGCGGTCACCGCGGCATCGGAAAGCGGCAAGCCGGTATGGGTGTCGTGGACGCTGGCCGACCACGGCAAGCCGCGGCTGCGCAGCGGCGAAGCAATAGCCACCGCGGCAAGCGCGCTCGACGGCCTGGCAGTCGCCGCGCGGCTGGTCAATTGCTGCCGGCCGGAAGCAATCGCCGCGGCTTTGCCTGAACTGATCGGCCTCGGCGGCCCGGTCGGCGCCTACGCCAACGGTTTCACGTCAACCGAAGCGCTCAAGCACGGCGGCACCGTCGATGTGCTGCACGCCCGTCATGACCTTGGCCCGGATGCATATGCCGACCAGGCGATCGGCTGGGTCGAAGCTGGGGCAAGCATCGTTGGCGGCTGCTGCGAAGTCGGACCTCCGCACATCGCCGCTCTGCGCGACCGGCTCGAACAGGCCGGCTACGAAATTTCGGGAGTTTTGCATGCCTAGACCATCATCGCGCATTTCCGGCATCGTGCCTTCGGGCAAGGACGGCTGGGAAGTGCATTTCGCCGCCTGGACGCGCAAGGAGGCCGGCGAAGACATCATCATGCTGTCGGTCGGCGACCATGATTTCGACACGCCTTCGCAGACGATCGAAGCCTGTGTGACCGCGGTTCGCGGCAGCAATCATCACTACACCCCGCTTCCCGGCCTGCCGCGCCTACGCAAGGCGATGGCGGCGGCCTCGAGCGCTTGCACCGGCGTCGAGACGTCGCCGGATCAGGTCATCGCCACGCCGGGCGGCCAGGCCGCACTCTACGCGGCCGTGCAGGGCGTGCTCGACCAGGGCGACCACGCCATCGTCGTGGCGCCCTACTACGCCACCTATCCCAACACGTTCAGCGCCGCGGGCGCTGATTTCACCGTCGTCGAGACACCGGCCGAGGATGGCTTCCAGCCACGTGCCGACATGATCCGCGCGGCAATCCGGCCGAACACGCGCGCCATCCTGATCAACACGCCGAACAATCCGACAGGTGCGGTCTATTCGCGCGAGCGGCTGGAGCAACTGGCAGAAGTCTGCCGGGAGCACGACCTCTGGCTGCTGTCGGACGAAGTCTACTGGACGCTCGGCGGCGGCGAGCACGTCTCGCCGCGCTCGCTGCCAGGGATGGCCGAGCGCACGCTGGTCATCAATTCGATGTCCAAGAGCCACGGCATGACCGGCTGGCGCATGGGCTGGCTGACGGGACCGGAGGAGATGATCACGCTCATGATCAATCTCAATCTGGTGACGACCTACGGCCTGCCGGCCTTCATCTCGATCGCCTGTTCCGAGGCGCTGGAGAACCGTTACGGCGTCAAGGAGATCGCCGAACGTTACGCGGCACGCCGCACCGTCTTGCTCGACGCCGTGCGGGGCATGAACGACGTGACCGTGCGCGGTTCGGAGGGCGGCATGTATGTCATGCTCGACATCTCGGCCGTCGAACCGGACGATGAGAAATTCGCCTGGGCCCTGCTCGACAAGGAAAAGGTCGGCGTCATGCCCGGCTCCAGCTTCGGCGAGGCGGCCGCCGGCCACATTCGCATCAGTCTCTGCCAGCCCGAACCGGTGCTGCAGGAAGCTGCACTTCGTCTGCGCCGCTTTGCTTCCAGCTACCGTCGCGAGGCAGCATGACCGCCAAGGCAGTTCCCGCCAAAGCAAGGGCGGTCATCATCGGCGGCGGCGTTTCCGGCTGTTCGGTCGCCTATCACCTGGCCAAGCTTGGCTGGACCGATATCGTGCTTCTCGAACGCAAACAGCTGACGTCGGGCACGACATGGCATGCCGCCGGCCTGATCGGCCAGCTGCGCGGCTCGCAGAACATGACGCGGCTGGCGAAATATTCCGCCGACCTCTACGTCAAGCTGGAAGCCGAGACCGAGGTCGGCACCGGCATGCGCCAGGTCGGTTCGATCACCGTGGCGCTGACCGAGGAGCGCAAGCACGAGATCTACAGGCAAGCATCGCTGGCGCGTGCCTTCGATGTCGATGTCCGCGAGATTTCGCCCAGGGAAGTCAGCGAGATGTACCCGCATCTCAATGTTTCCGATGTCGTCGGCGCCGTGCATCTGCCGCTCGACGGCCAGTGCGACCCCGCCAATATCGCCATGGCCCTGGCCAAGGGCGCGCGCCAGCGCGGCGCCACCATCGTCGAGAATGTCAAGGTCACCAAGGTCCACAGCAAGGCCGGCCGCGTCACCGGCGTGTCCTGGGCGCAAGGCGAAGAGCAAGGCACGATCGAGGCCGACATCGTCGTCAACTGCGCCGGCATGTGGGCCCGCGAACTGGGAGCGCAGAACGGCGTCACCATACCGCTGCACGCCTGCGAGCATTTTTACCTCGTCACCGAACCGATCCCCGGCCTCACCCGTCTGCCGGTGCTGCGCGTGCCCGATGAGTGCGCCTACTACAAGGAAGACGCCGGCAAGATGATGCTGGGCGCCTTCGAGCCGGTGGCCAAGCCGTGGGGCATGGACGGCATAAGCGAGGATTTCTGCTTCGACCAACTGCCTGAGGACATGGAGCATTTCGAGCCGATCCTCGAAATGGGCGTCAACCGCATGCCGATGCTGGCGACCGCCGGCATCCACACCTTCTTCAATGGTCCTGAGAGTTTTACGCCCGACGACCGCTACTATCTCGGCGAGGCGCCGGAACTGGCCGGCTACTGGATGGCGACCGGCTACAATTCGATCGGCATCGTCTCATCCGGAGGCGCCGGCATGGCGCTGGCGCAGTGGATCAATGACGGCGAAGCCCCCTTCGACCTGTGGGAAGTCGACATCCGCCGCGCACAGCCGTTCCAGAAGAACCGCCGCTACCTCAAGGAGCGCGTCTCCGAAACGCTCGGCCTGCTCTATGCCGACCATTTCCCCTACCGCCAGATGGCGACCTCGAGGAATGTCAGGCGTTCGCCGCTGCACGAGCATCTGAAGGCGCGCGGCGCCGTTTTCGGCGAAGTCGCCGGTTGGGAGCGCGCCAATTGGTTCGCACGCGAGGGCCAGGAGCGCGAATACCGCTATTCCTGGAAGCGCCAGAACTGGTTCGACAACCAGCGCGAAGAACACCTCGCGGTCAGGAATGGCGTCGGCCTGTTCGACATGACCTCGTTCGGCAAGATCCGTGTCGAGGGCCGCGACGCTCGGCACTTCCTGCAAAAACTATGCGCCAACGACATGGACGTCGCCCCGGGCAAGATCGTCTACACCCAGATGCTCAACCAGCGCGGCGGCATCGAGAGTGACCTGACGGTTTCGCGGCTGTCGGAAACGGCTTTCTTCCTCGTCGTCCCCGGCGCCACGCTGCAGCGCGACCTGGCTTGGCTGCGCAAGCACATCGCCGACGAGTTCGTCGTCGTCACCGACGTGACGGCGGCCGAAAGCGTGCTCTGCCTGATGGGCCCGGATGCAAGAAAGCTGATCCAGAAGGTCAGCCCCAATGATTTTTCCAATGATAAAAATCCGTTCGGCACGTTCCAGGAGATCGAGATCGGCATGGGCCTGGCCCGCGCGCATCGCGTCACCTATGTCGGCGAACTCGGCTGGGAACTCTATGTCTCGACCGACCAGGCGGCTCATGTCTTCGAGGCGATCGATGAGGCAGGTGCGGATGTCGGCCTGAAACTCTGCGGCCTGCACACGCTGGATTCCTGCCGCATCGAAAAGGCCTTCAGGCATTTCGGCCACGACATCACCGACGAGGACAATGTGCTGGAAGCCGGCCTTGGCTTCGCGGTGAAGACCGCCAAGGGCGACTTCATCGGCCGCGATGCCGTGCTGCGCAAGAAGGAAGCCGGCCTGTCACGCCGGCTCGTCCAGTTCCGCCTGAAGGATCCAGAGCCCCTGCTCTTCCACAACGAGGCGATCCTGCGCGACGGCAAGATCGTCGGCCCGATCACTTCAGGCAATTACGGCCATCATCTCGGCGGCGCGGTCGGGCTAGGCTATGTGCCTTGCGAGGGCGAGAGCGAGGCGGATGTGCTGGCCTCAACCTACGAGATCGAGATCGCCGGCGAGCGCTTTGCGGCGGAAGCGTCGCTGAAGCCGATGTATGATCCGAAGTCAGAACGGACAAGGATGTAGCACCCCTCTTCCTTCGCCCCGTTTACGGGGAGAAGGACGCTAATTCCCTAAAACCGCTCCAACTTCGCCCGCACCTTCGCCAGAAACGCCGCCCGCGTTGCCGGCGTCGAGGCATCCATCAAATAGTGCGCCAGGAAAAACGTCCGGCAGCGCGTCGCGCATAGCGCCCGCATGCCGCGCAGCAGGGTCTTGCGTCCCGGCTGGCCGACGACGACGCTCCACCAGGTCGGCGCGCCGCAGGTGGTGATGACGCCGACCTTGGTTACATGCGTCATCAGCGACTTGATCCGCCCCTTGCCCGCCGGCAGCTTGAAGGCGACGTCCGTCGCCCACACCCGGTCGAGCCAGCCCTTCAGCATCGCCGGCAGTCCGTACCACCAGGTCGGATAGACGAACAGGATCGCTTCGGCCCAGTTGAGCAGTTCGAAATGCGGCTTCAGTGCCGGGTCCTGCGGCGACTGGTCGTTGTAGGAGCGCCGCTCGTCGCAGCCCATCACCGGATCGAATTTCTCGGCATAGAGGTCGAGCAGCCGCACCTCCCAGCCTCGTCGCGTCAGCACGTCCACGGCGGTGTCGCGGATGGCCGCGCAAAAGCTCTCGGGCACCGGATGGCAGTAAACCACCAGCGCGCGCATCAGAAGGCATCCATGCTGGCCGCGACCTTGGTCATGAAAGCCTTGCGCGTTTGGTCGGTAGACAGGTTCATCGCGTAGTGCGCGAGATAGCTCACCGGCGCGCCCGGTTTTACGGTGGCGCGCAGCATGCGCTTGATCAGCTTGCGTGGCGGATCGCCCATCAGCATGGCGCGGAACCGGCTGCCGCCATAGGTGGTCACCGCTGCAACCTTGCGGATGTTGTCCAGCGACGGCTGCGCCTTGCCGTCGACCAATTTGAACGACACGCCCGGCAGGAAGACGCGATCGAAAAAGCCTTTCAGGATCGCCGGAAAGCCGTAGTTCCAGACCGGATAGGAAAGCACCAGCGCATCGGCCCGCAGCAGGCGTTCGACATAAGGCGCGGCAGCGTCAGCGGCGCCGCGTTGGCTGTGGTAGTCCAGTCTTTCCTGGCGCGTCATCCGCGGATCGAAATCCTCCGCGTAGAGATCGCAGTCGTCCACCGCATGGCCCGCCGCTGTCAGCCGCTCTACGATCATGCGGTGCAGGCCGGCATTGAAGCTGGTCTCGACCGGATGGGCGTAAAGGACGAGGATGTTCATCGGAGGACATCCTGCAGGTCAGCGCGAGGCACCCCCCTCTGCCCTGCCGGGCATCTCCCCCTCAAGGGGGGAGATTGGCGGTTTCCGCGTTGCTGCCTATCTGCGACGTTGATGGTTAGCGAAAGCAGCGCGGCAGTCTGATCTCCCCCCTTGAGGGGGAGATGGCCGGCAGGCCAGAGGGGGGTGCAGCGCCACACGCTGGTCATCAGCTTGCCCTCTGCAGCCCCTTGAAAAGGAATGTCCGGCCCGACCGGTAGTCATAGTCCGGGTTCTCCCAGGCGATCATCTTGCCGGGGTTGAGCAGCCCTTGCGGATCGGTCTCGCGCTTGAAAGCGAGCTGCACCGCGTCGGTCTGCTTCATGCCGCCCTCTTCCAGCGTGTAGCGATGCGGGTTGAAGATCGGACAGCCATTCTCCTCATGCAGGCGCACGATCTCGTCGAGCCGCGCCTCGGTGGTGAACTTGACCAGCGGCAGGCCGAAGCAGGTGATGTTGCCGTCCAGCCGCACGAATTCCAGATGCGAAAAAACCTCGCCGGGAAACATCGCATCCATCTTCTCGACCAGCGCCAGCTGGTTGGGAAAGGGGTAGAGCGACTGCAGATAGGTGATCGAAGGGTCGACGCGCAGCGCCCTCAGCGTGGTGTGGTTCCAGGCCAATTCATAGGCCGGCGGCAGGCCCTTTTTCTCGTCCGGCGTCGCCGTGGCCGCATTGTAGATCACCTCGCCACCGGCACGGCGGGTGAAGGCAAGGAAAGCGTCCAGCCCGTGCCGCGCCACCATGACGACGCAAATGCTTTGCCCTTCCCGGAGGAACTTCTGGTGCCGCTTGAAATAGAGCTGCGGCACGGGTGCGGCTATCGGCGTGATCAGCTTGGTCAAAATACCGTCCTGGCAAGCCAGCGCATTGCCATAGCGGGCGACATCCATGAAAGCGTCGAAACCGACGATGACATCGATCCATTCATAAGCCGCGGTCAGCGGCATCTCGACCTCCGATATGATGCCGTTGGTGCCGTAAGCGTGGGTCACCTTGTGCAGATCCTCGCCAGTGAGTTCGAGCGCTTTCGGCTCGGCTTCCATCGTCACCACGCGCAGGCGCAGCACGTTGCCGAAATCGCGCAGGCCGCCGAAATTGATCGAGCCGACGCCGCCCGAACCGCCGGCGATGAAGCCGCCGATCGAAGCGGTGTTGTAGGTGGAGGGCGACAGCCGCAGCTCCTGCCCGGAATGCGCCCGCGTCGCCTTGTCGATATCGGCCAGGATCGCCCCCGGTCCGCTCACAACGCGACCTGGCGCGATCGACTTGATCTCGTTCATCTCGGCAAGGTTGAGCACGACGCCGCCGGAGAGCGGCATCGCCTGGCCGTAATTGCCGGTGCCGCTGCCACGCGGCGTCACCGGCACGCCATGGCAATGACACGCGGCAAGCACGCGTATCAGTTCGGTCTCATTCCTTGGCGTCACGATCAGATCGCCGGTGACATGGTCCAGTTGCTGCTTCAGCACCGGGCTGTACCAGTAGAAGTCACGGCTCTTCTGCTGGACGATGGCCGGGTTGTCGTCGACCTTGAGCCCGTCAAGATCGCGTTTGAGCGCCGAAACGTCCATTATCCCACCATCAGTTCGTCGAGTTCGGCATAGTCGGGCAATTGCCGGTCGATCGCCTTGCCGCCGCGCACCACGATGCGATCCGATTCGGGTCGCGAGAGCAATTCCGTCCAGCTTCGGCCTTTGAACAGGATGAAATCGGCATCGCCGCCGGCGGCAAGCGTGCCGAAGCCATCAAGCCGCATCACCTTGGCCGGCGTCGCGGTGACCGCTTGCGGCCAGTCGGCGACCGGATGGTCCAAATGCAGGATGCGCGTCGCCATGCGGTAGACCTCCAGCATGTCGAGATCGCCATAGGCGTAGAAGGGATCACGCGTGTTGTCGGAAGCGACTGCCACCGGAATGCCCCTCGCCTTCATCTCGTGCAGCAGCGTCACACCGCGCCAGCGCGGCGTGGTTTGGTCGCCGCGCCGGTCCTGCAGATAGAGATTGCACATCGGCAGCGAGACGACGGCGAGCCCGGCCTTCGCCACTTTGTCCAGCGTATCGAGCACATCGAGGTCCGGCTGGCGCGCGAGCGAGCAGCAATGGCCGACGAGGATCTTTCCTTCGAAACCGTTCCAGAGAGCGGCCTCGGCGATCTTCTTCAACGATATGGCGGAGATATCATCGGTCTCGTCGGCATGGAAATCGAGATCGAGGCCATGCTTGATGGCTTGCGCGAAGACATGGTCGAGCAGTTCTTCCAGGTCCGGCACCATATAGGTGACGACACCGAGCACGCCCTTGGCCGCGGCAACCCGCTTTGCCAGTCTGTCGAACCACTTTTTGTCACGCACGCCTTCGATGCCGAGCAAACAGGCGCCCTGCAATTCGATACGGCCGCACCATGCCTCGCGCATCGTCTCGAACACTGGCCAGGAGATCTCCTCCTGCGGCGCGACGCTGTCGATGTGGGTGCGCAGCGCCCGGGTGCCATGGGCGTAGGCGCAGCGCAGTGAAAAATCCATCCGCCGCGCCAAATCCTCGGCGCTCCAGCGTGCCACGCGATCGGCTCCGGCGGCATTCAGCGCGCCCATGAAGGTGCCATCGGGATTTGGTTTCCGCGGCCAGATATGGCCTTTGTCGATATGCGTGTGGCAGTCGACGAAGCATGGGAGGATTATACGGCCGGCGAGGTCAATCGCATCGGCAGGCGCTTTCGATCGGTCATGCGCTGCAATGCTGGAGACCTTGCCGTCGGCGACGGCAATGTCGGCCAGCGCGAAACCGTTATTATCGTAAGTTGCAGTAAGGCCCGACGTCAGTGATTGATGAACACGGACGTTAGCGAGCTGATAAGAGCCGGAGGCTGGTATCAAGGCCTGCCCCCCTCTGTCCTGCCGGACATCTCCCCCTCAAGGGGGGAGATTGGCAGCGTCCGCGCCGGCTCTTTTTTTTCAACGTTGGAGATTGGCGAAGGTCGTGACAACAGCCAATCTCCCCCCTTGAGGGGGAGATGTCCGGCAGGACAGAGGGGGGCGCCTCGCGCCAACATATCAATCACGGTCACACATCCTAGCGCTCCTGCTTCAGTGCGCTTTCGTGCCAGCGCCGCAAAATGAGATGCGAAATCAGCGACAGCACGAGGAAGATCAAAATGCCGGTCAGCGAGATCAGGAACAGCGCCGCGAACAGCCGCGGCGCGTTGAGCCGGTAGCCGGCCTCGATGATGCGTGAGGCAAGACCGGACGACTGGCCGGTGGTGCCGGCGACGAACTCGGCCACCACGGCGCCGATCAGCGACAGGCCTCCGGCGATCTTCAGCCCGCCGAGGAAATAGGGCATCGCCGCCGGTAGCCTGAGATAGCGCAGTTGCTGCCAGCGCGTCGCGCCGTTGAGCTTGAACATGTCGCGCAGATTGCGGTCGACGGAGTTGAGGCCAAGCGTGGTGTTGGACAGGATCGGAAAGAAGGCGACGATCCAGGCGCACAGCAGAAGCTTGGTCGTCTGGTCGTTCACATAGATGTTGATCAGCGGAAAGATCGCCACGATCGGCGTCACCTGCAGCACGATGGCGAAGGGGAAGAACGACATCTCCACCCATTTCGATTGTGCGAACAGCACCGCCAGCCCGACCCCGCCGATGACCGCCAGAGCCAAGCTGAGGAAGGTGATGCGTAAGGTCACCAGCAGCGAAGAAAACAGCAGGCCGGCATCGTTGTAGAGCGTCCACAGAACCACGCCCGGGCGCGGCAGGATGTATTGCGGGATCTCGTTCCACACACAGATACGATCCCACAGCCAGATCGCCAGGATCATGATCGCCAGCGGCAGCACCCATCGGCCGATCCGCTCGAACCGCGCCTGGCGCACGCGGCGCGCCTCCTCGGGGTCGAGTTCGAGCGCCCGCTCGTCAATGGCCGTCATGATGCGCGCCTGCTGTTGAATTGATGGCCTTGACCAGCACATCGGAAGCCTGACGGCACAGTGCCGCATAGTCGGGCGAGGTGCGAAACGCCTCATCGCGCGGATAGGAGGCCTCGATGGCAAGTTCGTCGAACACCCGGCCCGGCCGCGCCGCCATGACAACGACGCGGTTGGACAGGAACACGCTTTCAAAGACGCTGTGGGTGACGAAGACGACGGTGAAGCGTTCGTCCTGCCACAGTTCCAGGAGATCATTGTTGAGCTTGAAGCGGGTGATCTCGTCGAGTGCCGCGAACGGTTCGTCCATCAGCAGCACGCGCGGTTTGGTTACCATGGCGCGTGCGATCGAGACGCGCATCTTCATGCCGCCGGACAGTTCGCGCGGCACCGCGTCTTCGAAACCGGTCAGGTGAACCCGCGCCAGCATTTCCGTCACCGCAGGTGCCGCCTTGGCACGGGAAATACCTTTCAGCCGCAGCGGCAGCCAGACATTGTCGAAGATGTTGGCCCAGGGCAGCAGCGTCGGCTCCTGAAAGACGAAGCCGATGTTCGAGCGGTCAGCTGAGCCGCCGCCGCGCCAGTCGAGCACGCCGGAGGTCGGCGTCGACAGGCCGGCGATCAGCCGCAGCGCCGTCGACTTGCCGCAACCCGACGGCCCGAGCAGGCTGAGGAAATCGCCTTCCCTGATGGTCAGGTCGACATCGTTGAGCGCCGTCACGCCGTTGGAGAAAACCTTGCCGACGCCACGCAGCGCCAGAAGCGTCGGGGCCGCACCCGATGCAGCCGGCGCTTGCGCCACCTTTTCCCTTATCATACCGGGACCGGCCTATTTCTTCAGCTCGAGCCCGACGCCTTTGTTGATGAAGGTCAGCGTGTAGGCCTTCTTGATGTCGATGCCGGCTGGCGTGACCTTGGCCTTGACCATCTTGTCGTAGAAATTCTTGATCCGCTCGTCGGTCATGGCGCCGATGCCGAGCTTTTCGGTGTCGCCGGAATCGGCAAGGCCGAACTTCTTCATCTGCTCGATCGAGAACGCGATCTGCTCGTCGCTCATATCGGGATTGTCTTTCTTGATCATGTCGTTGGCGGCCTTGTTGTCGCCGTACAGATATTTGTACCAGCCCTTGGCCGAGCCATCGACGAAGCACTGGACCACCTCCGGCTTCTTGTCGATCGTATCCTGCATCACCTCGATCGTCGTCGAATAGGTGTCCCAGCCATAGTCGGCGAGCAGGAACTGGTTCGGCACGAAGCCGCCTTCCTTCTTGACCGCGAACGGCTCCGAGGTGACGTAGCCCTGCTGGATCGACTTCTTGTTGGCGAGGAAGGGAGCGGTGTTGTAGGTGTAGGGCGCGCGCTTGGAAGCGTCGAAGCCGAGTTCGATGACCATCCACTGGAAGAAGGTCTGCACGCCCTCGTCGCCCAATATGTACTGGTCGGCGTTCTTCAGGTCCTCCCATTTGTCGATCCCTTCGCCGGGGTGGGACATGATGACCTGCGGGTCCTTCTGGAAGTCCGCCGCCACCACGCGCATGGGAATGCCTTGCTGGACGGCATCGAAAGCCGACAGCAGATTGCCGCCCATGTAGAAATCGATCTTGCCGGCCAGCAGCAGCGGTCGGCCGCTGACCTGCGGACCGCCCTGCATGATGGTGACGTCGAGGCCGCAGGCGGCGTAGGTGCCGTCCGCCACGGACTGATAATATCCACCATGCTCCGGCTGGGCCAACCAGTTGGTGCCGAAGGTGACTTTCTCATTCGCAGCAGCACCCAGCGTGCTGGCTGCAAGCAGGGCCACCGCCGCCACCGAGATCTTCTGTTTTCCGTACATCCACACCACCCTCTGTTTGCTCCGGCGCGCCACGCGCCAGGCTCGACACCAAAGATTCAAGAAGCAAGACACATGCCACCGGCGTCTGGCGCCGGGGCCGCCCGCTTGAAAGACGTTGCCATGCCAAGCGCGGACGGGTCATGCTGTACGAAAGGCATCGTGCCTATTTTTTGAACGGCTGTCCACAATCGCCCGGGCAACATGCACCGCCATCTTGAAGGTGTAATGGGTCCGGCTTTAGGCTGGCGGCACCCAGGAGATTGCCATGTTCAGATTCCTCACCCCGAAGTCGATCAAGCCGCCCTTTGCCCGCTACAGCCACGGCGTCGAGGTACCGCCTGGAAAGCGGCTGGTGCTGTGCTCGGGTCAGGTTGCCATAACCGCGGACGACCAGATTCCCGAAGAGGCCGGCGCGCAGGCCGAACTCTGCTTCCGCAACATCGAAGCGATCCTCGGCGAAGCCGGGCTGGGCCTACGCGACATCATCCGTATCAACGCCTATGTCACCGACCGCGCGCATCTGCGGCCCTATATGGATGTCCGCGACCGGCTGTTTTCCAGCCCCGCGCCGGCCTCGACGCTGATGATCGTCTCCGGCTTTGCCCGACCCGAATTCAAAGTCGAGGTCGAGGCTATCGCGGCCGGGTGATCGACAGACAACCTCCGCCGCGCTAGGTCTGGCCGTTCATCGAAGAGGCATGACATGACTGTTGCGAAGAAACGTGTGTGGTGGGGCGACTACCGGACCACCGAATACGCCTCGATCGATCCGGAGGCGACGATCGCCGTGCTGCCGGTGGCGGCGATCGAGCAGCATGGCCCGCATCTGCCTGTCTCGACCGACACCTCGATCATGAACGGCATGCTCGACACGGTCATCGCCCGCCTGCCCGACGATCTCGACATCCGCATCCTGCCGGTCCAGGCGGTAGGCAAATCGAACGAACATTTGCATGCGCCGGGCACCCTCACACTGCCGGCAACCACGCTGATCGAAGCCTGGACCGAGCTTGGCCTGTCGATCGCGCGCGCCGGTGTGCGCAAGCTGATCGTGGTCAATTCGCATGGCGGCAACGAGGAGATCATGGGCATCGTCACGCGCGAATTGCGCGTGCGCGAAAAAATGCTGGCGGTAAAGACCAGCTGGCAGCGCTTCGGCCGCCCGGCCGGCATGTACACCGAACTGGAGGACCGCCACGGCATCCATGGCGGCGATGTCGAGACCTCGCTGATGCTGCATTTCCGGCCGGACCTCGTCGACATGGCCAAGGCCGACAATTTCGTTTCCAATGTCGCCAAAGCCGAAAACGAATTTTCGCTCCTGCGCCACACCGGCACCCATGCCTTCGCCTGGATCGCCAGCGATCTCAACCCGAACGGCGTCGTCGGCGATGCCAGCATCGCGACGGCGGAGAAGGGCCGGCTGACGGCGGAATATCAGGCCGACGGCTTCATCAGCCTGCTGCGGGATGTGCGCAAGGCGAAGCTCGCGGACTGGTTGACGTAGCCTCCAAACCAGTGGTCTGGCATCGAAAGGCAAGCGCTGTCCTCTTGAACAAACCAGGCGACGGAGGGCGTATCTGACAATCGCGCTTTTGGACAAGAGATTTCCGCACAAGAGATTTTGACAAACTTTGCCAAAACGGACCATACTGGACGGGATATGGGGGCCAGTATGGCAACGATGAACGTATCATTGCCCGACCCGATGAAAGATTGGGTGGAGGCGCAAACCGAAACGGGCCGTTACGCCAACGCGAGCGACTATGTGCGCGATTTGATCCGTCGGGATCAGGAGCGCAATGACAAGATTGCCGCCATGCAGCGCTTTGTCGATGATGGCTTGAAGAGTGGCATCGGCAATCGATCCAGGGACGCGCTTTTCACGGAGGCGGTTAAACGCGCTGAAAAGCCATCCGGCAATGGGTAGTGGGATTTCGCCTTTCTTTAGCTGCGGAAGAGGACATCGTCAGTATTGCCGAGCAAGGGGTGCGCCTGTTCGGCGCTGTGCAGGCCAGACAGTATCATGACGAGTTCACGATCTTTGACCTGATCGCTGCCAGTCCCCGAATAGCGCGGGAGCGGCTTGAATTGGCGCCACCGATGCGTATCCATCCCTTCAAAGCCCATCTTGTCGTCTACCGGATCGAAGCCGACGACGACGTGTTCATTGTCCGGATACGGCACGGGCATGAAGATTGGGCGAATGAAGGCACCCGATAATCGAACAACGACATGGGGGCAGCTAGCTGTCGATCCTCAGCGCGAAGGGCGTGCCTTCAAAGGCATCCGCACCGCGGCCGATCGATTCGATCGCCTCGATCATGCGGCCGTTGCGATCAAGCAGCGCATCGGCCACCGCGATCAGTCGCGGATTGGGTGTTGCCGAGGGCGACAGCGCCCGCAGCGTCCGCGCCAATTCGGCCTCGTCGCGTTTCGGCGCCAATGCGGCCGCGATGATATAGGCCGAAGCCGTCGAGCGGCTGATGCCGGCATAGCAATGCACGAGCATCGGCCTTGCACGGTCCCAGCGGCGCGCGAAATCGAGCAGGTTGCGGACATGCTCCTCGCCCGGCATGGTCATGCCGTCCTGCGCCGCCGCGATGTCATGCATGACCAGATGCAGATGATTTTCTTTCGATATCGAGGCCGGCCGGACCACCGCCGTTCCGGCGGCAAGCAGCGACAGCATGCGGTCGGCGCCGCTCCTGGCCACCGTTTCCTCGATCTTTGCCAGCGAGCAGACATGGATCATTGTTTCGAACCCTTCGATTGATGCTCGCGCCGCAACGCCCATTCGGCAAGAACGGTCTCGAGCCGCTGCCATTCCTCCTCACTCCCCGGCAGGCCGGCGCGCAGAACGTCAGGCCGATCGGCAAAATGGCGAAGCAGAATGCCGCGCCCGCCGAGCGCGGCAAACAAATCGGCAGCATGCGGCAGGCGAAGAAAACGGAACAGCGTGGTGCCACCCATAACGGGAATACCGAAGCGGCCGAACAGCGCATCGAGCCGCGCCGATTCATCAGCCAGCGCCGTCCGCATCGCGTCCTGCCAGCCGATATCGGCAAGCGCGCGAATGCCGTATTCCAGCGCCGGGCCGGCGACGGCCCATGGCCCGAATTGTGTTTCCAGCCGTTCGACCGTCACAGGATCGGAAAGTGCAAAACCGAGCCGCAGGCCGGCTAGACCAAAGAACTTGCCGAACGAGCGCAGCACGACGACGCCGCCCTGGCCGACATCGCCGCAGAGGCTATGCTCGCGCGGCCCAACATCCATGAACGCCTCGTCGACAACCAGCAGCCCGCCCTTAGCGCGTAATCCGGCAGCCAGAGCCAGCAACCGGTCGCGCTCGATGACACGTCCATCCGGATTGTTCGGATTGACCATGATGGCAAGGTCGGCGTCCGCCAGGTCAGCGAAATCGCCGACCTCGGTCACCGCGTGCCCGGCGATCACTGCTGCGCGGGCATGTTCGGCGTAGGTCGGACCCAGCACCAGCGCCCTTCCGGGGGTAATCAGCGAGGCGACGCGCGGCAACAGGATCTGCGTGCCCGGTGCCGCCACGATGTTGGCTGGCGACGGCGCCCCATAGGCACTGGCAGCGATCTCTGTCAGCTCACGCGTGCGCGCGGCTTCCGGCAACCGCGACAGCGAGGTGGCGGGCAGGTCGAAAAGCGGGTAGGAGTGCGGATTGATACCGGTCGAGAGGTCGACGAATGGCAGCAGGGCGTTGGGGAAAAGCGCCCTCGCGCGGCCAAGACTTCCACCATGGTCCACAACCGCCCCATTAAGAAGCTTCATGTCAGTCCTGATCGCTTTCCTGTCATTGGCCGTCGAATTCGCCCTCGGTTACCCCGATTGGCTGTTTCGCGCCATCGGCCATCCGGTGACGTGGTTCGGCAGGCTGATATCCTTTCTCGACCGCAGGCTCAACCGCGCCACTGATCCCGACGCGCTGCGTCGCAAGCGTGGTGTCCAGGCGCTGCTGGTCATCGTGCTGGTGCCGGCGATAATTGGCCTGGGCGTGCAGATCCTGTTCTGGTTCGTTCCCATGGGCCTCGTCATCACGGCCCTTCTGGCAACGTCGCTTCTGTCGCAGAAGAGCCTCTATGAGCATGTCGAGGCTGTGGCGGACGCGCTCGACACCGGTGGCCTCGCTCTGGCCCGCCTTGCCGTTTCGCGAATCGTCGGCCGCGACCCTGAAACGCTCGACAGGGCCGGCGTCTGCCGCGCCGCGATCGAGAGCCTGGCTGAGAATTTCTCCGACGGCATCGTCGCCCCCGCCTTCTGGACCGGCGTCGGCGGCCTGGCCGGCGGCGCCGCCTACAAGGCCGCCAACACCGCCGATTCGATGATCGGCCACCGCACCCCGCGCCACGAGGCCTTCGGCTGGGCGGCGGCGCGCTTCGACGACTGGATCAATCTGCCGGCGTCGCGGCTGACGGCGCTGCTGATCGTGCTGGCGGCGTTCTTCGTCAAAGGCGCTGATGCGAAAAATGCCTGGCATGCGGTGTGGCGCGACGCGAAAAAACACCGCTCACCCAATGCCGGCTGGCCGGAAGCGGCGATGGCCGGTGCGCTCGGCCTGGCGCTCGCCGGGCCGCGCAGCTACGGCGGCGTGCTCGTGGACGACGTCTTCATGGGCGAAGGTGGGCGGCGCGAGGCCGACAGCGTCGACATAAGGCGAGCGCTGAAACTCTATCGCATCGCCGACTATCTGCTGATCGCGCTGTTCGGGTTGGTTTCGGTCGTTGTCATCGTGGCGTGATCTACTTCACCCTCCCCCTTGTGGGGAGGGTAAGAAACGCTCAGAACTCGATCCCCTGCTGCGCTTTCACGCCTGCGGAAAAATGGTGCTTGGTCACGCCCATTTCGGTGACGAGGTCGGCCGCCTCGATCAGCGCCGGCTTGGCGTTGCGGCCGGTGACCACGACATGCAGGCCCTCACGCCGCGCCTTCAACGCCGCAACCACTTTGTCGAGGTCGAGATAGTCGTAGCGCAGCGCAATGTTCAGTTCGTCGAGCACCAGCAGGCTGATCGACGGATCGGCCATCAGCTCAAGCACCTTGGCCCACGCGGCTTCGGCGGCGGCGATGTCGCGCTTCAGGTCCTGCGTTTCCCAGGTGAACCCCTCGCCCATCGCGTGCCAGACAACGCGGTCGCCGAAGGCGGCGAAGGCGTCCTTCTCGCCGGTGTGCCACTTGCCCTTGATGAACTGGACGACCCCGACGCGCTTGCCGTAGCCGAGCATGCGCAGCGCCAGGCCAAAGGCGGCGGTGGTCTTTCCCTTGCCCGGTCCGGTGTTGACGATGAGCAAGCCCTTCTCGACCGTCTTGCTCGCCACCTCGGCATCCTGCACAGCCTTGCGCTTGGCCATCTTGGCGCGGTGGCGTTCTTCGTCCCTATTGTCGATGTCGGTCATGTCATTTCACCTTGAGCGGCAGCCCTGCCACCATCAGCAGCACCATGTCGGCGACGGCGGCGACCTGCTGGTTGAGCCGGCCGGCGGCATCACGAAACCGGCGCGCCAGTGCATTGTCCGGCACGATACCTTGGCCGACTTCATTGGACACCACGAACCAGGGCCCGCGCGGCCGCGACAGCACCTCCGCCAATCGCCGGCATTCCAGCTCGAAATCGTGTTCAGCCAGCATGTGGTTGGTCAGCCACAGCGTCAGGCAGTCGACAAGCACCGGCCGATCCTCCGGCAAGGCGGCAAGCGTACCGGAGAGATCGAGCGGTGCGTCGATGGTCGTCCAGCCTTCGCCGCGCCGCGATCGGTGCAACGCGATGCGTTCATGCATCTCGTCATCATAGGCTTGCGCCGTGGCGATATAGGTCCAGGGCGGCGGCAAGGCGGTCGCCAAAATTTCGGCGTGCGCGCTCTTGCCGGAGCGCGCACCGCCGATGAGGAAGGTCAGTGTCTTGCGATCAGGCAAAGCTGTCGCGCAGGCTGGTCGCGGTGCCGGTGAAGCGGCCACGCACCACACCGACGACGGCGCCGAGCACCAGCCAGAACACCAGATTGGTCACGGTCACCGCCACCACGAACTGGTGATGCAGCCCTTCCGGAATCGCCGTCTCGTAACTGCCGGGCTGCGGCGCACCGACAACATGCGGCGCGACGATCAGCAGGACGGCAAGGATCGCCAGCGGCAGCGACTTGCGGAACGCGATCAGGCCGAGACCGGCGGCGGTCGCCGCCACCGTCGCCCACCACCAGATCTGGCGCTGGGTGAGATCGGCGGCCGGCATGGCCGGCAGTTCCGGCGGCAGGCCGAGGCCAGGCGCCAGCGTGAACACGGCGAAGCCGGCCAGGCCCCAGAACACGCCCTGGCGCCAGCCACCGATGCCGCCGGCGAATTCGGAGACCGCGACCAGGATCAAGGCGAAGCCGATGCCGGTGACAATGTTGGCAAGCACGCTGAAGGCGAAACGCTCGAAACCATCTGCCGGCGCCCAGCCTTCGTCTGCCGGAGCGGCTTCCGCCGCCGGGGCAGCAGAGCTCATGGCATCTCCCGCCGGTGCAGTTGTGCTCATGGCATTGCTATCCGTTGCGGCCGGAGCGGCATGGTCATGGTGATGCCCGCCGCCCGCCTGTTCGTAGACTTCCGCCTTCAGGATCAGCGGCACGGTGGCATAGGCTTGCAGGCAGGCGAGGACGACGCCGGCCACGAGCCCTGCGATCGCCGCGATGAACACGACGTTGCGAAACAGGTTCATGATGTCAGCCCCTCGTCAGTGGCAGGGAAACGCCATCGAATGGCGATAGTCGTGAGCCGCATTGTGGACCGCATCGATATGCGAGAAGCCGACAAAGCCCATCACGAAAACGCCGAGCAGCGCGGCAAGAGCGAGCTGCATGAAGCGCGACTGCGAGGAGACGGAGGTGCCGAGGGAGACGGAAGCGGTAGTCATGTCTTGTCCTTTCGCCCTCCACCCGAGGGCATCGAAGTCAGTTTCCTGTCGCCGGCAGGTCTCCTGGCTCACGGATCAGCGTCCTTCCCCACCTTCCCGAAGAAAAAATCCTCAGTGGTTTATGGAGAGGACTACCGCACACAGTTGCGGGGGCAGCCACGGCATTGGGCGAAATTCGCCCTCACCGCATTCCCTCTTGGCTCCAAAATGGAACCGGCGACAGCGGTGACTATAGGCAGAATCCTCGCTTCCGGCAAACCAAATTCCGCCGGTGACCATTGCGAATGCGCCATGAAGGTCAAAGTGATTTCGGCAGATAGCGCCACGTCACAAAGCCGCAGACCGCCGCCAGCAGACCGAGCGTGACGAACACCGAGCCCAGGCCGAAGAAGGCCAGCGCCACCGAATAGACCAGCGGCGGCGTCAACTCGGAAAAGTCGAGATAGGTGCGGTAGACCGCTGCCATCTGAGATCTTTCATAGGAGCGCACCGAGCGCATGAAGGCGGTCGAGCCGAGGGCGTCGAGCGCAATGGTGAAGAAGGCACCGCAGAGCAGGAAGGCGCCGGTAAGCAGCGGCACGGTTTCGCCGACGAAGCCCGCCGCCAAAAGCGCGGCCGACATGGCGAAATAGGCGAATGTCATGGTCCCGCGGCCACCAAAGCGCTTTCCTGCCTTGCCCCAGAAAATCGCCATGAACAACAGCGCGTTGCCGGCCGAAACCAGCAGGCCGCCGGCCAGCTTGCCCTCACCTGTGATGACCATGAACAACGGCCCATAGACGAAGAACGTCGTCCAGAAGCAGGAGCGGCCGAAGGCGATCAGCCAAGCCAGCCTGAGCCTGGGCTGCGCCACGAAGCGGCCGATATTGGCGAGCGGATTGACGGGGCGCGTCTTGCCCGGACGGATAGACTGGTTGTCGCCGAGGCGGTAGGTCCAGAACAGCGCCAGCAGGGCAAACGCGAACACCGCGACCGCACCATGCGCGGCATAGATGCCGAAGCGCGTGTAGAGGAAGATGCCGAGCGTCGGCCCACCGGTCCAGGCCAGCATCGACCACGCCATGCGCAGCGATTCGGCCTGCATGAAGTCGGTCTTGCGGATGTGGTCCATGATGTAGAGATTGAGCGTGATCGACAGCGCGCTGGCGCCCATCACCCGGCACAGCATGCCGGCCAGTTGCCCGGCAAGCGTGTCGGTGACGAAGAACAGCGAGCCGACGGCCAGCAGGCAGGCGCCTGATGTGTAGACCCAGCGCCGGGCAAAACGGCGGATCAGCATCGGCATGAACAATGTCACCGACAGGCCGAGCATCGCCACGACTGTGTAGAGCATCGACACGATCTGCTCGTTGTGCAGGATCTCGTAGGCCTGGATCGGGATGACGCTCGACACCGTGGCACGGGCGAAGGATTCGACCGCATAGAGCGACGCGAAGGTGCGCGCGTCCGCGGCCTTGAGAGCCGGCAGCCAGATCGGATGGCGCACATGGGTGGACATTGCTTTCCCCGAAGCAGATTCACCGGGTCAAATCTGACGTGGCGATCCCAGCGCCAATAAGAGGAAACCGACGCGCATCCGGCAAAAGCGAAGCCGGCCAAAGGCTTCCCTGCACTGGCCCAATGCCGCGGCTGATCCGGGTTGTCGGCAGAGTTGCCGGTCTTCTTTTGTCCGGGGCAACCGTGATAGTCCTCCAGCGGGGCTGAATCAGAATGCGAGACCATGAGCATCCAAACGCCGACCGCACCCGTTCCGGATCGACCAAAGCGCATCGTCGCCATCGACATCGTGCGCGGCATCGCGCTGATCGCCATGGCGAGCTACCATTTCACCTGGGATCTGGAGTTCTTCGGCTACACCGATCCCGGCCTGACCGCCTTCGGCTGGTGGAAGATCTACGCGCGTTGCATCGCTTCGACTTTCCTGTTCCTGGTCGGCGTCAGTCTGTACCTCGCCCATGGCCGACAAATCCGCTGGAACGGCTTCTGGAAGCGGTTCGCCATGGTCGCGGGAGCCGCGATCGCGATATCGGTCGTCACCCGTATCGCCACGCCGGATGGATTCATCTTCTTCGGCATCTTGCACGAGATCGCGCTGGCCAGCCTGCTCGGCCTCGCCTTTCTGCGGCTGCCGGCACTGCTGACGCTTGTCGTCGCCGCGCTCGTCATCGCGGCGCCTGTCTATCTGCGCCTCGAGGCGTTCGATCACCCATGGCTGTGGTGGGTCGGCCTGTCGGCGAACAATCCACGCTCCAACGACTACGTTCCGTTGTTTCCATGGTTCGGCGCCGTGCTTGCGGGCATCGCGATGACGAAACTCGCCGCCGGTTCAGGCGTACTTGCCCGGCTTGCCGAATTGGCGCCCGGTCGCTGGGCCAACCCGCTGGTCTTTATCGGCCGGCACAGCCTGGCGTTCTACCTGATCCACCAGCCATTGCTGATCGGCTGCATGTGGCTGTTCTCGCAGATCATGCCGGCACAGGTCGAAACCCCGCAGGTGAATTTCCTCAAAACCTGCCAGCTGTCCTGCGAGCAGTCGCGCGACACCGAGTTCTGTACGAGCTACTGTGTCTGCATGCTCGATACGCTCGAGGGCGAGGCAACGCTTGATCGGCTCTACAACAACGATCAGACTGCGGAATGGAAGACGCATCTGTCCGATCTCGCCGGCATGTGTACCGCCAAGACCGACAGCAAGTTGATGGAGGAAGAGGTCAAATGACCGAGAACCAGCCTAAGCCGGGGCTCATACCGTGGCCGCCGCTGATCTACACCGCCGCCATCGCCATCAGCATCGCGCTGGGCCTGCTCTATCCCCTGCCCTGGATCGGTGACCTCCTGGGCGATATTCTTTTCGCCACCGGCTGGGTGGCGCTGTTTGCCGTCGCCGCGCTCTGGGTCACCGCGATCCGCACCATGGTCCGCGCCAAGACCACGCTGAACCCGAACGCTGTGCCCGATCACCTGGTCACCACGGGTCCCTTCGGCATCACCCGCAATCCGATGTATCTGGCCAACACCCTGCTGTTGATCGGGGTCGCCTTTGTCTCGGGCATCGTGTGGTTCCTGCCGCTCGCATTCATCGCCGCCTATGCCACGCAGAAAATGGCGATCGAAGGCGAGGAAAAGGTGCTGGCGGCAAAATTCGGCAAGAAGTACCGCGACTACGCCAAACGCGTGCGCCGCTGGATCTGAGCTGGCGCCCCTGGTTTCCATCGCGGAGAGGTTTGACAGGTGCACACTTCGGCGATTAGCCTAAGTCTTGCGAACTTCGTCATCCTAGGGCGAAGCAGGAGCGCAGCTCCGTCGCGGAGACCCTAGGATCCATGCCGTGACCTCGGTCGAGGAGTGCAGCGGAGCAAAGTTCTGCGCCGTCGCGGTGCATTGCAGTCATGGCATGGATCCTAGGGTCTGCGCCGCGTCGCTACGCTCCTTGCTCCGCCCTAGGATGACGAAGGAATAGACGTCTCCGCTAATTCCGAACGCTAACGCGCGACAGAATCCAGTCCGCTCAGGTATTCACGCCAAGCTCAACCAGCCGCTCCACACAAGATTCCTCGGCCTGGTCGAGTTCAGCCAGCGTCTCCTCGAGATCGCGGCGCTTCTGCCGGAGATCCTCGCGCTTTTCCTCGATGCGCTTGATCATCAGGTTGAGCTGGCCGACTTCGCCGGGCGGCTCCTTGTACATCTGGATGATCTCGCGGATTTCGTTGATCGAGAAGCCAAGCCTCTTGCCGCGCATGATCTGACGGATGAGGTGCCGGTCGGAGGGGCGAAACAGCCGCGTGCGGCCACGCCGCACCGGCTGCACCAGCCCTTCGTCCTCGTAAAAGCGCAGCGTCCGCGTCGACACGTCGAACTCGCGGGTCAACTCGGTGATCGAATAATATTCTCGCATTGCCACTCCCGCACGCCGAAACCAAGGGGCGATCGCCATGCCGGCGTCGCCCTTATGTCCCGAACCAAAACCCATGCCATGCCGGAATCGACATGGCGCCCCGCGCAAGCCTCGCATGGCATTTACGTAAAAGTCAATTAAGCCAAAAGGCGTGCCTTCAGGGCACACCGAACCACCACGTAGCTATGCCGAGAAATGCAAAGAAGCCGACGACGTCGGTAACCGTGGTGACAAAAACTGCCGAAGCGACCGCCGGATCGACCTTGAAACGATCGAGCAGCAGCGGGATCAGGATGCCGGCCAGGGCGGCCACGAACATGTTGATGATCATCGCCGCCGCGATGATGCCGCCCAGATTGGGGTCACGGAACCAGGCTGCCGCAACGATGCCGATCAGGATGGCGAAGACGATGCCGTTGATGAAGCCGACACCCATCTCGCGGCGAATGATGCGGCCGGCATTGTAGATGTCGAGATCCCTGGTCGCCAACGCCCGCACGGTGACGGTCATGGTTTGCGAGCCGGCATTGCCGCCCATGCCGGCGACGATCGGCATCAGCACCGCCAGTGCGACGATATGTTCGATCGTGCGGTCGAACAGACTGATCACCGACGCCGCCAGGAACGCGGTCAGAAGGTTGATCAGCAACCACGGAACGCGTGAGCGCGAGGTCGAAAAGATGCTGTCGGAAAGCTCCTCGTCGCCGACGCCGCCCATGCGCATCAAGTCTTCTTCGGCCTCCTGCTGTATGACGTCGACAACATCGTCGATGGTCAGAACGCCAACCAGCCGTTCGTTCTCGTCGACGACTGCGGCCGACAAAAGATCGTACTGCTCGAATTCCCGTGCAGCCTCTTCCTGGTCCATGGTGGCCGGAATGGCGTGCCGCGTCTCGTGCATCACTTCCTCGACCTTGACCGAACGTTTGGTGCGCAGGATCTGGTCGAGGTCGATGGCGCCGAGCAGCTTGAAGCTCGGATCGATGACGAAGATCTGGCTGAAGCGCTCGGGCAGATTCTGGTCGTCGCGCATGTAGTCGATGGTCTGGCCGATCGTCCAGAACGGCGGCACCGCGACGAACTCGGTCTGCATGCGGCGGCCGGCCGTCTCTTCGGGATAGTCGAGCGAGCGGCGCAGTCTGATCCGCTCGGTGAACGGCAGCTGCGACAGGATCTCGTCCTGATCCTCCTTCTCGAGGTCTTCGAGAATGTAGACGGCGTCGTCGGAATCGAGCTCCTGTACCGCCTGCGCGATCTGCGCATTGGGCAGACTGTCGACGATCTCCATACGGATCGCCTCGTCGACCTCGGTCAGCGAGGAGAAGTCGAAATCGGCGCCCAGGAGCTCGACCAGCGCGTGGCGCTGTTCGGGATGCAGCGCCTCGAGCAGGTCGCCGAGTTCCGACTGGTGCAGGTCGTCGACTTCATGCTTGAGGGTCAGCGTGTCGCGGTCGGCGATCGCCGCGCCAATCCGCGCCAGGAAGGACGAAAGCACGGCGCCGTCCTCGCCATAGATGTCGGCGTGGTGCTCCTCGGCGGCCCTGGCGCCAATCGTCCGTTCGTGCTCGCCTTCCACCAGCGCCTCCCGCCACAAGAATCCCGGAAAAGGTGCAAATCAGGTCTAGAGCATCGGACCCAAAGGGGAAACCGGTTTTGGGAGAATCCGACGCTCAAAAAGAAAGTGGCGTAAAGCGCGGGAATATCAAACGAAATGCGCCCGGCCCGCAGCGGGCGGAGCTTGCACAATCGGGATCTGGGAAGGAAAATGGTGCGGTCGAGAAGACTCGAACTTCCACGGGTTGCCCCACAGCGACCTCAACGCTGCGCGTCTACCAATTCCGCCACGACCGCACGTGGTAGAGCCGGAACCGACCGGCTCGCGGCGTGTAGCAAATCGTTTCCGGCGAAACAAGTGCACGGCAAGCAATAATGTCAGGCGATTGGCATAATGCTCCACAGGGTCCGAACGCAGCGCCGGAACTGGACGTTTGCGCCTGATATCGCCATATGGAAGGCAAGTTGATGTCACCCAAAGGTGCGAGGCGGTTTTGGGACGCGACATGCATAAGCGAAAAGACGATACGCCATGCCCGAACGCAGCCAGATCGCCACGTCGTTCCTGCCGCTCCCCGGTTCAGCACCGGTCGAATGGCTGATCGAGCCCGGCCTTACCGCCTATCCCGAAGCACTTGCCTTCATGGAGGCGCGCGCCGAGGCGATCCGCAGCGGCGCTGCCGGCGAAATGGTCTGGCTGGTCGAACACCCGCCGCTCTACACGGCCGGCACCAGCGCCCGCGGCGAGGATCTGATCGACGCCAGCCGCTTCCCGGTGTTTGCAGCCGGCCGCGGCGGCGAATACACCTATCATGGGCCGGGCCAGCGGGTCGCTTATGTCATGCTTGACCTGAAGCGGCGACGCGAGGACGTCCGCGCCTTCGTCGCGGCGCTCGAACAGTGGATCATCGGCACGCTCGCCGCCTTCAACGTGCAGGGCGAGCGCCGCGAGGACCGGGTCGGCGTCTGGGTGGTGCGGCCGGATCGCCCTGCCCTGCCGGACGGCTCGCCGGCGGAGGACAAGATCGCGGCCATAGGCATTCGGCTGCGGCGCTGGGTGAGTTTTCACGGCATCGCTATCAATGTCGAGCCCGACCTCGACCATTTCAGCGGCATCGTGCCTTGCGGCGTGCAGGACCACGGCGTCACCAGCCTCGTCGATCTCGGCCTTCCCCTGACCATGGCCGACCTTGACCTGGCGCTGAAATCCGCCTTCGAGGATGTGTTCGGTCCCGCCACGGTCTTGCCTGTCGAAGCCGAGCGCAAGGCCGGTTGATTCTTCCGGACCCGGTACGGCTCAAATCAGTTGGGCGGAGGCCCACAATACGCCGTAGCCATGGATGGCGAACACCGCCAGCAACGCCGCGGCCATGGCGAGGCGGTCGATGGTGCGGATCGGCTTCAGCTCGTAACGCGGCTTGACCCCGCTGCTCATCGTCAGCAGGCTGAGGATCGAAAACACCGCTCCCGTCGCGAGCAGGAAATTGGAGGAAAAGCCGGCCTGCCAACCGACAGCCAGGAAAGCCGAGAGCAGGAAGAAGGAAGCCAGCGCCAGTGCGACCGGTCCCGGACAGATCTGGCGCAGCACCTGACCGCCGTCGAACTTCCATACCGGCACCAGATTGGCGATGTTGAACAGTGCGGCGAAGCCCGCCAGGGTCGCCAGCAGGGCCGCCGCCAGCCGGTGACCTTCCGCGCCGGCAAAGGTGCTGGCAGCGATCACAACCGGCACCAGGAATGCGGAGAAGCCGGCGCCCATCAGCGCCACGAAAGCCACCTCGAAACGGCTGTCATAGGGCCGCCCGCCAATGGCGATGCCGCCGAGCAGCGGAATGAAGATCATCCGTGCCCGGTTGTGGCCCATAAGCCGGAACGCCGCCATATGGCCAAGCTCATGCAGGGCGACCACCGATGTGAGGATCGCGGCCAGTGCCAGGCCGCCGAAGTGAAGTCCGAAGAATGGCCACAGGATCAGCGCCGAAAGCCCGGCGAAACCGACCTGGCTCAACGGATGCTCGAACCAACCGCCCTTGCGATACTCCCCGGTCCGCGCCCAGCGCTGCAGCTTGGAGAGTTCGCGGCGCAGGGCGAAATAGCGGAACACCAGGAAGGCGACGCCGCGATAGCGATCCGTCTGGCTGAGCGTCACCCGCGTGCCGTTGCCCTCGGAAACGAGTTCGGCGGTTTCGGAAAAGTCCTTCCAGAACGAAGCGTCGAGCGCCGTGTCCTCGATGACACGCATCGAGAAGCTGATACCTTCGACGACGTCTTCAAACCGCGACTTGCGTTCGATCGGCTTGCCGTCGCGACCTTCCCACGACAGCGTGATGCGGGCCACGCCCTCGCCGTCCGGCGCCTCGGCGGAAAGGATCTCACCGGACCAGCCGGCATCGCTGCCGAGCGGCCACAGCGCCTGCCAGAGGCGCTGGCGGTCCATCGCCACCAGACGGGTCAGCCGCACCGTGCGCAAACCAAGCGGCACGGTCATCAACAGAAAGATCAACCCGAGATTGCTGGCCACCAGAATGGCCGTGACGATGGGCGACACGCGACGCTGCTCCCTGTCTTTCAGGCACCCTAACGTCGCGGCGGCAAGAAAAGCTTAACGGCGGAACGGCCTTCCACCGCGTAGGACCCGCGGCGGCGAACGCCGCCAAATCACATGGCTCCGATCCAGATCGCCATGGAAACAAGGAAGGTGCTCATGCAAACCAGTGAGATGACATCCTGAACCAGATCGGTCATAACTCTCTCCTGTTGTTGATATGTTCGCATTTTGTTCTAATTTTGTTTCAAAGTCAACGGGCACGATGCGGCCGCCTCCGGAATTTCCGGGCGATCAAATCGGCAGGGTTAAGGAAAGGTTGACGGGCGAGCGACGGTGCTACGTGGGCTGACCGAAGCCTTTGCGATTAGCCATCGCATCGTCATCCTAGGGCGGAGCAAGGAGCGGAGCGACGCGCGCAGACCCTAGGATCCATGCCGTGACCCAGGGGCGATGCTACGGTGCAGAATTATCGCTCTGATAGAGGTCGCATATCCTCCACCCCTGCATTTGTCTCGAAAATAACGGCATGGATCCTAGGGTCTACGCTCCGCTCCGCGGAGCTTCGCCCTAGGATGACGACATCAGAGACTAAAGCGGCACCACTTTGCCGTCGGCCAGGGTGACGCGCCGGTCCATGCGCGATGCCAATTCGTGATTGTGGGTGGCAATCAGCGCCGCAAGGCCCGATTGCTTGACCAGCGCCGCCAGCGCCTCGAACACATAAGACGCGGTGACCGGGTCGAGATTGCCGGTCGGCTCGTCGGCCAGCAGCACCAGCGGCGCATTGGCGACCGCACGCGCGATGGCGACGCGCTGCTGTTCGCCGCCGGAGAGTTCGGACGGCCGGTGCGACGCGCGCTTGCCGATCTGCATGTAGTCGAGCAGCTGCGCCGCGCGCTCGGCCGCGTCCTTGCGGCTGAGCCCCTTGATGAGCTGCGGCATCATGATGTTTTCCAGCGCCGAGAATTCCGGCAGCAGGTGATGGAACTGGTAGACAAAGCCGACATCGTTGCGGCGGATCGCCGTGCGCTCGTCATCGGAGAGCCGCCCGCAGGCACGGCCGGCCAGGATGACGTCGCCAGCGTCGGGACGCTCCAGCAAGCCGGCAGTGTGCAGCAGGGTCGACTTGCCGGTGCCCGACGGCGCCACCAGCGCCACCATCTCGCCGCGCTTCAGCGAGAAATCGGCACCGTTCAGGATGGTGAGCTTGCGCGGCCCCTGGACATAGTGCCGCTCGACGCTCTTCAGCTCGATAATGACCTCGGCCACTATTCGTACCTCAAGGCTTCGACCGGATCGAGGCGCGCGGCGCGCCATGCCGGAAACACCGTTGCCAGGAAGGACAGTCCGAGCGCCATCAGGACGACATAGGTCGTCTCGCGCGGATCCATCTTCGCCGGCAACTGGCTGAGGAAATAAAGCTCCGGATTGAACAGCACCTTGCCGGTCATCCATGAGAAGAACTGGCGGATGGATTCGATGTTGGTGCAGATCAGCACGCCGAGCAGCACACCGGCGAGCGTGCCGGTCACGCCGATCGCCGCCCCCGTCATCAGGAAGATGCGCAGGATGGCGCCGCGCGACGCCCCCATGGTGCGCAGGATGGCGATGTCGTGCCCCTTGTCCTTCACCAGCATGATCAGGCCGGAGATGATGTTCAGCGCCGCCACCAGCACGATCAGCGTCAGGATCATGAACATGACGTTGCGCTCGACCTGCAGCGCGGAGAAGAAGGTCTCGTTGCGCTGGCGCCAATCGACCATGTCGATCGGCCGCTGCGCCGCCGCCTCCACCTTCGGTTTCAGCGCATCGACATCATCTGGATTGTCGACATAGATCTCGATCGTCTGCGCCCGCCCATCCATATTGAAATAGAGCTGCGCTTCGGAAAACGGCATGTAGACGATGGAGGTGTCATATTCGGACATGCCGACTTCGAAGATCGCCGCGATCTTGTAACCCTTCATGCGCGGCGTGGTGCCGATCGGCGTCACGTCGCCGTCGGGCGAAATCAAGGTGATGGTATCGCCAAGCGTCAGGCCGAGATTCTCGGCCATGCGCTTGCCGATGGCAACGCCGTCGCCAGAGTCGAAATCGGCGATCGAGCCCTGCTTGATGTTGCTGGCAACGATGGCGATCTTGCTCAGATCCTCGCCGCGTATGCCGCGCACCAGCGCTCCGGTTCCACCGCCGACATTGCCTTGCGCGAGCACCTGGCCATCAATCAGCGGGATGGCGTATTTGACGCCTGACACACCGTTGATGCGGCTGGCGACCTGCGCGTAGTCCTCCAGTGGCGAATCGAGCGGCTGCACGATCAGGTGGCCGTTGACGCCGAGGATGCGCGTCAAAAGCTCCGCCCTGAAACCGTTCATCACCGCCATGACCACGATCAGCGTGGCGACGCCCAGCATGATGCCGAGGAACGAGATCGAGGCGATCACCGAGATCACCGTCTCCTTGCGCCGCGAACGCAGATAGCGCCAGGCGACCATGCGCTCGAAGATGGAAAAGGGTCCGGCGCCGACCGGTCTTGCCGCCACCGCCTCGTTCATGCGGCGACACCGAAGCGCTTCTTCGCGTCTGCGATCGGCAGCGTCTCGCGCTCGCCGGTCTTGCGATTCTTGATCTCGATCTCGCCGGCTGCGACACCACGCGGCCCGACGATCACTTGCCAGGGCAGGCCGATCAGGTCGGCGGTGGCGAACTTGCCGCCGGGCCTCTGGTCGGTGTCGTCGTAGAGCACGTCCTTGCCGGCGGCGACGAAAGCGGCATGCAGCTCGTCGCAGACGCGGTCGCACTCGGCGTCGCCCGCTTTCATGTTGATCAGCCCGATGTCGAACGGAGCCACCGCCTCCGGCCAGATGATGCCGTTGTCGTCATGGCTGGCTTCGATGATCGCCGCGACCAGCCGCGACGGACCGATGCCGTAGGAGCCGCCGGAGACGAAATGATCCTTGCCGTCGGGCCCGGTCACCTTGGCGCCCATCGGCTTCGAATATTTGTCGCCGAAATGGAAGATGTGGCCTACCTCGATGCCGCGCGCCGAAACCTTGTCGCTCTCGCCGATCTTCTCCCACGCCGCCTCGTCGTGCATCTCGTCGGTGGCTGCGTAGGGTGTCGTCCAAGTCTTGACTATATCGCCGATCTCGGCGGCATTGGCGAAGTCGGTCTTCTCTCCGGGCACATCGAGCGAAAGATAGTCGCGGTGGCAATAGACCTGGCTCTCGCCGGTGTCGGCCAGGATGATGAATTCATGGCTGAGATCGCCGCCGATCGGCCCGGTGTCGGCCCGCATCGGTATCGCCTGCAGCCCCATGCGCGTAAAAGTCCGGAGATAGGACACGAACATCCTGTTGTAGGCCGCCCTGGCGCCCTCGAAGTCGAGGTCGAAAGAATAGGCGTCCTTCATCAGGAACTCGCGCGAACGCATGACGCCGAAGCGCGGCCGCACTTCATCGCGGAACTTCCACTGGATGTGGTAGAGATTGAGCGGCAGGTCCTTGTAGGACTTCACATAGGCGCGGACGATCTCGGTGACCACTTCCTCATTGGTCGGGCCGTAGAGCATGTCGCGGTCCTGCCGGTCCTTGATGCGCAGCATCTCCTTGCCGTAGTCGTCATAGCGGCCGCTTTCGCGCCACAGATCGGCCGACTGGATGGTCGGCATCAGGATTTCCAGCGCCCCGGCGCGGTTCTGCTCCTCGCGAATGATGCGGCAGACCTTGTCCAGCACCCGCTTGCCGAGCGGCAGCCACGAGAAACTGCCCTGTCCCTGCTGGCGGATCATGCCGGCACGCAGCATCAGCCGGTGCGAGACGATCTCGGCCTCGCGCGGGTTTTCTTTGAGGATCGGCAGGAAATAGCGCGACAAACGCATGGACAGGTCCGTGAGTGAGGAGGGCCGCGCCAGAATCGGCGCGACTTTGGCTTGCTTGACCCGGCTTCATAGCCATTTCAAGGCGGAATGGGAACCCGGACGCTTCGGCCCGAAAAGCGGCAATCGATTTCAGAAAGCACGGGATAGCCGGGATCAGAAGCGTCGCACCGTCCTTCGCCCGCCCAGAAGACCCACGGCGCTGCAAGGCCTCCCGGTCACCGCGCGCGTCTTGATGATCGTTCGCCAAGCAACGCCTGCCACACTATTGTGCAGTGCAGCACGAGAATGCCCGTTTCAAGGCAAAATTCTTCGTGACATTTTCATTCGCCTTAGGCTAATGTACCTCGATAACCGAGAGGGTAGAAAAAAATCTGCTCTCCTACGCGGTCAAAGTCTTGGGAGGATGCGATCTAGGCGCGGTTACTCGCTGCCGCCGGAAACCGGAAACAGATCGGACGCGTTTAAATTGCAAGGCCTCGTGCCTTGCATTTTTTTTGTGCAATCATCTGCTTAGCGCAACGCGTTGCCAAACCACCTTACCCAGCGTCAGCGCTCGTCCGGCCGCAAAACGGCACGGCATTCCTGTCTGGAACCAAGCTGTTCCGAAGGATGAAAACGTCTTTGCCGGACAAATCTTCTTGGGCCGGGGCCGGCTATTTGGCTAAGGTTTGGCTGAATTCCGGCACGATGTGCGGGATGTCGTTGAGGCTGTATCCAAGCCCATGCGTCAGGCCATAGAAAATGCCCATCAGGATCGCGGTGGCGATGGTGGTGCGGATCACGGCGCGCAGCATGTGGGGACCGCGCGGCGCGCTCGGAACCGTGCCCAGCGTCACGTCACGATCGTCGTCCTGCGTCCTCACGCTGAACGGCAGCACGGCGAACAGCACCACCCACCAGGTCGCGAAAAACAAGGCGGTGAACGAAACCCAGCTCATGATTGCTCCAGTTCGATCAGCGTTCCGAAAAAATCTTTCGGATGCAGGAACAGCACCGGCTTGCCGTGCGCGCCGATCTTCGGATTGCCGTCGCCCAGCGCGCGGGCACCGGCGGCCTTGAGCTGATCGCGTGCGGCCAGGATGTCGTCGACCTCATAGCAAAGGTGATGCATGCCGCCGGAAGGGTTCTTCTCCAGGAAGGCGGCGATCGGCGACCCCTCGCCCAATGGCTCCAGAAGTTCGACCTTGGTGTTGCCGACATTGACGAACACCACCGTGACGCCATGCTCCGGCAGCGCCTGCGGCGCCGTCACTTCGGCACCCAGCGTGTTGCGATAGGCGGCGACGGCGGCCGTAAGGTCCGGCACGGCAAGCGCGACATGGTTCAGACGTCCGAGCATAGGCACTCCCAAGTAGGGAGTATGGGAATACGGGAGTAAGGGAGTAGGGGAAAAGACAGATGTCAGCTGTTGCTCTTCCTACTCCCCTACTCCCCTACTCCCCTACTCCCTTTCGTCATCTTGTGACGAATACAGTCACCAGCGGCTTCTTGCCCCAGGCTTCGTTGGCGGCGCCGCGCACGGCGCGCCGCACTGCTTCCTGCACCAAGTCGAGGTCTTTTCGGCGCTGACGGGGGATGGAGTCCACCGCGCCGATTGCCGCATCGATCATCAGATCTTCCAGCGACTCGCCACGGCCATCGGCCTCGGCGACGCCGATGGCGACCAGGTCGGGGTCGCCGGCAAGCTCATATTTGTCGTCCAGGACGACATTGACCGCCACATGGCCGGCAAAGGACAGCTTGCGCCGGTCGCGGATGCCCATCGCCTCATCGGTGCCGATCAGTCTGCCATCCTTGTAGATACGGCCGAACGGCACCTGATCCATGATGGTGGCTGGGCCGGGAGCAAGCCTGAGCATGTCGCCGTCGCGCACCTGCGCCACCTGGCCGATGCCCGATGTCGACATCAGCGAGCCCTGCGCCACCAGATGTGCCGCCTCGCCATGCACGGGAACGCCGATCTGCGGGCGCACCCATTCATACATCTTGCGCAATTCGCTGCGCCGCGGATGGCCGGAGACATGCACCAGTGCATCGCCGTCCTCTATGATCTTGACGCCGAGGTCGATGAGGCGGTTCTTGATCTCGAGGATCGCCTTCTCGTTTCCGGGAATGGTACGCGAGGAAAACACCACCGTGTCGCCTGCCGTCAGCGACACCGACTTCATCTCTTCGCGCGACAGCTTGGCCAGTGCGGCCAGCGGCTCGCCCTGGCTGCCGGTGCAGATGATGACCAGGTTCTCGCGCGGGATGAAACCAAAATCCTCCTCGGCGATGAACTCCGGCAGACCGTCCATGTAGCCGAGTTCGCCGGCCACATCGATGACCCGCTTCAGCGAACGGCCAAGCACCAGGCACTGGCGTCCGGCATCGCGCGCCGCTTTGGCGATCGAGACGATGCGTCCGACATTGGAGGAGAATGTGGTGACGGCGACACGGCCCTTGGCAGCCTGGATGACGACCTTGAGGCCCTCGCCCACAGCCACTTCGGAAGGCGACTCACCTTCGCGCAGCGCATTGGTCGAATCGCAGATCAGCGCCAGAACGCCCTTGTCGCCATAGGCGCGGAAACGCGCCTCGTCGGTCTTCGGCCCGATCGTCGGCTCCGGATCGATCTTCCAGTCACCTGTATGGATGACGGTGCCGGCCGGCGAGGTAATGGCCAGCGACATCGGCTCGGGAATCGAGTGCGCGACCGGAATGGCTTCGATCTCGAACGGGCCGACGGTGAATTTCTCGCCCGCCCGGTAGATCGTCACCGGTATTTTCGGCGCGCCCTGCTCGCCTTGCCGCTTGGCCTCCAGCAGGCCGGCGCTGAACGGCGTCATCCAGACCGGCGCCTTCAGCTTCGGCCATGTGTCGAGCAGCGCGCCATAATGGTCTTCATGCGCATGCGTGATGATGATGCCGCGCAGATTGGCGAGGTTCTCCTCGATGAAGCGCGTGTCGGGCAGCACAAGGTCGACGCCCGGCAGGCTGGCATCGGGGAAGGTCACCCCGACATCGATGACGATCCATTCGCGCGCATTGGGCGGCCCGTAGCCGTAAAGAGCGAAGTTCATGCCGATCTCGCCGACGCCGCCGAGCGGCACGAAGACGAGTTCGGCGTTTTCCGCTTTCGCCATGATTTTTCCCTTCCTGGCCCTCAGGCCAAGCCTAAAAAGCAATTCCGGGAAAAGTGTGTAACGGTTTTCCCACCGGAGTTGCGCAAAAACAAACAGTTAGAACCGTTCATGAACGGCTCTATGCCCTGGCCGAAGCGACCGCGCCGAAATGCACATCGCCGGCGGCGATCGTCCGAACCGAACCTTCATCGTCGCGGATCACGAAACGGCAGTCCTCGTCAATGGTCTCAAACACCCCACGCACCACATTACCGTCAATTCTGACAGCAACCTCGCCGCCGAGCCCCGCAGCACGATCAAGCCAGCGTCGCCTGACGGCGGCAAGTCCGCGCCCCTCGTCCCACAATCGGGCATTCTCGCTCCATGCATCCGACAGCGCCAGGAACAGCGTTTCCGCATCGCATGCCGCGCCCAGCGCGCTGAGTGATGTTGCGGGATAGGGCAAATCCTCGGGGTATGCCACCACATTGACGCCGATTCCGACCGCCACCGCGAAACGGCCGCCTTCCAGGATTGCCGATTCCAGCAGGATGCCGGCCAGCTTGGCGCCGGAGGCGAGCACGTCGTTCGGCCATTTCAGTTGGAAACGGTTCTTTCCTTCGCTGCCACCGTCGAGGCCGATGGCGATCCGGCCTTTCGGCACCACGGCGTCGAGCGCATCGGCCAGCGCCAGTCCGGCGACGAAGCCCAGCGTCGCGGCAAGGCGAAGCTCTGCCTTGGTGATGACGAGCAGCGTCGCCGCCAGGTTGCCTTCGGGGGTCGCCCAGACGCGGCCGCGCCGGCCACGCCCGCTTTCCTGCTTCTTGGAAACGACCCACAATCTGCCGGGGTCGCCTGCCCTTGCGTGGTCCAGTGCCAGCGCATTGGTGGAGCCGACGCTCTCATGCGCCTCGAGCCGGAACCCTTCCGACGCCGAGGTTGGAGCCAGCCGAAATGCCATGCCGACTAGAAAAACGTCTTGGCGGCGGCTTCGGCATAGGTGCCGATCGGCCCGCCGATCAGCACGTAGAACAGCACGAAGGCGCCGGAGACGCCGAGCACGACACGCAATTCCGTCGCCATCGGCACGAAGCCGCCGACCGGTTCGTCGAACCACATGATCTTGATGATGCGCAGGTAGTAATAGGCGCCCACCACCGAGGCCAGCACGCCGATGATCGCCAGCGCATAGAGATTGGCGTTGATGGCGGCGAGGAAGACGTACCATTTCCCCCAGAAGCCGGCGAGCGGCGGAATGCCGGCCAGGGAGAACATCAGGATGGTCAGGATCGTCGCCATGATAGGATTGGTCGACGACAGGCCGGCCAGGTCGCTGATCTGCTCGACATTGCCTTCCTTGCGCCGCATGGCGAGGATGAAGGCGAAGGTGCCGAGCGTCATCACCAGATAGATCAACATGTAGATGGCAACGCCGCGCACGCCGGCCTGGCTGTTGGCGGCAAGGCCGACCAGCGCGTAGCCCATATGGCCGATCGAGGAATAGGCCATCAGCCGCTTGATGTTGGTCTGGCCGATGGCGGCGAAAGCACCAAGCGCCATCGAGGCGATCGAGATGAAGACGATGATCTGCTGCCAGTCTGCGGCGATCGGCTTGAACGCACCCATGGTGACGCGCACCATAAGCGCCATCGCCGCCATCTTGGGTGCTGCCGCCAAAAAGGCCGTCACCGGTGTCGGCGCGCCCTCATAGACATCTGGCGTCCACATGTGGAACGGCACCGCCGAGATTTTGAAGGCCAGACCGGCCAGCACGAAGACGAGGCCGAAAACGAGGCCAAGCTGGCGCTCGCCGCTGCCGAGCGCAGAAGCGATCTCCTGGAAGCCGGTGTTGCCGGTGTAGCCGTAGACCAGGCTGATGCCATAGAGCAGCATGCCCGAGGACAGCGCGCCGAGGACGAAATATTTGAGGCCAGCCTCAGTCGAACGCAGATTGTCGCGGTTGATCGCGCACAGCACGTAAATCGCCAGCGATTGCAGTTCGAGGCCGAGATAGAGCCCGATCATGCCATTGGCGGAGATCATCAGCATCATGCCGAGCGTGCACAGCAGGATCAGCACCGGATATTCGAACTTGTCGAAGCGTTCAGCCTTGGCAAAGCGCATCGACATCACCAGCGTCACCGCCGAGCCGACCAGCGCCAGCACCTTCATGAAGCGGGCGAAGGAATCCTGGATGAAGGCATTGCCGTAAGCGCTGCCCTGCCCGGTCCGGAAGATCAGCCAGGCGCCTGCGATCGCCAGCACGGCCACCGCAAGGCCGGTTACCGTGTTGGCCGTGTTGGCGCGCGAATAGGCTCCGACCATCAGCAGCGCCAGCGCGCCGACGGCAAGGATCAGCTCTGGCGTCGAGAGCGACAGGCTGGAGAGAAGGTCCGGCGTCATGGTTCGCAAAACCTCTGGTCAGTTCGCCGCCGCGGTCTGCGCGGCGCCGATGGATGCAGTGACATTGGTGACGAGCGACTTGACCGATTCGGCCGTCGCGTCGAAGACCGGGGCGGGATAGACGCCGAAGAAGATGACTAGAACGACCAGGGGGTAGATGATCACCTTCTCGCGCAGCGACAGGTCGAGCAGGCCCTTCAGGCTGTCCTTGGTCAGCGCACCGAAGATCACCCGGCGGTAGAGCCAGAGCGCGTAGGCGGCCGACAGGATGACGCCGGTGGCGGCGAAGAACGCCACCCAGGTGTTGACCCGGAACACGCCGAGCATGGTCAGGAACTCGCCGACGAAGCCGCTGGTACCGGGCAGGCCGACATTGGCCATGGTGAAGATCAGGAACACCGTGGCGTATTTCGGCATGTTGTTGACCAGGCCGCCATAGGCCGCGATCTCACGTGTGTGCATGCGGTCGTAGATGACACCGACGCACAGGAACAGCGCGCCGGAGACGAGGCCGTGGCTGAGCATCTGGAAGATCGCGCCCTGCACGCCTTCCTGGTTCATGGCGAAGATGCCCATGGTGACGAAGCCCATATGAGCAACCGACGAATAGGCGATCAGCTTCTTCATGTCCTCCTGCATCAGCGCCACCAGGGAGGTGTAGATGATGGCGACGACGGACAGCGCGAAGACCAGCGGCGCGAACATTTCCGACGCCAGCGGGAACATCGGCAAGGAGAACCGCAGGAAACCGTACCCGCCCATCTTCAACAGGATGCCGGCCAGGATGACGGAGCCCGCCGTTGGCGCCTCGACGTGCGCGTCGGGCAGCCAGGTGTGCACCGGCCACATCGGCATCTTCACCGCGAAGGAGGCGAAGAAGGCAAGCCATAGCCATGTCTGCATGTTGGCCGGGAAGTTGTGGGTCAGCAGCGTCGGGATGTCGGTTGTGCCGGACTGGAAGAACATCGCCATGATGGCGAGCAGCATCAGCACCGAGCCGGCGAGCGTGTAGAGGAAGAACTTGAACGAGGCGTAGACGCGCCGCTTGCCGCCCCAGACGCCGATGATGATGAACATCGGGATCAGGCCGGCTTCGAAGAAGACGTAGAACAGCACGATGTCCAGCGCGCAGAACACGCCGATCATCAGCGTTTCGAGCAGCAGGAAGGCGATCATGTAGGCCTTCACGCGCTTCTCGATCGATTCCCACGACGCCAGGATGCAGAGCGGCATCAGGAACGTCGTCAAGATGACGAACAGCATCGAGATGCCGTCGACGCCCATATGGTAGGAAATGCCGGAGTCGAGCCAGGCGACCTTCTCGACGAACTGGAAGCCGGACTGCGAATTGTCGAATCCGGTCCAGATGAACAGCGAGATGATGAACGTGAAAGTCGTCGTCAACAGCGCGATGGCGCGGATGTTGCGGCGTGCATTTTCGCTGTCGTCATTGATGAACAGGATAAGCAGCACACCAACCAGCGGCAGGAAGGTGACCAGCGAGAGGATTGGCCATGCGGTCATCAGAGCATCATCCAGGTGACGAGTGCGGCAACGCCGATCAGCATGGCGAAGGCGTAGTGGTAGAGATAGCCGGTCTGCAGCTTGACGACGCGGTCGGTGACATCGACGACGCGCGCCGCAATGCCATCCGGGCCAAGGCCGTCGATGATGGTGCCGTCGCCGGTCTTCCACAGGAAATGGCCGAGGCGCTTGGCGGGCCGCACGAACAGGAAGTCGTAGAGCTCGTCGAAATACCACTTGTTGAGCAGGAAGGCGTAGAGCCCGCGATGCTGCGCGGCGAGGTTGACCGGCATTTCCGGCGAGCGGATGTAGAATTTCCAGGCCAGCGCGAAGCCGATCAGCATGGCGATGAAGGGCGACAGTTCGACCCACAGCGGCAATTCGTGGATGTCGTGCAG
The DNA here is from genome assembly GCF_024518695.1 of Mesorhizobium sp. LMG17149. Classification (NCBI taxonomy): domain Bacteria; kingdom Pseudomonadati; phylum Pseudomonadota; class Alphaproteobacteria; order Hyphomicrobiales; family Phyllobacteriaceae; genus Mesorhizobium; species Mesorhizobium sp. LMG17149. The sequence goes on from NZ_JANIFL010000010.1 coordinate 237,642, forward strand.
GATGTGATTGTCAGGCAATGTGAACAGCGATGCCTTCCAGAACTCGGCATAGCCCTCGCCGATGAAGGCACCGTGGAAGATGACGCCGGCAAACAGCGCGCCCGCGGCCAGGATGAACAGCGGCACCAGCATCACCGGCGGCGATTCATGGACATGGTGCATCACCTCATGGCTCGCCCGCGGCTTGCCGTGGAAGGTCATGAAGATCAGCCGCCAGGAGTAGAAGGAGGTGAAGCAGGCGGCGATGACCAAAAGCACGAAGGCCATGCCGGCAACCGAATTGTGGCCGGCAAAGGCGCTCTCGATGATGGCGTCCTTGGAGAAGAAGCCGGCGGTGCCGATGACCGTCACCGGAATGCCGACGCCGGTCAGCGCCAGCGTGCCGATCACCATCATCCAGTAGGTGGTCGGGATCAGTTTCCTGAGGCCGCCCATCTTGCGCATGTCCTGCTCGTCGGACACGGCATGGATGACGGAGCCCGAGCCGAGGAACAGCAGCGCCTTGAAGAAGGCATGCGTGAACAGGTGGAAGATCGCCGCACCATAGGCGCCGACGCCGAGCGCCACGAACATGTAGCCGAGCTGCGAGCAGGTCGAATAGGCGATGACGCGCTTGATGTCGTTCTGGACGAGACCGACGGTGGCCGCGAAGAAGGCCGTGAAGGCACCGATGAAGGTCACCACAGTCAGCGCCGAATGCGACAGTTCGAACAGCGGAGACAGCCGTGCCAGCATGAACACGCCGGCCGTCACCATGGTGGCGGCATGGATCAGCGCGGAAACCGGTGTCGGGCCTTCCATGGCATCCGGCAGCCAGGTGTGCAGCGGCACTTGCGCCGACTTGCCCATGGCGCCCATGAACAGGAGCAGGCAGACGATCGTCATGGCCGCCTGCTTGTCCAGCGCATAGCCGAGGAAGGTCAGCACCGCGGCGCCGTGCGGGGCGCCTTCGGCCGGAATGAACGTTGCCGCATTGGCGAAGATGGTGCCGAGATTGACCGAGCCGAACAGCACGAACAGGCCGAAAATGCCGAGCGCGAAGCCGAAATCGCCGACGCGGTTGACGACGAAGGCCTTGATTGCCGCGGCATTGGCCGACGGCTTCTTGTACCAGAAGCCGATCAGCAGATAGGAGGCGAGGCCCACCCCTTCCCAGCCGAAGAACATCTGCACCAGATTGTCTGATGTCACCAGCATCAGCATGGCGAAGGTGAACAGCGACAGATAGGCGAAGAAGCGCGGCCGGTTCGGATCGTGGTGCATGTAGCCGATCGAATAGATGTGAACCAGCGCCGACACGGTGTTGACCACCACCAGCATCACCACCGTCAGCGTGTCGATCCTGAGCGCCCAGGCCGCTTCCAGCCCGCCTGACTGGATCCAGCGCATCACCGGCACGGTGAACACCTCGCCATGGCCGAAACCGACGGTGAAGAAAGCGACCCACGACAGCACCGCCGCGATCACCAGGAAACCGGAGGTGATGTATTCGGACGCCTTGGCGCCGAGCGACGTGCCGAACAGGCCGACGATCAGGAAGCCGAGCAGGGGAAGGAAGACGATGGCCTGATACATGGTGGTTCCGTCAACCCTTCATCATGTTCACGTCTTCGACCGCGATCGAGCCGCGGTTGCGGAAGAAGACGACGAGAATGGCAAGTCCGATGGCGGCCTCGGCCGCCGCGACCGTCAGCACGAACAGCGCGAACACCTGGCCGACCAGATCGCCGAGTGCCGCCGAAAAGGCGACGAAATTGATGTTGACCGCCAGCAGGATCAGTTCGACCGACATCAGGATGACGATGACGTTCTTGCGGTTCAGGAAGATGCCGAACACGCCGAGCGTGAACAGAACAGCCGATACGGTCAGATAATGCGCGATGCCGACAACCATCTCAGAGTCCCTCGCCTGTCTTGACCTTGCGGATTTCCATACCGGTCGCCGGCGTGCGGCCGACCTGGGCTGCGATCGACTGCCGCTTGACGCCTGGTTTATGGCGCAGCGTCAGCACAATGGCGCCGATCATGGCGACCAGCAGCACGAGGCCCGAAATCTGGAAATAGTAGAAGTAGTCCGTATAGAGGATGTCGCCGAGTGCGGCCGTGTTTGTCCGCGTGGCGAGATCCGGAATGGGCTTGGAGACCGTCGAGGCGAGCTGCGGCGCGAAAGTGTAGCCGCCGAGCACGACGATCAGCTCCGCCGCCAGGATCAGCCCGACCAGCGCGCCTATCGGCGCATATTGCAGGGCGCCTTCCTTCATCTCGGCGAAATCGACGTCGAGCATCATGACGACGAACAGGAACAGCACCATCACCGCGCCGACATAGACGACGAGCAGGATCATCGCCAGGAACTCGGCCCCGGTCAGCATGAACAGGCCGGCGGCGTTGAAAAAGGTCAGGATCAGGAACAGCACCGAATGCACGGGGTTGCGCGACGAAATGACCATGAACGCCGACGCCACCGCGACAAAGGCGAAGAGGTAGAAAAAGGCCGCCTCTAGTCCACTCAACATTGGGGATCCCCCGGGTTCCTGTACGAACAGGACGCTCGTCCTGTTTGTTGTCTCTGGCCTGGTTCCGCCTCCGGTTCCAAAGCCGCGTTGTCCTAGCCCATGTTCCGATCGGGTTGAAAGGCCCGATCGAAAGAAACATGGGCCACTCTGTATTCCGGAGCATGATCTGGTCCGAAAAGTCCGCAACTTTTCGGGATCATCCTCTGGACGAGGCCCCTGCCCCGCCCATGCGTCAAATATCAGCGGTAGGGCGAGTCCAGCGAGATGTTGCGCGCCAGTTCGCGCTCCCACCGGTCGCCATTCGCCAACAGCTTGTCCTTGTCGTAGTAGAGTTCCTCGCGCGTCTCCGTCGCGAATTCGAAATTCGGCCCCTCGACGATGGCGTCGACCGGGCAGGCTTCCTGGCAGAAGCCGCAATAGATGCACTTCACCATGTCGATGTCGTAGCGAACCGTGCGGCGCGTGCCGTCATTGCGGCGCGGGCCGGCCTCGATGGTGATGGCCTGCGCCGGGCAGATTGCCTCGCACAGCTTGCAGGCGATGCAGCGTTCTTCGCCATTGGGATAGCGGCGCAGCGCATGCTCGCCGCGGAAGCGCGGACTGGTCGGCCCCTTCTCGTGCGGATAGTTGATCGTCTCCTTCGGCGCGAAGAACTGGCGCATCGACAGGAAGAAGGCGCTGACGAAATCCTGCAGCAGCAGCGATTTGGCGGCTTGGGAAAGAGCGGACATCACGCAAACCCCGTGATCTTGAGGAAGGCCGCTGTGGCGACCACCATGAACAGCGAGATCGGCAGGAACACTTTCCAGCCAAGCCGCATCAATTGGTCGTAGCGGTAGCGCGGCACGAAGGCCTTCACCATGGAGATGCCGAAGAACACGAAACAGACTTTCAGCACGAACCAGATGACACCCGGCACCCAGGTGAACGGCGCGAAGTCGAACGGAGGCAGCCAGCCGCCGAGGAACAGGATGGTGGCCAGCGCGCACATCAGCACGATGGCAACGTACTCGCCAAGGAAGAACAGCAGGAACGGCGTCGACGAATATTCGACCATGTGGCCGGCGACCAGCTCCGATTCGGCTTCCACCAGATCGAAAGGCGGCCGGTTCGTCTCGGCCAAGGCCGAGATGAAGAAGATGATGAACATCGGGAACAGCGCCAGCCAGTTCCAGTCGAGGAACGTGTTGGGCAGGCCAAGCCGCGTACCAATTCCATCATGCTGCGACAGCACGATATCGGTGAGGTTGAGCGAGCCGGCGGTGAGCAGAACGGTGACGATGACGAAGCCGATCGAGACTTCGTAGGACACCATCTGCGCCGCCGAACGCAGCGCGCCGAGGAACGGATACTTCGAGTTGGAGGCCCAGCCGCCCATGATCACGCCATAGACCTCGAGCGAGGAGATGGCGAAAACATAGAGGATGCCGACATTGACGTTGGCGATCGCCCAGCCCTGATCGACCGGGATGACCGCCCAGGCCGAGATCGCCAGCACGGCCGACACCAGCGGCGCCAGCAGGAACACGCCCTTGTTGGCGCCGGACGGGATGACCGGCTCCTTGAAGACGAATTTCAGCAGATCGGCGAAAGCTTGCAGCGTGCCCCAGGGGCCGACGACGTTCGGGCCACGGCGCAGTTGCACCGCCGCCCAGATCTTGCGGTCGGCGTAGAGGATGTAGGCAACGAAAATCAGCAGGATAACGATCAGCACGACCGATTTCAGCAGAATAATCAGCGCCGGCAGCACGTAGAAGGAGAAGAAAGTGTCCATGCTTATTCCGCCGCCTGCTTGAAGCCGCTCTTGGCCAGTGCCGAGCATTCCGCCATCACGGCCGATGCCCGCGCGATCGGGTTGGTCAGGTAGAAATCCGTCACCGGCGAGGTGAAGGTGCCCTTGTTCAGCCGCCCGCCGAGCTTCGCCACCTCGGCGATATCCTCGGCATTGCCGGCCGCGACCTGATCGATACGGGCCAGATGCGGGTATTCGCCATAGAGCTTGGCGCGCAGCTGCGGCAGCGAATCGAACGGTAGTTTCTTGCCCAGCACATCCGACAGCGCCCGCAGGATCGCCCAGTCCTCGCGCGCCTCGCCCGGCGCGAAGCCGGCGCGGTTGGTCTGCTGCACGCGGCCTTCGGTGTTGACGTAGGTGGCCGACTTTTCCGTGTAGGCGGCCGCCGGCAGGATGACATTGGCGCGGTGCGCGCCCTGGTCGCCATGCGTGCCGATATAGACGACGAAAGCGCCGCCGGTCTTGGCCATGTCGATCTCGTCGGCGCCGAGCAGGAACAGGAGCTCCATTTCGCCCAGCATGCCGGCAACGTTTCTGCCGCCCTCGCCCGGCACGAAGCCGAGGTCGAGGCCGCCGACACGTCCGGCCGCGTTGTGCAGCACGGCAAAGCCGTTCCAGTCAGCGCGGGCAGCGTTTACGGCGGCGGCGAGCTTGGCCGCCTGTCCGAGCACGGCCGCGCCATCGGCACGCGCCAGCGCGCCCTGGCCAACGATGATCAGAGGGCGTGTCGCCTTCTTCAGCGTCTGGAAGAACTTGCCGTTGCCGTCGGCCAAATCCTTCAGCGAATCCGGTCCGGCGCCCAGCTGTTCGTAGTCGTAGCGGGTATCGCCGACATCGCCGATGACGCCGACCGGCAGATTGCCGATCCGCCAGCGCTTGCGGATACGGGCGTTGAGCACCGAGGCTTCATAGCGCGGATTGGCGCCGATGATCAGCACCGCATCGGCCTGCTCGATTCCTTCGATGGTCGGGTTGAAGATGTAGCTCGCACGGCCGAGCGCCGGGTCGAGTGCGGCGCCATCCTGGCGGCAATCGGTATTCTTCGAGCCGAGCGAAGCCATCAGCAGCTTGAGCGCATAGGTTTCCTCGACGGCGGCGAGATCGCCCGCGATAGCGCCGATCTTTTCGGGCGCCGTCTTCGACACCGCATCCTTTATCGCGGCGAAGGCCTCGGCCCAGCTGGCGGCAACCAGCCTGCCGTCCTTGCGCACATAGGGGCGGTCGAGGCGCTGCGTGCGCAGGCCGTCCCAGATGAAGCGGGTCTTGTCGGAGATCCACTCCTCGTTCACCGCCTCGTTGACGCGCGGCAGGATGCGCATCACTTCGCGGCCCCGGCTATCGACACGGATCGCCGAGCCGACCGCATCCATCACATCGATGGATTCGGTCTTGGTCAGCTCCCACGGCCGCGCCTGGAAGGCGAATGGCTTCGAGGTCAGCGCGCCGACCGGGCAAAGGTCGATGACATTGCCCTGCAGCTCCGACGTCATCGCCTGTTCGAGATAGGTGGTGATCTCGGCATCCTCGCCACGGCCGATCAGGCCCAGTTCGGAGATGCCGGCGACTTCGGTGGTGAAGCGGACGCAGCGCGTGCAGTGGATGCAGCGGTTCATCACCGTCTTGACCAGCGGTCCGATGTATTTGTCTTCGACCGCGCGCTTGTTCTCGTGATAGCGCGAGGAATCGACGCCGAACGCCATCGCCTGGTCCTGCAGGTCGCATTCGCCGCCCTGGTCGCAGATCGGGCAATCCAGCGGATGGTTGATCAGCAGGAACTCCATCACGCCTTCCCTGGCCTTCTTGACCATCGGCGTGTTGGTGAAGATTTCCGGCGCCTCGCCATTCGGGCCGGGACGCAGGTCGCGCACGTTCATGGCGCAGGATGCCTGCGGCTTGGGCGGCCCGCCCTTCACCTCGATCAGGCACATGCGGCAATTGCCGGCGATCGACAGCCGCTCATGGAAGCAGAAGCGCGGCACTTCCGCGCCAGCGTCTTCCGCCGCCTGCAGCAGCGTGTAGTGGTCGGGTACAGTGATCTCTTTCCCGTCGACCTTGAGCTTTGCCATTCGCCTCAAACCCCTGCGGAGTTCCCGCAATCTCTTTTTCCGGACGCGGTCGAGACCACGTCGGGCACTTCATTCACATCTTGACGGCGAGCGCCGCCGCTTGGGTTTTCCAATCGTCGCGGCCGATGCGGCCGCCGAGCGACAGATAGTCCTCGACCCAGGCAACCTCTTGCGGCGTCCATGCCGCGATCTGGGCATACGTCCAGATACCGAGGCCGTTGAGAACCTTTTCCAGCTTCGGCCCGATGCCCGAGATGGCCTTGAGATCTGCCGGAATGGCCGGCTTCTCCATGGCGTTCGGCTGCCTGAAATCCTCGGGCATCAGCGCATCGCCGGCGCCGCTTGTCGCCGGAGCGGCGTTTGCGGCCGGCACGGCAGTGGCGGCTTCCTTGGCGGCAATATCGGTGACCTCCCGGGCGAAGGACTGCGCCTCGGCGATCATGGTTTTCGCCGTCGCCCGTGCCTTGGTGGAGGAAGGACTTGGATCTTCGAACTGCGCGACGCGCGCCTTGAAATCATCGACTATCGGCTGCAGCAGCCGCTGCGAGGCTTCTGCCGCGCCTGAAAGCGCGCCCAGCCAGACGCCGAAAGCATGATTGGCGAGCCCGAGGCCAAGCGCCGACATCGCCGCTGCACCCGCCACAGGATGCACGAAAAGGTTGACGGCGCTAGCCATCTCCTTCGGCATCATCCTGGTCAAGTCCTGGTTCATCTTCTCGATCTGGTCCAAATTGGGCATCAGCGGGTTCGAATACGGCGCCATAGAGTTCTCCTGGTCGTTTCTTCGTTCGCCCCGCCCTTCGCTGCGGACTTCCGCCCGCGTAAACATTCTTCTATTCCGCCGCCACCATCACAGGCTCGGCCCGGTGCGCATTGCGCGAAAACTCGTCGATGCGCCGCTCCACTTCGCCGCGGAAATGCCGCATCAGTCCCTGGATCGGCCATGCCGCCGCGTCGCCAAGCGCGCAGATCGTATGGCCCTCGATCTGCTTGGTGACGTCGAGCAGCATATCGATCTCGCGCTTCTGCGCCTCGCCGCGCACCAGCCGTTCCATCACCCGCCACATCCAGCCGGTGCCTTCGCGGCATGGCGTGCACTGGCCGCAGCTCTCGTGCTTGTAGAAGTAGGAAAGCCGCGCGATCGCCTTCACGACATCGGTCGACTTGTCCATGACGATGACAGCCGCGGTTCCAAGGCCGGATTTGAGGTCGCGCAGCGCGTCGAAATCCATCGGCGTGTCGATGATCTGCTCGGCCGGCACCAGCGGCACCGAGGCGCCGCCCGGTATGACCGCCAAAAGATTGTCCCAGCCGCCGCGAATGCCGCCGCAATGCGTCTCGATGAGCTCGCGGAACGGAATCGACATCGCCTCTTCGACCGTGCACGGATTGTTGACGTGGCCGGAGATGCAAAACAGCTTGGTGCCGACATTATTGGGCCGGCCGAAGGACGAGAACCAGGCCGCACCGCGGCGCAGGATGGTCGGCGCGACCGCGATCGATTCGACATTGTTGACCGTGGTCGGGCAGCCATAGAGGCCGACATTGGCCGGGAATGGCGGCTTCAGCCGCGGCTGGCCCTTCTTGCCTTCGAGGCTTTCGAGGAGTGCAGTCTCCTCGCCGCAGATATAGGCGCCGGCGCCGTGGTGCATGTAGATGTCGAAATCATAGCCGGAGGTGTTGTTCTTGCCGATCAGCTTGGCCTCATAGGCTTCCTCGATCGCGCGCTGCAGCGCCTCGCGCTCGCGGATGAACTCGCCGCGCACATAGATGTAGGCGGCAATCGCGCCCATGGCGAAACCGGCAAGCAGCGCGCCCTCGACCAGCGTGTGCGGGTCGTTACGCAGAATGTCGCGGTCCTTGCAGGTGCCGGGCTCGGATTCGTCGGCGTTTATGACGAGATAGCTCGGCCGGCCATCGCTCTGCTTGGGCATGAACGACCATTTGAGACCGGTCGGGAAGCCGGCGCCGCCGCGGCCGCGCAGGCCCGACGCCTTCATCTCGTTGACGATCCACTCGCGCCCCTTGGCAACGATGCCGGGCGTGTTGTCCCAGGCGCCGCGCGCCATGGCGCCGGCCAGCGACTTGTCGAACAGGCCGTAGATATTGGTGAAGATGCGGTCTTTGTCCTGAAGCATTTTTCGTCCCTCAGACCGGCTTCTTGCCGAAGACGCGGATGTATTCGGCGACGCCACCCTTGGCGAGCGCCTTGGCCTGCTTGACCCAGTCGTCGCGATCGATGCGGCCCTGGAAAGAGAGATAGCCATCCACCCACTCGCGTTCGGCCTTCTTCCACGACGCGACCTGCGCGAAGGTGAAAATGCCGAGCGTATGCAGGATGCCCTCGATCTTGGGGCCGACGCCGGAGATCAGCTTGAGGTCGTCGACCTGTGCCGGTTTATCGATTCCGGCCGGACGGTTTTTGTCCCCGAGCGACGGTTTGGCCGGCTTGGCCGCCGGCACCTTGACCTCCGGCGCCTTGAAGGCGGATGCCGGCTCGGCCTTGGTTATCGGACCGCTGCGCTGCTTGGAAACCTGCTCGACCTTGGAGTCCGCCTTGTTGGCGTTGGCGGCCGAATGCAGCGGCGCGGCAACGCTCGCCGCCTTTTCAACCGCCGGCGCGACCTTGGTTTTTGAAGGCGTCTTCAATGCCGGGCTGGTTTCAGGAGCGTCGGTCTTCGGCTTGCTGGTGTTGGACGGTTCGACAGGGGCCGCGGCCGGCCCCGGCACAGGCGCCGCGATGATCGCGTCGGGCGCCGCCCTGGCGGCCTTGGCGGCCTCCCTGGCCTCCCTTTCGCGGGTCGACTTGAGGATCGCCTTTTCGCTCTTCAGCGTGGTGAGGCCGGAGGCCGGCTCGGAGCCGGTGCGGCCGTTCTGCGGCCCCGGTTCCACCGAAGCACCCTTGCCGGCGTCATAGAGATCGATGATTTCAGCCAGGCGTTCCGGCGTCAGATCCTCGAACGTGTCCTTGAAGATCATGACCATCGGCGCGTTGACGCAGGCGCCAAGGCATTCGACCTCTTCCCAGGACAAGGTGCCCTTGTCGTTGGCGTGGAACTGGTCGTGATGGATTTTGGAGCGGCACACATCCATCAGCGCTTCCGAACCGCGCAGCATGCAGGGCGTGGTGCCGCAGACCTGGATATGCGCACGCGTGCCGACCGGATTCAACTGGTACTGCGTGTAGAAGGTCGCGACTTCGAGCCCGCGGATACGCGGCATGCCGAGCATGTCGGAAATCGTCTCGATGGCCGCCTTCGTCACCCAGCCTTCCTGCTCCTGCGCTATCATCAGCAAGGGAATGATGGCCGACTGCTCACGGCCCTTCGGGTACTTCTTGATCCATTGCTTCGCCGCAGCCGCGTTCGCCCGGTTGAAGGCGAAGGATGCTGGCTGGACGCTGGCTTCTGCGAGACGGCGGACTGACATTTAGCGATCGACCTCACCAAACACGATGTCGAGGGAGCCGAGAACGGCGGTGACGTCGGCCAGCATGTGGCCGCGGCAGAGGAAATCCATCGCCTGCAGATGCGCGAAACCCGGCGCGCGCAGCTTGCAGCGGTAGGGCTTGTTGGAGCCGTCGGAAACCAGATAGACGCCGAATTCGCCCTTCGGCGCCTCGACCGCGGCGTAAACCTCGCCGGCCGGCACGCGATAACCCTCGGTGTAGAGCTTGAAGTGATGGATCAGCGCTTCCATCGAGCGCTTCATCGCCTGGCGCTTGGGCGGCACCACCTTGCCGTCGAGGTTCGACACCGGCCCGGTGCTTTCCTTGCCGAGCAGGAGATCGACGCACTGGCGCATGATCTTCGCAGACTGGCGCATTTCTTCCATGCGCACGAGGTACCGGTCGAAGCAGTCGCCGTTCTTGCCGATCGGAATGTCGAAATCCATTTCCGAATAGCATTCATAGGGTTGCGACTTGCGCAGGTCCCAGGGAGCACCCGAACCGCGCACCATCACGCCCGAAAAACCCCAGGCCCAGGCATCGGCCAGCGAGACGATGCCGATGTCGACATTGCGCTGCTTGAAGATGCGGTTGCCGGTCAGCAGCTGATCGAGGTCGTCGATCGACTTCAGGAACGGGTCGATCCACTTGCCGATGTCCTCGACCAATTTCTGCGGCAGATCCTGATGGACGCCACCGGGGCGAAAGTAAGCGGCATGCATGCGCGAACCCGAGGCGCGCTCATAGAACACCATCAGCTTTTCGCGCTCGACGAAGCCCCACAGCGGCGGCGTCAGCGCGCCGACGTCCATCGCCTGCGTCGTCACATTGAGGATGTGCGACATGATGCGGCCGATTTCGCAGTAGAGAACGCGGATCAGCTGGCCGCGCTTCGGCACTTCGATGCCGAGCAGGCGCTCGGCGGCAAGCGCGAAGGCGTGCTCCTGGTTCATCGGCGCGCAATAGTCGAGCCGGTCGAGATAGGGAATCGCCTGCAGGTAGGTTTTGGCCTCGATCAGCTTTTCGGTGCCGCGATGCAAGAGCCCGATATGCGGATCGACGCGATCGACGACTTCGCCGTCCAGCTCCAGCACAAGGCGCAAAACGCCGTGCGCCGCAGGGTGTTGCGGGCCGAAATTGATGTTGAAGTTGCGGACCGAAGTTTCAGCCATTTACTGCTTTGCCTTCTCGTCACCCGGCAGCACGTAATCCGTACCTTCCCACGGGGACAAAAAATCGAAATTGCGGAATTCCTGCTTGAGCTCGACCGGCTCATAGATAACGCGCTTGGCCTCGTCGTCGTAGCGCACCTCGACGAAGCCGGTCAGCGGGAAATCCTTGCGCAGCGGATGGCCTTCGAAACCATAGTCGGTCAACAGGCGGCGCAAATCGGGATGGCCCGAAAACAGCACGCCGTAGAGATCGTAGGTCTCGCGCTCGAACCAGTCGGCACCGGGAAAGACGCCGGTGATCGATGGCACCATGGTTTCCTCGTCGGCCTGCACCTTGATGCGGATGCGCACATTCTGCTTCGGCGACAACAGATGATAGACGACGTCGAAGCGCTTGGCCCGCGACGGATAGTCGGCGCCGCAGACGTCGATGATCGAGATGAACTGGCAGCGCGCATCGTCGCGCAGGAAGGTCATGACCTCGACCAGATCGCGCGGCTCGACGCGGATGGTGAGTTCGCCATAGGCGATATCAGCCTCGTTCACGCGGCCGATCAGCTTCTCGCCGAGATAGTTCGACAGTTCGCTCAGGGATGCGGTCATGGATTTACCGTTCGATCGTGCCGGTGCGGCGGATCTTCTTCTGCAAGAGAAGAATGCCGTAGAGCAGCGCTTCGGCGCTCGGCGGGCAGCCGGGCACATAGATATCGACGGGCACGATGCGGTCGCAGCCGCGCACCACCGAATAGGAGTAGTGGTAGTAGCCGCCGCCATTGGCGCAGGAGCCCATCGATATGACGTAGCGCGGTTCCGGCATCTGGTCGTAGACCTTGCGCAGCGCCGGCGCCATCTTGTTGGTCAGCGTGCCGGCGACGATCATGATGTCGGACTGGCGCGGGGACGCGCGCGGCGCGACGCCGAACCGCTCCGAATCATAGCGCGGCATCGAGGTGTGGATCATCTCGACCGCGCAGCAAGCGAGGCCGAACGTCATGAACATCAGCGACCCGCTGCGCGCCCAGGTGATGAGCGCCTCGGTCGAAGTGACCAAAAAGCCCTTGTCGGCCAACTCGTTGTTGATCTCGAGGAAGAAGGGATCGTCCTCCCCCACCGGCCTGCCGGTGTTGGGATCGATAATACCCTTGGGCTTCGGCGCGACGAGGGTGCCTGAACTGTCGTTCAATCCCATTCCAGCGCTCCTTTTTTCCATTCATAGGCAAAGCCGATGGTCAGCACCGCCAAAAACACCATCATCGACCAGAAACCGAGCATGCCGATCTTCGAAAACGACACCGCCCACGGAAACAGGAAGGCCACTTCCAGGTCGAAGATGATGAACAGGATCGACACCAGGTAGAAACGGATGTCGAACTTCATGCGGGCGTCGTCGAACGAGTTGAAACCGCACTCGTAGGCGGAAAGCTTTTCGGGATCGGGATTGCGGTAGGCCACCAGGAAGGGCGCGGCCAGCAGCGCCAGGCCGACAACCAGCGCCACGCCTATGAACAGGACGATGGGCAGGTATGAGCTCAAGAGTGCGTTCATGCTCGGCTTTCCGTTGGCGCCAATCCAGTTTGATTACAGCACCGGACCCTAATGCGGAAGCGTGACAGTTTAACCGCTGAACCGTTTTAAGGGCCTATGCTGCAACGCGGCGAGGGTTAGCGCAGCACTTCCAGCGAAGCAAGTCAAACCTTGTTCAAAACACCGACCTGGACGGCATATCGCGGCAAACTGGTCCGATCCGCTCCTGTTTGATTTCCTTCGCTTTTTACTCCACTTTTCTCTCCTGACATGGATGCAGCCAAAACCCTGCTAGCATGGGTTGGAATCAGCCATTCGACCCTCGGTCAAACACTTCAAAGTGATGCCTGCATGAAGGAAAAGATCTCGCTCCCCACGGCCCGTCGCATCGCACTTGCCGCCCAGGGGTTTCTCGATCCCCGCCCGACCGGCACGCCCGACCGCCGGCATTTTGCCCGCACCCTCTCCCGCACCGGCCTGCTGCAGATCGATTCCGTCAGCGCGGTGGTGCGCGCTCATTATATGCCGCTCTATTCGCGCCTTGGTCCCTACCCGTTCTCGCTGCTCGACAACGCGGCCGTGACGCGTAAGCGCACGGTTTTCGAATACTGGGCGCACGAGGCGTCCTTCCTGCCGGTCGAGACCTACCCGCTGATGCGCTGGCGCATGCAGCGCGCCGAGCGCGGCGAGGAAATGTATCTGGGGCTCGCCAAATGGGGCCGCGAACATGCCGCCTATATCGAGGAGATCTACCGCCAGGTCGCCGAGCGCGGCCCGATCGCCGCTTCCGCGCTCGAAGGCCAGAAAGGCTCGGGCGGCTGGTGGGGCTGGAGCCACGCCAAGCATGCCTTCGAATGGCTGTTCTGGGCCGGACGCATCACCACGGCGCACCGTCGCGGTTTCGAGCGCTTCTATGATCTGCCCGAGCGCGTGCTGCCGCAGGCGGTCCTCGATCTGCCGGTGCCGACGCCTGAGGACGCGCACCGCGAATTGCTGCGCATTTCCGCCCGCGCCCACGGCGTGGCGACTTCAGGCGATTTGCGCGATTATTTTCGGCTTTCGCCGGCGGACATGAAGGGCCGGCTGGAGGAGCTCGTCGAAACAGGCGAATTGCTGCCGGTGCGTGTCGAAGGCTGGGACAAGCCGGCCTATCTTCACCGGGACGCCCGCCTGCCGCGCAAAGTCGAGGCCCGCGCCCTGCTGGCGCCCTTCGATCCGGTCGTCTTCGAACGATCGCGCACCGAGCGGCTGTTCGATTTCCATTACCGCATCGAGATCTACACGCCTGCCGACAAGCGGCAATACGGCTATTATGTCCTGCCGTTCCTGCTCGGCGACAGGATCGTGGCACGCGTCGACCTCAAGGCCGACCGTCCGGCCAGCATACTGCGGGTCCATGCGGCCTATGCCGAGCCGGGTGCGCCGCCTGAAACCGCTGCAGAACTGTTCGAGGAATTGAAGCAGATGCAGGGCTGGCTTGGCCTAGAGCGCATGGAAGTGACCCCGGCCGGCGATTTGGGTCCGGCGCTGGCCGACATCGCCATGTCGTAAGCTCGCGTTGACACCGCCGCCCGCAAAAGCCTAAATCCGGTTCAGATGGTCTCTTGCCCGCAACGGCAAGAGCTAAGAGGGAATGCGGTGCGGGGCAAAGTCCCAAATCCGCGGCTGTCCCCGCAACTGTAAGCGAAGAGCCAAGGCCGAAAGCCACTGGGGAGTTCCCGGGAAGGCGGCTACCAAGGCGATGACCCGCGAGCCAGGAGACCTGCCGTCTGCGACTTTAGAATCCGATCGCCCGGCGGGTTTCCGGGCAAGGAGCCCGATCTTGGACCACGACAGCAGTTTTTCGGCTGGCACAGCGGATATTTCGTCCGGCCATGATGATGCCTTGGCCGGCGTCACCATCATCGTCTGCGCCTCCTGCCGCGATGAGACCGGCTCCGACGCTCATCCCCGCGCCGGCGAATTGCTGGCGGAGGATACGCGCCGCGCCGCATCCAGCGACGACATCCGCATCCGCAGCGTCGAATGCCTTGGCAATTGCAAGCGGCGTCTCAGCGCCGCCATCCTGCGGGACGGCTGCTGGAGCTATGTCTTTGGCGACCTGACCGAGACCAGCGGGGCCGACCTCGTCACGGGCGCCAAGCTTTTCGCCACCTCGACCGACGGTCTCATTCCCTGGCGTGGCCGTCCCGATAGCCTGAAGCGTGGCCTCGTTGCCCGCATCCCTCCCCTCGACATGCTGAAGGACTGACCATGACTGCCCCAGATTCGTCTGCGAACCTCTCCCGCGTTCCCTGCACCGTCGTCACCGGCTTCCTCGGCGCCGGCAAGACGACGCTGGTCCGCCATCTCCTGGAAAACGCCGGCGGTAAGCGCATTGCCATCATCGTCAACGAGTTTGGCGACATCGGCATCGACGGCGAGATCCTGAAGGGCTGCGGCATCGACACCTGCCCGGAGGAAAACATCGTCGAACTGGCCAATGGCTGCATCTGCTGCACCGTCGCCGATGATTTCGTCCCGGCGCTTGACAAGATCCTGTCGCTGACGCCGAGGGTCGACCACATCCTGATCGAGACTTCGGGCCTGGCGCTGCCCAAGCCGCTGGTCCAGGCCTTCCAGTGGCCGAGCGTGAAAAGCCGGGTGACTGTCGATGGCGTCATTGCCGTGGTCGACGGCCCGGCCTTGGCCGAAGGCCGCGTCGCCAACGACATGGATGCCCTGCAGGCGCAGCGCGCCGGGGACGAGACGCTCGACCACGACGACCCGGTGGAAGAACTGTTCGAGGACCAGATCGCCTGCGCCGACCTGATCATCCTGTCGAAAAGCGACCTGATGGACGCAGCCGGCACCGCCCGCGCCAACACCATCATCAACGAACACTCCGCCCGCGCGGTGAAGATCGTGCCGACATCGCATGGCAAGGTCGATCCCTCGGTGCTGCTCGGGCTCGGTCTCGCCGTCGAGGACGACATCCAGAACCGCAAGTCCCATCATGACGGCGCGTTCGACCACGAGCATGACGACTTCGACACCTTCATCGTCGACATTGCCTCGATCGCCAATCCGGACGAGCTGGCAAAGCGCGTCGCCACCGTCGCAGAAGAAGAGAACGTGCTGCGCGTAAAAGGCTTCGTCGAAGTCGGCGGCAAGCCGATGCGGCTCTTGCTGCAGGCCGTCGGGCCGCGCGTCAATCATTACTATGACCGCGCCTGGACCGCGCAGGACGACCGCCGCTCGCGTCTCGTCGTCATCGGCCTGAAAGGGCTGAACCGCCCGGCGATCGAGCGTATACTCGCCGGCTGATTTCGGACACGGGTCGCGATGCACATCCTCACCACGACATCCGCCTCGCTCGACGACCTCGCCGAGCCGGTCGATCTGCGGCAGACGCCGGCGGATATCGTGGCGCTGTCCTTCACCGACAGCGATCTCGCCGGACTGGCGGCAGCCTGGAAGGCCGATGCCGGCCGCCTGCCCTCGATGCGGCTGGCCGCACTTCGTGACCTGCGCCATCCCATGTCCGTCGACCTCTGGGTCGACAGCGTCGCCCGCCACGCCAAGATCATCCTCGTGCGCATCCTCGGCGGCTACGACTGGTGGCGCTACGGCTGCGACCAGCTCGCCTCGACCGCCCGCGAACGCGGCATAAAGCTGGCGCTGCTGCCCGGCGAATGCCGCGACGAGGATCTGCGCCTGATCGAAGCCTCGACGCTGCCGCGCGAAGAGTTGGACGGCCTGCTCGACTATTTCCGCGAGGGCGGCCCGGCGAATATGAGCGCGCTGGTGCGGAGATTGGCGCGGCTGGCGGGGTCGGATGCGCCTTTCGTCGAACCGGTCGCCGTGCCCAAAGCTGGCTACTACGAACCCGGACGTGGCGTCGTTCCCCTCCCCCTCGAGGGGAGGGTCCGGCCGCAGGCCGGGGGTGGGGTCCTCTCCGAAGCGCGCCGGCCTAAAGAGACGCCGCGTCCAGTCGCACCGACCCCACCCGGCCCTGCGGGCCATCCTCCCCTCGAGGGGGAGGGAAAGGTCGTGCCTATCCTGTTCTACCGCTCGATGCTGCTGGCCGCCGATGTCGCGCCGATCGACGCACTTTTTGAAGCTCTGCGACAGCGCGGCATCAACCCAGTCCCCATCTTCGTCTCCAGCCTCAAGGACCCGGCATCCCTGGCGTTCGTGGAAACAGCACTCGCCTCACTGAAACCCGCCGCCATCATCACCGCTACCGCTTTCGCGTCCGGTGCCGAACCCGGCAATGAGACCTTGTTCGACCGCGCCGGCGTGCCGGTCTTCCAGGTCATCGTCGCCACCACCCGCCGCGACATCTGGGAGAACAACCAGCGCGGCCTGGCGCCCGCCGACCTTGCCATGCATGTCGTGCTGCCCGAGCTCGACGGCCGCATCCTGGCCGGCGCCATTTCCTTCAAGGGCGAGAGCGAGATCGATCCAGCACTTGGCCACCGCGCTTTCGCCAACCGGCCGGAACCGGATCGCGTGGCGCAAGTGGCTGACCGCGTCGCGGCCTTTATCCGCCTGCAGGAGACGCCCCGCGCCGAGCGCAAGCTGGCGATCCTGATGCCGGATTATCCCAGCGCCCCCGGCCGCACCGGCTATGCCGTCGGCCTCGACGTGCCGTCCAGCGTGCTGGCCATTCTGCAGGACCTGCGGGATCAGGGCTACGGGGTTGAGGAGATTCCGGAGACGCCGCGTGAGTTGCTGGGGCTGCTGGGGTTAAGCGGCGATGGGCTGAGGCTGGACGATTATCTCGCTCTTTCGACAGAATTGCCGACGGGTGCGATTACAGCGGTAGAAGCCGCTTGGGGGACAGCAGAAGATGACTTAGGGCTGTGCGAGACCCCCTCGCGCGGAAGCTTCCCCTTCCGCGCCGCCGCCTTCGGCAACATCACCATCGCCCTCGCCCCGGATCGCGGCCGCTCCGCCGACCGCCGGGCCGACTACCACGACCCGACTTTACCCCCACGCCATGCGCTGATCGCCTTTGGCCTATGGCTGCGCAAGTCGCTCGGCGTCCACGCGCTGGTCCATGTCGGCGCGCATGGCACGCTGGAGTGGCTGCCGGGCAAGACCGTTGCGCTTTCGGAGAACTGCTTTCCCGAGATCGTCACCGGCGCCTTGCCCGTCGTCTATCCCTTCATCGTCTCCAACCCAGGCGAAGCGGCGCAAGCCAAGCGCCGCATCGCCGCCGTCACCCTTGGTCATCTGCCACCGCCGCTGACCGGCGCCGGGCTCGACGAAAATCAACACAAGCTCGAGCGGCTGGTCGATGAATATGCCCAGGCCGACGGACTCGACCGCCGCCGCCGAGACCGTCTGGCGAAACTGATCGTCGACACCGCGCAAAAGACCGGTCTCGCCACCGAAGCCGGTGTCGGGAAGACCGACGCCCCGGACGAAGCGCTGCGCCGCATCGACGCTTGGCTCTGCGACCTCAAGGATTTCGCCATCAAGGATGGGCTGCATATCTATGGCCGCGCCCCTGAGGATGAACCCGACGCCATGCGGCGACAAAGCGCTGACGCCGAGAAAGCGGCGCTGCTCGCCGCGCTCGATGGCCGCCACGTCAAGGCCGGCTCGGCCGGCGCGCCCGCGCGGGGTCGCTCGGACGTTCTGCCCACCGGCCGCAACCTGTTCACCTCGGACCCACGCACCATGCCGACGCCGACCGCCTATGATCTGGGCAAGGCAGCGGCGGAGGAAGTGGTGCGCGGCTACATGCAGTCGCATGGCGACTGGCCGCGCTCGCTGGTCATCGACCTGTGGGGCTCGGCCTCACTGCGCACCGGCGGCGAGGAGATCGCGCAAGGCCTGGCGCTGATGGGCTGCCGGCCGCAATGGGATTCGGCGACCGGCCGCATCACCGGCATCGAGGTATTGCCGCCGGCCACGCTCGGAAGGCCGCGCGTCGATGTCACCTGGCGCATTTCGGGCCTGTTCCGCGATATGTTCCCGACCCAGATCGCGCTGATCGATGCCGCCGCCAACGCGGTGGCCGCCCGCGACGAGGACGATACGGAAAACCCGCTCGCGGCCAAAACCCGTGCCGATGGCAAGCTCAGCCCGCGCATCTTCGGCACCTCGCCCGGCGCCTATGGCGCCGGCGTCGAGGATCTCCTGTCCTCCGGCGACTGGAGCGCGCGCGAAGAGATCGGCCGCGCCTATCTCGACGCCACCTCGCATGCCTATGGCGGCGCCGAGGGCGAAGGCGTCTCCGCGCCCGGCGCCTTCGAAACCCGCATCGCCGAGGCCGATCTTCTCGTCCACACCGGCGACGACCCCGGCCGCGACATCCTCGAAGGCTCCGCCGACGTCGCCTTCATCGGCGGCTTTTCCGCAGCCCTTGCGGCGCTCGGCAGGAATGCCGACGTCATCGTGCTCGACACCACGGACCCGCAAAAGCCCAAGCCGCGTTCGCTCAGTGAGGCCGTATCGCGGGTGGTGCGCGCCCGCGCCGTCAATCCACGCTTCATATCGGGACAGATGCGCCACGGCCCACGCGGCGCCTCCGAATTTGCCGAAACCGTCGACCGGCTGGTCGGCTTTGCCGAAACGACTCACGCCATTTCGGGAACGCTGATCGAGGCAGTGCATGATGCCTATTTGGGCGATCCTTTGGTCCGCGCCTTCATCCTGCGCGAGAACCCCGCCGCTGCCAAAGTCATCGCCGAGCGCTTCCTCTCGGCGCGCCGGCGTGGCCTCTGGCATCCCCTGCGCAACTCCGTCGATGACGATCTCACCGCCCTGATTGCCGAAGCAGAAGCGCTTGGGGTGGCGGCATGAACGCCTTCTCGCGCCGCGGCGCCTGCCCGGCGTTGTCGGCCCCGATGCAAACCGGTGACGGGTTTTTGGTGCGGCTCAACCCGGTTGCTGGAGGCCCATCTTCTGGAGGATTGTCGCCGAAGCTTTTGATTGGACTCTGCGAATCCGCCTTGCGGCATGGCAACGGCATCATGGAAGTGACCGCGCGCGGCAGTTTGCAGATACGCGGCCTGACGGCGGAAAGCGCGGCGTTGCTGGCAGCGGAGATCGATGCGCTGGCCATTGCGGTTCACACAGACGTGCCGGTCGAGACCGGGCCGCTGGCCGGCATTGATCCGCAGGAGATTGCCGATCCCCGACCGCTGGCGGAACGGATCAGGGCGGCGGTCGAGGATGCTGGGCTGACGCAACGGTTAGGGCCCAAGGTTTCGGTGGTTGTCGACGGCGGCGGGCAACTGACAATGGATGCGGTGACGGCCGATGTGCGGCTTGCTGCAACGCGCACCGATGCCGGAGTTCGTTGGCGAGTGTCTGTCGCGGGTGACGGGTGGAATGCGAGGCGGCTTGTCACTGCCGATGAAGGCTCGGCATGCGACATCACCGTCGCGGCCCTAAGAATGGTTGCCGAAAAAGGCCGCGAGGCTCATGCGAGGGATTTGACTGAGAGGCAGTTGGTGTCTCTGGCGGGTTGGCTATGCTCGACAAGTTTGCGCGAGGCGCCCCCCTCTGTCCTGCCAGACATCTCCCCCTCAAGGGGGGAGATTACGCTGCCACCGATGGTTTCGCCAATCGCCGGTGTTGGTAAGGAAAAGCCGGCGCCTAAGCTGCCGATCTCCCCCCCTGAGGGGGAGATGTCCGGCAGGACAGAGGGGGGCGCCTCGCGTAAACCTATCGGCCTTTTCCCCTTAGCCGGCGACGCCACCGCCCTCGGCATTGCCCTCCCCTACGGCAGCATGCCGGCCGACAAGCTAATCGCTCTCGCCCAACACGCCCTCGCCCTCGGCACCTCAGAAATCCGCCTAGCCCCCGGCCGCGCCCTGCTCTTCCTCGGTCAGCCACCGGCAGCCAACCACCCCCTCCAACACACCGCCACCGCCCTCGGCTTCGTCACCGCCCCCACCGACCCGCGCACGCGCATAGCCGCTTGCCCCGGCACGCCGGCCTGCGCCTCCGGCCGCATTGCCACGCGCGAGATCGCCGAGACGATTGCCGCTGAAAACGCCGACATCCTCGACTTCACGCTGCACATTTCCGGCTGCGCCAAGGGCTGCGCCCATCCCGGCCCGACAGCCCTAGCGATAGTCGGCGGCGAAAACGGAGCCGGACTTGTCGTGAACGCGACGGCAAAGGCCCTTCCTGCGGGCTACAGGCCGGGCTATGACGCCGCGCGCGGCATCGGTCGCGTCGCGGCGATGATCCGCAGCGCACGACATCAAGGCGAGACTGCCGCTGCTTGCCTGACAAGGCTCGGGCCGGCCGGTATCGCCGAGGCTTACCGACAAACTGAAAAACGGAAATGAGCATGGCCGCCTACGACTACATCCATGACGGCACGGCGATCTATGAGCGCTCCTTCGCCATTATCCGCGCCGAGGCTGATCTGTCGCGCTTCTCCGAGGCCGAGGCCGATGTCGCCATCCGCATGATCCATGCCTGCGGCCAGGTCGAAGCTTCAAGTCATTTTGTGTTCTCCACGGATTTGGTTGCCGCTGCCCGCACCGCTTTGGCGGCGGGCGCGCCGATTTTCTGCGACGCGGAAATGGTCTCGCATGGCGTCACCCGCGCCAGGCTGCCGGCCGGCAACGAGGTGATCTGCACCTTGCGCGATCCGCGCACGCACGACATCGCCAGGGAAATCGGCAACACCCGCTCGGCCGCCGCGATCGATTTGTGGGGCGAGCGCATGGCGGGCTCGGTGGTTGCCATCGGCAATGCACCGACCGCGCTGTTCTATCTATTGGAAAAACTGCGCGACGGCGCGCCGAAGCCTGCGGCCATCATCGGCATGCCGGTCGGCTTCGTCGGTGCTGCCGAATCGAAGGACGCGCTGGCCGAGAATTCCTACGGCGTTCCCTATGCCATCGTGCGTGGCCGTCTCGGCGGCAGCGCCATGACCGCCGCAGCGCTCAATTCATTGGCGAGGCCGGGCCTGTGAGCGCGCTTCCCAAAGGCCGTCTCGTCGGCGTCGGCACCGGTCCCGGCGACCCCGAACTGCTGACCCTGAAAGCCGCTCGGGCCTTGGCGGAAGCCGATGTCGTGGCCTATTTCGCCAAGCGCGGCAACAACAGCAATGCGCGCGCCATCGTCGAAGCGCAGTTCCGGCCTGAAATGACGGAATTGCCGCTGCTCTATCCCGTCACCACCGAAATCGACAAGGATCACGACGACTACCGCTCGCAGATCACGACTTTCTACGAGGAGTCCGCCGAGAAGGTCGCCGAGCACCTCCAGGCAGGCAAGATGGTTGCGGTGCTGTCCGAGGGCGACCCGCTTTTCTACGGCTCCTACATGCATCTGCATGTGCGCCTCGCCCATCGCTTCCCCACCGAAGTCATTCCCGGCGTAACCGCCATGTCCGGCTGCTGGTCGCAGACTGGTATCCCGATCGTCCAGGGCGATGACGTGCTGACCGTGCTGCCCGGCACGATGAGCGAGTTCGAGCTGACGCGCCGGCTGGCTGACACCGATGCCGCCGTCATCATGAAGGTCGGCCGTAACCTGCCAAAGATCAGGCGGGCGCTGGAGGCTACGGCCAAGCTGTCGCGCGCCGTCTATGTCGAGCGCGGCACCATGGCCGGCAGCGTGTCGATGAAGCTGGCCGACAAGCCGGACGACAAGGCGCCCTATTTCGCCATCGTGCTGGTCGCCGGCTGGTCCGGCCGCCCCGGCGCCGTGGGAGCGCAGGCATGAGCGGCCGTCTCACTGTCATCGGCCTTGGGCCCGGCAATGCCGATCAAGTCACTCCGGAAGCCAGCCGCGCCGTCGCCGAGGCGAAATTCTTTTACGGCTACAAACCGTATCTCGACCGGCTGGAATTGCGCCCGGAACAGACCCGCGTCGCTTCCGACAATCGCGAGGAACTCGCCCGCTCCAAGGACGCACTGATCAAAGCCGCCGAGGGCCACGACGTCGCGGTGGTTTCCGGTGGCGATCCCGGCGTGTTCGCCATGGCGGCGGCCGTCTGCGAGGCGATCGAGGCCGGCCCGGCCGAATGGCGCGCGGTCGATGTCGCTGTGGTGCCCGGCATCACCGCCATGCTGGCGGTCGCCGCCCGCATCGGCGCGCCGCTCGGCCATGATTTCTGCGCCATCTCGCTGTCCGACAATCTGAAGCCATGGGAGCTGATCGAACTGCGCCTGCTGGCGGCAGCCGGCGCCGGCTTCGTCATCGCGCTCTATAACCCGATCAGCAAGGCGCGCCCCTGGCAGCTCGGCCGCGCCTTCGAGTGCCTCACCGCGATCCTGCCCGGCACCACACCGGTGATTTTCGGCCGCGCCGCCGGCCGCCCGGATGAGCGCATCGAGGTCTACCTGCTGGCCGATGTCGAGGCTGAAAAAGCCGATATGGCGACCTGCATCATCATCGGCTCACCGGAAACCAGGATCATCAAGCGCGCGGAGAAGCCGGCGCTGGTCTACACACCGCGCTCGTCCACGGGGCGGACAAAATGATCGACCATCATGGTCAGCGCTTCAACGCTTTCAGCCGCTGGAACATCCGGCAAGACTGGCCGTTGGATCATGACCACCTCGAGGCCAAGCGCCCGCGCCGCGGCGATCTTGCCATAAGTCGCTTCGCCGCCGCTGTTCTTGGACACGACGACATCTATGCGTTGCTTTTCGAGCAGCGCGCGTTCCTCCGCCTCACGAAACGGGCCACGGGCCAGAAGATAGCTCGCATCCGGCACGGCAAGCTTGGGCTCGATCGCGTCGACGCTGCGGACGAGATAATGATGCTGGGGCGCAGCTTCGAAAGCAGCGACCTCTTGCCGGCCCAGCGCCAGGAAAACACGGCGCGGCGCCAGTCCAAGCGCTCGCGCGGCATCGCCGGATGTAATGACCTCAGTCCAGCGGTCGCCTTCGACAGGCTCCCAGCCGGGGCGTCGCAGCGCAAGGATCGGCACACCGGCCACGCGGGCGGCTTGCGCCGCATTGGCGGAGATCTGCGCCGCATAGGGGTGCGTCGCGTCGATCAGCAGGTCGATAGGCTCTTTCCGCAAATAATCGGCCAATCCATCGGCACCGCCAAAGCCCCCCGTTCGCACCGGCACGCCTTGCGCGACGGGGCTTTCAGTGCGGCCAGCCAGCGACAGCGTGACCGAGGCGCGCGCCGCCAGTTTTCCGGCCAGTTGCCGGGCTTCGGTGGTGCCGCCGAGGATCAGAATACGGTGGGTCATCATGCCTGCTGAAGGTCCGCGCGGTGCCAAGCTCACCCCAAAATGGCTCACAATCGTCGGCATCGGCGAGGACGGTTTAGCGGGTCTCGGCGACGAGGCCAAGCAGCGGATTGCCGAGGCGGAGATCATCTTCGGCGGCAAGCGGCACCTGGCGCTGGTCGCTTCCTTCGCCAAGGGCGAGGCGCGCGCCTGGCCGGTTCCTTTCGATGCCGAGATGGCTGACGTGCTGGCGCTTGCCGACAGGCGCGTCTGCGTGCTCGCTTCGGGCAATCCGTTCTTCCACGGCGTCGGCGCCACCCTCGCGCGCAAGGTCAAGCCACAGGAGATGCATGTCATCCCCGCGCCGTCGGCCGTTTCGCTGGCGGCCGCGCGCCTTGGCTGGGCGCTGCAGGACATCGAGACCGTCTCGCTGCACGGCCGGCCGCTCGACCTGATCCGGCCGCTGCTGCAGCCACGCGCGCGCATTTTGGCACTGACGTCGGATAGCGATGCGCCGGCGGCAATAGCGCGCCTGCTCACCGAACTCGACTTCGGCGCATCGCGGCTGACGATCCTGGAGGCGCTGGGTGGGCCAAGCGAAGGCCACCGCACGATCCGCGCCGATGCCTTCGATCTCGAAAACATCAATCCGCTCAACGTGCTGGCGGTCGAAGTTGAATCTGGTCCGGACGCGCGCGTCCTGCCGCTCACATCAGGCCTTGCCGATCATCTGTTCGACCATGACGGCCAGATCACCAAGCGCGAGATCCGCGCGATCACCCTGTCGGCGCTGGCGCCGAAACGCGGCGAGTTGCTGTGGGACATCGGCGCCGGTTCCGGTTCCATCGGCATCGAATGGATGTTGGCCCACCCTTCGATGCGCGCCATTGCCATCGAGGCCGATCCGATCCGCGCCGCCCGCATTGGCCGCAACGCCGCCGCCTGTGGCGTTCCGGGCCTTGTCGTGGTGGAAGGCAGCGCGCCCAGGGCACTTGCCAGGCTGGACACGCCGGACGCGATCGTCATCGGCGGCGGCGGCAGCGATGCCGGCGTGCTGAATGCTGCCATCAAGGCGCTGCGCCCGGGCGGCCGTCTCGTGGCAAATGCGGTGACGCTGGAGATGGAAGCCTTGCTCCTCGCCCAGCATACCAAGCTCGGCGGCGATGTCACCCGCATCGCCATCTCTCGCGCATCGCCGGTCGGCGCGATGCAGGCCTGGCGGCCGGCCATGCCAGTGACCCAATGGAGCTGGGTCAAGCCATGATGGTCGCGGGCATCGGCAGCCGAAAAGGCGTGAGCGTCGAAGACGTGCTTGCCGCGATCGAAACCGCGCTGGAGACTCATGGCCTGACGATGACGGCGCTTTCGGCACTGGCGACTGCCGAGTTCAAGAAGGATGAAGAAGCGATCGCCGCCGCTGGCCGCGTGCTGAGTCTTCCGGTCATCGTCGTCGATGACGCCACGCTTCAGGCCGCCTCGTCGGACACGCTCAGCCATTCCGACCTCTCGCAGGATGTTGCCGGAACCCCATCGGTTTCCGAGGCATCCGCCCTTGCCGTCGTCGGCAAAGGCGCCAGACTGCTTGGCCCGCGCACGGTGCTCGGCCCGGTCACCTGCGCCATCGCCATCAGCGGAGATGCGCCATGACCGTCCATTTCATCGGCGCCGGTCCCGGTGCCGCCGACCTCATCACGCTGCGCGGCGCGAGGCTGCTGGCAAGCTGCCCGGTCTGCCTGCATGCCGGCTCGATCGTCGCGCCCGAATTGCTGCAGCACTGCGCGCCGGGAACAAAGCTGATCGACACCGCGCCGATGTCGCTCGACGAGATCGAGGCCGAGTATGTCGCGGCCCACAAATCGGGCCATGATGTCGCCCGCCTGCATTCCGGCGACCTGTCGGTGTGGAGCGCCGTCGCCGAGCAGATCCGCCGGCTGGAAAAACATGGCATTCCCTACACGCTGACGCCGGGCGTCCCCTCCTTCGCCGCTGCCGCCGCCGCATTGCGCCGCGAACTGACCATTCCTGAAGTCGCGCAAAGCCTGGTGCTGACCCGCATCTCCGGACGCGCATCAAAAATGCCGCCCGGCGAAACGCTGGCCGGCTTCGGCCGCACCGGCGCCACGCTGGCCATTCATCTGGCCATCCACGCCATCGACCGCGTCGTTGCCGAGCTCACGCCGCATTATGGCGGGGATTGCCCGGTGGCGGTCGTCTTCCGCGCCTCCTGGCCGGACGAGCGTGTGCTGACCGGTACGCTGGCGACCATCGAGGCGCTGCTCGCCGCCGATCCGATGGAGCGCACGGCGATCATCTTCGTCGGCCGCTCGCTGGCAGCCGAAGGTTTTGGCGAGAGTTCATTGTACGACGCCCACTATCAGCGGCGTTTTCGCGGACGGGACGGATTGTGAGCGGCAGCACCAAAAATACCGGCGAAAACGCCACGCTCGAAAAAGCCTTGTCCCGGCTGAATTTCAAGCCGCGCCGGCTGGAATCGGGTCACGTCTGGCTGGCCGGCGCCGGCCCCGGCGACCCCGGTTGCCTGACGCTCGAAGTGCTGGCGGCTTTGGCCGAGGCGGATGCGCTGGTCTACGACGCGCTGGTCTCATCCGATGTCGTCGCCGTTGCCGAAAATGCCGAGCTTTTCTTTGCTGGCAAGCGCGGCGGAAAACCGTCGATGAAACAGGATGACATCACCGCCCTTTTGGTGCGGCTGGCACGCGACGGCCGCCGCGTCGTCAGGCTGAAGGGCGGCGATCCCTATATTTTCGGCCGCGGCGGCGAAGAAGCCCTGGCGCTGGCGCATGAAAACATCCCGTTCCGCGTGCTGCCAGGCCTGACCTCGGGCCTCAGCGCTCTGGCCGCGACCGGCATTCCGGCCACCATGCGCGGCATCAACAAGGCGGTGATCCTGGCCACCGGCCACGCCGCCGGCACTGATGACGATCTCGATTGGGCGGCAATCGCCCGCACCGGCCAGCCTGTCGTCGTCTATATGGGCATGGCCAACCTGCCTTTGATCGCGGCGGCACTGCTCGACGGCGGGCTGGCGCCGTCGACACCGGCGGCAGTGATCGTCGCCGCAACGACGCCGCAGGAACGAACCGTCGTCGCAACGCTCGCCACCATTGCCGAGGAAGCCGCGGCCGCCGGTCTCGCCTCGCCGGCGCTGATCGTCGTTGGCGGCATCGTTGCCATGCGCGCGGCACTGGCGGGACAAGCATGACGGCCCGCGCCATCATCATCGGCGCGCCGCGCTCCGGCTCCGGCAAGACCAGCGTCACCATCGGCATTTTACGCGCGCTCACCCGGCGTGGGCTGAAGGTGCGAGGCGCCAAATCCGGCCCCGACTATATCGACCCCGGCTTCCACACCGCCGCCACGGGACTGTCGGGCGTCAATCTGGACAGCTGGGCGATGCCGCCATCGCTGCTCAACGCACTCGCCGCGCAAGCCGCCGACGACACCGATTTCGTCATCCTCGAAAGCGCCATGGGCCTGTTCGACGGCATTCCGGCCTCGCCGGGGCGCACCGGGTCAGCCGCAGACTTGGCGCGGCTCTATGGCCTGCCGGTGCTGCTGGTGCTCGACGTCTCCGGCCAGTCGACCACCGCGGCCGCCGTCGCCAAGGGCTTTGCCACCTACGATCCGGATGTACGCATGGCCGGTGTAGTGCTCAACCGGTTGGGCAGCGAGCGGCACCGCCGGCTGTCGGGCGACGCCATCGAGGCGATCGGCCTGCCGGTCGTCGGCGCCATCCTGCGCGATCCCACTCTGAACCTGCCCGAACGCCATCTCGGCCTCGTCCAGGCCGGCGAATATGACGACCTGATGGCGCATCTCGATCGGCTGGCCGACATGGCGGAGAAATCGCTCAACCTCAATGCGATCATGGCCCTGGCGACACCCCTCACCCCGGCGTCTGGCGGCTTCACCGACGCACTGGCGCCGCCCGGCCAGCGGATCGCGTTGGCCGAGGATGCCGCCTTCACCTTCCTCTATCCGCATGTCGCCGCCTACTGGCGCAAGGCGGGTGCCGAAATCGTCCCGTTCTCGCCGCTCGCCGATGAAGCGCCCGACGAGGCTTGCGATGTCTGCTGGGTGCCCGGCGGCTATCCCGAGCTTCACGCCGGCAAGCTCGCCGCCGCCGCGAATTTCCGCGCCGGCATGGTGCGTTTCGCCGCGACGAAGCCCATCCATGGCGAGTGCGGTG
The DNA here is from genome assembly GCF_024518695.1 of Mesorhizobium sp. LMG17149. Lineage (NCBI taxonomy): Bacteria > Pseudomonadati > Pseudomonadota > Alphaproteobacteria > Hyphomicrobiales > Phyllobacteriaceae > Mesorhizobium > Mesorhizobium sp. LMG17149. The sequence continues at coordinate 265,522 of NZ_JANIFL010000010.1, forward strand.
GCTTCATGATTCTGGGCGAAGCGCTGGAGGACGCGTCGGGCGGAACGCATGCCATGCTCGGCCTGCTCGGCCATTCCACCAGCTTCGCCAAGCGCAAGATGAACCTCGGCTATCGCGAGGCGCGGCTGCGTGCCGACTGCCCGCTGGGCTCACAAGGTGCGCTGATCCGCGGCCACGAATTCCACTATGCGCAGATGACCTCTACCGGCAATGACGACCCCTTGGCCGACCTTGCCGACGGTCTGGGCAATCCGATCGGCGCCTCGGGCTACCGGCGCGGCCATGTCAGCGGCACCTTCTTCCATGCGATTGCGAGGGGCTAGAGCATGAAGTTCAGGAATCTGGCCCTTTCACCGCGGCAGGTTGTCGACGACATCGCGCTATGCCTGGTCTTCTTCACCCGTCTGCCGCTACCCGTCTTCGATTTTCGCGGCCGCAGCCTTGCCGCCGCAATCTGGGCAGCCCCCATCGCCGGACTTGTCGTCGGCCTGATCGGCGCCATCGTCTTTGCCACGGCCGAACGGTTTGGCCTGGCCATGGGTCCGGCGGCCGCCCTCGCCCTTGTGGCAACTCTGCTCACCACCGGCTGTCTGCATGAGGACGGGCTATCCGACGTCGCCGACGGCTTTGGCGGCGGCAAGTCGCGCGGTAAAAAACTCGAGATCATGCGCGACAGCCGCATCGGCGCCTACGGTGCTGCCGCACTTGGGCTGTCGCTGCTCATCCGCTGGAGCGCGCTTTCGGAATTCGTCGATCCCACACAGGCACTGTTTGCCCTCCTGGCCGCACACGCGGCCTCGCGCGGCGTGCTCGGCGCCTTCATGCATCTCTTGCCCCCAGCGCGGATCGATGGCCTGTCTGCAGACGCCGGCACCGTCTCGCGGGAAACCGCCATCGCCGGCGCCGTGCTCGGTGCGATCCCGCTGCTCCTGCTTGGGCTGGGCGGCGCCGTTTTCGCACCCATCCTGCTTGGCCTGCTGTTTGCCGCCTTCCGCGCCCTTTGCCTCAACCAGATCGATGGCCAGACCGGCGACACGATCGGAGCCTTGCAGCAGGCAAGCGAGATCGCGGTGCTGCTCGTCGCTTCCGTAGCGCTTTCCTGATCCTTTGGCCTGATTCTCTTGGCCTGATTCCTTTTCGGAGACTTTGCCCCCATGCCCTTCAAATCCCTTAGTGAATTGCGCGCCGCCTGCCTCGACCTGCCGGCCGGCAGCGATGCCGCGGCCAATGCGGTCGCCCGCCGCCAGGACACGCTGACCAAGCCGCAAGGCAGCCTTGGCCGGCTGGAGACGATCGCCGCCTGGCTGGCGCGCTGGCAGGGCCGCGACATGCCGAAACTCGACCGCGTAAAAGTCTTCGTCTTCGCCGGCAACCATGGCGTCACCGCGCAAGGCGTGTCGGCCTATCCTTCCGAGGTCACCGTGCAGATGGTGGCGAATTTCGCCGGCGGCGGTGCCGCCATCAACCAGCTTGCCCGCATGGCCGACGCCGAACTCGACGTCATTCCGCTCGATCTCGACCATCCGACAGGCGACTTCACACAAGGGCCGGCAATGGACGAGAAGGCCTTTCTGGCGGCGGTCTCGGCCGGCTATGATGCGGTGACGAAGGATCTCGACCTGATCTGCTTCGGCGAAATGGGCATCGGCAACACGACGCCGGCGGCTGCCATCTCAGCAGCCCTGTTCGGCGGCGGCGCGGAAAAATGGACCGGGCGCGGCACCGGTGTCGACGATGCCGGCCTCAAGCGCAAGGTGGTCGCCATCGAAGCCGGCCTGAAGCGCCATGCCGCCGCCCTTGCCGATCCGCTTGCTATCGCTGCCGCACTCGGAGGCCGCGAACTCGCCGCCATCTTCGGTGCCACGCTTGCCGCCCGTCATCTCGGCATACCCGTACTGCTCGACGGCTTCGTCTGCACCGCCGCCGCAGCCCCGTTGGCAAAGCTGCACCCGACCGGCCTCGCCCACACGATTGCCGCGCACGTTTCGGCCGAATCGGGCCACCGTGGCCTGCTCGAAGCCCTCGGCCTGCCGCCGCTGCTCGATCTCGGCATGCGGCTCGGCGAAGGCTCCGGCGCCTGCCTCGCCGTCAACATCGTCCGCTCGGCGCTGGAGTGCCATGCAAGGATGGCGAGCTTTGCCGAGGCTGGCGTTTCGGAGAAGTAGTTATTCATTCCCCGTATCGGGCCGACAAAGATGCCGTTGTCACGACAAAGGACGCATCTTCCCGTAACGGCGATTCTCAAATAGATTTTGCAGATGAAGAAATTTCATCCTGCCGCGGCTGCGGTGTTTATCGCCGGGGCGGTCGCTGTTGTGTTCCGTCACAGCAGCTATTCAAGTCATGGCCCGATCGACACCGGCATTTTCGTTGTCTTCCTGGTCTTCTTCTGGTGGCTCATCAGCGATTTCTCCGGGGGAAAAGACGGAATTGGCGCCAGCGATGCTGCAGCCGGGGAAAAGAGCCATGCTTTTCGATTCGGCCGGTTTCTGAGCCGCATTTTCCAACGCGGCTGAATCGCCACGAGATCCGGATAGCGCGGTTAAAGAATCACAGTCAGACAGCCTGCCCGAGACGCGCCAAACGCGTCTCGCTTTCAGGGTCTTTCCACCAACTCTTCTAGGAATTTGGTGGGTGCGCACAGGATTGAACTGTGGACCCGCTGATTAAGAGTCAGCTGCTCTACCAACTGAGCTACGCACCCACTCGGCCGGCAAAAACCGGCGTTGGCGGGCATATAGCCGCCACCACCGGTCCTGTCCAGCCCTGCCGGAATCATTTCCCGACAAATCGACCGAGCATGCGTTCGATCAGATGAACAGCTTGCCCTCCGCCACCTTGATCGCGTTGCCGCCAATGCGCGCCGAGGCCAGTTTTCCGCCTTGCACGGTCAGTTCGAGGCGGATGCGCGAAGGCCGGCCCATCTCCAGCCCCTGCTCGATCCACAGCTGCGAAATGCCGTCGGTCGGCGCGTCGAAATGCATGATGGCGCCGGCAAAGGCCGCAGCCGCCGAGCCGGTCGCCGGATCCTCGTAGGAAGGCGTGCCGGGCACGATCATGCGCACATGGAAGGCGCTTTCGTGGTTCACCGTCTCGCGGCAGTAGACATAGGGGCTGGCGAAGGCCCACTCGCTCTTGCGCGGCGCCAGTTCCGACCAGGCCTGGTTGTCCAGCCTGATCCGGCCCGCCGCTTCGAGATTGGCAACCGGGATGGTGACGTAGGGCACGCCCGCCGACCAGAACGCGACGCGGTGATTCTCGAAGCCGATCTCATGCGGCGTCAGCCCAAGCGCGGCACCGATCGCCTCCGGATCGGCATCGAGCTTCAGCGGCTCCGGCAGCTTCGCCAGGTCGAACTCGGCAAAAGTGTTGCCGTCATGCTTGCTGACGGCGCACCGCACCGGGCCGATGTTTTCCTCCAGCACGAAGATGCCGGCGCCGCCCTCCTCAGCCAGTTCGGCCAGCGCGATCGCGGCGCCAACGGTCGGATGGCCGGCGAACGGCATTTCATAGTCGGGGGTGAAGATGCGGATGCGGTTTTTGTGCTTGGGATTGTCCGGCGGCAGCACGAACACCGATTCCGACAGGTTGAACTCACGCGCGATGGCCTGCATCGCGGCCGTGTCCAGTCCCTCGCTGTCCAGCACGACGGCCAAGGGATTGCCGGCCAGTCGCTCGGTCGTAAACACATCGTAAAGCAAGTAATTCCGGGTTTTCATTCCTGCCTCAATCCCAACATGGGCGAAATTTAATTTGATATTTGAACCAGTAAGCCTGATCTGTGCACAGATAGGGACATCGCGCATTATAGGGGTCCAGCGTGGACCAGATTGTCAATCTGCCAAAGACGGAATCGGATTCCGCCATCGAGACGGCGCTCGGGCTCGACAGAACGGGTCGGCGCAAGTCGCGCCGGCGCGGCTGGCTCTATGCGCTGCTGGCGCTGATCGTGGTCGTCGCCGGGCTTGGCGTCTATCAGTGGTATGCCGGCTCGCCGGCCAGGATCGACTACACCACCGTGCCTGCCGCCAAGGCCGACCTCACCGTCGCGGTATCGGCAACCGGCACGCTGCAGCCCCTGACCCAGGTCGACATTTCAAGCGAACTGTCCGGCATCATCCGCTCGGTCTCGGCCGAGGAGAACCAGCAGGTCAAGAAGGGTGACGTGCTGGCGACCCTCGACACGGTGAAACTCGAAGTCCAGATCGAGCGCGCCGAAGCTTCGGCCAAGGCCGCCGCCGCCAATGTCGAGGACGCCACGGTTACGCTGGCCGAAAACGAGAAGGCGCTTGTGCGCGCCGCGGAACTGACCAGGCGCGGCATGGCGACCGACCAGTCGCTTGAAGCAGCAACCGCCACGCGCGACCGTTCCAAGGCAGCGCTGGACAGCGCGCAGGCCAACCTCGCCATCGCCCAGGCCGACCTCAAGGCGCAGCAGACCGACCTTGCCAAGAGCACCATCTATGCGCCGATCGACGGCATCGTGCTGACGCGCTCGGTCGATCCCGGCCAGACGGTCGCCTCCTCGCTGCAGGCGCCGGTGCTGTTCATCATCGCCGCCGATCTCAGGAACATGGAACTGGTGGCGGCCGTCGACGAGGCCGACATCGGCGCGGTCAAGTCAGGCCAGCATGCCCGCTTCACCGTGGATGCGTTCCCCGAGCGGCCGTTCGATGCCGAGATCCGCGACATCTCCTATGCCTCGGTCACCACCGACGGCGTCGTCACCTACAATGCGCGGCTCGAGGTCGACAACAACGAGCTGTTGCTGCGGCCCGGCATGACCGCCACCGTTTCGGTCGTCACAAAACAGGCCAAGGGCGTGCTCACCGTACCCGCCACCGCCTTCCGCTATCGCCCGGCGCAGCAGGCCGCCCGCGGCTGGAGCCTGAGCGACCTGTTCACCGGCCGCATGGGGCGCCCCGGCGGCAATCGCCAGCGCCAGGCCGCCACAGTCCCTACCGACGGCTCGCGCACGCTCTACGTGCTGGAGAACGGGCGTCCGCACCCGGTCAATGTCAAGATCGGCTCCACCGACGGCGAACTGACCGAGATCATCTCTGGCCTGGACGAAGGCACTCAAATCATCACCGCGTCGCAGCAGCGGAGCTGATGCCGTGGCTGCGGGCGCGACCCTCATCACCTTCGACAAGGTCTGGAAGAGCTACGGCCAGGGCGAGGCCAAGGTGCATGCGCTGGCCGGCGTCGACCTTGCCATCCGGCGTGGCGAATTCGTCGCCATCATGGGTCCGTCCGGCTCCGGCAAGTCGACGGCGATGAACATCATCGGCTGCCTCGACACGCCGACGGCCGGAACCTATTCCTTCATGGGCATCGACGCCGGCCGGCTCGACCGCAACCGCCGCGCCATGCTGCGCAACCTTTATGTCGGCTTCGTCTTCCAGGGCTACAATCTGCTGGCCCGCACCACGGCAGCCGAAAACGTCGAACTGCCGCTGATCTATCGCGGTGTTGCCGCGCGCGAGCGCCGAGACCTTGCCATGCAGGCGCTGGCGGAGGTCGGCCTTGTCGGCCGCGAGCACCACACGCCGGCCGAGCTGTCCGGCGGCCAGCAGCAGCGCGTGGCGATCGCGCGCGCCATCGTCACGCGCCCGACACTCCTCGTCGCCGACGAGCCGACCGGCAATCTCGACACCGCCCGCACGCACGAGATCATGGAGTTGCTCACCCGGCTCAACACCGAGCTTGGCCTGACCATCGCCATGGTCACGCATGAGGCCGACGTCGCCGACTATGCCGAACGCACCATCCGCTTCCTCGACGGCCATGTCGCTTCGGATTCCAGGAAGCTGGAGATCGCACAGCCATGATCTGGGAAACCGTCCGCCTCTCGCTGCGCTCGATCCGCCGCAATGTGCTGCGCTCGTTCCTGACGCTGCTCGGCATCGTCATCGGCGTTGCCGCCGTCATCGCCATGCTGACCATCGGCTCGGGCACCACAGCAAAGGTCAAGGCCGACATCTCCAAGCTCGGCAGCAATCTGCTGGTCGTCCGCTCCGGCCGCCCGGCCGGCCCCGGCGGACCGGGCGGGCTCGACCAGGTGGTGCGTCCGCTGGCCGAGAAGGACCTGGCGGCGCTGGTGGCGCATCTCAGCGGCGCGCGCGCGATTTCGCCTGCCTCGCAAAAGCAGGTCCGTGTCATCTTCGGCACCGAGAGCCTGACCTCGGGCGTCACCGGCACCGACAGCGCCTATCTCGATGCGCGCGACTGGAAGCTGGTGTCGGGCCGCCCGTTCAGCGATTCCGAAACCCGCTCGGGCACAGGCGTGTGCCTGATCGGCGAGACCGTGCGCCAGCAGTTCTTCGGCGCCGGCGATCCCGAGGGCGAGATCATCCGCGTCAACCGCACCTCCTGCAAGATCATCGGCCTGCTCGAGCCCAAGGGCTATACCGGCTTCGGCCAGGACCAGGACAATGTCGTGCTGATGCCGCTGCACGCCTACCAGCGCCGCATCGCCGGCAACCGCGACATCGACAACATCTACATCGCCGCCGACGACCGCACGCCGACCAGCGAGTTGCAGCCGCGCGTCGAGGACATCTTGCGAGACGCGCGCCGCATCACACCCGATCGCGAGAGCGATTTCGCCATCCGCGACATGACCCAGATCGCCGACGCCATGGCCAGCGCCACAACCACCATGACCGGCATGCTGGGCGCCGTCGCAGGCGTCAGCCTGCTGGTCGGCGGCATCGGCATCATGAACATCATGCTGGTGTCGGTCACCGAACGCACCCGCGAGATCGGCATCAGGCTCGCCATCGGCGCGCATGAAAAGCACATCCTCATCCAGTTCCTGGTCGAAGCGACGGTGCTGTCGCTGCTTGGCGGCATTATCGGCATCCTGATCGGGCTGGCGCTGGCCGGCCTCGCCGCGGTGACGCTGACCATCCCGTTCGCGCCGAGCCCGGCGGTGATCCTGCTCGCCGTCGGCTTTTCCGCCCTGATCGGCATGGTGTTCGGCTTCTTCCCGGCATTGCGCGGCGCCAGGCTCGATCCGATCGACGCGCTAAGGCACGAGTAGGGCAACCCGGCCGGAACGCAGCCAGCCCGAGCCGGTTTTGCACAGCCTTCGACATTTCCACCTGGTCCCGCCACTGTCGCCGCACCGTTCGCGATGCTAGGGCAATTCACCCTGGGCGGAGGAATAGCGGATGAGCAAGAAGGCGCGACTGGTCCTGGCGATGGTGATCATCGAGGCAGGTCTTGCAGGCATCTGGTGGTATCTCGCCCGCTTCGGCATGGCCAATCCCGATCGCGTCACCGCTGACTTCCAGGCAGTCGTCGGCCAGACCATGGGAATGGCGATGGGCGGCTTGCTCGGCATCCGCTTTATCCTGTTCCTCGTCGCCGCACGCAACGATCGCAACGCGGCACAGAATAAGACGCGCCCTTAATTCCCGTTTGCGAAATGCCACTCGATCAGCGGCTTCATGTGCGGTGACAGCCCGACCGGCAGGTCGGCGGCATGGCGGATGATCACCGGTCCCTCGATCTCCGGCTCGGTCTCGGTGGCGACGAAGGCTGAGATGCGCCTGGCGATCTCGTCGGCAGGCGCCGCCGCGTGGTAGCGGCGAAAGATCACCGTGCCGCTGCTGGTCGACATGGCATGGTAGCGCTTGCCGCGTTCCGCACCTGACAGGTCGAGCCCGGTTTCCTCGCGCACCTCACGGATCATGTTGAAATCGATGTCGACCAGCCCATCGCGAAAATCGATCGGCTCGAACGAGCCGGCGGCGAAATAGACGCGGCCGGCGTTGACTGTGTGAGGACCCATGCGGATCGCCACCAGCGCATTGTCGCCGGCCACCAGCATGGCATGGGCATAGGCATGCTCGGCGCCCGAATTCTCGCGCCGCTTCCGCCACAGCATGAACGTCGAGTAATTGACCGCGTGGCAGCGGCCGACGAGACGGCTGTCGCGGTAGGCAAGTTGCGACAGCAGCACCACCATGCCGTCGAACAGCGCCGGATTGGCGGCGATTTCGTGCTGCCAGTTCTCGGCGATCGCCTCTGCATTGTCCCTTGCGAAAGGGTGCGGACCGGGATCGAGCCGGACGTCGATGTCGTCGACCGCCAGGATGACGTTGCGCGGCAGGTCGAAACTCATGCGTATCAGGCCATGTCCAGGGTAATGGCCACCGGACAATGATCCGATGCCTTCGGTCGGTCCCAGCCGGCGCGCGGAAACCGGTCGACCTCCTGCCCCGGCGGAAAGATGGTGCGCCAGGGCTGGCCGTTGCGGATGATGTCGGGAACGGCCGTTGCGTTGCTGGCGGCGAGCCCCTTCGACAACAGGATGTAGTCGAGCTGGCACAGATGCCGCTCTTCGGGTCCTCGCGTGTGGTAGAAACTCCAGCGGTTCATCTCCGGCCGCCGCTCAACGACATTTTCGCAAAAGCCGCCTGCCGTCAGCACGTTGATGCAGGACAGGGCTTCGTCGACCACCTCGAAGCGATAGCCGTCGATCGCATCGCCGGCCACCTTCACGCGCTGGCGATAATCATTCATGTCGCCGCATATCGCCCAGCTCTTGTCGGCGGCATAGTCCTTGCCGAAGCGCTCCTCGATGATGCGGCGCACGGCCTGCGCCTCTGCGATGCGCACCGGCATCGTCGCCTCGCGCCCGTCGAGCCCGTTGCGCGGCGAGCCCATCGACTTGAAATGCACGAGATAGAGCGTCAGCGGCACGCCGCCCACGGTGATGTCGATCTCCAGGCAGTCGCGCCGGAAAATGCGCTCATTGGCCTGATTGCCCAGTGCCTCGAGTTCCGGCGTGTGCAGCCCGAACTGCTCGTAGGTGACATAGGCATGGCTGGTCATGCGCACGAATTCGATCGGCTGGCCCTGCGCGGTCTCGTTGCGCATCATCACGGCAACGTCGATGCCGCGCGAATCATTGCCCGATGTGGTGTATTTCTGCCGGTAGCCCTGCCCCACCATCTTGAACAAATAGCCGTATTCGAAGGCCTTCAGCGCTTCGATGTTGTCGACCTCCTGCATGCAGATGATGTCGGCTCGGGTGGCAGCGATTGCCAGCGCCGTCAGTTGGCGCGTGTCGTCGGACTGGGCGATGGCGCGGGCCTGCTCCAGGATCCTGTATTCCGCCTCGCTCTGGATATCGAACAGCGCCAGTGTTCGATCCTCGTTGAGCTGGTTGCGATAGCCGGAAAAATCGAACCTGTTCATCAGGTTCTCGACATTGAAGGTGGCAAGGCGCAGCGACATGCCATGACCTTTGCCCGCAAGTGCTTCGGAAAACAAGCGCGCAGGACCACCATCTGAATCGATTGGTCCTGGTGCGTTCGCGTCATGGTTGACGGAACCTTTCCGTTCATCCGCCGTTCAGATGCAAACATCCATTGTTGCCCCATTCCTCGGGTGGGCGCGGGGCCTGTAACTCTTGGAGAGTGCAATGAATTCGCTCTTTTCTTCCACGGTCAAATCGGGGCTGATAGCCCTCGGTATCCTTTCCGGCGTCACGGCACCGTCCGCCGCCGGACCGATCATGCAGCCGGATCTGTCGATACCCACCAGCACGGCGGCGCCGAATGTCACGCCTGTCCGCGACAGCTGGGCGGGCGGCAACAACCGTCAGTTCAACAATGATTGGAGATGGCGGCGGTCGGGCAACTGGAACGGCGGCCGTCGACACTGGCAGGGCGGCGGCGGTCACTGGAATGGCGGAGACAACTGGCGTTGGCGCCATGGTCGCCATCACTATCGCGGCGGCCGTTATTACGATGATGGCGCGAGTGCCGCGATCCTGGGCCTTGGCCTGGGGCTCGGCCTCGGCAGCATGTACAACAATTACGACTACTACGATCGGCCGGCGCCGCGCCGCTACTACCGCGCGGGACGGCTTTCGAGCGCCCATGTCCAATGGTGCTACAACCGCTACCGGTCGTACCGGGCCTACGACAACACCTTCCAGCCCTACAACGGCCCGCGCCAGCAGTGCTACTCACCCTATTGAGCTGACCTGTAGCTGAGCTGACCGACAGAATGAAAAACGGCGCCACTTGGCGCCGTTTCAGACTGCTGACAAACCCCGTCGATTTTCGGCGGGGTTTTTTGTTATGTGATTGAAGTGTCTTGGACTGTTTGTGTCAGGAGATTTTTGACAGGAGGCATTCAGCCTCAT
>NZ_JANIFL010000011.1:0-271716 GCF_024518695.1 Mesorhizobium sp. LMG17149
TCATCCATGATGCCAGTCTCTCGCCAAACCATCGCCGGTCCTCCCGGCGGACAAGAAAACTGTCACCCATGCTATCGGTCCATTCTGTTACCTATCTATCCGGTTCGGACAGCGGCGCCAATCTCCCTCCTTGAGGGGGAGATGGCCGGCAGGCCAGAGGGGGTCGGCACGACGGGACGCGACCTCCTACTTTAAAAAAGATGATGCTAGCGCTCTACGCGCGACGACCCCCTCTGTCGCCTTCGGCGACATCTCCCCCTCAAGGGGGGAGATTAGCGTTCCACCGTCGGCCACTCACCTCGGCCCAGCGCGCCGACCACACCAACAATCCGCGCAAACGCCGCCGCCGCTGCCGGCACCGACGTTCGGGCGCGCAGGAAGCTGTGCACCAGCCTCGGCTCCTCGTGCCACCAGGCCTTGCCGCCGGCGGCCACAATGCGGTCGCGGTAGGTCTCGCCATCCGACGACAGCGGGTCGCATTGCGCCGTGACGATCACCGTCGGCGGCAGGCCGGAGAAATCGGTGTCGCGCAGCGGCGAGAAGGTCGGATCGTCCAGCGATTGCCGCCTGGCCGAGCGGACGTCGCGGTAGAAGGCGATGTCGGCCACCGACAGCAGCGGCGCGTGGGCGTGCTCGATATAGGAGCCGGCGCGCTCGTCACCGCCGAGTTCGGGATAGATCAGCACTTGCCCGACCGCAGCTCTGATATGGCGGCGCGTCGCCTGCGTCACACCAGCGGCGAGATTGCCGCCGGCGCTTTCGCCGCACAGCACCAGCGGCAGGCCTGATGTGGCCGCTGCCCATTCGAAGGCGGCGACGGCATCGTCGAAGGCGGCGGGGTGGACGTGCTCAGGGGCCAGCCGGTAGTCGACCGACAGCACGTCGAAACCGGTGCCGGCGCAGAGCTCGGCGCAGATGTCGTCATGGCTTTCGAGGCCGCCGAGGATGAAGCCGCCGCCGTGGTAGTAGATCACCATCGCCTTGGCGGCATTGCCGGCAAGCCGGTAACGGCGGACCGGGATGTCGCGGCCGGCGGCGGCGATCAGGCCATCGCCGGCCTTGACGCCGGGTGGGCGGCCCTGGTGGAAGGCGCGGCTCATACGGTCATAGACGGCGCGCTGCTTGTCGATCGGCAGGCCGAGGATTTCGGGCGGATACCAGGCGTTGACGGCGTCGATATAGGCCCAAAGGGCCGGGTCGAGCCGTGTTTCGTATGGGCCGCGCGTCATAGATCGGCGTAAAGCGCGGCCGCGTTGTCGAAGGAGAAGCGCAGCGGCACCGAGCCTTCGACCTGCCAGGCGGTGACGGTCTCGCCGGCCAGCAGCCGGCAGGCGCCATCGGTATCGCTGACGGCGCCGCCATAGAGCCGGTTGGCGAGGTTGAGGATGCCGGTCTGGTGCATGGCCGCGCTGCCGCTGCCGCAGGCGTCCTTGACCAGCAGCACGCGAAAGCCTTTGGCCACCGCATCCTTGACCGACGCGTCGATGCAGGCCTCGGTCCAGACGCCTGCGACAACCAGCCATTCGATGCCCGAAGACTTGATGTCACGCGCCGCCGGCCCGGTGCGGAAGGCGCTGGCCTCGGCCTTGATCAGCAGCGCCTCGCCCTTGATCGGCGCCACCTCACGGCAGATCTCGGTCAGCGGATCCCTCTTGTCGGAAAAAGCCGACTTGCCGTCTTCACCCAGCGGATGAAAGGGGCGGTCCTGCTTGTCGAGATCGACGATGTAAGCCCAGTGATAGAGCGGCACATGGTTGCCCCGCGCCGCCGCTTGCAGGCGCTGGACGTTGGCGAGGATCGTGTCATAGCCGTCGACGAGGTAGCGCTTGTCCTGCCGGTGCTCTTCCTGCAGGTCGATGAAGATCGCGGCCACGGTGCCGGGTTCGATGGCGATGGGGGTTTTCATGCCGATGCGCCTTGGTTGTGGGCGGGCGACACCGCTCTGTTTAGCGAGCTGGCGCAAGCAGCGGTGATTGGCCGGCGCCTCCCCACCTTCGTCATCCACGGGCGGAGCAGGAGCGAAGCTCCGTCGCGGAGACCCGAGGATCCATGCCGTGATGTTGATCGAATGGTGCAGCGGTGCAGAACTTGTACCGTTGCGGTGCATAGAGGTCGCGGCATGGATCCCTTGGGCTGCAAAGCAGCTCCAGGGGTCTGCGCCGCGTCGCTGCGCTCCTTGCTCCGCCCTAGGATGACGAAGCGATGGAAGGCTGCGACAGCAGCGAAGGAGCGCGCAAAGACCCTCAAACCTGCGTCTCCAGAAACTCGTCCTCATAGGGGAAGCGCGACAGAAGCTCTGTACCAGTCTCGGTGATCAGGATCTCGTCCTCCAGCTTGACGCCCTCGCGGCCGCCTTTCTCGCCGATATAGCTTTCCACGCTCACCACCATGCCTGGCACGATATGGCCGTCACGGCCATAGGTCTCGTAATCCATGGCATGCGCGATGAACGGCGTTTCGCCATGCATGCCGACGCCGTGCATGACCGAGGTGTAGCGCTGGTCGACGAAACGGTCCGGGATTTTCCACGCCTTCTCGGCAATCTCGCGGAACGCCATGCCGGGTTTGACGATCGAAATGTTGTGCTGAACCTGGTCGTGCGCCATGCGGTAGAGCGACTTCTGGTAAGGCGTCGGCTTGCCCGGCCCGCAGCGGAAGGTGCGCGAGAAATCCGAATAATAGCCGTAGCAGCCGATCGTGTCGGTATCGAGCGCCAAGAGTTCGCCGGGCCGGATCTTGCGGCCGCTGGCCTCGTTGAACCACGGATTGGTACGCTGGCCCGATGTCAGCAGCCGCGTCTCGATGAACTCGCCGCCCTGGCGGATGACCTCACCATACATGATGGCGAACAGGTCGTTTTCGGAGACGCCGGGCTTGATCGCCTCGCGCACCGCATAGACGGCGGCCTCGGCGCCGGCCATCGACACCTGCAGGCATTTGACTTCCTCCGGCGTCTTGACCGCGCGCACCGCCAGGATCTCGCCCTGGCAATCGCGGACCTCGCAGCCGCGCTTTTCCAGGGCGAGCGCCTGCAGATGGCTGCAGCGGTCGAGCCCGAGCTTCATCGAGCCGCCACCATGCTGCTTCAGAAGCTCGGCGATCTCGTCGGCGAACGGCCCGGCGGTCTCGTCGTCACGGCCGGAGACCGACGACCAGACCAGCTTGGAAGGACGCGCCTCGTCGATCGTGTCGAGCACCATCGAGACATGATAGCTCTGCGGGTATTCGAACAGCACGATCGGCCCTTCGGTCGGGATGAAGAAATAGCGGGTCGAGTTGCGCAGGAAATAGCCGAACATGTTGCGCGAGCCGGTGGCATAGCGCTGGTTGTAGGGGTCGAACAACACGACGCCGCCATAACCGGCCTCACGCATCCAGCCGCGCAGCTTGGCCAGCCGGCCCTTGCGCAGGGCATCGGCATCGATGAAGGACGGCTCGGTGTCCGACAGCCACATGCCGCCGGCCGGATCGGCCGCGGCCGGGTGGCGCATGCGGTCCTTGAAGTCCACGTCCTGCGTGCTGTCGGGGTCGAATACGACGATGCTCATGGGGTACGGCCTTGGCTGGGTTGCGAGGTCGGAGCATGGCGCAGGCGGGGCGGGAGGATTGTGCGGGAAACCGCAGCTGTTGTGCGGGATGCCGCTGGCTAATCGGTTACGTCGCGATCCTTCGCGCCCCCCTCTGCCCTGCCGGGCATCTCCCCCTCAAGGGGGGAGATTGGCAGTTTCGATGCCGCCGTTCTTTTCTTCAACATCTGAGATTAGCGAAAGCAGAGATGCAGTCCGATCTCCCCCCTTGAGGGGGAGATGTCCGGCAGGACAGAGGGGGGCGCTGTCCCGCCAACGTCTCACCCGTCAGCAAGCGCCCTAATGCCGTCTCGCCAGCTTCGGCGGATGCCCATGCTCCTCGCGAAACGCCCGGGCAAAGCTCGACATCGAGGCGAAGCCGCAGGCCAGCGCCACGTCGCGCACGGCGAGCGTCGAATGCGCCAGCAGGTCAGCGGCACGCTTCAGTCTCAGCCTCCGGTAGTAGCCATTGGGCGAGATGGCGAGTTCGGAGCGGAAGGAGCGCTCGAGCTTGTCGGATGAGACGCCGAGCTTTGCGGTCAGCTCGGCCATGCCGAGCCGCTCTTCGACCGCGTCCTCCATGATGGCGATGGCCGACAGCACCAGCTCGTTGCGGACGCCGGTGCGCAGCCGCAGCGGCATCATCTTGCGGTCGATGCTGGAACGCAGCTGGCTGTGCACGAACCATTCGGCGACGCCGGCGGCGAGCTCGGCGCCATAGTCGCGGGTGATGATCTCCAGCATCATGTCGAGGCTGCCGACGCCGCCGGCCGAGGTGAAGCGCTTGCGGTCGATGACATAGAGGTCGCGCCTGAGCTCGATGTTGGGGAAGGCTTCGGTGAACGCGGCCTGGCTGGTCCAGTGCAAGGTGCAGGCATGGCCGTCGAGCAGGCCGGCGCGGGCAAGGAAGAACGCCGCATCCGCCACCGCGCCGATATGGGCGCCGTTGCGCAGGCTCTTGCGGATCCAGCTTGCCGCGTCCTCGGCAACGAGGTGATCGGCATCGCCGCCCGAACAGACGACGATGCGGTCGACTTTCGGCGCGTCCTCGGCGTAAAAACCCGGCTGGATGACGACGCCGTTCGAGGCCTCGACTGCGCCTTTCGTGCCGCCGACGATGATCCAGCGATAGCATTGCCGCTTCGCCAGGACATTGGCGGCACGCAGCGGCTCGATGACCGAGCTGAACGCCATCATCGGAAAGCCGGGGAAGACCAGCACCGCGAAGGTGAGAGGGGTGTCGGTGGGTTTGGGTGGGGCGTGTGTGGCCATGGGCGCTAGACTTCGGGCAGATGGGGTGCGACGTCAATTGGCCTGATGCTTGAGCGCCGCCCCTCACCTGCCTGCCGGCATCCTCTCCCCGTAAACGGGGCGAGGGGCGCTGTTATCGGCGCTTACGCCAATCACCGGCGGCCGCGGTTAGCGTCTTTCTCCCCGTCGCTATACGGGGAGAAATGCCCGGCAGGGCAATGAGGGGCGGCGCCGATTTTGGCGATTTGAGGGTCTATCCCCCCAGCGCCTGCTCCAAATCCGCGATCAGATCATCTCCATCCTCGATCCCCGCCGACAATCTTACCAGCGAATCCGATATACCGATCTCGGCCCGTTTCTCGGCCGGAATGGAGCCATGCGTCATCAGTGCCGGATGCTCGATCAGGCTCTCCACGCCGCCGAGGCTTTCGGCCAGCGTGAACAGCTGCGTGCGTTCGAGGAACTTTTTGGTGCCGGCTAGGTCGCGGTCGAGCACGGCTGTGATCATGCCGCCGAAGGCGTGCATCTGCTGGACGGCAACGGCGTGCTGCGGGTGGCTGGCGAGGCCGGGATAGATGACGCGGCGCACGTCGCGGCGCGCTTCCAGCCACTGCGCGATCTTCAGCCCGTTGGCGGAATGACGCTCCATCCTGAGCGCCAGCGTCTTCAGCCCGCGCAGCGCCAGAAAGCTGTCGAACGGGCCCGAGATGGCACCGATGGCGTTCTGCAGGAATTTCAGCTGGGCGGAGAGATCCTTGTTGTCGCCGACCACGGCGACGCCGCCGACCATATCGGAATGGCCGTTGAGATATTTGGTGGTCGAATGCACGACGATGTCGATGCCGAGCTCCAGCGGCCGCTGGATATAAGGGCTGCAGAACGTGTTGTCGGCGACCGACAAAATGCCCTTGCGCCTGGCGAGTGCGGCGACGCCTTCGAGGTCGACGATGCGCAGCAGCGGGTTGGTCGGCGTCTCGACCCACAGCATTTTTGTCTCGGGCCGGATCGCCGCCTCGACGGCGGCGAGGTCGGTGAAGTCGACGAACGAGACCTGCAGATTGGCCGAGCGTTTGCGCACCCGCTCCATCAGCCGGAACGAGCCGCCATAGATGTCGTCGGTGGCGACGATATGCGTGCCGGAATCGAGCAGTTCGAGCACGGTGGCGATCGCCGCCAGGCCGGACGCAAAGGCAAAGGCGGCGGAGCCGCTTTCGAGATCGGCCACGGCGCGCTCGAAGGCAAAGCGCGTCGGGTTCTGGCTGCGGGCATATTCAAAGCCCTTGTGCACGCCGGGCGATTGCTGGGCAAAGGTCGAGGTGGCGTAGATCGGCACCATCACCGCGCCGGTCAGCGGGTCGTGGCTCTGGCCGCCATGGATGGTACGCGTCGAGAAAGCCAGACGGTTCTTGCCCGGTGGTAGTGTTTCAGCGGTCATCGTGCGCGCCTCAGATGGTTGATCAGGTCGATGCGGGTAATCAGGCCAACGAACTCGTCGCCGTCGAAGATGATGGCTACCTCGTTGCGGTCGAAGACCGGCAGCAGCGCATCCAGCGTCTGGCTGGCCTGCAGCGTGTGCAGATTGGAGGTCATCGCCGTGCGCACCGGGCCGTTGAAGCGCTCCCAGCGGCCGTCATAGGGGCCGTCGACCTTGGCCAGGATGTCGCTTTCGTCGACGATGCCGACGAGCTTGCCATTGTCGAGCACCGGCAGCTGCGAGACATCGGAACGGCGCATGCGGCCATAGGCGTTGAGCAGGCTTTCGTCCGGGCCGACATAGACGGTGTCGCCGGTGCGGTGCGAGCGCATCACCAGGTCGCGCAAATCGCCATGCTGTTCGTGCTCGGCCAGACCCTGCTCCGCCAGCCAGAAATCGTCGAACACTTTCGACAGGTATTTGTTGCCGCTGTCGCAGACGAAGGTGACGACGCGTTTGGGCACCGTCTGCTCGCGGCAATAGCGCAGCGCAGCGGACAAAAGCGTGCCCGAGGATGAGCCGGCGAGGATACCTTCCTTCGACAAGAGGTCGCGCACGGCCAGCATGCTCTGCTTGTCGGGGATGGAATAGGCCTTTTTCACCAGCGACAGATCGGCATTGGGCGGCACGAAATCCTCGCCGATGCCTTCGACGGTCCAGCTGCCGGCCTCTTCCATCTTGCCGGTCTTGATCAGCGGCGCCAGCACCGAGCCGACCGGATCGGCAAGCACCATTTCGGTCTTCGGCGACACTTTGGCGAAGTAGCGGCCAAGCCCGGTCAGCGTACCGCCGGAGCCGACGCCGACGACCACCGCATCGACGTCACCGTCGAGCTGCGAAAAGATCTCCGGGCCGGTGGTGGTTTCATGCGCCAGCGGATTGGCCGGATTGGCGAACTGGTTGGCATAGAAGGCGCCGGGCGTTTCCGCCGCGATCTTCTCGGCCATGTCCTGGTAATATTCGGCATGGCCCTTGCCGACATCGGAGCGCGTCATGCGCACCTCGGCGCCGAGCGCGCGCAGATGCTGGATCTTTTCGCGCGACATCTTGTCGGGCACGACCAGCACGATGCGGTAGCCCTTGGGGATGCCGACCTGGGCAAGGCCGAGGCCGGTATTGCCAGCGGTCGCCTCGACAATGGTGCCGCCGCGCCGGAGCTTGCCCTGCTTTTCAGCCGCGGCGATCATCGACAGCGCGATACGGTCCTTGATCGAGCCGCCCGGGTTCTGGCTTTCAAGCTTGATGAACAGCCGGCATTTGCCGGTATCGAATTTGGTCAGCTCGACAACCGGCGTCTGGCCGATCAGGTCGAGCACCGATTTGTAGGGCGGACGCAGGCGGGATAATTCGTCGGCTGCGGCGATCTCATGCTCGCTCATATCGATGCTCCATGACCAAGCGACCGCCTCTAGGCAGGGCGGCAGCGTATCCTCTTTTCCAGCCCTTTGCAGTCGGAAAGAAGATAGATCGTGCCAATCAACCGGCCAGATGCGGAATGAAATTCCGGGTTTGCGTTGGCGAGAGTCGCTTCGAAGTCAGGCGAACCCTCTGCGCGTTCGTCATCCTAGGGCGAAGCGACGCGAAGCGGAGTGTAGACCCTAGGATCCATAACGTGACATTGATCGAAGAATGCAGCGGTGCAGAATTAATTTGGAAGCATCCGGCTGCATCGACAGGTTTGCACCGCCGCAAAGCTCGCAGGTCGCGGCATGGATCCTAGGGTCTCCGCGACGTCGCTTCGCTCCTGCTCCGCCCTAGGATGACGACGGCGTTGGGATTTGCGCGGAGCTCTCAGCCGAGCAGTTGCTTGCTCAGCCTCGCACATTGCACGCGGATATCGGGAATGGCGTCGATCTCGAAGAAGGTGCCGCGCGTCAGCGGGCCGACGGCGAGGATCTTGGCCGAGATGGTTCCGTCGCCGGCGATGATCTCGCATTTGGCCGATACATCGAGGCCGATGCGCAGCGGATCCGGCCGTGCCAGACCGCGGTCGACCAGCGAGCGCACGACGCTGTTCGACGAGGTCGAGATGTCCCTGACGATACCAGAGCAATCGTAGATGCGGGCGACCTCGAAGGTCTCGAGACGCTGCGTGTGGCGCGACTGGACCTGGACGGTGAATTCGCCGTTGCGCGCGATGTCGACTACGCGGCCGGCGACCAGGCGAATGCGGCCGGATTGCACGGCTTCGGTGACACGGGCGTAGACCTCGGGCGCCATGCGATGGCGATGGATGTCCCACCAGGCCTTGGTGTGCTCGACGAAGCGGCGCTTGGCGGAAGCCGGCCAGTTCTGCCAGATCTTCTGGTTGAACGGCCGCAGGCCGTCGACGACGTCGCGCCAGTCGATGCCGGCCTTCTGGTTTTCCTTGATCAGGTCGCGGAACCAGCCGACGAAATAGGAAAGCTGGGTGCCGAGCGGAATGTCGGCGACGTCGAGCTTGATCGGATTGCCCTTGCGATGCGGCGAGGGCAACAGGCCGCGCCGCGACACAGCTATGATGTCGCCGCGATGGCCGCGCTGTTCCAGCGCCAGGAAGGCATCGACCATGCTCAGGCCGGTGCCCAGCACCATGACGCCGGCGTCGGTCGGAAGTGCTGTATCGGCTTCCGATCCCATCCTGATGGCATGGCCTTGCGCCGGCTCCTCGTCGTGGCCGGTGGCCAGCACGGCGAGATGCGCAACGACGCTGGTGCCGTTGGCCAGCGCCACTTCGACACCGGATGCGGTGGGCGTGATCGAGAGGCTTTCCTCGCGGATCAACCGAAGCCGCCCGGTCTGCTTTTCGCGCGCCTGCAGCTCGTCGAGCAACTCGCCGAGGTAACGGGCATAGATGCTGCGCGGCGCATAGAAGGGCGCCTGCTCGGCCGTTGCCAGGCCGCGCTCCTGCAGCCAGCGCCAGAAATTGCCGGGATCGTCGGCATAGGCGCTCATGCCGGCGGCACTGACATTCAAGACATGCGCCGACAGCAGCGTCGAATAGGCGATGCCCTGGCCGAAATGCGGGCGCCTTTCGATCAGCGTGACGCGCAGGTCGGGATTGGGCGACTTCAGGAGATGTGCGGCCAGCACGACGCCGCTGGCGCCGCCGCCGACAATGATGATGGAGTTGGCGCGCCCGGTCATAGGCGTGCCTTCGCTCTGCGCAACGCCAGTGTCAGGCCTGGACCTTCACCGCGACCGGCAGATCGCCGATGTCCCTCGCAACCGGCGGGTCGTCGAGAGAGATATCGCGCATTTCGGCGAGGCTGCGCTGATCGAGCACCTCGGCGATCGCCTGCCGGACCTCGAGCATCAGATGTCGGACTTGGCATGTCGCCTCGTTGCAATCTTCACAGCGCTGGTACTGGGTGCGGCTGGCGCAGGGGATCGGCGCCAGCGGACCGTCGAGGACGCGCACGACATGGCCGACCTTGATCTCATCGGCGGGGCGTGCCAAGCGATAGCCGCCATCCTTGCCCTTGCGGCTCTGGACGAAGCCGGCATTGCGCAACTCGCCCAGGATGGCGTCGAGAAACTTCTTCGGGATGTTGTTGCCGGTGGCGACGTCGTTGACGAAGGCGAGCTGTCCGGCCGGCAAGCGCGCGAGGTGGACAAGCGCCTTGAGGCCGTACTTACCTTTTTTGGTGAGCATGAGATTAAAATTTCTCTGGCATGCGACGGCATGGAACCATCGGTTGCAAAACGCCTGGCGGGCGTTGCCGCCGCGTCCAAGCCCGCATGACACATAAATTCTAGTGACATGATGTACAAGCCGAGAACTGCTGATTTTGCTTCGTTTTCAAGCCGCGTCGGCCATTTTGGCCAGCCTTTGTGCCCACAGGGACACAAAAGCGCACGACTCTGAGGGCGCGATCATCGCAATATG
The DNA here is from genome assembly GCF_024518695.1 of Mesorhizobium sp. LMG17149. Lineage (NCBI taxonomy): Bacteria > Pseudomonadati > Pseudomonadota > Alphaproteobacteria > Hyphomicrobiales > Phyllobacteriaceae > Mesorhizobium > Mesorhizobium sp. LMG17149. The sequence goes on from NZ_JANIFL010000011.1 coordinate 10,160, forward strand.
GTGACTGCTCATCGTCGCCTCCAGTCTCAATGTCGATAAGATTACTATACTTACCCTCGAACACGCGGGATAGGTTTTCTAAATCGGTCGCTGTTTGAGGTATGGATTTGCCTGATATTGGCTTGGGTAAGAACCTATCATTCGTGCGTGAACGGCACAGAGTTGAGTACCGAAGCGTACCTAACTTCGTCATCCACGGGCGGAGCAGGAGCGAAGCTCCGTCGCGCAGACCATAGGATGACGAAGTCGGGAGGCTCGCGGAGCGCCATTCTTGTTCGTATGCGATTTGTCATCGGGGCGATGATGGCGGTTGCAGCCGCCATATGCGCTCGGGTGCTCCGTCACCGACAGCTTTTTTCTAACAAGCCCGCCTCGGTTGGAAGGATTTAACTCTACAAACCTAATAGAATTAGCGGACTATCATGGGGCATTCCGATTTTTCTCTTTTCAGGAGCCCTCCATGTCCACCATTTCGCGACGCATTGTACTCCTCTCGTCGGCGGCACTTGCCGGCGCGGCCTTCCTCGGCCCGGCCCATGCCGACGACCTCAAAATCACCATCGGCTATCAAACGGTGGTCGAGCCTTCGAAAGTGCCGCAGGCCGACGGCGCCTATGAAAAGGAGACGAAGGCAGTAATCGACTGGCGCAAATTCGATTCCGGCGCCGATGTCATCGCCGCGGTCGCTTCCGGCTCGGTCGATATCGGCTATGTCGGCTCGAGCCCGCTGGCGGCGGCGGCTAGCCGCGAATTGCCGATCCAGACCATCTTTATAGTCGGCCTGATCGGCGAATCCGAGGAGCTGGTGGCGCGCAACGGCGCCGGCATCGAGAAAGTCGCCGACCTCGCCGGCAAGAAGGTCGCCGTGCCGTTCGTCTCGACGACGCATTACAGCCTGCTCGCCGCGTTGAAGCATGAGGGCGTGGATCCGAAGTCGGTCGAGATCCTCAATCTCAGGCCACCGGAAATCGCCGCCGCATTCTCGCGTGGCGACATCGACGCGGCTTATGTCTGGGATCCGGCGCTCGGCCAGATCAAGACGACGGGCAAGGTGGTGGTGGATTCCTCGCAGGTCGCCGCCTGGGGCGCGCCAACCTTCGACGCCTGGATCGTGCGCACCGACTTCGCCGAAAAGAACCCGGAAGCGGTGCGCGACTTCGTCAAGGTGACGGGCGCCGCCTATGCCGAGTTCCTCGCCAAGCCCGACGCGTGGTCGGTGTCGTCGCCGCAGGCGGCGGCGATCGCCAAGCTCACCGGCGCCAAGCTGGAAGAAGTGCCGCAGCTGCTCAAGGGCTATGTCTTCCCGACGCTGGAAGAGCAGGCCTCCGACAAATTCCTCGGCGGCGGCACGGTCAAGGCGGTGGAAGCGACATCCGCCTTCCTCAAGGAGCAAGGCAAGATCGACGCCGTGCTGCCGGACTATTCGAAATACGTGGCGTCGAAATACGTCACCCAGGCGCTTGCCTCGAACTAGTACTCGCTTAACGCAATTCCGGACGGAAAACCGCTTCACACTTTTCCTGGAATTGCTCTGAACCCGGCCCGCGCGCTTCTTCCCTGACGCCGCGTGCTGACTGCCCCGGAACCGCTGACGAGCGCCGGGGCCGTCGGATTTCAACGAAATTGCGAGGCATCCATGCCGCATCTCGTGCTCGACCCCCATCTCGTACTGGACCCCCATCTCGTACTGGACAAGGTCTCGATCCATTATGACGGCCAGGCGGCGCCCGCCGTCGAGCTGGTGTCGATCGATGTCGCCAAGGGCGACTTCGTCGTGCTGGTGGGCCGGTCCGGCTGCGGCAAGACCTCGCTGCTCAACGTCGCCGCCGGCCTTGTCGCGCCGGCACGCGGGCGCGCCTCCATCAACGGCAAGCCGATCACAGCACCTGGCTCGGACCGGGCGGTGGTGTTCCAGAACGATGCGCTGTTCCCATGGCTGACCGCGCGCGAAAACGTCGCCTTCGCGCTCAGGCTGCGCGGTGTCAGCCCAGCCGAGCGGGCGCGGCGCGCCGATGAGTTGCTGGCGCTGGTGAAGCTCACCGACGCCGGCGACAAGCACATCTGGGAGCTTTCCGGCGGCATGCGCCAGCGTGTCGGCCTGGCCCGGGCGCTCGCCGCCGAACCGGAATTCCTGCTGCTCGACGAACCGCTCGGCGCGCTCGATGCGCTGACGCGCGAACGCATGCAGACGACGCTGCTCGATTTATGGACGGCAAGCGAGGTCGGCGTGCTGATGGTGACGCATGGCATCGAGGAGGCGCTGGTGCTGGCCACCCGCATCCTCGTGCTGGCGCCCGGTCCGGGCCGCGTGGTGCGGACTTTTGAACCCGGCTTCTCCAGGCGCTACGCATCGGGCGAAGCCATCCGCACCATCAAGGCCGATCCGGCTTTTGCGGTGGCGCGTAGCGAATTGACCGACGCGATCTTCGAAGGAGAGGCGGCATGACCGTTACTTCCTACACGGAGCGCCCGGGACACAAGATCGACGAGGCCGACGGCCTGTCGGTGCCGTGGTCGCGACCCAGCCCCAAGCGCAAAGGCGTTTCGGCCCGCACGGTCAGCGCTGTTACCATCCTGGTGGTGCTGGCGCTGTGGGCGCTGTCGGCCCGCCTGCAACTGGTGTCACCGGTGTTCCTGCCCTCGCCGATCGCGGTGTGGAACAAGTTCATCACCGTCGCCCGTGACGGCTTCGTCGATGCGACGCTGCTGCAGCATGCCGTCGCCAGCCTGTGGCGAGTATTCACCGCGCTGGTCGCCGCCCTTGCCATTGGCGTGCCGGTTGGGCTCGCCATCGGCATCAGCACGATCGGACGCGGTATCTTCGATCCGCTGCTGGAGTTCCTGCGGCCTATCCCGCCGCTTGCCTACTTGCCGCTGGTCATCATCTGGTTCGGCATCGGCGAACCGTCGAAGATCCTGGTGATCACTATTTCCATGCTGGCGCCGGTGGCGCTGTCGACCGCGTCCGGCGTTCGCGGCGTCTCGCAGGAGCGCATCAACGCGGCGCGCTCGCTGGGCGCTACTCAGCAGCAAGTGGTCCGCCACGTCATCCTGCCCAGTGCGCTGCCGTCGATCCTGACCGGTCTGCGCATCGCGCTCGGCGCCGGCTGGTCGACGCTGGTGGCGGCCGAACTGGTGGCGGCGACGCGCGGACTTGGCTTCATGATCCAGTCGGCCGCCCAGTTCCTCGTCACCGACGTGGTGGTGATGGGCATACTGGTGATCGCGGCCATCGCCTTCGTGCTCGAATTCACCATCCGCAGGATCGAGCGCGTGCTCGTCCCGTGGGCGGGACGCGAATGATCGAAGTCCAGAGGAGCAGGAGAATGACGATGACCCATTCCACCGCCGTGCTGTTCGCCCAAGCCGGTAACTGGCTTCTCGCCTGGACCAGGGAAAGCCAGCCGCCAGAACAGCAACCGAAATCGCCAACGCCGGTCCGCTGGGACGCCGAGCGCGACCGCCTGCCGCCACGCGACGAGAGTTTTTACTGGGCCTGGCAGTATTGGTCGCAATGAGGGGGTGGGCGCACGATTCATGTCACGAAGACGGCCTAACCCTGGTTTCGTCATCCTAGGGCGGAGCAAGGAGCGAAGCGACGCAGCGCAACCCTAGGATCCATGCCGCGACGGTGATGCCATGCTCCGGCGGTGAAAGAAACCGAGCGCCTACCAGCCGGTTCCACGAAAGAGCTCGAACCACTCTGGATTGGCTTTTTCGATCAACTCGATCTTCCATTGACGTGGCCAGCGCTTCAGTGACTTCTCGCGCTGGATGGTGATGTCGAAATACTCCTCGTACCAGACAAGGCGTTGCACGCCGTAGCGACTGGTGAATCGCGAGCCCTCACCGGATTTGTGCTCCGGCATGCGGCGGCCGAGGTCATTGGTGACACCAATATAGATCGTGCCGCGCTTCTGGCTCGCGGTCATGTAGACGTAGCCGGTCATGGTTGAAGGGTAGCCCGCGTTGGTGGGCGTGCAAGCGCCATTCTGATCCGTTGCATCCTAAAGCCAATGTCACGGCATGGATCCTAGGGTCTGCGCCGCGTCGCTTCGCTCCTTGCTCCGCCCTAGGATGACGAATTCTGGGTTGCCGTAGAAGACAATTCCACATCGATGCCTCAACTCGCAAAATCATTCCTCTACTAAATTTATAGAACTACTAGCCTGATCCATCTTCCGACCGGCGAGGCCATTTCCGGCGCCGATCCGCAGCGAAGGAGAGGGATCAATGTTCAATCTAACGAGACGTGTTTTCGGCATCGGCCTGCTGGCGGCGACGGTTGCCGTGTCATCCGGCGCCACAGCGCAGGAGCTGAAGCAGCTCAGCATCGGCTATCAGAAGACCGGCCTGCCGGTGATCGCCAGGCAGCAGCAGGTGATCGAAAAGGCCCTTGAAGACAAGGGCGTGACGGTCAAATGGGTCGAGTTCACCGCCGGTCCGCCGCTCGTGGAGGCGCTCAATGTCGGCGCCATCGATGTCGGCTGGACCGGCGACGCACCGCCGATCTTCGGCCAGTCGGCCGGCGCCAACATCGTCTATGCGGCAGCGCTGCCGTCGAATGGCGAGGGCGAGGCGATCTTCGTCAAGCCGGCGTCGCCGATCCAGTCCGTCGCCGATCTCAAGGGCAAGCGCGTCGGTGTCGGCAAGGGCACCAGCGCGCATAATCTGCTCGTCGCGGCGCTGGAAAAGGCTGGCATTGCCTTCGACCAGATCACGCCGGTCTATCTCAGCCCGGCGGATGCGGCCGCAGCCTTCGCCAGCGACCAGATCGATGCCTGGAGCGTTTGGGATCCGTTCTTCGCCATCGCCGAAACCCGCTACCAGCCGCGTGTGCTGGCCCGCTCCAGCGAGGTGCTCAAGGTCAACACCTATTTCCTCGCCAACAAGGATTTCGCCAAGGCGCACCCCGAAACCATCACAACGACGATATCGGCGCTTGGCGAGGCGGCGAAATGGGCCGACCAGAACCGCGACAAGGTGGCCGCGGCGCTGCATGAGGTGACCGGTGTGCCGCTCGACGCGCAGATCATCGCCGCCAACCGCACCAAGTTCGGCATCTTTCCGATCACCGACGAGATCATCGCCGGCCAGCAGGCCACCGCCGACCGCTTCTACAAGCTCGGGCTGATCCCGAAAGCGGTCCGCATCTCCGACGCGGTGTGGACGGCACCCGGCAACTAACTTGTCCCCTGACGGCGCCGGGTGAGTACGCCCGGCGCCATTTGCGTTTGCAACCATATCTACAGGAGATCCGCCCGTGACTGTGCCAGACATGACCGCGCCTGCCAGCACCGCACCGCTCGATTTCTTCTGGTTCATCCCGACGCATGGCGACGGTTCTTATCTCGGTTCCGAGGAGCAGCAGCGACCGCCCGAATTCGGCTACTTCAAGGAGATCGCGCAAGCGGTCGACCGGCTCGGCTTTCCCGGCGTGCTGCTGCCCACGGGTCAGAACTGCGAGGATTCCTGGATCACCGCGACAGGTCTCGCGACGCTGACCGAAAAGCTGAAGTTTCTCGTTGCGCTGCGGCCGGGGGTCACGCTGCCGACTTTCGCCGCGCGCCAGACCGCCGCCCTAGATCGCTTGAGCAATGGCCGCCTGCTGCTCAATGTCGTGGTCGGCGGCAATCCGACCGAGCTCGCCGGCGACGGCGTCTTCCTGCCGCATGACGAGCGCTATGCCCAGGCGCATGAGTTCCTGACCATCTGGCGCGGCCTGGTGTCCGGCGAGCGCGTCAATTTCGACGGCAAATATTACCGCGTCGAGAATGGCCGCCTCGACCTTCTGCCGCACCAGGAGCGGCCGCCGCTCTATTTCGGTGGGTCGTCGGACGCAGGCCAGGACCTCGCCGCCGACCTCGTCGACATGTATCTGACCTGGGGCGAGCCGCCGGCGCAGGTTGCCGAGAAGCTGGCTGCGGCGCGCGCAAAAGCGGCACTGCGCGGCAGAAAACTGCGTTTCGGCATCAGGCTGCATTTCATCGTCCGTGAGACCGAGGACGAAGCCTGGCGCGCCGCCGACCGGCTGATCAGCCATGTCACCGACGCCCAGATCGAAAATGCGCAGGCGCGCTTCCTCAACCAGATGGATTCGGTCGGCCAGCGCCGCATGGCGCAATTGCATGGCGGACGCCGTGACAGGCTGGTCGTCTCGCCCAATCTGTGGGCCGGTGTCGGGCTGGTGCGCGGCGGCGCCGGCACGGCACTGGTCGGCACGCCGGAACAGATCACCGAGCGCATCCGCGAATACCAGGCGATCGGCATCGATACCATCATCGGCTCGGGCTATCCGCATCTCGAGGAAGCGTACCGCGTCGCCGAGCTTCTGTTCCCGAAACTCGGGCTCGGCACCAGGCGGCAGCGGGCGCATGAGAACATCGCCAACGAATTCTCGGTCGGCTTCCATGGCGCCAACCGCCTGCAGGCTTCGTCATGAGCTTTGCCACGCGCCTGCATAGCAATGCCATCGGCTGGCTGCTGCCGGCGCTGGTTATTGCCGGCTGGGAGATTGCCAGCCGGGCGGGCGTCATGCCCGCCAACGTGCTGCCGGCGCCGAGTGCGGTCGCCGAGGCCTTCTGGCGGCTGACGCTGTCGGGCGAACTGGTCCGCAACATCGGCGTTTCGACCGCGCGCGCCCTTGCCGGCTTCGCCATCGGCGGCTCGATCGGCTTTGCGCTTGGCCTTGCCAACGGGCTGTCGACGCTCAGCCGCGGCCTGACCGACACGACGCTGCAGATGATCCGCAACATCCCGCACCTGGCGCTGATCCCGCTGGTCATCCTGTGGTTCGGCATCGACGAGGAAGCCAAACTGTTCCTGGTGGCGCTCGGCGTGTTCTTTCCGATCTATGTCAACACGCTGCTCGGCATCCAGAGCGTCGACCCGCATCTGGTCGAGATGGGCCGCGTCTACGGCATGGATCGGCGCGCCCTGTTCTTCCGCGTCATCCTGCCCGGTGCGCTGCCGGCGATCTTCGTCGGCCTGCGCTATGCCCTGGGCATCATGTGGCTGACGCTGATCGTCGCCGAAACCATTTCGGCCAGCTCCGGCCTCGGCTATATGGCCATGCAGGCGCGCGAATTCCTGCTGATCGATGTCGTCGTGCTGTCGATCCTGATCTACGCGCTGCTCGGCAAGCTCGCCGACAGCCTCGCCCGCCTGCTCGAGCGGCTGTCGCTCGGCTGGCATCCGGCCTTCCAGAACGGATGAGAGATTGCCCATGACCGCCGCCAGCCTGACCGCAGCCCGTTCCTTCGTCGCCACGCCGGTGCGGCCGATCGGCTCCGTCGAAGGGCAGCGGGCCTTTGCCTTCAGGCAAGCCGGCAAGCGCTTCGGCGACAAGACCGTGCTCGACGGCATCGACCTGGACGTGCCGGCCGGGCAGTTCCTTGCCGTCATCGGCAAGAGCGGCTGCGGCAAGAGCACGCTTTTGCGGCTTCTGGCCGGGCTCGACCGGCCGACATCGGGATCGCTGACATTCGGCGTCGAAGAGGAAGGACACAGCCGCACGCGCTTCATGTTCCAGGAACCACGGCTCCTGCCCTGGGCCAGCGTGGTGAAAAACGTCGAGGTCGGGCTGACCGGGATTGCTTCCGGCGCGGAGGCAAGGCAACGCGCGCTCGACATTCTCGGCGAGGTCGGGCTTGCCGACCGGGCCGACGAATGGCCTTCGGTGCTGTCGGGAGGTCAGAAGCAGCGCGTGGCGCTGGCCCGCGCGCTGGTCGGCCACCCGCAGATCCTGGCTCTCGACGAGCCGCTCGGCGCACTCGACGCCCTGACCCGCATCGAGATGCAGCAGCTTCTGGAACGCATCTGGCTCGCGCAGAAGTTCACCGCCGTGCTGGTCACGCATGATGTCGCCGAGGCAGTGGCGCTGGCCGATCGGGTCGTGGTGATCAGCGAAGGCCGGATCGCGCTTGATCTGGATGTGCCCGTGGAACGGCCGCGCCGGCGCGGTTCGGTGGAGCTTGCGCGGCTGGAAGGCAAGATTCTGGATCGGCTGTTCGGGTAGGGTTGTCGGGGGCAGACTTCGAGATGTGGGCGGGCCAGTGCCCCCCTCTGCCCTGCCGGGCATCTCCCCCTCAAGTGGGGAGATTAGCAGCTTCGGCCTCGCTGCCCTTTTTCAATGATGGAGATTGGCGAAAGCAGTGATGACGGCCGATCTCCCCACTTGAGGGGGAGATGTCCGGCAGGACAGAGGGGGGCGCCAAGGATCGCCGCCTCTCGTTCTACAGCTCACACCCATCAACGGTTTGCCCACACCAGCCCCGCCAGCCCGACGACCATGGTGACGATGCCGATGCCTTGCAGCGACCACAGCGCGCCGATGGCAAGGGCAATCAACGCCAGAAGATTTTTGGTCAGCCTCATTGCCGGATCTCGCTTTCGAAGTCGATTGGTTGGAGCATCGGGGCCGCGATAAAAGAGCCGAAGGAAGTGGCCCGACCATGCCGGGCTCTACTTGGATATTAATGTTCGATCTTGTCAAACGGACGTCTGACCGCAGCACAAAGATCATCATTGATTGACCATCGCGTGCCGAAAATCCCTGACAGACTGTTACCCAGCGACTCCAAACGTGTGCCATTGCCACGGAACCGCCAGATCACTGCCGCATTTCGCGCCTTATTTGGCACCTAACGGCTGGGGTCTGTCAAAAACGGAGCCATCCCCCAAATATGAAGAACCCAAAACAGACCGCGCTTGTCGCGGTAACGATCGCTGCTGGCCTGATGGTCGGCGCTTCTTCGGCGACCGCCGCCGCCCAGTGCGGCCGCGCCTCGTGGTATGCCCTGCACTCCAAGACCGCCTCGGGCGAGCGCATGAACCCGTCGGCGCTGACCGCCGCGCATCGCACCTTGCCTTTCGGCACCAAGCTCAAGGTGACCAACAAGAACAACGGCCGCAGCGTCGTCGTGCGCATCAACGATCGCGGTCCGTTCATCAAGGGACGCGTGCTCGACCTGTCGAAGGGTGCCGCCGGCCAGCTCGGCTTCATCGGCTCCGGCCACACTTCCGTGTGCATGGCGCGCGTCTAGAGTGGCCTTTTCTTGGACCATGACCTCCCTGCAGAACCGGGGGGTCGCAAAGCGAAAACCGGAATCCACTTTTCGGGATCATGGTCGGGTGTCCGGCAAAAGGGCCGGACACATTGCCTACACATTTCGCAGCCGCACACTGAGCCGGCTGGCGCCGTTCGGCCCCGATTTCCATGGCCTTGAACCAAAGAAGCATTGGTCACGCAGCGTGACGTATTGCATCGCAGCAATTAGTTGTTAACTTCCCCGCGAGACATCTAGGGCTCGGCGTCTGCTCGTCGTCCCTTCGGTCGCAGGCAGCAGCGGGGTTCTCGATGTTCTACCAGCTCTATGAAATGAACCACGCCGCCTTGCAGCCCGCGCGCCTCTATGCCGACGCGGTGCGGATGTTCTATTCCAATCCGCTCAATCCGTTTTCCCACACGCAATGGGGCCGTTCGATCGCAGCGACGGCCGAACTGTTCGAGCGCACCACGCGCCGCTACGGCAAGCCGGCCTTCGGCCTGAGCAAGACCGTGGTCGACTGGAAGAGCGTCGAGGTCACCGAGAAGACCGTCTGGTCGAAGCCGTTCTGCAATCTCGTCCGCTTCGAGCGTGCCGTGCCCGCCGGGCGCAAGCCCGATCCGAAGCTTCTGATCGTGGCGCCGATGTCGGGCCATTATGCGACGCTGCTGCGCGGCACGGTGGAAGCGATGCTGCCCTATGCCGACGTGCACATCACCGACTGGGTCGATGCCCGCATGGTGCCGCTTGCCGACGGCCAATTCGATCTCGACGACTACATCGACTACGTCATCGACATGCTGCACACGCTGGGGCCGGACACGCATGTGATGGCGGTGTGCCAGCCTTCGGTGCCGGTGCTGGCCGCCGTGGCGCTGATGGAAACGAAGGGCGACCCCTTCGTGCCCTCGACCATGACCTTGATGGGCGGCCCGATCGACACCCGCAGCAATCCGACCGCGGTCAATCTGCTGGCGCAGGAAAAGGGCATCGACTGGTTCCGCGACAATGTCGTGATGCATGCGCCCTGGCCGGTGCCGGGCTTCGGCCGCGAGGTCTATCCCGGTTTCCTGCAGTTGTCCGGCTTCATGAGCATGAACCTCGACCGCCACATCATCGCCCACAAGGACTTCTTCATGCATCTGGTGAAGCATGATGGCGACAATGCCGAGAAGCACCGCGATTTCTACGACGAGTATCTGGCTGTCATGGACCTGACGGCGGAGTTTTATCTGCAGACCGTCGACACCGTCTTCGTTCGCCAGGCCTTGCCCAAGGGCGAGATGACGCATCGCGGCACCAGGATCGATCCGTCGGCGATCCGCAACGTCGCGCTGTTCACGGTCGAAGGCGAGAACGACGACATATCGGGCCTTGGCCAGACCAAGGCGGCGCATGATCTGTGCCCCAATATCCCGGCTGAGCGGCATGCCCACTACATGCAGCCGGCGGTTGGCCATTACGGCGTGTTCAACGGTTCGCGCTTCCGTTCCGAAATCGTGCCGCGCATCGTCGACTTCATCACCAGCTATGGCCGCCAGGAGCGTGTCGCGGTGAAACCGAAGCTGGTCCGCGCCGCCAAGAGATAATGCAAGTCGCCCAAATTGCGGATTTTTGGACGATGACCTGCATAGAACCAAGCTTAACGGCGACAAACCGTGAGATTGACCGGTAAAAGCCGGCTGGCTGGCCGATTCTGTTGCACAAGTGCCGCTGTCCAGCCCCTCGGGTAACCATGCCGACAATCCGACCGTCGTCGTAATTGACACGGACTGTAAATCCCCCTTAACCTTTCGTTAATAACAAAGGGTGAGCGGGGACAATGATTTCCTCATCGATGGCGCAACGGCTGCGCGTGTATGTGGCGGCCGGGCTGGCAGTGACGGCGGGCTGGGTGGCACCGGCTTTGGCGGGTGGAGCGATGGCGACCGGGGGTCTCACCTCGCAGCCGATCGGCCACTATGATTTCTGCAAGCTGCATCCGGGCGAGTGCTCGATCCGCCCGACCAATCTGGCGCCGGCTCCGATGAGCGACGGGCTGATGCGCAAGCTCCTCAATGTCACGGCCAGGGTCAATGCCGCCGTCAAGCCGATGAGCGACATGGACATCTACGGCAAGGACGAGGTCTGGGCCTATCCCGACAAGGGCGTCGGCGATTGCGAGGACTATGTGCTGGAAAAGCGGCGCCAGCTTTCACGCATGAGCATATCGCTTGCCGATCTGCTGATCACCGTCGTGCGCAAGCCCGACGGCGAGGGCCACGCCGTGCTGACGGTGCGCACCGACGAGGGCGACTATGTGCTCGACAATCTGACCGACAAGGTCAAACCATGGGACGCGACCGGTTACCGCTTCCTCAAGCGGCAGGCGATCGACAACACCGGCCGCTGGGTCTCGATCCGCGGTGGCCAGCAAGTTCTGGTCGGCGCGGTGCAGTAGGTTTTGGTACGCCCATCCCGGCACGTCGCGTTCTTGTGGCGCGCTTTAGCTGCTTTCACATCATAGGTCGCCGCCGCCCCTCATTGTCCTGCCGGACATTTCTCCCCGTATAGGGACGGGGAGAAAGACGCCTTCATCGTCGCTTTCGCCAATCATCAACGTCGTAAGCGCCAACCGCGCGGCTGCACCCTTCTCCCCGTCACTATACGGGGAGAAGGTGCCGGCAGGCGGATGAGGGGCAGCGCGACGTCTGCCAATATTTCCCACCGCGACCGCCCCCCCAATGAATTTTCGCATTTCTCCGTGAACCATTTCGCTTCGGCCAGCGACACACAGCCGTGAACCGAAACCAACCATGGAGACTTCAGATGACTGCTTTTCTGCGAAACACCCTTCTTGCCGCTCTCGCGGTGTCGAGCATGGCCGGATCCGCCATGGCCGATCAGACCACCAGCTGTTCCAAAACCAACCTCAACGACCTCTGGGCCGGCCGCTGTTGCGGTGATGCCGGGGCGTCGGGCTGCCTGGGGGGTGGAAACAATGGCCATGGCGGCAATGGCGATCACGGCCGGGGCGGAAATGGCGGCACGGCCGGCAAGAAATGATCTCACCACTGTGCCCGCTGGCGGTCCGCCGGCGGGCAGTTTCCTGCTGAGGCAGGCGAACTTGCATCACGCTCGGATCGTCGGACTACGGCCGCTGGTTCAACGCCGCGCGGATCGATGCGGTGATGCGGCGAAGCTCCGCTTCGTCGAGTTTCTCGATGTTTTCCGCCAGCAGATTGGCAAGCTCGGTGGCGGCGGGGGAAAGACCAGACGTGTCGAGTTTTACACGCGGGTGCGAGGCCTCGGCCAGCTGCGCCAGTTCCTCGGCGTCGTCCCAGATGATGTTGAAATAGCCGATGATCTTCTGGATCAGCGTCCAGGTCGGGGCACCGCGCCTGCCATGTTCGAGCGCCGACAGATAAGCGGCGCTGACGCCGATCGCCGCCGCCATGTCCTTCTGGCGGACACCGCGTTCGCTCCTAAGCGTGCGCAGCTTCTCTCCGAACGGGGTCATGTCCCCGCCCTCATGATAGAACTCCTCACAGGCGCGCCCGCCGCAGGCGGATATAGAGCGCACCCGAACCGCCATGGTTTCGGGCGGCATGGTCGTGGCTGGAGACCAGCGGCCGGAAGGCGGGCGTCGACAGCCAGGCCGGCACGGCGCGCCGCAACACCCCATCGCCGCCGGAGGACGAGCCCTTGCCGGTGATGACCAGGACATAGCGGACGCCACCGGCATGCGCCCGGTGCAGGAACGAAAACAGCAGCGAATAAGCCTCGTCCTGGGTCATGCCGTGCAGGTCGACACGGCCCTCGATCGGCAGCCGGCCTTTCGATAATTTGTCCAGCGTCGGCTCGTCGAGGCGGTGCGTGACATGCTGAGCCTTCGGCTTTGCGGTCCCTGCGGCGTTGGCAGCAGGCTGGGCCGGCTGCGGCTGATTTGGCCTAGCCTCGGCGGCAATGTCGGGGATGTCGACGGCAAATTTGCCCTTCAGCGGCTTGGCCGTGCGCGCCACCAGGTTCCACAGAACCCGGTCATCCTCGCTGAGCTTGTCCGGGCGCCGGGTCATCGGACCGCACCCGCAACGAGCGCGCGCGGCACCAGCGCATAAAAATCCGCGGCATTGCGGATCACGCCGGCGATCTCGCCCGCGGCATCGCCCGATCCGGCGAACAGGTCGCCCCGCGCCGGCCCGGTGATGGCCGAGCCGGTGTCCTGCGCGATCATCAGGCGGCGGAACGGTTTTGCGTCGAAAGCAGTGAGCGTCGGCGCGTCGATGTAAAAGGGCGTGCCGAATGTATGCAGCAGGCGGTCGACGGCGATCGAGCGGCCCGGCGTCAGCGGCACCTTGGCGGCGGCGATCGGGCCAAGGGTTGCGTCCTCGACATCGGCCTCGCGAAAGAAGATGTAGGAGCGGTTCTGACGCAGGATCTCGTCGACGCGGTCCGGATGCGCCTTGAACCAGGCGCGGATCGACTGCATCGTCACCTCCGCCAGCGGGATCTCGCCAATCTCGCTCAGGATCTTGCCGGGCCCGGTGAAGCGCTGGCCGGATTTGGCGGCATAGGTGACGCGGACAAGCCGGCCGTCGGTCATGGCGAGGCGTGCGGCACCTTGCACGTGAATGAAGAAGGCATCGACCTTGTCGGCCAGCCAGGCGATTTCCAGGCCCTTGCCGTCGAGCGCGCCGCGCTCGATCTCGCCGCGGTCGGGATACTCGACCGGCCCGTTCGGCGTCTGGCGCGCGAAAGCGAGGTAGGGATCCAGGCCGGGCGGCGGGTTTGCGTCGTCGATATCGACGAGATCGGCCGGGCGCGACAGCAACGGCACCGAAAATCGGTCCGTGCGCACCGGTGACGCCTCGACTTGCGGTTCATAGAAACCGGTGACGAGCCCGGCGCCGGCATTTTCGGCAGGGATAAGCGCCGGGAAAAAATGGCGCTCGAAGAAGGCGCGGGCTTCCTCGCGGGCCAAAACCGGCGACCGATTCGCCGGCGAAACGGTCCGCGCCTCCGCGTAGGCATCGGCAAAAGCTTGGAAGCCGACGCCGAGCGCACCGCTGCGATAGGGTTTGGTCAGCACATGGAAGGCCGAGCGGCGAAAGGCGGCGAAGGCCGCCAGATGGTCGTCATCGTCCCAGCCGGGCAGGTCGCCAAAGGCTTTCTCGACAAAAAGAGGCGATAGCGACACCGGAGCCTCGCCGCGTGTTTCCGAACTAGTCTTCTTCCTCGGTGGCGACGAGCTTCCAGTTCGGATCGCGCGAGCGCGTGTCGCGGGCGAAGGTCCAGACATCCTTGACCTCGGCGACGGTTTCCGGGTCGCCGTCGATGACCGCGCCTGCCTTGTCGCGGGTCGCCGAAATCAACTCGCTGATGATGCGCAGCGTGACATGCGCCTCGCCGCCCTTCATCTCGGCCGAGACGATGTCGGCCTTGTCGATGCCGACGAAGGAGGACTGGATCTTTTCCGCCTTGGCCTCGCGCTCGCCGATGGCGGCGACAAAACCGTCATAGACCTCGCGCGACAACAGGTTCTTCAGCGTTTTGCGATCGCCGTCGGCATAGGCCATGACGATCATCTCGTAAGCCATCTTGGCGCCGTCGACGAAACCCTTCGGCTCGAAGGACGGATCATTGTCCTTGATCGTGCGCAGGCCCTTGTTGAGGTCGGTGTCGGGCTTGGCGAAAGCGTCGATCGCGGCATAGGTGTCGGGAGCCGGCTCGCCTGGCGCGCGCTTGCGCGGCAGCGAGACGACGTTTTCGGATTTCTGGGCGGCATCCTTGTCGCCGGTGCGAGCCGCCGAATAGGGATCGAAGGGCGGCCGTTCGCTGCCGGTGCGGCGGCCCAGCACATTGCGCAGCTGGAAAAAGATGACCACCGCCGCAATCAGGAAGAAAATCGTGCCGAAGTCGAAGAATCCCATATCTTCCGCCAATCAATCCCTGCCCTGTGGCCGGACCGTCAGGCCCAATGGCCACGGTCGCATAGCGTTCAACATTCAAAGCATATAGAACGCAAGGCGCAATCATTCAAATCAAAGGCAGGCATACCTATCTAACAGCCTCAGTGCCAGCGGCGATTGCTCGCTGGCGGCCAAAACAATCGAAACGATCATAACAATCGAAAAAGGTTGGCAAGACTTGCGCATTTCGCTGCTTCCCTTCTTTCTCCTCGCGCTTCCGCTGCTGGAAATCGCCGGTTTCGTCATCGTCGGCCGCGAGGTCGGCGCGCTGGCAACGGTCGGCCTCGTGCTGGCCTCGAGCATCGCCGGCGTGCTTTTGCTCCGATACCAGGGCTTTGGTGTGATGGCCCGCATCCGCACCGAGATGGCCGCCGGCCAGAACCCCAGCCGCCATCTTGCGCACGGCGCCATGATCGTGGTTGCGGCGATCCTCCTGATCATCCCCGGCTTCATATCAGACATCATCGGCCTGCTGCTGTTCCTGCCGCCATTGCGCGATTTTGCCTGGAGCCGGTTCAAGGGCCGCATTGTCGTCGCCACCGATTTCTCGACCGGCGGTTTTCGTGGCCGGCGCGACAGGGTCATCGACCTCGAAGACGGCGACTATTCGCGCGAAGACGATCTGAAGCGCGGACCGGATCACAACTCGCCGTGGCGCCGCCTGAAGGACGATTAGGGCGCCGTCCAAGACGGCAGACCCCTACCTATCATCGGTTCGCCACTCGGAAATCATGATAGGCCAACTCGTAGGTCTTCTGTTCGAAACCGGGCCATTCCTCTTGCAACGTAGTCGCTGAGCGCGCCCTAGAGAAATCGGCGTCCATCATCAGTTTCCATGCTTTTTGGCTTTGCAACTCGCGGGCTGCCTCGATGGCTTCCAGGAGGCAGGCGTCGGTTGCGGCGGGGTGGGCGGCCTTCAGTCGAAGGACCATCATTTCATGCGGATTGAATCTCAATATGGTACGGCGCGGGCCGATAAGCGGCTTAGGCGGCACGGCAGTATCTTCGACGAAAGGCGCGTTGCGAAGTCCGGCATCGAACTCAATCATATTGAGCAAAAATTCGGACCTCAGGAGAAGGTATGCGGCATCCCAAAGGGGCAACTCAGCCATCTTGTCGAAAATAGACTTGGCTTGCGGTACCGACCGCAGCTTGGCCGTCAAATTTTTGGGTGTGATCATCTGGACCCTCGACGCGCAGAATAGCAGTTTGACGCCATGTGATTGAAACTGAAAATCGAATGTGACGCTACCCACTACCGCAAGGCGGCAAACCTTGTCTTGTCATCCCTGCCATGGTAGCGAACGCCCGATTTCAATTCGGTCAGCGACGCTGCCCAGGCAAGAGGACAAGGCTTATGGCCAGCAAAGATGACGCGCCGGTCGGCGCAGCCAACGGAAACGGCAATGCGGCGCAGCCGTCGCTCAACGTTCTGGCGCAATATGTGAAGGACCTGTCCTTCGAAAGCCCCGGCGCGCCCAATTCGCTGCGCGGCCGCGACAAGGCGCCGGGCATCGCCATCAACGTCAACGTCAACGCCAACCCGCTCTCCGACAAGCAGTTCGACGTCAATCTGACGCTGAACGCCAAGGCGTCCTTCGACCAGGAAGTGCTGTTCAATGTCGAGCTGGTCTATGGCGGCGTGTTCGCCATCGCAGGCTTTCCGCAGGAGCACATGCTGCCGATCCTGTTCATCGAATGCCCGCGCCTTTTGTTCCCGTTCGCCCGCCAGATCATCGCCGAGGCAACCCGCAATGGCGGCTTCCCGCCGCTGATGCTCGACCCCATCGACTTCGCACAGATGTTCCAGCAGAAGCTGGCCGAGGACGAGGCGTCCAAGGTCAAGGTGAGCTGAGCTCGGCTGCCATCGTTGTTGTTTCTGAGAACCCGGCCTTGTGCCGGGTTTTCTGTTTGAGGTGCTGGAGAGATAGCAGAGGCACCGGCGCCCTTCGAATGGCCTAGCCCTCCCGTCTTCGTCATCCTAGGGCGAAGCAAGGAGCGAAGCGACGCAGCGCAGACCCTAGGATTCCATGCCGTGACGTGTGCCTTAGAATGCAACGGATCAGAATGGCGCTTGCCCCCGCGCCTATGCTCGCTACGCTAAAACGATGACCGGCTATGTCTACATGACTGCGAGCCAGAAGGCCGGCACCATCTATATCGGTGTCACCAACGATCTCGGTCGCCGCATGCCGGAGCACAAATCCGGTGAGGGCTCGCGCTTCACCAGCCGCTACGGTGTTCAGCGGCTGGTCTGGTACGAAGAATTTTTCGATATCACCGATGCCATCCAGCGCGAGAAGTCGCTGAAACGCTGGCCGCGCCAATGGAAGATCGAATTGATCGAAAAGACCAATCCGGAATGGTTCGAGCTGTTTCGCGGGACGGGGTGGTAGGCGTTCGGTTTCTTGCACCGCCGGAGCACTGCACCACTGTCACGGCATGGATCCTAGGGTCTCCGCAACGTCGCTTCGCTCCTGCTCCGCCCTAGGATGAGGAAGACGCGAGGGTTTCGGTCAGTAGTTGCTCAGCCAACCGCAACCTTCAGCCACAGCGCCTTTTCGCCAAGCGTCCCGACCATGCCGGTGTGCGCGGCGCGTTCGGCTTCGGTGACACGCAGCGGCAGGGGTGCCGGGCGCTGGCTGATGATGATTTCGATCTGGCGGACATTCTCGCCTTGCGCCGGCGCGGTGGCGCTGTCGAGGATGAGGGCCGCCTGCTTGCCGCCGATCAGCTCGATATAGACCTCGGCCAGCAATTCGGAATCGAGCAGGGCGCCGTGCTTGGTGCGCTTGGTGTTGTCGATGCCGTAGCGCCGGCAGAGCGCATCGAGCGAATTGGGGCCCATCGGGTGCTTGCGGCGCGCCAGCGCCAGCGTGTCGACGACGAGACCATTGTCTATGACCGGGTGACCAAGCCGGCCGAATTCGACGTTGAGGAAGCCGACATCGAAAGTGGCGTTGTGGGCGACCAGCTTGGCGCCGTCGGTGAAGTCCAGCCACTCCTGCACAATCTCGGCAAAGGTTGGCTTGCCCGCGAGGTCCGCCGCGCTGATGCCGTGCACGGCCTGTGCCTCGGCGTGGATCGCGCGGCCTTGCGGGTTGATGTAGTGGTGGAAGGTCCTGCCGGTCGGAAAGCGGTTGACCAGCTCGACGCCGCCAAGCTCGATGACGCGGTCGTCGCGCGAATCGAGGCCGGTGGTTTCCGTGTCGAAGATGATCTCACGCATCGAATCAGTCGCTCCGCTCCAAGGGAGCAGATTCATACAACGGAACAAAATGGCAATGAGAAACGGCGTTGCCTAGGACAATCGCCACAGGTTTGCGCTGCCCCTCATCGCCCTGCCGGGCACTTCTCCCCGTATAGTGACGGGGAGAAGGGGCTGGCCGCAACCTCGGCTCCCTTTCCGAAACCTTGGAGATTGGCGAAATCCTTTGCGACAGCGTCCTTCTCCCCGTCACTATACGGGGAGAAGATGCCGGCAGGTAGATGAGGGGCGGCGACGACATCAGCCAGTGTCAGCGGCCTGGTTTGCCGGCTCCTATCAGCTGCCTGATGATCGCATTGACCGCCGCGCGCGCGGCGTCCAGCCCCTGGCCGGTGTCGACGATGAAATCGGCCTGACGCCGCTTTTCCGCATCCGGCACCTGCTTGGCCAGGATCGACGCCAGCTTTTCCTCCGTCATGCCAGGCCGCGCCAGCACGCGGGCGCGCTGGGTCTCGGCCGGCGCAGTGACGACAACGACCTTGTCGACGCGGTTGCGGCCGCCGGTTTCGAACAGCAGGGGAATGTCGAGGACGGCGATCGGCGCGCCTGATCTACGATGCCTGGCCAGAAAGGCATCGGCGTCGGCGCGCACCAGCGGATGGATGATGGCTTCAAGCTGCTTCAGCGCGGCGTCGGCGCCGAGCACGCGCGCGCCAAGCTTTGCCCGGTCGACCACCCCGGCAGATGTGGTGCCGGGAAAGGCGGCCTCGACCAGGGGGGCTGCCTTGCCGGCATAGAGGCGATGCACCGTCTCGTCGGAATCATGGACCGGCACGCCGGCGTCAGCGAACATCCTGGCCGTAGTCGACTTGCCCATGCCGATGGAGCCGGTGAGGCCGAGCACGATCATGGCTTCGGCACCAGATCGGCGACGATTAGCGCCCGGAGTTCGGCCGTCACCCGCGGCCTGACGCCGAACCAGCGCTCGAAGCCTGGCACGGCCTGATGCAGCAGCATGCCGAGGCCGTCGACCGCCTTCAGATTTCGCGCGCGGGCGGCCGCGAGCAGCGGCGTCTCCAGCGGCACATAGACGATGTCAGTGACGATGGCATGGTCGGGCAGCCGGGCGGGATCGGCCGACAGGCCTTCATTGCCATGCATGCCGAGCGCCGTGGTGTTGACCAGCAGGCCGGCATCGCCGAGCAGTTCATCGGTCGCCGCCATGCCATGCGCCGACACGCCGGCGCCGAAACGATCGCGCAACTCTATAGCCCGGGCCACAGTGCGGTTGACGATGCGGATGTCGGCAACGCCGCGCTGCTTCAGCGCATGGATGACGGCGCGCGACGCGCCGCCGGCGCCGAGCACCACCGCCGGACCCTTGCTTGCCCAGCCCGGTGCATGATCGTCGAGGTTGGCGGCAAAGCCGTGACCGTCGGTGTTGCCGGCCCACAGGACGCCGTCCGCGAACCACAGCGTGTTGACGGCGCCGATTTCTTGCGCCGCCTCGTCGCGGCGTTCGGCCAATGCGAAGGCCGCTTCCTTGTGCGGGATGGTGATGTTGCCGCCGCGGTAATCGTTTGCCTGCAACGTTTTCACGAACTCGGCAAAATCCTGCGGCGCGACATCGATGGCCTGGTAGCTTCCGTCGATGCCATGTTTGGCCAGCCAGTGGCCATGGATCTTCGGCGAGCGCGAATGCTTGACCGGATGGCCGGTGACGAAAGCCTTCTTTGACGCCTCAGCCATCGATCGCTCCCAGCGTGCGCAGTTCGGCAAGCAGCGGCAGAAGCGGCAAGCCGACAATCGTGAAATGGTCGCCTTCGATTTTCTCGAACAATTGAATGCCTTCGCCTTCGATCTGATAAGCGCCGACGCTCCCCAGCGCCTTGGCGCCGACGCGGGCGAGGTGGCGGCCGATGAAGGCCGGTTCGAGCTTGCGCATGGTCATCGAGGCGATGCCGACATGCCGCCACAAGACCTCGCCGTCGCGGACCAGCACCGCGGCGCTGTTGAGCTGATGGGTCCTGCCCGACAGCGCCAGCAGATGACGGCGTGCGCCTTCCCTATCGGCCGGCTTGTGGAACACCTCGTCGCCAAGGGACAGCGTCTGGTCGCAGCCCAGCACCAGCGCGCCCGGCCTGCGCTCGCTGACGTCGCTTGCCTTGGCCTCGGCCAGCACCAGGGCAACATCCTCGGGCGAGACACCGCTATCCTGCAACGGCCCCTCGAGCGCGCGCTCGTCGACATCGGCCGGCACCGCCTCGACGTCGACGCCGGCATTGACCAGCATCGCCTTTCGGAACGGACTGCCGGAAGCGAGGATGAGTTTTTCGGTCATTTTGCACTCGGGCGCAGACACAGGCGCGGTTGGAGTTTGATTAGCTCTAGTCCTGTAAGGTTGGCGCTGCCCCTCATTGTCCTGCCGGACATTTCTCCCCGTATAGAGACGGGGAGAAAGGGGCAGCTTCAGCGCTGGCGCTGTTTTCAGCCACAGTCGCGATTGGCGAAACCATCAATGACAGCGCCCTCTCCCCGTCACTATACGGGGAGAGGATGCCGGCAGGCAGGTGAGGGGCGGCGCTGAATTTCCGCCAGGGAAGACTCGGAAAACGCACTCCTCGCTCATCTATCTATTCTTCCCCCGCAGGGCAACGATCGCCGCCGCCGTTTCCTCGATCGAGCGGCGGCTGACGTCGATCATCGGCCAGCCGTGGCGCGTGCAGATCTTGCGGGCATAGGCGAGCTCTTCGCCGATTGCGGCGCGGTCGACATAATCCGATGCCTCATACGAGCCGCTGTTGCCGAGGATGCGGTTTTGCCGGACATGCGAGATGCGTTCGGCGGTGGCGATCAGCCCGACGATGAGCGGCTTGCTGGCGGCAACCAGGCTTTCCGGCACCGGCACGCCGAGCACGATTGGGATGTTGGCGGTCTTGATGCCGCGGTTGGCGAGATAGATGCTGGTCGGCGTCTTCGACGTGCGAGAAATGCCGATCAGCACCACATCGGCATCGTCCATGTTGAGCGGCAACTGGCCGTCATCATGGTCCATGGTGAAATTGAGCGCGTCGATGCGGCGGAAATACTCGGCGTCGAGGACATGCTGGGCGCCGACGCGGCGGCCGGCCGGGGTGCCGAGATAGGACTGGAACACGGTCAGCACCGGCTCCAGCACCGATACACAGGGCAGGCCCATGGCCGCGCAGCGCTCGTCGATGCCGCGCGCCAGCTTCTGGTCGACGACCGTATAGAGGATGATGCCCGGTTCCTCCTCGATGTCCTCGAACACCTTCGCCACCTGCTTTTCGGTGCGGATCAGCGGATAGATATGCTCGATGGCGCGCGCGTCCTTGTACTGCGCCGAAGCCGCCCGGCCGGCGGCGAGCAGCGTTTCGCCGGTCGCGTCCGAAATCAGGTGCAGGTGGAAGAAGCTCTGGGGTTTGTTCACAGGGGGTCACCTGGGGCTGTGGGCTTCTGTGGATAAAGCGGGATGAAAAGACTGGCCTGCCGGAGGCGACTGTATCAGATGGCAGTTTGTCCACAATTCGATGCGCTGTCAGCTTCGTCGGGTGACTGGGGACAAGTTTGGGGACGGCTTTTTTCGACTACGGGCCGTCCACAGGACCTGCTTTTCACCACTGTGCCTAACACTTTGACTCGATTGACCGATTCCGAGCTATCCCCAGAACCTTACATCCGGGAAAAAGAAGCACGCGACAATATGTTGGCTGGTGTTTTCCGGGGCAAAGCGGGACAGGTGACAACCACCAGAACCAACAGACTCTTAGAATCAGAAGAATCTTAGATATAAGAATCTTTGATTATAGAAGAGGCTGGGAGAAGCGAGCGCCCGATGCCCCAGAACCGGATCATGCTGGATGTCCTGAAGGGCAAGGCTCATTTTCCGCCTCCGCTCTGGATGATGCGTCAGGCCGGACGCTATCTGCCGGAGTATCGGGAGACACGCAGACGCGCGGGCTCGTTCCTGGACCTCTGCTATGATCCCGACCTTGCCGTCGAAGTGACCTTGCAGCCGATCGAGCGCTTCGGCTTCGATGCCTCGATCCTGTTTTCCGATATCCTTGTCGTTCCGCATGCGCTTGGCCGTGACGTCCGCTTCGAAGAGGGCAGGGGGCCGCTGCTGACGCCGATCACCTCGCCGGAGATTTTGGCTCTGGAAGGCAAGGTGTTTCACGTGAATCTCGAACCGGTCTACGAGACGGTTCGCCGGTTGCGGGCCAAACTCCCCGAAGAGACAACCCTGATCGGCTTCTGCGGCGCGCCGTGGACGGTGGCGACCTACATGATCGCCGGTCATGGCACGCCCGACCAGGCGCCGGCGCGGCTTTTTGCCTATCGCGAACCGGTGGCCTTTCAACGATTGCTGAAGGTGCTTGCCGAACATTCGGCCGCCTATCTCATCCGCCAGATCGAGGCGGGTGCGGATGTGGTGCAGATATTCGATTCCTGGTCCGGCGTGCTGGACGATGAGAGTTTCGACCTGTTCTGCGTTCAGCCGATGGCCGAGATCGTTGGCCGGGTGCGGGCGGTTCATCCCGATGTTCCGATCATCGGTTTTCCCAAGGGTGCCGGTTCGCGCTACCGGACATATCGACAGAAGACCGGCGTGACGGCGCTAGGGATCGACTGGACGGTACCCCTGATCGCGGCGAAGGAATTGCAGCGCTCGGGTGCGGTTCAGGGCAATCTCGATCCCTTGCGGCTCGTGGCTGGCGGCAAGGCGCTATCCGACGGCGTCGAGGCGATCCTGGGAGCGCTGGGAGACGGGCCGCTGATCTTCAATCTCGGTCACGGCATCACGCCGGAAACGCCGATCGCCCATGTCGAGGCGATGGTGAAACAGGTGCGGAGCGCGACACGCTGATGGCTGAGATGAAAAACACGAACAGCACCGGTCAGGCGATGATGCGGATGATGTCAGGTATCGCGGTGCTGGTCGTTCTCACCGCGCTTTTGTATTTCGCGGCACCCGACAGCTTCTATCTCTGGGCAAAGGCGATCCATATCCTCGCCGTCATCTCATGGATGGCGGGCATGCTCTATCTGCCGCGGCTGCTGGTCTATCATGCCGATGCCGAGAAGGGCTCGGTGCAATCGGAGACCTTCAAGGTGATGGAGCGGCGCCTGCTGCGCGGCATCATCAACCCGGCGATGATCGTCACCTGGGTGTTCGGCCTGTGGCTCGCCTGGAAGGGTTTTGGTTTCCAGGGCGGCTGGCTGCATGCCAAGATCGGTGCGGTGCTTTTGCTGTCCGCCATGCATGGCTATCTCGCGGGCGCGGTGCGCAAATTCGCCGAGGACCGCAATGAAAAACCGGCCAGGCACTGGCGGATGGTCAACGAGATCCCCACATTGCTGATGATCGCAATCGTCATCCTGGTGGTGGTCAAGCCGTTCTGATGGTTCGACTGATGCCTTCAAGCGTTGGCGCTGCCCCTCACCTGCCTGCCGGCATCCTCTCCCCGTATAGGGACGGGGAGAGGGGCGCTGTCATCGATGGTTTCGCCAATCATCAGCGTGGCCGGAAATGTCCGGCAGGACAATGAGGGGCGGCGCCGACATCTCCGATTGACCGCTTCCCAGTCGACTGTGACTTGTAATTGCCGCTGTTAAAAACGCAGCTTGCTCTTTCACCCGACCGACGATAAAAGACGGGTCTTCCTTCCCGTCATGCGCCGCCCCTCGTTGTTTTCGGCCGCGCCCGGCATTTGTCGCATCCCGCCGATATTTTCCCAAAGCCTACCCAGACTCCATCTATTCAAGGTCCGTCTATGCAAGAAATGAAACTCGCCGAGTTCAAGAACAAGAAACCGCCAGAGCTGATCGCCTATGCCGAATCGCTCGAGGTCGAAAACGCCAGCGTCATGCGCAAGCAGGAGCTGATGTTTGCGATCCTGAAGAAGCTGGCCGCCCAGGAGATCGAGATCATCGGTGATGGCGTGGTCGAGGTGCTGCAGGATGGTTTCGGCTTCCTGCGCTCCGCCAACGCCAATTATCTGCCAGGTCCCGACGACATCTATATTTCGCCGTCGCAGATCCGGCGCTTTTCGCTGAAGACCGGCGATACAGTCGAAGGGCCGATCCGCAGCCCGAAAGAGGGCGAGCGCTATTTCGCGCTGCTCAAGGTCAACACCATCAATTTCGACGATCCCGAAAAGATCCGTCACAAGATCCACTTCGACAATCTGACGCCGCTCTATCCGACCAAGCGGCTGAAGATGGAGATCGAGAATGCGACCACCAAGGACATCTCGCCGCGTGTGATCGACCTGGTCGCGCCGATCGGCAAGGGGCAGCGCGCTCTGATCAACGCGCAGCCGCGTACCGGCAAGACGGTTCTGATGCAGAACATCGCCCACTCGATCACCGCCAACCATCCGGAATGCTATCTGATCGTGCTGCTGATCGACGAGCGGCCGGAAGAAGTGACCGACATGCAGCGCTCGGTGAAGGGCGAGGTGATCTCCTCGACCTTCGACGAGCCGGCGGTGCGCCACGTGCAGGTCGCCGAAATGGTCATCGAGAAGGCCAAGCGCCTGGTCGAGCATGGCCGCGACGTCGTCATCCTGCTCGATTCGATCACCCGCCTCGGCCGCGCCTACAACACCGTCGTGCCGTCATCCGGCAAGGTGCTGACCGGCGGTGTCGACGCCAACGCGCTGCAGCGGCCGAAGCGCTTCTTCGGCGCCGCCCGCAACATCGAGGAAGGCGGTTCGCTGACCATCATCGCCACCGCGCTTATCGATACCGGCAGCCGCATGGACGAAGTCATCTTCGAAGAGTTCAAGGGCACCGGCAACTGCGAAATCCAGCTCGACCGCAAGGTGGCCGACAAGCGCATCTATCCGGCCATGGACATCTTGAAGTCCGGCACCCGCAAGGAAGACCTGCTGGTTTCCAAGCAGGATCTGCAGAAGATCTTCGTGCTGCGCCGCATCCTGGCGCCGATGGGAACCACCGACGCAATCGAGTTCCTGATCGACAAGCTGAAGCAGACCAAGACCAATGCGGATTTCTTCGATTCGATGAACACGTAAGAGGACTGGCGAGGGCCAACGGGCAACTGCTTGCGCTGCCCCTCATCCGCCTGCCGGCACCTTCTCCCCGTATAGTGACGGGGAGAAGGGAGATGGCCGCACCCTCGGCGCTCGTTATGCTGCGTTGAAAATTGGCGAAACCGTCCATGACGGCGTCTTTCTCCCCGTCCCTATACGGGGAGAAATGCCCGGCAGGGCAATGAGGGGCGGCGCCAGCGCCGCAATTTTGGGCTGATCGAGCAGTGCGTTGCCCTTATAGCCCTCGCAACAATCGTTCCAGCTCTTCAGCATCCGTCACCACCGGCAGACACACCTGCCCAGTACACAACCATGCACCCGCCTCGTTGGTCGGCGGCAGGATTCCCCCAGGCAGCAAGGGTCGATTCGCATCCGTACCGATCGGCACGACGATATCGACGCGGCATGGATCTGGGTTTCGATTCGCAACCGGAACGAGCTTTGGATCGTCAAGCGCATCGACGATGACCAGCTTGAGTGGCTCGATCGCCAGCGCGCAGGCGTTGACGATGCCGGCCTGGCCATAGGCCTGGTGCGCCGCGCGGCCGGCGGCGTGCTCAGCAACTTGCCAGGCCCTTTCCTGCAGGTCGAGATTGCCGGTGACGGAGGCCAGCCGGACCAGTGCCTCGATGATCTGACCGGTGGCGGACGGAATGGCCTCGTCGACATCGCCGCGGATGCGGATCGGCACGTCGGTGCTGTCCGAGGCGGTCAGGTAGTAACCTGTCTTTTCGGTATCGGCGTGCCAATGGTCGAGCTGCTCAATAAACTGGCCGGCCTGGTCGACATAGCTCCAATTCCCAGTGGCCTCGAACAGCGAGATCGCTGCGTTGGCCATGGCGGCATAGTCGCTGGACAACGCAGGGAATAGTTTTCTGGCGCCGAGCATCGAATGCGGCAGACGGCCGTCGCGGCCGGCGGTGCTGATGTGGGCAAAGGCCTTTGCCGCCGCATCGATCCAGTCAGGCCGCGCCAATGACCGACCGGCCTCGGCAAGTGCTGCGATCATCTGGCCGTTCCAGTCGGTGAGGGTCTTTGCGTCAAGACCGGGCCTGACACGCTGTTCCCGCACGGTGAGGAGTTTCGCCTTGAGCGGGCCGAGCTCTGCGCGATCGATCACATAGTGCGATTGCTGGGACAGGGTTTGGTGGACGACCGGCTTGCCTTCCCAGCTATGCGGGCTGGAGAGGGTGAAGTATTTGAAAAACAAGGTGGAATCTTCCCCGATGGCAGCTTCGACCTCTTCTCGGCTCCAGGTGTAGAACAGCCCTTCCTCGCCGTCGCTGTCGGCATCGAGACTGGCGGCAAAGGCGCCGCCGTCAACGCGCATCTCGCGCAGCAGCCAGCCGATCGTCTCTTCGATTCGGACCCGGAACAACTCGTTGCCGCTTGCGGCATGGGCCCAGTTGCAGAAGCGGATCAGCTGGGCATTGTCGTAGAGCATCTTTTCGAAATGCGGCACCAGCCATTCGGCATCGGTCGAGTAACGGCTGAGCCCGCCGCCGACATGGTCGTAGATGCCGCCGCTGACCATCTGTTCGAGGCTGTTGAGAACGTCGTCGCGATGGCTGGCGTTGCCGTCGCGCAGCCAGGACAGCCACAGCGTTTGCATGAACGGCGCATTGGGAAATTTCGGCGCGCCACGCAAGCCGCCCAGATCGCGGTCGATCATGCCGTCTATGCCCTTGGCAAGCTCAGCCAGCGTGTCGCGATCGAGCCCTGTTTTCGCGTGCGAGCCGGCGAGCCGTGCCTCGACATGTGTGGTCAGGCCGTCGGCGCTCTGGTTGAGGCTCGCCCGCTTCTCGCGCCAGGCCTTGTCCACCGCCTCCATCACCTGGATGAAACCGGGGCGGCCGTAGCGTGGCTCGCGCGGAAAGTAGGTGCCGCCCCAGAACGGCTTGCCGTCCGGCGTCAGGAACATGGTCAGCGGCCAGCCGCCTTGCTCGCCCATTGCGGAGAGCGCCGCCATATAGATCTGGTCGATGTCGGGGCGCTCCTCGCGGTCGACCTTGATATTGACGAACAGACGGTTCATGACGGCGGCGACACCATCGTCCTCGAAGCTTTCATGCGCCATGACATGGCACCAGTGGCAGGCGGCATAGCCGACCGAGAGCAGGATCGGCCTGTCCAGCGCCTTCGCCTCCTCAAGCGAAGCCGGCGACCAGGCGCGCCAGTGCACGGGATTGCCGCTGTGCTGCTGCAAATAGGGGCTGGCTTCTTTAGCAAGCAGGTTTTGCGCGGGCAGCGTCACTGGGCAAACTCGGGTGCGATTGGCTGATGGGCGTAAAGCTAGGGCGGTTCGGTAGAGCGGGCAAATGATTTCAGGCGATTCCATCGTGGCGCTATCGAGCGGCCGGCTGCCGGCCGGCGTCGCCGTCATCCGTATTTCCGGCCCACAGACTCGATTCGTTATCGAAACGATTGCCGGGGGTATGGTTAAAGACCGCGTCGCGGTCTTGCGCAGATTCACAGCGCCCGGCCGAGCTGTACTGGATACCGGCTTGGTCGTTTTCTTTCCCGGTCCGGCTAGTTTCACCGGCGAGGACGTCGCGGAATTCCATGTTCATGGCGGTCGTGCCGTTGTGGCGAAAATGCTGGAGACGATCGCGGGCTTTGACGGCGTCAGGCACGCGGAACCGGGCGAATTCACGCGCCGCGCCTTTCTCAACGGCAAGGTCGACCTGGTCGAGACGGAGGCCCTGGCGGATCTCGTCAACGCCGAAACCGAGGCGCAGCGGCGCTTTGCCGTTCAGAATGCCGAAGGCGTTCAGAGCGAACTCTATCTCGGCTGGCGTCGCAGGTTGATCCACGCCCGCGCCATGATCGAGGCGGAGATCGATTTTGCCGATGAAGACGATGTCCCAGGTTCCGTTTCGGATACGGTTTGGTCTGATGTCCGGACAATGATTGATGAAATCGACCGGCACGTTGCCGGATTTCGTGCTGCCGAGATCATTCGCGACGGCTTCGAGGTCGTTATCCTTGGTGCGCCCAACGCCGGTAAGTCGAGTCTGTTCAATGCCCTGGCCCGGCGGGATGCCGCTATAGTAACGGATGAACCCGGCACAACGCGGGATCTGCTTGAAGTGACACTTGATCTCCAGGGGCTGCGGGTCCGGCTTACAGATACGGCCGGGCTGCGCGATGCGCCGGGAAAGGTCGAGGCTATCGGCATCGAGAAGGCTAGGGCCAAGGCGCATGGCGCCGATCTCTTGCTCTTGCTGCAGGACATCGCGAACCCAAGAGATGTCGGCGAGCTGCCGAGTGTGGCGCCGACCTTGCGCGTCGGCACCAAGCTCGATCTGCTGGAAGACCGCGCGGCGAGTGACGCGACGGAGGATTATGACCTTGTCATTTCGGTGAAGAACGGGACGGGCGTCGAGGAACTGCTGGGGGAAATCGGCCGGCGGGCAGCGGATGCAGCCGGCAGCGTCGGCGATGTCCTGCCGTCGCGACTGCGCCACGTCGAATTGCTCGGCGCAGCGAATAGCCACCTGCGTCGAGCAACGGACGGCCGGACTGTCGGGCAGGAATTGCGCGCCGAGGAGTTGCGGCTTGCAGCAGATCGCCTGGGCCGTATTGTCGGCGCCATCGACGTCGAGGACATGCTGGACGTGATTTTCTCACAGTTCTGCATTGGGAAATGACTCACGTGAAACGATGTGCTCTCGTAAAATGAATCAGTTTGTCGATGCAGAGATTTTGATGGACCGTTTGCGGAACGCCCCATTGCTTCGTCATCCACGGGCGGAGCAAGGAGCGTAGCGACGCGGGCGCAGACCCGAGGATCCATGCCGCGACTTCTGAGCGCGCGCCACGGTGCAGAATTCTGATCCGCTGTACTCTTTGGCCAAGATCACGGCATGGATCCTAGGGTCTCCGCGACGTCGCTTCGCTCCTGCTTTGCCCTAGGATGACGAACGTTGCGAACGCTTGGGTAAGACCTTCGAGCAGCGGCAAGGTGCGACTCACGTGAAACATCGGTGCCCCGATGACTCACGTGAAACACACGCGATGGCGGTGCAAGGCTGTTTCACGTGAAACGACTCGCGGAGTTTTCTTGACAGCCAAGCCTCGCGGGGACATGTGTCCCTCAATCATTCGAGTCTGGGAAGTTTGTGATGACCAATCACTATGATGTGGTTGTGGTGGGCGGCGGCCACGCAGGTTGTGAGGCGGCCAGCGCTGCCGCGCGCGCTGGTGCCAAGACCGCGCTGGTGACGCTGCGCTTTGATACGATCGGGGTCATGTCCTGCAATCCGGCGATCGGCGGGCTCGGCAAGGGCCATTTGGTGCGCGAGATCGATGCCATGGATGGCCTGATGGGGCGCGTGGCGGATGCGGCCGGCATTCAGTTCCGCCTGCTCAACCGCCGCAAAGGTCCCGCCGTGCGCGGCCCTCGTACGCAGGCCGACCGGAAGCTTTATCGCCTTGCCATGCAGGAAGCGATTCGGCAGCAGAACGATCTCGACGTGGTTGAAGGCGAGGTTCTGGATTTTGAGATCGCCGATGGGCGGATCACGGCTGTTCTCTTGGCCGACGGCAGGCGGCTTGGCTGTGGCGCGGTCGTGCTGACGACCGGGACTTTTCTGCGCGGGCTCATTCATATTGGCGAGAAGAAGATTGTCGCCGGCCGCATGAACGAGCAGGCCAGCCTTGGGCTCTCGGCGACGATGGACCGCGCGGGCTTCAAGCTTGGACGGCTGAAGACCGGGACGCCGCCACGGCTCGACGGCCGGACCATCGACTGGACGACGCTGGAAAGCCAGGCCGCGGATGCGGATCCGGTGCCGTTCTCGCTGATGACCGACCGCATCGAAACGCCGCAGATCGAGTGCGGCATCACCCGCACGACGACGGCCACGCATGAGCTGATTCGCGCCAATCTCGGCCGCTCGGCCATGTATTCCGGCTCGATCGAGGGCGTTGGGCCGCGTTATTGCCCCTCGATCGAGGACAAGATCGTCAAGTTCGGAGATAGGGACGGGCACCAGATCTTTCTGGAGCCGGAAGGGCTGGATGACGATACCGTCTATCCCAATGGGATTTCCACCTCATTGCCCGAAGATGTGCAGCTCGATATATTGAAAACTATCCCGGGGCTGGAGCGCGCAATCATGCTGCAGCCCGGCTATGCCATCGAGTATGATCATGTCGATCCGCGCGAACTGCATCAGACGCTGGAGACGAAGCGCATCGGTGGTCTCTTCCTCGCCGGGCAGATCAACGGCACGACCGGCTATGAGGAAGCAGCCGGGCAAGGCCTGCTCGCAGGCCTCAATGCGGCGCGGCGGGCGGCGGGGAGCGAGCAAATCGTGCTCAGCCGCACCGAGGCGTATATCGGCGTGATGGTCGACGATTTGACCAGCCGCGGCATCGCAGAGCCCTACCGGATGTTCACGTCACGGGCCGAGTTCCGGCTGTCGCTACGCGCCGACAATGCGGATGAGCGGCTGACGCCTCTGGCGGCGAAACTGGGCATCGCCTCGGCACAGCGCATGCAGCGCTACGGGCAGGTCATGCAAAGCCTGGATGAGGCGCGGGATTTGGCGAAGTCGCTCGCCATGACGCCGAATGAGGCGGCGCGGCACGGGCTGGACATCAACCGGGATGGCGTGCGCCGGTCCGGCTATGAATTGCTGTCCTATCCCGACGTCGATGTCGCTTGGCTGGCTGGCGTCGATCCGCGCTTTGCGGCGATCGAAGGCAAGACCGCGGAGCGCCTCGAGACGGAAGCGAAGTATTCTGTCTATCTCGACCGCCAGAAGACCGACGTGGCGCAGATCCGGCATGAGGAGAGCCGGCTGATCCCCGAGACGGTCGATTTCGCCGGAGTGCCGGGTCTGTCGAACGAGCTGAAGCAGAAAATGCAGGCGCGGCGGCCGCGCTCCATCGCCGATGCTCAGCGCATGGAAGGCATGACGCCGGCGGCGCTGGCGATCATTGTCGCGCATGTCCGCCATGCAGAGAGCGCCCAGCGCCTACAAAAGGATGTTGCGTGAGTAGTATTTCCCTAGGGAGCCTGCAGGACGCGGCAGGCCCGGTTTCACGTGAAACATTCGATCGGCTGGTGGCGTTCGAGCAGATGTTCCAGAAATGGAATCGCAGCATCAATCTGGTGGCGCAATCGACGTCGGGCGATGTCTGGCAGCGCCATATCCTGGATAGCGCCCAACTCGGGCGCATAGAACCCGTTGCCACACGCTGGGTGGATCTCGGCTCGGGCGGTGGATTTCCAGGCCTTGTGATGGCGTTCCTGCTGGCCGAACGCGACGGCGCCAGCATCGACCTGGTTGAAAGCAATCGCAAAAAGGCGTCCTTCCTGCAGACCGTCGTCGGCCAGTTCAGCCTGCCGGCGCGGGTCGTGGCGCGCCGCATAGATGACAGCCACGCGCTTGTTTCGACGCCGCAAATCGTCACGGCGCGGGCGCTGGCTCCGCTTTCGACCTTGCTGGAGCTGTCGGCGCCCTGGCTGATTTCGGGCGCGCGCGGCCTGTTCCACAAAGGCCGGGATTACCGCACCGAAGTGCAAGAAAGCGTTCACCGATGGTCCTTCGATCTGGTAGAACATCCAAGTATAACCGACGTTGGCGGCGTCATCCTGGAATTGTCCAACCTGCGACCTGTCTGATCCGTCACTGACAGGCGATTTGGCGCCCAAAATGAATTTCTGGCATAAACCCATGATGAAGAATGGCCCCCGAATCATCACCGTAGCCAACCAGAAGGGCGGTGTTGGCAAGACGACGACCGCCATCAATCTGGCGACCGCGCTGGCTGCGATCGGCGAAAAGGTGCTGATCGTCGATCTCGATCCGCAGGGAAATGCCAGCACCGGTCTGGGCATCGACCGCAAGGACCGGACGGTGTCGTCCTATGACGTGTTGACCGGCGAGTTGGAGCTGGAGGCCGCGGCCATCCCCACAGCCGTGCCGGGCCTGTCGATCGTGCCGTCGACGCTCGATCTGCTCGGCATCGAAATGGAGATCGCCTCCGCGCCCGACCGAGTGCTCAAGCTGCGCAACGCGCTGCGCGCTGCGACCGAGCGCGGCGCACCCTTTGGCTATGTGCTGATCGACTGCCCGCCATCGCTCAACCTTTTGACGTTGAATTCAATGGCTGCGGCCGATTCCGTTCTTGTGCCGCTGCAATGCGAGTTTTTCGCGCTCGAAGGCCTCAGCCAGTTGCTGGAGACGGTCGAGCAGGTGCGGCGCTCGATCAATCCGGATCTCACCATCCAGGGCATCGTGCTGACCATGTATGACGGCCGCAACAATCTCGCCAACCAGGTCGTGCAGGATGTGCGGGCGCATATGGGCGACAAGGTCTACGAGACCATCATCCCGCGCAATGTGCGGGTGTCCGAGGCGCCGTCCTACGGCAAGCCGGCGATCCTCTACGATTTGAAATGCTCGGGCAGCCAGGCCTATCTGCAACTGGCGTCGGAAGTGATCCGCCGCGAGCGCAAGTTACGCGCCGCTTGATTAGGCCGGATGCATAGTTAAGAGCCGATTCGATACCGAAACGACCTGGAATAGCCAACTGGAATAAAGATGAGCGAAGACCTTTCGAGAAAAAGACTGGGGCGTGGGCTAGCGGCGCTGATCGGCGAGATCGATCGCCCAGTAGCGCCGGAAAAACCTGGCATGAGCGCCGACGGCAAGGTGCCGATCGAGTTCCTGACCCCCAATCCGAAGAATCCGCGCCGGCATTTCGGCGACGCCGAACTGACCGATCTCGCCCAGTCGATCCGCGAGCATGGCGTCGTCCAGCCGGTGGTGGCGAGGCCTTCGTCGACACAAGCCGGCCGCTACGAGATCATCGCCGGCGAGCGGCGCTGGCGAGCGGCGCAGCGCGCCGGGCTGTCGGAGATCCCGGTCATCATCCGCGAGGTCAACGATCGCACCGCGCTCGAACTGGCGATCATCGAGAACGTCCAGCGCACCGATCTCAATGCGGTCGAGGAGGCGCTTGGTTATCAGCAGCTGATCGACGAGCACGGCTACACCCAGGCCGATCTCGGCCAGGTGATCGGCAAGAGCCGCAGCCATGTCGCCAACACGCTCAGGCTGCTGAAGCTGCCGGATGTGATCCGCGACATGCTGGTCGACGGCGCGCTGTCGGCGGGTCATGCCCGCACGCTGGTGACAGCGGAAGATCCGGCGGGCCTTGCCAAGCGCATCGTCGAAGAAGGACTTTCGGTGCGCCAGGCCGAAGCGCTGGCGCAGATGCCGGCCGGCACCAGCAGCGCCAGGGAAGCCAAGCCGGCGCCAAGTCCTGACGAAAAGGACGCCGACACGCTGGCGCTGGAAAAGCTGTTGACCGATACGATCGGCATGATCGTGTCGGTGGATCACAAGGGCAGAGGCGGCACGCTTCGGGTAGCCTATCGCTCGCTGGAACAGCTCGATGAGTTGTGCAGGCGGCTGAAGCAGGAACGGTAATTAGCCGGCGAATTATCTTCAGGCCGGGTTTTTGGCGAAATCGGCGACGCCGCTAATCTCCCTCCTTGAGGGGGAGATGGCCGGCAGGCCAGAGGGGGTCGCCTCACACCAAGCGCCGGCGCCCTTGTGAAAACGAAGAGGAGGCCAGCGCTCCACGCGCAACGACCCCCTCTGTCGCCTTCGGCGACATCTCCCCCTCGAGGGGGGAGATTAGGCGCGCTGCGCCAACCGGCTACTCTCCACCGCAATCCCCAGCAGCGCCTGCCGTGCCAGCGCCACGGAAAGGTCCGGCCGCCGTCGTGTCTGCAGCACCGCCGTCTGCAGCCGGGTCAGGGCGCGGCCGAGCGCGTCGGTGCTCCAGCGCTCCAGCGCTTTCTCGACCAGCTTGCGCCTGGAGAAAAACACCGGCGGGCGGGCGGCGGCGACGACCGAGGCGGCGTTGCGGTTGCCGGACTCCATCTGGCCGCGCATGATCTGGATCTGCTGCAGCTGTCGCATTGCCGAGGACAGCACTAGGAAAGGCTGGCCGCCGGACTGGCAATGGCGGGTAAAGGCAGTGTCGAAGTCGCCGATCTTGCCTTCGAGAAGCGCGTCGACCGCGTCGTCGAAAGAGGCGCCGGAGACGTCGCCCGACATCGCTTTGACCTCCTCCAGCCCGATCTCGTTCTGGCCATGGGCATAGAGCACGAGCTTCTCGATCTCGCCGCGGGAGGCCAGCCGGTCGCCGCCGAGATTGCGGCGCAGCGCCTGTCTCGCCTCCATGGTCATCGACATGCCGGC
Organism: Mesorhizobium sp. LMG17149; assembly: GCF_024518695.1. NCBI lineage: Bacteria > Pseudomonadati > Pseudomonadota > Alphaproteobacteria > Hyphomicrobiales > Phyllobacteriaceae > Mesorhizobium > Mesorhizobium sp. LMG17149. Next base: position 44,669 of record NZ_JANIFL010000011.1, read on the forward strand.
CTTGCTCAGTTCGGCGTCAATGACGCCGTCGATGTCGCCCGCTTCATCGGCATAGCAAGGCAGCGCCATGGCACTGTCGGCCGCCTCGACGATGGCGCGCAAGCCGACGCCTTTCTTGAGATCACCGGCCTCGATGAGAATGATCGCATCCCGCGCCGGCTCCGCCGTCAGCGCCTTGATGTCGTCGGCCAGCGCCTTCTGGCCGCTGGCATTGCGCACCCACAGCAGCCGCCGGTCGGAAAACATCGGCACGGTGCGGGCCTCGTCGAGCAGCCGGCCCTCGTCACGGTCGACCTCCGAACCCTCGAGCCTGACCACCGAGAAGGGATCGTCGAGCGGCAGGCCGGTCTTGCCGGCAAACGCCTTCGCCCGCTCGGAGACGAGGCCGCGATCGGGGCCGTAAAGCAGGACGATCGAAATGCGCTGGTCCGGCTTCGCGAGCCAGCTGTCGACCTCGTAAGCTTTCTTCTGTGCCATGCCGGGTTGGTTAGCATGATGCGGGCGTGGGGTGAACCGGGGTGTGCGTGATCTCCCCCCTCGAGGGGGAGATGGCCGGCAGGCCAAAGGGGGTCGGTTCGACTGGATGCGACATTTCATGCGCCGAAAGAAGAAGTTGGCGCTCCATGCGCGGCGACCCCCTCTGTCGCCTTCGGCGACATCTCCCCCTCAAGGGGGAGATTACGCTTCGCGCTTCCCCAATCACCTTATCTGCCAGCGAACCCGGCTCAACCTTCTCTCTAATTGCGCATCCTCGCCCAACATCGACAAGAAATTTCGCGGACATATCTTCATCTTGGTGCGCGGGAGGCTTGATCGGCCGGCGCGGCCGGAACCGACGTCCGAAGGCTACCCGACGAATTCGCACTGGCCTGGCGGTGCAGATATGCAAATATCGGCACCAGGCAACATTGGAGGACAAAGGTCATGGCCGATGCTGGGATGTTGCGTTTCCACGTTCCGGAACCGGAAGTGCGGCCGGGCGGAACGCCTGATTTTTCCAATGTGCCAATTCCGAAGGCCGGCTCGGTGCCGCGCCCTGACATCGATGTCGATCCGCGCACCATCCGCGATCATGCCTTCTCGATCATCCGCGTGCTGAACCGCACTGGCGAGGCCGTCGGTCCCTGGGCCGGACTGCTTTCAAGCGACGAGCTGCTGGCCGGCCTACGCCACATGATGACGCTGCGGACTTTCGATGCGCGCATGCAGATGGCGCAGCGGCAGGGCAAGACCTCGTTCTACATGCAGCATCTGGGCGAAGAGGCGGTGGCTTGCGCCTTCCGCAAGGCACTGGCGCCGGGCGACATGAATTTCCCGACCTATCGCCAGGCAGGGCTGCTCATCGCCGACGGCTATCCGATGGTCACGATGATGAACCAGATCTATTCCAACGAGGCGGATCCGCTGAAGGGCCGGCAATTGCCGGTCATGTATTCGTCGAAGGAGCACGGCTTCTTCTCGATCTCCGGCAATCTGGCGACGCAGTACATCCAGGCGGTCGGCTGGGCGATGGCCTCGGCGATATCGAACGATTCGCGCATCGCAGCCGCCTGGATCGGCGACGGCTCGACGGCCGAATCCGATTTCCACTCGGCGCTGGTGTTCGCCTCGACCTACAAGGCGCCGGTCGTGCTCAATGTGGTCAACAACCAGTGGGCGATCTCGACCTTTCAGGGCATTGCGCGCGGCGGCTCGGGCACGTTCGCGGCAAGGGGGCTCGGCTTCGGCATCCCGTCGCTGCGCGTCGACGGCAACGACTATCTCGCCGTCCATGCGGTGGCCAAATGGGCGGCGGAGCGTGCGCGCAGCAATCTCGGGCCGACGCTCGTCGAATATGTCACCTACCGCGCCGGGGCGCATTCGAGCTCGGACGATCCCTCGGCCTACCGGCCAAAGACCGAGTCCGACGCCTGGCCGCTCGGCGACCCGATCGTGCGGCTGAAGAACCATCTCATTCAGCTTGGCGTCTGGTCGGACGAGCGGCACGCGCAGGCCGAGGCAGAAATCCTCGACACGGTCATCGCGGCGCAGAAGGAAGCCGAAAGCCACGGCACGCTGCATGCCGGCGGCAAGCCGTCGACGCGCGACATGTTCGAGGGCCTCTACGCCGAGATGCCGCCGCATCTCAGACGCCAGCGCCAGCAGGCGGGAGTCTGAGCCATGCCGAGACGGACCATGATCGAGGCCATTCGCGATGCCATGGATGTATCGATGGGGCGCGACGACAAAGTCGTCGTGTTCGGCGAAGATGTCGGCTTCTTCGGCGGCGTCTTCCGCTGCACGCAGGGCCTGCAGGCCAAATACGGCAAGAGCCGCTGCTTCGACGCGCCGATCAACGAATCCGGCATTGTCGGCTCGGCCATCGGCATGGCCGCCTATGGGCTGAAGCCGTGCGTGGAGATTCAGTTTGCCGACTACATGTATCCGGCCTACGACCAGCTGACCCAGGAAGCGGCGCGGCTGCGCTATCGCTCGAACGGCGATTTCACCTGCCCGATCGTGGTGCGCATGCCGACCGGCGGCGGCATCTTCGGCGGCCAGACGCACAGCCAGAGCCCGGAAGCGCTGTTCACCCATGTGTCGGGGCTGAAGACCGTGGTGCCGTCCAACCCGCACGACGCCAAGGGGCTCTTGATCGCGGCGATCGAAGACCCCGATCCGGTGATCTTCCTCGAACCGAAGCGGCTCTACAATGGTCCGTTCGACGGCCATCACGACCGGCCGGTGACGCCGTGGTCGAAACATGAGCTCGGCGAGGTCGCCGACGGCCACTACACTGTGCCGCTCGGCAAGGCGGCGATCCGCCGGCCGGGTTCCGCCATCACGGTGCTCGCCTACGGCACCATGGTCTATGTCGCGCAGGCCGCGGCCGAGGAAACCGGCATCGATGCCGAGATCATCGATCTCAGGACGCTGCTGCCGCTCGACCTCGACACGATCGTCGCTTCGGTGAAAAAGACCGGGCGCTGCGTCATCGTGCATGAGGCGACGCTGACGTCCGGCTTCGGCGCCGAACTGTCGGCGCTGGTGCAGGAAAACTGCTTCTACAACCTGGAGGCGCCGGTGGCGCGGGTCGCCGGCTGGGACACACCCTATCCGCATGCGCAGGAGTGGGATTATTTCCCCGGCCCCGCCCGTGTCGGCCGTGCCTTGCTTGAAACCATGGGGGCCTGAGATGGGCGAACACATCATCAAGCTGCCCGATGTCGGCGAAGGTGTCGCCGAGGCCGAGCTGGTCGAGTGGCACGTCAAGATCGGCGACATGGTGCGCGAGGACACGGTGCTCGCCGCCGTCATGACCGACAAGGCGACAGTCGAAATCCCGTCGCCGGTCGACGGCGAGATCCTGTGGCTGGGCGCCGAGATCGGCGACACGGTGGCGATCGGTTCGCCCATCGTGCGGCTGAAGGTGGCGGGCGAGGGCAACGCCAAGCCGCAAGGCGGCGAAATGCAAGCGGTGTCCGCTGAGCCTCCGGCAAAACTTCCGACCCCCAAGCCCGAGGCTGCTGCGCCGGTCGTGAAGACATCGCCAAAGAGCGACGAGCCTAAGGCGAAACCGGCAGCGTCACCGAAAAGCACGGCGCAGCCTTCCATCTCCGGTGCACCGCGTCCCGAGGGCGAAAGACCGCTGGCTTCGCCGGCTGTTCGTCTGCGGGCAAAAGAAGCCGGCATCGATCTCAGGCAGGTTGCGGGATCCGGCCCTGCCGGCCGCATCGGCCATGAGGACATCGAAGCGTTCCTGGCGCGCGGGCCGCAGGTTGCCAGGACATCCGGCCTCGCCCGCAACGATGCGATCCAGGATATCAAGGTGGTCGGCTTGCGGCGCAAGATCGCCGAGAAGATGTCGCTGTCGAAATCGCGCATCCCGCACATCACTTATGTCGAGGAGATCGACGTCACCGCGCTGGAGGAATTGCGCGCCGCGCTCAACAAGGAGAAGCGCCCGGGTAGGGGTGGCGTGGAGCGGCCGAAGCTGACGCTGCTGCCGTTCCTGATGCGGGCCATGGTCAAGGCGATCGCGGACCAGCCCAATCTCAATTCGCTGTTCGACGACGAGGCCGGCATCATCCACCAGCATGGCGGCATCCATATCGGCATTGCCGCGCAGACGCCGTCGGGGCTGGTGGTGCCTGTCGTCAAACATGCCGAGGCGCGCGATATCTGGGAGTGCGGCGCAGAAATCATCAGGCTGGCCGAGGCGGCCAAGTCCGGCACCGCGACACGCGACGAGCTGTCCGGTTCTACCATCACCATTACCTCGCTCGGCGCCATGGGTGGCGTGGCGACGACACCGGTCATCAATCATCCCGAAGTGGCGATCATCGGCGTCAACAAGATGATGGTGCGGCCGGTGTGGGACGGCACCCAGTTCATCCCGCGTAAGATGATGAACCTGTCGTCGAGCTTCGACCATCGGGTGATCGATGGGTGGGATGCGGCGGTGTTCATCCAGCGGATCAAGACGCTGCTGGAAACGCCGGCGCTGATCTTTGTGGATTGAGGGGCGGGACAATCGAGATGTCGGCGGGACAGCGCCCCCTCTGCCTTGGAGGACTGGTTTTCTTCTTACAATGTTGAAAATCAGCGAAAGCAGTGGAGGGCGTAATCTCCCCCCTCGAGGGGGAGATGGCCGGCAGGCCAGAGGGGGTTGGTACGACTGGACGCGACCGCCTTGCGCGACAGATGCAGGCCGGCGCTCTACGCGCGGCGACCCCCTCTGTCGCCTTCGGCGACATCTCCCCCTCGAGGGGGGAGATTACGCGCTTCGAGGGCGGCGCGAAGGACCCAACATTATCTGCCTTCCAGCACCATTGTGAACCAGGATGCCAACATGAAAGAAATCTCCTGCAAGCTGCTGGTCATCGGCGCCGGTCCCGGTGGTTACGTCTGCGCTATCCGTGCCGGACAGCTCGGCGTCGACACGGTGATCGTCGAAGCCGGCAAACCGGGCGGCACTTGTCTCAATGTGGGCTGCATCCCGTCCAAGGCGCTGATCCACGCGGCGGAGGAGTTCGAGAAGGTGTCGCACATGGAAGGCGGCAAGAGCCCGCTCGGCATCTCGCTCACCGCACCGACGCTCGACCTGGCGAAGACGATCGCCTGGAAGGACGGCATCGTGAGCCGGCTCAACAGCGGCGTCGCCGGCCTGCTCAAGAAGGCAGGAGTCAAGACCGTGCATGGCTGGGCGAGCTTTCGCGACGGCAAGACTGTGGAGGTCGAAACCGAGACAGGAAGCCAAGTCATCCGCGCCGAGGCGATCGTCATCGCCACCGGCTCGGCGCCGGTCGAACTGCCGTTCCTGCCCTTTGGCGGTCCGGTGATTTCGTCAACCGAGGCACTGGCACTCGGCGCGGTTCCACAAAAACTCGCGGTCGTCGGTGGCGGCTATATCGGGCTGGAACTCGGCATGGCCTTCGCCAAAATGGGCGCCAAAGTGACCGTGGTCGAGGCCTTGCCGCGCGTGCTGGCGCAGTATGACGCGGAGCTGACCCGGCCGGTGGTCAAGCGGCTCGCCACGCTCGGCGTCGAGGTGATGCTGGGCGCCAAGGCCAAGGGGCTTTCAACCAAGGGTGACGCGCTGCTGGTCGAGACCTCGGATGGCAAAAGCGCCAAGGTCGCCGCCGAAAAAATCCTGGTCACGGTCGGCCGCAAGCCGGTGACCGAAGGCTGGGGGCTCGAGCAGATCGACCTCGACAGGGCAGGAAAATTCATCCGCATCGACGACCAGTGCCGCACCTCGATGCGCGGCATCTTCGCCATCGGCGACGTCACCGGCGAGCCGATGCTGGCGCACCGGGCGATGGCCCAGGGCGAGATGGTCGCCGAGATCGTCGCCGGTCACAAACGCAGCTGGGACAAGCGCTCGATTCCCGCCGTCTGCTTCACCGATCCCGAGCTGGTGACGGCAGGCTTGTCGCCGGAAGAGGCCAAGGCGCTCGGCGGCGAGATCAAGATCGGCACGTTCCCGTTCGCCGCCAACGGCCGGGCGATGACCAAGCTCGGCGAGGACGGTTTTGTTCGGGTCGTCGCGCGCGCGGACAACCATCTGGTGCTCGGCATCCAGGCGGTCGGGCAGGGCGTCTCGGAACTGGCGGCGGCTTTTGGACTGGCGCTGGAGATGGGCGCCAGGCTGGAGGACATTGCCGGCACCATCCATGCCCATCCGACGCAAGGCGAGGGATTCCAGGAAGCGGCGCTCAAGGCGCTGGGGCACGCGCTGCACGTTTGATTCGTGATAGTGCAAAGGCGGTGATGCTGGCGGGACACTCGCCCCCCTCTGTCCTGCCGGACATCTCCCCCTCAAGGGGGGAGATCAGCAGTTTCGGGCAACCCGCCTCTTCCAAGACTTTGAAAATTGGCGAAATCTAAGATGACAGCCGATCTCCCCCCTTGAGGGGGAGATGCCCGGCAGGGCAGAGGGGGGCACTGTCCCGCCAGCCTCTCACAAGAGAGAGACGCTGATCACCCCGCCAGCCGGCTCACCATCTCGTGCTGCGCATAGGCGCGCCCGAAACGGTTGGCCAGAAACGCGTCAAGCGCGATGTCTTCCTGCTTGATGAAACCCGTCGCCGGCAGGCTGCCGTCGGCCAGCATGTCGAGCACGGCGCAGATGCCGGACGCCGTGGTGATCTGGATGGCGCTTCGCACCTGGTCGCCGATGCGCCTGGAGTAGATCTTGTTGGCGTAGGTCTCCTGCAGCAGGCGGCCGTTCTTGCGGCCGGAGACGGTGACGAAGACGATGACCACGTCCTGCAGCGTCGCCGGCAGGGCGCTCTCGAAAATGTCTTTCAGCACGTCACGGCGGTGGCGCAGGCCGAGATCGTTGAGCAGCGCCTTCATGATCGCGGCGTGGCCGGGATAGCGGATGGTGCGGTAGTTCAGCGTGCGCACTCTGCCCTTCAGCGTCTCGGCCAGCGTGCCAAGGCCGCCGGAGGTGTTGAACGCTTCGTAGGTGACGCCGTCGAGCGAGAACTCCTCGCGCTCTTCCAGTGGCGGCACCTCGACCAGCTCGCCTTCGACGATCGCCTCGCAGGGCTCGCAATATTCGTTGATGACGCCGTCGGTGCTCCAGGTCAGATTGTAGTTCAGCGCATTGGAGGGATATTGCGGCAGGGCGCCGACGCGCATGCGCACGCTCTCCAGCGAATCGAAACGGCTGGCGAGATCGTTGGCCACGATCGAGATGAAGCCCGGCGCCAGGCCGCATTGCGGAATGAAGGCGTTTCTGGCCGAAACCGCCAGTTCCTTGACGCGGCGGGTCGAGACGACGTCCTCGGTCAGGTCGAGATAGTGCACGCCGGCACTGGCCGCCGCTTCGGCGATGCGGGTGGTCAGATGGAAGGGAGCGGCGCTGAGCACCGCGAATTTGCCGGCGAGTGCGGCTTCAAGCGTGCCGGATGCTTCGATGTCGAGCTCAAGCGTCGCAACCGTGGTCGGCACTTCGGCAGCAGTGAGCTGTGCTGCCGAGCGGTCGACGAGCGTGACCTGATAATCTCCCGTGGCGGCGAGCATCTCGGCAATGGTCGAGCCGATCTTGCCGGCGCCGACAACGACAATTTTCTTCATGACAAATCCCTCACTGGTTGTGAGCACAGATTCGCAGCTTGCCCGTCGAAAGGAAGCGTGGTTTTGTACGAAACGAACCCATTGATTGGTCAGTCCGCCGAGAAGAATCGTCGAAATGCTCAGCGATGCCGAACAGACCCTGCTTTCGCTGCTGCGCGAGAATGCGCGCGCCTCGACCGCCGAGCTGGCGCGGCGGCTTGGCGTCTCGCGGACAACCGTGCAGAGCCGGATCGAACGGCTGGAGCAGCGCGGCATCATATCAGGCTACGGCGTGCGGCTGGCGCCGGACTACGAGCAGGGGCTGGTGCGGGCGCATGTACTGCTCACCGTGACGCCCAAGCTCGCCGACAAGGTGGTGCGCGGCCTGCGCGCCCTGACGACGGTCCGGACGCTGCATTCGGTCAGCGGCAATTTCGACATGATCGTCATCGTCGACGCACCATCGATCCGCGACCTCGACATGCTGCTCGACCAGATCGGCGCCATGGATGGGGTCGAGCGGACCCTGTCGTCAATCATCCTGTCGACGCGGATTGATCGGTGAAGCTGCTGGTCTCCCCCCTCGAGGGGGAGATGGCCGGCAGGCCAGAGGGGGTCGGTCCGACCGGATGCGACCTCCTTGCGACAGATGGAGGCTGGCGCTTCACGCGAGGCGACCCCCTCTGTCGCCTTCGGCGACATCTCCCCCTCAAGGGGGGAGATCGGCCTCTAACCCGTCGCCAGCGGAAAACTCACCGCCACCGCAAGCCCGGGCTGCCCATCGCCCAGCGTGATCGATGCGCCATGCAGATCGGCAATCGCTCGCACAAGGCTGAGACCCAGCCCGCTGCCCGATGTCGACCGGCTATGGTCCAGCCGATAAAGCCGCTGAAACACTTTTTCATGTTCGTCGGCCGGAATGCCGGGACCGTTGTCGGCGACGCCGGCAACGACGCGTTCGTCCTGGCGCGCCGCCGACAGCTTTATCGTCGTGCCCGATGGACAATGGCGCAGCGCGTTCTCGACCAGATTGGCGAACATCTGCGTCAACAGCTCGCGATCGCCATGGATCCGGTCCGTCGTTTCCGGTGGTTGCGCCAACGACAGCGACTTTCCGTCGTCCTCGGCAACATCGGCATAGATCTCGGCGATGGTCTGCAGCACCTCGCCCAGATCGACATCGGTGAACCGCGCCCGGCGGGCGCCGGCTTCGATCTGCGCGATGCGCAGCAGCGCATCGAAGGTCTCGTTGATCTGCAGGCTCTCGGCATGCGCCTCGGCCAGTTCAGCCGCGATCTTCTGGCCCGACAGGTTCTTTTCCGATGCGGTGTCGAGGATCATCTGCAGCCGGTTGAGCGGCGTCTTCAGGTCGTGGGCGATGTTGGCGCTGACCTGTTTCATGCCTTCGACCAGTGCCGACAGGCGGTCGAGCGCGGCATTGACCTGGCTGGAGACGATGTCGATGTCGTCGCCCTTGCCGGTCAGGGGAATGCGGGTGTCCAGCCGTCCGTGCGAGACATCCACCATGGTGGCGGCGATGCCGTCGAGACGGCGCTGGACCCGCGAGGCCAGCAGGGCGCCGCCGGCGACCGCCAGCCCGGTGATGATCAGGGTTCCCCAGCCAAAGCTCATCAGCACGATCCTCTCCAGCTCCTCCGTCTCGGAAAGGCTGAAGGCTACGGTCAGGGTGTTGCCGCCGACGGGGCCGGAATAGGCGCGGTACTCGGCGCCGGGCGGTACGCCGGGCATTTCGGCGTCGAACATCGAGAAGCCGTCGGGAAGCCCTGCCGCGGTGAAGTTGCCGGCCAGGCGATTGCCCGTCGCGTCGGTCAGCGAAAACAGTTGCTCCTTCCTAGGGCTGCGCAGGGAGTGGCTGCCGACGGTCTCGACGAGCTCCTTGAGATCGTTCTCGGCATAGGTCGCGGCGACGACCGCGTAGGTCTCCTTGATGGTGTCGTCGAGCCGCTCGGCAAGATCGGCGCTCATCATCTGGTAGACGATGGCGCCTGACAGGACGAAGGCGAGCACGAACAGGAAGGCGAATGTCAGGGCCAGCCGGAACGGCGTGCTGCGCAGCAGGCGGGACCATGTTCCGGTCATGACGCCGCGTGCAGGCTGTAGCCGGTGTTGCGGACGGTGTGGATGAGCTGGGTTTCGAAGGGCTTGTCGACCTTGGCCCGCAGCCGGCTGATATGGGTCTCGACGACGCTGGTCCTGGGATCGAAATGAAAATCCCAGACGCGCTCCAGAAGCATGGTGCGGGTGATGACGCGGCCTTCGCCGCGCATCAGCACTTCCAGCAGGCTGAATTCCCTGGGCTGCAGGTCGATCGGCTGGCCCTGCCTCGTGACCCGCCGCATGATCAGGTCCATTTCGAGGTCGGCGACCCGCAGGACGGTTTTCTGCTCCTGCGCCGCCGGCCTCCGGCCAAGCGCGTTGATGCGGGCGAGAAGTTCGGAAAAGGCGAAGGGCTTGACCAGATAGTCGTCGCCGCCGGCCTCCAGCCCCTCGACGCGATCGTCGATGCCGCCGACGGAGGTGAGAAAGATCGCGGGCGTTCGTACGCCCGCGGCGCGCACCGCCTTGATCATCGACAGACCGTCGAGGCCGGGGATCATCCGGTCGGCGACGATCACGTCGTAATTGCCCCGGGTCGCCGCGAACAGCGCGTCATGTCCATTGCGCAGGAGGTCGCAGATATGGCCGGCCTCGGTCAGTCCCCTGACGATATAGTCGGCCGTCCTGTGGTCGTCCTCGACGAGAAGCAGTCGCATGAAAGGTCCGGTCCTTTGCCGAGGTGGAGAGGCTATCACCGGCACGGGCTTGTTCCTAGGATGTCACGAAGGCGCAGGTATGGTGGCGCTAGAACGTTCAAGATTGGCCGAAGCGGTGGGGTTTTCGGCAATTGTCAACGCTAGCGCATCCGCCCTGCACCTAGTCCAGGTCCAGCAACAGTTCATCGGCCTCGTCGGTTGCCTCCTTCAGGGTCATGTGCAGGACGAGGGCAATGATACAGCCAAGGAAGAGCAGGCTGGTGAAGATGGTGCCGAGACCCAGGCCGCCGTGCCTGGCCGACCGCGACAGCAGGTCGCCGAACGAAGCGCCAAGCGGCCGCGTCAGGATATAGGCGAGCCAGAAGGCCAGGATGCCGTCGAGATGCAGCAGCCAGTAGGCGAGCGCTATCAGCGCGATGGCACCGCCGAACAGCAGCCCCGTCGTGAGGTAGCCCATGTCGAAGCTTTCGGCGACGAGGTCGCCGGCGGCGGTGCCGAGCGCGAAGGTCAAGAGGATCGCCAGCCAGTAGAAGATCTCGCGCCTGATGGTGAAGATGGTGTGGATCGACAGCGTCCTTTCGCTGGCGTACCAGACCGCGAATGTCGCGGCGAGCGCGACCGAGAAGGCGATGGTTGCCGTCTGCAGGCGCACGCCGAAACTGTCGACGAGGCTGTCCGTCACCAGCGTGCCGACGATGCTGATCAGCACCACCGCCGGCCAATAAGCCCACGGCACATAGCATTTCCGGGTAAACTGCAGGACAAGGGCCGCGATCAGGATGCCGGTCATGATCAGCGAGGTGGCGGTCAGCCCGAGCCCGATTGTGTCGGCAAGATAATCCGCCGCGGTCTCGCCCGTGGTGACCGCCATCAGCTTGACCAGCCAGAAGTCGAGGGTGACGTCGGGAACCCTGTTGTGGCTCGGTGCGGCGGGTTGTTGCCTGTTGGGCGCGAGCATGGCTGAAGTCCAGAAGTCGACGGTTGCGGCGGGGCGATGGCGATCCGCCCCACGCATCGTAAGCAAACGAGTTCACACCGGCCTGTCCGGCGGCATACAAATTCGTAAGAATGGGCGCAAAAGGCATTGCCAATGTCTGGCGATGCGTTTGATGGAATGCGGCGCCTTGCATCCGCCATCGCTGTTCAACGGCTCGCTGATGGCGGCCGCGGTGCCGGGCCGCACGTTCGGCCCGACCCATCCTGCGCTCTGGTGATCGGTGGTTCTAGCTGCCGAGCGGATGCGGCATGTAGCCGACGAAGCCTGATATCTTCCAGCTGCCGCCGACCTTGCTGCAGAAATACAGCGTCTGCCATTTCAAGCGGTCGACGCTGCCGTCCGCCTTGGCAACCGAGCCGTCGAATTTCTTGTGCAGCACGGCGCGGTCGCCGTCGACATCGATGTCGCGCATGTTGGTGACGCGAAACAGCGCCTCGCGCAGCGGCTCGGCGAATTTGGTCGCCGCCGTCTCCCTGGCCTGGCGCAGCCATTCGTCGCGGTAGATGTCCAGCCTTGGAAACTGCAGCCGCCAGGCATCGGCATTGCTGAGGAAATGCGCGTGCATGCCGAAGAAGCTCTCGGCGACGAAATCATCCTCGACCATGGCCCAGTCCTGGCCGATGAAAGCGTCGATGTCGCGCCGCACCAGCATTTCCCAGAGCGCGTGGCGATCGGCATCGCCTGATGGAAACGGGTTCTTGTCGTAAGTCATCGCTGGGTGTCTCCGCTCTGGCAAATGCGTCTGTACGTTGCGGCTTCCAAGCCGCCCGTAAGCGCGTACGATGCAAGCGCTCTTGTAATAAAGCAACACGGATTTCGAAGAATGTTGCTTTCCAACAAGGCCCCCTATGAGGATCGCCCCGATCGGCGTAAATGTCGATCGAAGCGGGCGCTGCCATGGCACCCCGTCCTGTCATCAGAGGAGGCTGTCCCTTGCCGAAACAGTGTTTTGGAACATCGCATGTGCCGTTGTCGCCCGCCGTGCGGGCCGGCGATCTCGTCTATGTCTCGGGCCAGGTTCCCGTCGGCAGCGACGGCATCGTGGTCAAGGGCGGCATATCGGAACAGACCGAGCAGGTGCTCGCCAATATCAAGGCCGCGCTGGCGCTGGCCGGCTGCACCATGGACGATGTGGTGAAGACCACGGTCTGGCTGGAAGATGCGCGCGATTTCGGCGCCTTCAACGCGGTCTATGCCCGGCATTTCCCCAAAAACCCGCCGGCCCGCACCACGGTCGAATCGCGGCTGATGATCGACATCAAGATCGAGGTCGAGGCGGTCGCCTACCGGCCTCTGTAGGCAAAGCAACGAAGCGGAGGTGACCGCAATGCAATTCGACCTCCTGCTGAAGGGCGGACGGCTGATCGATCCGGCCGCTGGCCTCGACGCGCCGCGCGATGTCGCCATCGCCAATGGCCGCGTTGCCGCAGTCGATGCCGATATCCCGGCGGACAGCGCAGCGCAGATCGTCGATGCCGGCGGCTGCATCGTCACGCCGGGCCTGGTCGACCTGCACAGCCACGTCTATTGGGGCGGCACGTCGCTTGGCGTCGATGCCGACCGGCTGGCCGCCAAGAGCGGCACCACCACCTTCATCGATGCGGGCAGTGCCGGCGCCGGCAATTTCCTCGGCTTCCGCCGCCATGTCATGGAGCGGTCGAAGGTCCGCATCCTGGCCTATGTCAACATTTCCTTTGCCGGCATTTTCGGCTTCTCGCAGACAGTGTCGGTCGGCGAGTGCAGCGACCTCAGGCTGTGCGAGCCGCGCGAGGTTGTGGCAGCGGTGCGTGAACACCGCGATGTCGTGGTTGGCGTAAAAGTCCGCTCCGGCAAGCATGCCGGCGGCACCAGCGGCATCGCGCCGGTGGATCTGGCGCTGGAGGCCGCCGACCAGGCCGGCCTGCCGCTGATGGCGCATATCGACGAGCCGCCGCCCGGCCGCTCGGAAGTGCTGCCGCGGCTGCGCAAGGGCGACATTCTCACCCACTGCTTCCGGCCGTTTCCCAATGCGCCGGTATTTGCTTCCGGCGCGGTGCGGCCGGACATGCGGCTGGCGCGCGAGCGCGGCGTCATCTTCGACATCGGCCATGGCATGGGCTCGTTCGATTTCGCCGTTGCCCGCGCCATGCTCGAGGAAGGACTGGCGCCGGACGTGATCTCGAGCGACGTGCATCTCTACTGCGTCGACGGGCCGGCCTTCGACATACTGGTCTGCATGTCGAAGCTGCTGGCGCTCGGCATGCCGCTGGTCGAGGTCCTGCGCGCCGCCACGCAAGCGCCGGCGCGGGCGATCGCGCGGCCTGATCTGGGCACGCTGGCGGTGGGCACTGTCGGCGATGTCGCTGTGCTCCGGCAGCGCCCGGGCCGCTTCACCTTCGTCGATGCGGTCGGCGCGTCATTGGTCGCCGACCAGAGGCTGGTGTCGGATGGCATCGTTATCGGCGGCACCTGGTGGCCGAACGAGGCGGCTGATCACAACGAGACCGAGCGTTTCGTGGCGCAGGCGTCGCATACGCATGTTGAGGTGGCCGCGAGGCATTTTGGGCATCGGCACGATTAGCTCTTGCGGTAGATGGCTACCGCCCCGAATTGCTCGGCTTCCCATAAACCGGCGTCTCAATGCCCTCCATCCGCGCCTTGATCTGCAGCGCCACATATTTCGAATAGAAGCGCGACAGCGCCAGATTGCCGCCGTGGAACCACAGCGCTTCCTGCGCGGTCGGCTTCCACATGTTGCGCAGCTCGCCTTGCCAGGGTCCGGGGTCGCCCTTTACGCCCGAGCCAAGCCCCCAGCAGGGGCCGACCTTGTCGGCGACTTCGCGCGAGACGATCGAAGCCACCGTCTCGTTCATCGACTGATAGCCGGTGCAGGCGATGATGGCGTCGGCGGCGAGTTCACTGCCGTCTTCGAACAGGATGCCGCTCGGGGTCAGCGACTTGATGGCGACGCCGCTGCGGATGCCGATCTTGCCGTCGATGATCAGGTCGGAAGCGCCGACATCGATATAGTAGCCGGAGCCGGTGCGGTAGGCCTTCATCAGAAGGCCGGTCTCGTCGTCGCCGAAATCGAGGGCGAAGCCGGCGGCGCGCAAGCGGTCGTAAAAGGCCGCGTCGCGCGCCTTGATCACCTCGTAGAGCGCCCGCTGGCCCTTGGGCACCAGCGCGAACGGCGTCGAGGCGACGATCATGTCGGCCTTCTCGGTGGTGATGCCGCGCGCCAATGCGTCTTCCGAGAAGATCTCGAAACCGACTTCCATCAGCGTGTCCGATTTGACCACCGTCGTCGGTGAGCGCTGGATCATGGTGACCTCGGCGCCGCTTTCCCAGAGGTCGACGCAGACGTCATGGCCGGAACTGGCCGCGCCGATGACGGCCACCTTCCTGCCGCGGAATCTGTCGCCGCTGGCATACTGGCTGGAGTGCAGCAACTCGCCCTTGAACCGGTCGGCGCCCGGCAGATCGATCCGCCGTGGCGGACCGTAGGCGCCGGTGGCAAAGACGATGTGCTTCGGCTTCAGCGTGATCTGGCGGCCGACGCGGTCGACGACCACGGTCCAGACTTTTTCGGCCTCATCATAGGACGCGCTCAGGCATTTCGTGGCGACCCAGTAATTGAGTTCCATGACGCGCGTGTACATTTCCAGCCAGTCGCCCATCTTGTCCTTGGGCGTGAACACCGGCCAGTTTTCGGGGAAGGGAATGTAGGGCAGATGGTCGTACCAGACCGGATCGTGCAACACGAGCGTGCGATAGCGGTTGCGCCAGGAATCGCCCGGCCGCGCATTCTTCTCGATGACGATGGTGGGCACGCCGAGCTGGCGCAGCCGCGCCCCCAGCATGATGCCGCCCTGGCCGCCGCCGATGACCAGGCAGTAGGGCTGTTCCTCGGTGCCGAGCTCGCGCGTCTCGCGCGCCCGCGCCTCCGACCAGGTCTCGCGCCTGGGATCGGCCTTGTGGCGCACGCCAAGCGGCCGCTTCGCCCCCTTGCGCTCCTCGAAGCCTTTCAGGTCCGTCATTGCCGTGAACAGCGTGCGGCAGCGGCCGTCGCGCAGCCGCATGATGCCCTCTCCCCTGGCCACCGCGGTTTCGAAGCTGAACCACGCCTCGATGGTGCCATCGTCCGAGATCGCCTCGCCGGTCAGTTGCCACGCGCTCGGCTTGGCCGTCGCCAGCGTCGCCGCCAGCATGTCGGCGATCGCTTCGCGGCCTTCCATGGTGGTGATGTTCCAGGTGAAGGTCAGGAGATCGCGCCAGTAGCAATCGTCGACGAACAGGTTGCTCGCAGCGGCCACGTCGCCGGCTGCGAGTGCCTGCGCCAGGGATTCGAGCCATGCGGCTGCCTGTTTCGTCGGTGCTATTTCGAGCATTTCTTTCCTCTTTGTGCATGCGCCCAATCCAAGTTGGGATCATCAATTGTTGAACTCGGCGCCGCCCCTCATCCGCCTGCCGGCACCTTCTCCCGTGAACGGGGAGAAGGGAGCTAGTCTCCGAGCGGCTCCATCTCCTTGCCGGTGCGGTGGATCTGGGCGTTGTATTTGATGCGGCGCACCGTCTCGCGGGCCGAACCGTCGAGCTTGTAGGCCGAGGCCACCGCCAGAAGGTCGATCGCCGCCAGGAAGGCGAAGCGCGAGGCCGTCGGCTTCAGCGTGTCGGGATATTCCGGCACCGCCACCGTCAGCCTGACGTCGCAGGCGCGGGCGAGTTCGGTGTCGGGCGCGGTTACGGCGATGGCGTTGGCGCGGTAGTGCTTGGCGAGCTCGACGGCCTCGATCACCTCGCGGGTGCGTCCGGTCGCCGAAATGGCGATCACCAGATCGCCCGGCTTGAGCGTCGAGGCGGTCATGCGCATCAGATAGGGGTCGCACTGGGCGCTGACGGTGATGCCGTAGCGGAACAGCCGGTATTGGGTTTCCTGCGCCAGCGCCGAGGAGCTGCCGCCGAGGCCGAACACGGTGACCTGGCGCGCCTTGGCGATCAGATCGGCGGCTTTCTGCAGCTGCGCCGGGTCGAGCTGCCGCTCGGCCTCCTGCAGCGCCCGGCGCGCCTCGCCGAATACGGCGTTCCAGAACGGCATGCCATTGTCATTGCTGACGGAGGGCGACTTGGCCAGATAGAGCGCACCGACGACGAGGCTCTGCGCCAGCTTCAGCTTGAAGTCGCGCACGCCCTCGCAGCCGATGGCGCGGCAGAACCGGGTCACCGTCGGTTCGCTGACCCCGGCGCGCTGGGCAAGGGCGGCGTTGGAGGCGTCGACGGCATATTTGACGTCGTCGAGCACGACATCGGCGACACGCCGTTCGGCCGGGCGCAATTCGCTGTAGGAATCCTTGACCAGCGAGATGATGTCGGGAATGCGCCGGACAGGATCGCGCCCCTCGGTATCCTGGCCTGGAACAGGCTCGTCCTGGCTGCCAGCTTCGTTCATGGGGTCCTGGTCTTTCCCTGGGTTGCGAGGCTGCCGTCTTAGCATGTTTGCACGCCCTGGCTCCACGCGCCCGACCGCATCGCAACCGCAGCGTGTCGTAGGGTAAAGATCACCTTCCTCCGGTCCTCTCCGATCCGTGTCAGTTCCGAAGTATGTAGGAAAGCAACATGCATTTCAAGGCCGCAAAACCGATATTAAAACAAGCAGATAGGCATACTAATCGATTTTCCTGATACGGTGGCCATCGTCGGTGCTTGACAGGAAAGTAGGATAGTTACAGACTGATTTTCGCTGGGGATGAGCCAATGGATCATCGCGCAATCTTCCCGGGGGGCAGATGAATACGGGCGATGCAAAAAAGCCGAAGCTTGGCGTGCAGGCAGCGACCAAGATCTATCACACGGCCTCCGGCGACCTGCTGGCGCTGGACCGCTGCAGCCTAGATGTCAGCGCCAATGAAATCGTCTCGATCGTCGGCCCTTCCGGCTGCGGCAAGACCACGCTCTTGTGGTCGATGTCGGGCCTGCACAGCCTGACCAGCGGCGAGATCCGGCTCGATGGCAAGGCCATCACCGGTCCGCATCCCGATATCGGCATCGTCTTCCAGGAGGCGAACCTCCTGCCGTGGCGCAATCTCGACGCCAACATCCGCTTCCCTTTCGAGATCAAGGGCGAGAAGCCGGACCGGGCGTGGATCGCGCATCTGCTCAACCGGGTCGGGCTCGACGGCTTCGGCGGCAAGTTTCCGCGTGAGCTGTCGGGCGGCATGCAGCAGCGTGCGGCGATCGTGCGGGCGCTGGCGCTGAAGCCCTCGGTGCTTTTGATGGACGAGCCGTTCGGCGCGCTCGACAGCTTCACCCGCGAGGAGATGAACCGGCTGGTCGAGGAGATCTGGCTCGACACCAAGACAACGATCGTCTTCATCACCCACTCGATCGAGGAGGCGATCTTCCTCTCCGACCGGGTCGTGGTGCTGAGCGCCCGGCCGGGCCGCGTCGCCAAGGAATATCGCGTGCCGTTTGCGCGGCCACGCTCGCTGGAGATCATGGCGACGAAGGAGGTCTTCGACCTCACCAACCGTATCAAGATGGACATTGTCGGCGAACGCACGCGGCCAAAAGCGCCGGAGCGCGCGAGCGCCGAGATCGTGAGGATCAGGCCGTGAGCGGAGGCGACGCCATTCCGGAATTCTCCAAATCCAAGTCTGCCGACGGCGACGAGGTCAGCCTGACCAATCTGTCGGCCTTCGCCAGCGGCCCCGGCATCAAGTCGGGCAAGGAGGTGGCGGCCATTCTTGCCGTGGCGGTGATCATCATCGGCGGCATCGAACTGGCGCTGCGGCTGTTCCACGTGCCGCTCTACATCATGCCGCCGCCGAGCTCGATCGCCTATGCGCTGTTCGACGAGTTCCCGCTGATCGCGCCGCATCTCGGCTACACGCTCGTCGAGCTGGTGTCCGGCTTCACCATCGGCGCCATCATCGGCCTGGTGCTGGCCGCCGTCATCACCCAGTTTCCGTTCGCCGAGAAGATCGTCGCGCCCTACATCCTGCTTCTGGTCACCACGCCGATGCTGGCACTGGTGCCGCTTCTGATCCTGCGCTTCGGCTTCGGCTACACGCCGCGCATCATCGCGGTGGCGCTGGCCGCCGGGCCGATGGTGATGATCAATGCCGCCACCGGCTTTCGCCGCGTCGACAGCGCCAAGATCGCGCTGGCACGCTCCTATGGCGCCAGCACCCTGCAGATCTTCTGGAAAATCCGAGCGCCGATGGCGCTGCCGATGATCCTGGTCGGGCTGATGATCGGCGCCATCTTCGGTCTGCTGACCGCGGTCGGCGCCGAAATGGTCGGCGGCGGCTTCGGCCTCGGCAACCGGCTGACCACCTATTCGTCGATGATCCAGATGCCGCAGTTCTTCGCCGTGGTGCTGATCCTGTCGACGCTCGGCATCCTGATCTACGTGCTGTTCTTCCTGATCGGCAAGAAATGGGCGAGCTGGGAGGCTTGAACACAGGGATATGACGGCGCCCGGGAGGCGGCGGCAAGAGACTGACATCAAACAAAAAAGGGGAATGCTATGACCAAAGAAAACTCCATCAGCCCGGCGGGCATCAGCCGCCGCTACTTCCTGCAGGTGACCGGCGCCGGGCTGGTGACCGCGACGGCGCTTGGCGCCACCGGCCTCAAGGCCAGGGCCGAACCCTACGGAAAATTCACCTGGATCTCGCCGCGCGGCACGCTCGAAGTGCTCGACGACTATCCCTACTGGGCAGCCAAGAAGGCCGGCTATTTCGATGGGCTGGACACCGACATGCAGCCGGGGCCGTCGGACGGCACCGCGACGGTGAAGTTCGTCGATGTCGGCCAGGCCGATATGGGCTTCCCGTCGCCCGGCGTGTTCTCTTTCGCCATCCAGAACGGCATGAAGCTGAAGTCGGTGTTCCATATGGGCGCCCGCGACACGTTCAGCATCGCCTTCCGCAAGGGCGAGGGATCGAACGATCTGAAGAAGCTGGAAGGCAAGACCATCCTGCTCGGCTCCGCCGCCTGGCAGTCGATCACCGACCCGCTGCTGGCGGCGCAGGGCGTCGACATCAAGAAGGTCAAATATGTCGAAGCCGGCTGGCCGACATGGGGCACGGCTCTTGCCGGCGGCCAGGGCGACGCTGCCCTGTCGTGGGAAGGCCTACGCGCCGAATGGATCGCCAAGGGGCTCGACTTCGAATACTGGCTCGGCGTGCAGAACTCAAAGCTGCCGGCCAATACTTTCGTCGTGCGCGCCGCCGATCTGGAGGACGCCGACAAGAAGGCGTTGCTGGAAAAGTACCTGCGCGGCTGGGCGATGGGCCTCGAATTCGGCTACCAGAATCCCCGCGCGGCGGTCGAAGCGGTGTTCGAGCAGTTCCCGACGCTGGCCAAGAATCTCGGGCCGGAGCTTGGCACCACCTCGATCCTGCAGCAGATCAACGTCTTCCGCGGCGACATGGACAAACGCGGCGGCTGGGGCTCGCACGACATGGCGAGCTGGCAGGGCTTCTTCGACGAGATCCACAAGATCGGCCAGATCACCGCTCCGGTGAAGGCCGAGGATGTCTGCACCAACGATTTGATCGGCCCGGCCAATGATTTCGACAAGGCCAAGGTCAAGGCCGATGCCGACGGCGTCAAGCTGTCGGAAGGTTTTGCCGCGCTCGATGTCGAGAAGATCAAGGCGCATCTGTTCGATTCGGCGGTGAAGTAGGGCTGGCAATTGTCCAGGTCAGCGCCGCCCCTCACCTGCCTGCCGGCATCCTCTCCCCGTAAACGGGGCGAGGGGACGCTGTCGTTGATGATTTCGCCAATCGCCAACATTGCGGCCAGCCCTTTCTCCCCGTCACTATACGGGGAGAAATGCCCGGCAGGGCAATGAGGGGCGGCGCCAACCTAAGGTGATTGTCCTGGATAAACATGCGGGCGACGGCAACAGCGCCGCCTGTGATTTAATCAAGAATTTGGGAGGCAGCGGTGTCCGACAGAGTAAAAGTGCTGGTGGTGGGTCTCGGCAATATGGGTGCGTCGCATGCCAGCGCGTATCACCGGCTCGACGGTTTCGAGATCGTCGGCATTATGAGCCGCTCGATCAAGAGCAACACGAAGATTCCGGGAGAGTTAGCCGGCTACCCACTCTACGAGGATTTCGACCAGGCGCTGAAGGAAACAAAACCGGACGCGGTGTCGATCAACAGCTGGCCGAACACCCACGCCGAATATGCGCTGAAGGCAATCGCCGCCAACTGCCATGTGTTCATGGAAAAGCCGCTCGCCACCAACAATGAGGATGCCGAGAAGGTTGTCGCGGCGGCGCGGGCGAAGAACCGCAAGCTGGTGCTCGGCTATATCCTGCGCGTCCACCCGTCATGGATCAAGTTCATCGAGGTCGGGAAGACGCTCGGCAAGCCGCTGGTGATGCGGCTCAACCTCAACCAGCAGAGCAGCGGCAGCGCCTGGCACTGGCACAAGAACCTGATCGATTCGCTGATCCCGATCGTCGATTGCGGCGTCCACTATGTCGACGTCATGTGCCAGCTGACCGGCGCCAAGCCAGTGCGCGTGCATGGCATCGGCGCCAAACTCTGGGCGGAGGCCGACAAGCAGAATTACGGCCACCTGCACGTCACCTTCGATGACGGATCGGTCGGCTGGTACGAAGCGGGCTGGGGCCCGATGATGAGCGAGACGGCCTATTTCGTGAAGGACGTGGTCGGCCCCAAGGGCGCGGTGTCGATCGTCGCCGGCCAGCAGGCAAGCAATGCTGCCGAACTTGCAGAGGTTTCGAGTTCCGCCGACATCGACCGCCACACCAAGACCGATGCGCTGAAGATCCATTATGCTCAGGTCGACGGCGACAAGAATTTCTCGAAGCCCGACGAGATCGTCAGCATGGAGGACGAGCCCGGCCACCAGGAGCTCTGCGACCGCGAGCAGGCCTTCTTCCTGCGCGCCATCCGCGAGGATCTCGACCTCACCGAGCAGATGGATGCGGCGGTCAACAGCCTGCGCATCGTGCTGGCCGCTGAACAGAGCATCGCACTCGGGCGGACCATCGACCTGGCCTGACGCAATCCGGCTGCTGGCGGCAATCGTTTCAGGCCGGCGCTGCCCCTCACCCTTACCCTCTCCCCGTGAAGAACGGGGAGAGGGGGTCGTCAGCGTTGGAGCGTCTCCCTTCTCCCCGTCACTATACGGGGAGAAGGTGCCGGCAGGCGGCTGAGGGGCGGCGCCAACGTTGGCAAGATCAACGAACGACGGGAGAGAGACATGGTCACCGAAAGTCTGCTGAAAACCTATGCCGAGTCCGACGCGCTCGACCTTGCGGCACTTGTGAAGCGGGGCGACGTTTCACCGGGGGAACTGGTGGAGGCGGCGATCACGCTGGTCGAGCGGCTCAACCCGACGCTCAATGCGGTCATCCATCGCCTCTACGACATGGCGCGCGCCCAGGCCGAGACAATCGACACATCAGCGCCCTTCGCCGGCGTGCCGTTCCTGCTCAAGGAGCTGGCCTCGTCCTGGACCGGGGCACCGAACACCAACTCCTCATTCTACCTCAGGGATGTTGTTGCCGATTTCGACACCGAAGTCGTTCGCCGCATGAAGGCGGCCGGGCTGGTGCTGGTCGGCAAGTCGAACGCGCCGGAGAACGGTTGGTCGATCACCACCGAACCAAAACTCTACGGTGTGACCAAGAACCCGTGGAAGGAAGGCATCACGCCCGGCGGCTCGAGCGGCGGCGCTGCCGCGGCCATCGCTTCGCGCATGGTGCCGATCGCCGAGGCCAGCGATGGTGCAGGCTCGATCCGCATTCCGGCCTCCTGCTGCGGTATCGTCGGGCTGAAACCGTCGCGCGGCCGCGTCAGCCTCGCGCCGTTCGGCGACTATTGGTATGGCGGCGCGTACTTCCTGTGCTGCTCGCGCACCGTGCGCGACACGGCGGCCTATCTCGACGCGGTTGCCGGCGCGCTGCCGGGCGACCCCTATACGCCGCCGGTGCCCGATGGTTCTTGGCTCAGCCTGTCGGCACGGGCGCCAAAGAAGCTGCGCATCGGCTTTTCCGTCACGCCACCCAACGGCACGGCGATCGATGCGGAGGTGAAGGCGGCGGTGCTGGCAACCGTGGCTGCGCTCGAGCGGCTCGGCCACGACGTCGAGGAGCACGATATGCCGCTCGACGCGAACGCTGTGTGGAAGACCTACACCAATATGACCTGCGTGCAGACGGCGGCGACGTTCGACTACCTTGAAACGGTGATCGGCCGGCCGGTGACGCCAAGCGATGTCGAGGCGGTGACTTGGGCAATCATCGAGCGCGGCCGCTCGACCAGCGGCACCAGGCACATCTCCGATGTCGAGCAGCTCAGGCAGGTCGGCCGCGACATCGTCGGCGACCTCGGCGCCTACGATCTCTTCATCACCCCGACCCTGACGCAGCTGCCGCGCCCGCTCGGCTATTACGACATGTCGGAAACCGACATCGACCGCTACAACGCCAAATGGACGGACTCGGTGTTTGCCTTCCCCTTCAACATCTCCGGCCAGCCGGCGATCTCGCTGCCGCTCGGCTGGTCGAAAGACGGCGTGCCGATCGGGGTGCAACTGGTCGGCCGCTACGGCGACGAGGCAACGGTGCTGGCTGCGTCGGCGCAACTGGAGCAGGAGATGCCGTGGAAGGGGAGAAGGCCGGCGGTGAGTGGTTAATTGCTGGCGGATGGCGCGCGGCTTCGAGATTGGCCAAATCGCCCATCGCTTCGTCATCCACGGGCGGAGCAAGGAGCGCAGCGACGCAGCGCAGACCCGAGGATCCATGCCGCGACTTCAAAGCGTCGCTACGATGAAGAGTTCTGCTCCGCTGCATTCCTCGGCCAAGGTCACGGCATGGATCCTCGGGTCTCCGCGACGGAGCTTCGCTCCTGCTCCGCCCGTGGATGACGAAGGTGGGGAGGCTTCGGCCAATCTCCAGCGTGCAGACTCAAAGCCGGCTAACCAATCCTCTCCAGCCGCCTGGGCAGGCGGTTCATCGGCTTGGGCCCGTCCGGCGTGATCAGGAACTGGTCCTCGAGATTGAAGCTGGCGAGGCCGTCTATGTAGAGCGGGATCTCGAAGGCCAGCACCATGCCGGCTTCGATGACGACATCGCTGTCGGCGGCGATGAACGGCCATTGCTCCGAGAAGACCGACTGGCCGACGCCATGGCCGAAATGACCGCGGCGGTAGGTGCGCAGCCCTTGCCGCGCCAGGCTGTCGGTGGCGACGCGATGCACGTGGGCGAGCCTGGCTCCCGGAACAAGCGCGGCCAGCCCGTCGTCAAAGGCCCGCTCGGTGATCGCGTGCAGTTCGGCCTGCTCGGCGGATGGCGATCCGAAGGTGAAGTTGCGCGACATGTCGGAGGCGTAGCCGCCGACCGTGCAGACCATGTCGCACTTCAGCGGATCGCCAGGCATGGCTTTCGCATCGGTGCTTTTGAGCCGGGCGCCCAGCGTCACATATTCGGCTGTGGCGACCGGATCGGACAGGCCTGACGCGGCCGTGGCGACGCCTTGCCGATAGAGGGCAATGAGATCGCCCTGACGCATGCCGGCCATGGCATCGACCTGCAGCCGCTCCAGCCCGGCTTCCGACAGGATGATGCCTTGCTGGAGCAGATCGATCTCGCGCGGCGACTTGATGGCCCGCAACCTGTCGAGCACGGCCGAGCCGTCGACCATCGTGCAGCCCGGCAGCAGCGCCTGCATGACCGAGAGATCGGCGGCGGGAATAAAATCGAGATCGACGCCGATCCTTGCGCGCTCAAGTCCGAACCCGCTCAGGATCTCCTTCAGTTCGCGGACGGAACGGGCAAGTTCGAATGTTGCCGGCCGGGAAAAACCAGGCGCCCGGCCAGACGAGGCAAGGCCGGCCTCGACGCGTTGCGCCAGCCCTTGCCCTGCGGTCGAGGCGTCAAGCGTGGCGGTTTCGATCCAGATCGGGTGGCTGCGGATGACGGCATCCGACAGAGCCAGTTGCAGCTGTCCCGCATTGAAATCCGCCACCACGACGCCCATCGGCAGGTCTCGGCCAGCCGGGATGACGACGAAGCCGGCGCCGGCGCGCCGGAACAGTCCCGACGGCCCGATCGAGGCTCCGGTCGCATAGTGGAAGGCCTCAGGCGCGCACAGCACCAGCGCCGCGATGCCGGCGCGGTCCATCAGTTGCGCCGCGCGCTGGCGATCGACAAAGCCTGTCATGGGTTTCTCCACTGTCCGAAGCGGCAACGGAGCATTCCGGGTGCGCACAATCAAGCCGCTGGCAGCAGCTACTTGATCGATTCCAGCTTGGCCACGGCGGCGGTGAAGCCGGCCAGCGACACCGGGATGGTGACCGGTTTGCGGGTGACCGATTCCATGCCGATGTTCAGATTGGTCCCGGACTTCATGGCCTTGATGAGATCCGCCGACAACGGCGTGGCGGCATAGGCGCCGTTCTGGTCGCTGGTCTGGATGGCAATCGTCGTCTTCTGGCCCTGGTCGATCTGGAAGGAGGCGCCGGACGGCAGGAACAGGCCGTGCGGCAGGGCAAGCAGCATGGCGAGGCTGCCATTG
The DNA here is from genome assembly GCF_024518695.1 of Mesorhizobium sp. LMG17149. Lineage (NCBI taxonomy): Bacteria > Pseudomonadati > Pseudomonadota > Alphaproteobacteria > Hyphomicrobiales > Phyllobacteriaceae > Mesorhizobium > Mesorhizobium sp. LMG17149. The sequence continues at coordinate 69,526 of NZ_JANIFL010000011.1, forward strand.
CCGTTGTCGCGGCGCACGGTCACGGTCAGCACGCGCTGCCCGGTCTTGGCCTCGGTCAGGTTCTGCGACACCTGGCACTGAAGCTCGGTGGTCGCCGAACCGGAGGAGCAGTTCACCGCCCACGGATTGGCATCGGCCGGTTTTGCATTGGTTTCAGCCGGCTTTGGCTGGGCCGGCTTGGCATCTTCGGCAAGGGCTGGGCCGGCGGCCAGACCAAACCACAGGGCGGCCAGCCCCGCGGCCACGCCAAGTAAATTAGATCGAGCTAAAGTAAGTGCCATGTTGTTTTGCCGGATGCCTTGCATGTTTCCTCGCCGCGCCCCGGTATTCTCCCGAGCATGGCTTGATACAACACTGGCGACTGTTCCGAAAGCCGAGCCGGAGGCAAGCAAGCCGGCGAAATTACTGTGGCCTTTCGGACACAGCGAGCAATTTTGCAGGAAAGCTCTAGAAATCGGATCGGCCAGGACTCGCTATACAATAGAATTCGAGTAAGAATCTACACGGGGCGCGTGTAGTCCCCGAAGGACTCGCCAGGGATGGGAACTACCGAGACTTCTCGGCAAGTTGGTGAGATAGCGGCGCGTGGGGAGGATTTCCACGTTCGCGCTGGCTATCGCCGTTCGCAAATCGCCAGGCATCTTTGGAAGACGACGGCGCTGACGACGCTGGCGCTCGGTCTTTCCAGTCTGACGGCCCATGCCGATCCGAACGGCCTGTGGCAGCCGCAGATCCGCGCCATCATCGGCGCCGACAACAATGGCGGCAACGCCGCGCTCGAAGGTTTCATCCCGCTCAAGCAGACGGCCGAATCCGTGCTGTTCCTGGATGTCCGGGCCAAGCATGATTTCAAGGATGGTTCCGGCCAGGATGTCGGCCTCGGCATTCGCCGCATCGTCAACCCGGACCTGATGATCGGCGGCTACGCCTATCTCAACCTCGAGAACTACAACTCCACCCAGTTCACCGCCGCCACGCTGGGCGCCGAGGCGATCACGCCACATTTCGATGCGCATGTGAACGTCTATCTGCCGATCAAGGGCGATTCGACGGATCACTCGACCAGTTCGACCCTGTCGATGGTCAGCAACCAGCTGATCGAGCAGATCTCGGTCCTTGACCACCGCGACTACGCCGCGTGGGGCATCGAGGGCGAGATCGGTGCGCAGGTGCCGGTCGCCCTGCCCGACAAGCATTCGCTGCGGCTCGACATCGGCGGCTATCACTTCGAGGATCCGCACGGCGACGACGGCAGCGTCACCGGCGCCAAGGCCGGGTTCGAGTATACGATCGGCGATGTCTTCGGCAGCAACACGGAACTGGTCTTCGCCGGCGAGGTCCGCAACGACAATCGCGACGACACCCAGTTCGCCGGCAGCGTGCGGCTGAACATCCCGTTCAATCCCGGCAGCGGCTCGGACAATGCGGCCAATGGGGCCGACAGCGGGCCGGAGCCGGTCTATCCGGTCAGCGAAGGCCTGCGCAAGCGCGTCAACGAACGCGTGCGTGGCGATATCGGGGTGCGCGTCCAGTCGCAGACGCTGACCGGCGGCTCGACGACGCGTGTCGCGATCAACGCCGCCACCAATGCCGCCTTCGGCAAGTTCTATTTCGCCGATGGCGGCCTCGCCGGCGCCGGCACGCTGGCCGACCCGACGACTCTGGACGACGCCGTGACTAAGTCGGGTGCGAACGGCTTTGTCGTCGCGCTTGGCGGCAACGGCAATCTGACGACCGGCGGCGTGACGCTTGCCAATGGACAGACCGTCATCGGCGGCGGCGAAAGCGTCACCGCCAGGCTTTTCGGCGGCGGCACCAGCACCTTCAACCTGGGCGGCAGCGACGGCACGATCCAGGGCACCAACGTCGCCAACCCGGTCATCACGCTGGGCAACGGCAACACGCTCAACGGCATCACCATCACCGGCGGCGCCGACGGCATTTTCGGCAACAACATCACCGGCGCGACGCTGACCAATGTGACGGTCACCGGTGCGGGCGGCAACGGCGCCGACTTCACCGGCAGTTCGACCGGCATCACCGGCTCCAATTTCACCGCCACCGGCAACGGCCTCGACGGCCTGCACATCGAAGGCGACGGCACCTACAATTTCACCGGCACGACGCTGCTGCAGGGTAATCTCGACGACGGTCTCGATATCACCGGCAAGGGCACCTACACCTTCGCCACCGTCAATGCGCAGGACAATACCGACCGCGGCATCACCGTGCAGGGCACGTCGACCGGCGGGACGTTCACAACCACCGGCGGCACCGTATCGGGCAATGGCGGCACCGCCATCTTCATCGATCCGATCACCGCTCATGTGGTGCTGGACTCGATCAGCCAGAGCGGCGGCACGTCGGGTGTCGTGCTCGAGAATGTCGCGGGCAGCTTCACCGTCAACGGTGCGACGACGATCTCCGACACGACCGGACCGGCGATCGCCATTTCGGCTTCGCCGGCGGCGATCCGCTTCGGCGACATCAACATCACCAATCCCGGCGCCGACGGCATCTCGTTTGCCGGCGTCAATGCGGCGGTGGTCACCGGCAACATAGTCATCTCCGGACTGGGTGTCGGCACCGGCCTCGACTTCTCCGGATCCAAGACCAGTTTCACCGCCCAGTCGCTCAACATAACCGGCACCGGTGCTGCCGGCTCGATCGGCATCGACCTGACCTCGCCGAGCGTCGGCGGCGCGGTGATCACCATCACCGATGGCGGCGTTATCACCAATGTCGATACCGGCGTGCGGCTGGGCATAGCCGGCACGCCGGGGGCCACGGCCAACGCCGAGTTTACCTTCGGCGGCGGTTCCAGCTCCATCTCCGGCATCACCGCCTCGCTCGATGCGCGCGGGCTCAATGAGGGCAGCGGCCACTACGCCTTCGGCACGACGCAGTTTACCGGCCCGCAACTCTACGACCTGCGCAATTACATCTTCGTCGCGGCCGGGGCTTCGGGCGGCGGCACGTCCATCACCGATCTCGCCTCGATCGATTATGCCGACAGCATTACCGCCAGCGACGCCATCATTGTCCTGGTCAACCGTGGGACGATCGACGACGCCACCGGCTTCTCGCTGAGCGACGGACAGGAACTTGCGTCGTTCGGCAACGGCCGTGAGTTTTCGCTCGGCGGGGTGCCGTTGAATGTCACCGGCACCAACGTCCATCATGACGAATCCATCTCGGATTCCGCGGGCGCGGCAACGCTGACCAGTTCCGGCGGCGGCGATGTCGTGACGCTGGGCAACGGCAACACATTGCTCGATTTCAATATTTCCGGGGGCGGCGCCGCCGGCATCCACGGCCTGGGCATCAATGGCCTGACCGTCCAGGGCGTGACGGTCAGCAATGTCGCAACCGGCCTCTTACTCGATGGAGTGACCGGTACGGTCTCGGTCGACGACCTGACCATCCAGACCGCATCTGAAATCGGCATCGTGCTTGTCGGTTCGAGCGCGACCGTCAATTTCACCGGCAACACCAAGATCACCAACGCCACCAGTGCGGCGCTGTCCGCCAACAATTTCGACGGCATCGCCACCTTCGACGATCTCGACATCACCGGCGGCGGCGTAGGCATAGGCATCGTCGGCAGCTCCAGCGGAACCTTGACCTTCGGGGTCGGGAGTTCCATCGCCAACACGAGCAGCAACGCCTTCTCCATCAGCAACTCGACGCCCAACGTCACCTACAACGGCACCATCAACCAGACCGCTGCTACCAGCGCGGTGGGGATCTCCGGCATGAGCGGCGGCAGCGCCACGTTCGGTGGAGCGATCACCGCCAGCACCGCCACCGCCTTTGCGATCAACCTGAGCGGCAACACCGGCGGCACAATCAAATTCACCGGCGGGCTGGATCTGACCACGACGACCGGCACCGGCTTCAGCGCCACCGGGGGCGGCACGATCACCGTCGCGGCCGCAGGCACGGAGCAGATCACCACCGGCACCGGCCACGCGATCAATCTCGACGGCGTCACCATCGGCACCGGCGGCATGGCGTTCGACAGCATCACGACAGGTGTTGCGCAAGCCACGGCGCTCAACTTCAATGCCGTTTCGGGCGGCCCGTTCCTGGGTGGCAATGTCACCATCGGCGGCACCGGTGGCGGCATCAACGGCCTTGCAATCAACGCTTCGTCATCGACCTTCACCATCACCAATCTGGTGACGACCAATGTCGCGGGCACCGATGTCAGCCTGACCAACAACACCGGCTCGATCGCGATCCTCGGTGGCGCCATCGCCAATTCGGGCACTGGCGACGGTGTCGTCGTTTCCGGTGGCAGCGCGACAATCGGTGTGGCGGCCAACATCTCCAGCTCGGCAACCGTGCCAGGCACGGCGGTCAAGGTCGACGGCACCACCGGCGGCTCGGCGACCTTCAGCGGCAGCATCACCTCGACCGGCACCGGCAATCTTTTCGCGATCGGCTCGACGCTGCCCCCGGTCGGCGGCGCGATCAGCTTCATCGGCTCGACGCTGTCTGCGACGGGCGGCGGTGGCGCCGTCGTCACCGGCCTTGCCGGAACCGCGACGCTGAACGTCACAGCTCCGCTGTCGATCACCGGCGCCACTGCCACCGGCCTGGCCGTCGCCAATGTCGCCAGCACCGCATCGGCGACCTTCGGGGCGGTGACCGTGTCGGGCGCCACGGGCAATGGCATCGACATCACCAACAATGCCGGCGCCGTCACCTTCGGCACCACCAGCGTGACGATGGGTTCGACCGTCGGTCCAGCCGGCATCAACTTCGCCCTGACCAATGCCGATGTCACATTTGGAACAACCAATGTGACGATGGGCTCCGGCGCCAACCAGACCGGCATCGACTTCAGCGGTTCATCGACCACGGCCGATTTCGGCGTGACAACGATCACCGGCACCGGCGACCTCACCTCGCGCGGCATCGACCTGTCATCGACGACGGGCAACAAGACCATCACCTTTCTGCAGGGCTCCAGCATTTCCAATGCTGGTGTCGGCGTCGAACTGTCGTCGGGCGGCACGACGGCGACGTCGGCCAACGCCAACTTCACCTTCGGCGACGGCGACGCGACTGTGCTGCAATCCTCGATCACAGCGGCCAGTGGCGGCTACACGGTCAACACGATCGGGCTCGATCCGACGCTCGGCAATTATGATTTCGATGATGTCGCCTTCACCGGCAGCGCCAATCTGGCCAGCGCGGTCGGCGGGGTCGTCATGATTTCCCAGGACGGTGGCGTGATCGCTGCCGGCACCAACGGGCTCAGCGCCGCGGTGACCACGGTCACGGCCGCTCAGGCCGATGCCATGACCGGCACACTGACCTTCGCCTTTGTCGGCACGGTCGATCTGAGCGCCACGCCGTTCACGCTCGATTCGGGCCAGTCGATCACCGGCTTCGGCAACGGCAGTTCGATCATCACCTCCGGCACCATCCAGCCGATCAATGTCCAGGGCAATCTCGGCGCCACCGGTGGCAACGTCACCGGCAATGAGGGCGTGGTCAAGAGCACGGGCGGCGATACGTTGCAGCTGCTCGGCAGCAACCAGGTGCGCGACACCGCGTTCGACTTCACCGGCGGCAGCGGTTCGGTCTTCACCATCGACCAGAATGCCGGCGGCTTCAGCAATGTCGGCGGCATCGTCATCCAGGGCGTCACGGTCAGCAATGTCGCCACCGGCCAGACGGCGTTCAAGGTCGCCGGCCTCGACACCAATTTGTCGATCACGGACAACAACGTCAACGTCGCCGGCACGCTGCTCGACGTCGATGGCGGCGCCGGCAACATCACGGTCACGCGCGGCACCTTGCCCAACAGCGGACCGGCGGGCACGCTGACCGGCGGCGGCATCTCGATCGCCAACCGCACCGGCGGCACGATCAACTTCACCGACAAGGTCACAGTCAACGGCAATGGTGCCTCGCTTACCAACAACGCTGGCTCTACGGTCACCTTCGCCGATCTGGACATCACCACATCGGGCGCGACGGCGTTCAGCGCCAGCGGCGGCGGCACGGTCAATGTCACGACCGGCACGATCAACGCCACCAACGCGCAGGCGGTGGCGCTCGATGGCATCACGGCCGGTATCAACTTCGCCTCGACAAGTGCCACATTCGCTTCCGGCAGCGGCATCGACCTGCAGAACCTGGCCGGCACGGCAAGCTTCGGCACCGGTACGCTGACCAACACCGATTCGGGCACGTCGTTCAATGTCGGCTCGGGGACCGCAGCCAGCGGCGGCAACGCGACGACTTCCTATGGCGGCACGATTGCCAGCAACGGAACGGGCGCTGCGGCGTCGATCCAGAGCATGACCGGTGGCTCGGTGACGCTGTCGGGTAATCTGACCGATACCAATGCGGCCGCCGGCGGCAACATCGTCGTTGCCGGTAACGACGCAGCCGCGATCACGTTCTCGGGCACCAGCAAGGTGATCAGCTCGGGCGCGACGGACGGCGTGAGCTTGGGCATCATTGGCAATTACGGCTCAGGCGCCCCGGCACTCAATACCAACAGCACGATCGACTTCACCCATGGCGGCCTTGATATATCGACAATGGCCGGGGCGGGCTTCGTCGCAATTGGCGATTTAGGCCCGGCTGGCGCAACCTCCACCATTATTACCGTCACCGGCGCGGGCAACAAGATCAATGCCGGCAGCGACGGGCTTGCTGTGTATGGTGCCAATGTCGGCAGCGCCGGCATTACCTTCGACAGCATCTCGGCGGACTCCACGATCCCCCTTCCCGGCGACCCCGGCGGTGCCGGAGTGACGCTGTTGGGCGCCAATCTCGTCGGGGATGTCAACATCGGCGGCCTGAGGGATACTGGATACACCGGCGCCTGGCTGTACGCCCTGAGTGGCACCGGAGAGGTCAATTTCACCGGGACGATCGATCTCGACGTCCAGTATGCCGGGTTCAATATCGGCGGTCCCGAGGTTGGTACCGTCAACATCGCCAATGTCGCCGGATCCACCCTGACCATCGATGGCGGCCAGTTCGGCATCATACAGAGCTCGCAGGGCGGGACCGTCAACGTCGGCATCAACGGCAGCGCCAGCATCACGAACACCACCCTCTCGGCTATCAGCCTCGGCGGCGGCAATGACCTGGCCTTCACCACGCTGACCTACAAAGGTTCGATCACGGTCGGTGTGGGCGCGGTGTTAAGCGCCACGGGCGATGCGACCCGTCTGAACATGAGCGGTTCCGTCGTTTCCACCACGTCATCGACGGCCTTCGACTTCTTTGGCCATGCCGAAGGCATATACGATATTTCGAGCACCATCGATCACAGCGGTGGCGAGGGTGTCGCCATCGGCGGCTCGGCCAACGGCACAGTCACCTTCTCCGGCACGTCGAAGATATTCAACACCGGCGCCAACGATGCCATCGTCAAGGCACCGTCGTACGTGATGGACCCGCAGACCAAGGGCACTCTCGCCTTCACCAATGGCGGCCTTGTCATCACCACCAGCAGCGGCGCCGGCTTCACCGCCAGCACCTTCGGTTCGGGAACAGTCAGCGTCACCGGCGCCGGCAACACCATCACGACCACGAACGGCGGCACGGCGCTGAAGCTTGGCGACGCGACGGCGGTCGTCGCCGGGGCGAAAGGCGCGACGGTCGGCGCCGGTGGTATCAAGTTCGATACGATTTCGGTCAATGGCGCGGCGACCGGCATATCGCTCAACAATGTCAGCGGCGGCGTAATCGATCTCGGCACGGTCAACCTGCTAGGCATCACCGGTGCCAATGCGCGCGGTGTCGACATTTCCGGCACGCTCGGCTCGACGTTGAATTTCGCCAGCCTGAACATCGGGCTTGGCGCGGCGAACACCATCGGTCTCGACCTCAACGGCGCGTCGCTCGGCGCGAGCAACATCACCGCTGGCGATTTCGACGTCGACGGCGGCGGTTTTGCCGGCACGATCGGCATCGACATGGCCGACACGACCGGCACCGGCACGATCCAGCTCGGCGACACGGTCAACAACAATCCGGCGGGACAGACCTCCAAGATCGAAAATGTAGGCTATGGGGTCCAGTTCTCCAGCGCCACCAACGCCCAGCTCGTGTTCGGCGACGGCGCCGGCCCGGCCGAATCGTCGATCAAGACCACAGGCGGCCAGGTCATCCACGCCACCGACACTTTGCCGACCAACGGCGACTACAATTTCAACGACGTCAATTTCGATGGCGACATTTCGAACCTGTCCTCCTACAAGGTCTACTATGTCACGGCCGATGCCACCGCCCTTGGCGACGGCAGTCTGCTCAATCCAGGCACCTACGCCAACGCCCAGACGTCTTCGGCCAATGTCATTGTGCTGATCGACAAGACCGTCGACGGCGGCCAGGCGACGATCGACCTCGGCGCGACGTCGTTCCAACTCGATGACGGACAGGTGCTGCTCGCCTTCAAGAGCAACGACGCGGCGATCGATGTCTCCCAGCTCGGGGTCGACACCAGCGCCGGCGCGTCGCCGGCGTTCCACTTCACCACGGTGCAGAATTCGCCGATCATCGCGGCGCCGGCGGGCATCGACACGCTGCGGCCGGTCCTGCAGAGCAATAACGCCACGCAGGTCATCAATCTGGCGACATCAGGCAGCGGCATCTTCACGGGCGGTATCCAGAACCTGATCGTCAGCAATCTCGGTTCCGGTGCGGGCGTTGCCGTCAACGCGAGCGGCGCCTCCAGTTTCTTCGTCAGGAACAACACCATCGCCGCCGGCGGCAACGCGCTCGATTTCTCCACCACGGGAGCTCCGGCCAATACGCTTCTGCTTTCGATCGACGGCAACACGCTCAGCTCGACCGCGTCCGGCCTGGCTGCGTCGTTCATCGGCCAGAACATCGATGCCGACCTGAATTCAATCGCGATCAGATCGTTTGCCGGCAATACGGTGACCGGGGGCGCCGGCAGTGGCGGCATCGCCTTCAGCAATGTCCGCTTCGATTCCGACGGCGCCGGCGGCACCGTCAGCGCCGGCACGCTCGGCATCGGTAACCCAGGCGCTCGCGTCCAGGGCAATGGCCTCAGTTTCACCAACACCAGCGGTACCCTTAATCTGGGCACGCTCAGCCTTGCCAACAATGGCGGCACCGGTGTCATCGCCAACACCAAAACCACCACCTTCACGCTGAACAACACCGGTGGCGTGGTCACCACCACCAACGGCGCGGCGTTCGATCTCGATCCGCTGACCGTCAACATGACGTTTGCCACCGTAAACGCCAGTGGCGGCGCGAGCGGCATCATCTTCGACGGCGTCGCTGGTACCTTCACCGTTACTGGCGCGACCGCCATCGGCAACACGACAGGCTTTGGCATCGATGCCGTCAACACCAACACCGGCACCTTCAACTTCAACACGGTGACGGTGAACAATGCCACCGTCCCCAACACAGGCGGCGGCATCCGAGTCCAGACCGGCACGCTCAACGTCACCGGCCTCGCCAACATCGACACGACCAGCGGCGTTGGTCTCTCGCAGGCCGGCGGCACAACCAGCTTCACCAACGGCTTGACCATCGACACCACCGCCGGCACCGGCATTCTCGCCACCGGCGGCACGATGGGCATCACCGCTACGGCTGCCGCCCAGACGGTGAACGCAACCAGCGGCACAGCGATCAATCTCTCCGGTGTCGCCGCCACCATCGCGCTCGATTCGACCTCGTCGGCCGGTGGCATCAACAATGTCAGCCTGACCGATGTCACGGGCATTGTTGGACTTGGAACTGGTGCGCTGAGCGGCGCAACGGGCGCGTCGTTCAATGTCGTCGGCGGCACGGCTGCCGTGAGCTATTCGGGCACGGTCAACAATTCGGGCGCATTCAGTCCGGCGCTGAATGTCCAGAGCCGGCTTGCCGGCGCCGGCCTCGTCGCCCTGAACGGCAATCTGACGGCCAGCGGGCTGGGCGTATCGCTGAACAACAATGCAGGCGGTACGGTGACGGTGTCCGGCGCCTCGAACAGCTTTACCGGCGGGGGCACCGGCATATCGATCACCGCCAACACCGGCGGCACCTACAACATCAGCGGCGCCAGCTACGCCATCGGCATGAGCAGCGGCGGGCTTGGCGTCGATATTGCCGGCAACAGCGCCCCGGTGACGGTCAATTTCAACGGCGGCGGGCTGGCGATCGTGACCTCGGCAGGCGCCGGCTTCAATGCCACGGGCTCCGGCACGATCAGCGTCACCGGCGTGGGCAACTCCATCGCCACGGGCACCGGTGTGGCGATGAACCTGAGCGGCGTCACCGTCGCGGCCACCGGCATGAATTTTTCCTCGACCAGCAACGGCGCCGGCGGCAACAGCGCCGTCGTCCTCACCAACGTGATCGGGTTGGGGACGATCAATCTCGGCGCCGGCACGCTGGTCGGCGGCAGCGCGGCAACCATCGCTGTCAGCGGCGGCACCGCCAACCTCAACTATACCGGCAATGTCAGCCAGTCGAACAATGCCACCCTCGTCAGCGTCACGGGCGGGCACAGCGGCTCGCTCAACTTCGCTACCGGTACGCTGTCGGCGACGAACGGTACCGGCCTGCAGTTCGACAATGCGGACGGCATCTACAGTTTCGTCGGCACGACGACGCTCAATGGCGGCAATGCCAGCGTCGACATCCTCAACGGCTCGGGCGGCACGTTCAATTTCGGCACCGGCACCTCGATCATCAGCCCCAGCGGCACGGCGTTCAACGTCAATGGCGGCACCGCCACCGTCACCTATGCCGGCACGATCACGCAAGCCACCGCCGGCCAGCGCATGATCGTCGTCGCCGACACCGCCGGCGGTTCGGTGAATTTCACCACTGCCGTGGCGAACGGGCTCAACGACACCGGCGGCACCGGCATTGTGATCGACGGCGCGGCGGGCAGCGTCACCGTCAACAATGCCAGCCTGACGGGCACGGCCGGCATCACCATTCTCGGCGATTCGACCAACAATGCGACCGGCACCTACACCTTCAACAATGTCGCCATCCAGACCGACGCGGGGGCTGCGAACAATGCCTTCGTCGTCGATGGCGACCAGGGCACGCCAGGCAATGACGACGTCAGCGCGGTCGTCAACCTGAACAATGTCGACATCACCAACCCTGGCGGCAATGTCGCCAACATCCGCGGCATGGCCGGCGGCTCGGTCAATTTCGACAGCGCCAGCACGATCACCCGCAGCGACGGCGGGCTGGGCATTGCCGTGCTCAGCAACGCCGGCGGCACGATCAACTTCGGCGGCGCGGTCAAGACGCTCTCGACCGGCGTCAACGCCGCCGTCATCCTGACCAGCAACCCCGGCGCCGCCATCAACTTCACCAATGGCGGGCTGGTTATCAACACAACGAGCGGCGACGGCTTCAGCGCCACGGGCGGCGGCACGGTGACGGTGCAGGCCACCGGCAACACGATCACCTCCGGCACAGGCACGGCGCTCAACGTCGTCAACACGAATATCGGCGCCAGCGGGCTGAATTTCCAGAGCATTTCGGCGAATGGCGGCATCAACGGCATCGTGCTCAACAATACGGGCTCGGGTGGATTGACCGTTACAGGTGTCGGCACCACCGCCGGCTCGGGCGGCACAATTCAGAACACAACCGGGCGCGGCGCCAGTTTCATCAGCGCGAGCAACATCACGCTGAAGAACATGAATTTCACCAATGCCGGCACCGACGATCTCGATGCCGACAATTCGGGGCTTTCGACTGGTGACAACCTCACGACCAACGCGGCCATCCATCTTCAAAACGTCTCTACGGCGACGCTGGACCGGATCGCCATTTCGGGCGGCGCCGAGCAAGGCATCAACGGCAATACGGTTTCGAACTTCACGCTCAGCAACAGCAGCATATCGAATGCGGGCAATGGAGCGGACGAAGATGGCATCCATTTCTACAACATGTCCGGCACCAGCGCGGTCACCAACACCACGATCACAGGCAGCGGCGACGACAACTTCCAGCTGCAGACCCAGTCCGGCACGCTCGCGCTGACGATTTCAGGCGGCAGCTCGACTGGCGCCGTGCTTGGCAGCGGGTATCTGTTCGGCATCCGTGGAACGTCGAACGCCACGATCAACTTCTCGGGTGCCAATTCGAGCAACAACTTCAGCGGTGGCATCGTCGCCGATGCATTCGACAACTCCACAATGAACCTGAACGTCATCAACAGCACTTCGAGCAGCAACAACGATCAGCTGTCCGTCAGCGCCGGGGACAACAGCGATGTGAGCCTCGTCGCCACCGGCAACACGCTGAGCAGCACGGCGGCGGGCGACTTCGTCGTGGTGAGCCTGCTCGGGTCGGCGTTCGACAACGGCTTTACTTTTGACGCTCGACTTGAAAGCAATACCATCACGGTCGCAAACGGGCTGACAGCGGATGGCATATCCGTATTCAATGCCGGCGGCGGCGCCATGCGGGTCGGAATCAAAAACAACTCCATCGACTATGCCGGCACGCAACGCGCCATCCTTGTCCAGACCGGACAGGACGGCGCCGGCAGCATCCTGGCCCAGATAACCGGCAACGCGATTGACATCAAACTGGATGGGACCGGAGATGCGGCTGCTGGCATTCTCGTCCAGTCAGCCGTCACGGACCCGGAGGGAAATGGTGCATCTGTCGATCTGAGCATAGGCGGCGCCGGCGCGCTCGCGAACATCTTTACGCATTCGCTTGGCGGCACCATGGCGGCTGGTGACATCCGGGTACGTCAGCGCAACAACGGGACGATCAACCTTAGCGGCTATGCTGGGGGCGCCATGGATACTGCTGCCGTGATCGCTTATCTGAACGGCCGCAATACAGTTGTTTCTGCATCTACCGCGACGGCGCAAACGAGCGGATTTACCGGGCTTGCCACGCCGCCGTTCCCATGATGGCTACGTTGATGAGGTAGAAAGGCCACCATTTGGTGCGACGATCTACAACCCTGGGTATACACTGCCTTCCTGCGCCTCTCGTTATTTAAATACTGTCTATTATTTTATAATAGTACTTGGTTTGTTAGAAACCCAAGTAGACTTCTATGTCGTTCCGTGTATTCTTCTGGTATCTAATGAGGGCGCGAGACATGGCCGAGCCATTTCTATCGGAAATCAGGATTATGTCCTTTGTCTTCCCGCCCAAGGGTTGGGCGCTCTGTAACGGGCAGCTTTTGCCGATCAACCAGAACCAGGCGCTATTTTCACTGCTCGGAACCACTTTCGGCGGTGACGGCCAAGTCAATTTCGCGCTGCCCGATTATAGGGGGCGTATCCCGATCCACGTTGGGAGCGGTCACACACTAGGCGAGCGCGGTGGCGAGCAAAGCCATACGCTGTCGATTTCCGAAATACCGACACACGTTCACTTTGCGCAGGCAAGCACAAACACCGGTAGCAGCCAGGATGGTGCGGGGAACGTTTTGGGGGTGGTTCCGGGGCGGCTGTATAGCGATTTCGCGAACGTGACGACGCTGAGCCCGAGCACAATTACCAGTGTCGGCGGCAGTCAGGCACATCTCAACATGCAGCCGTTCCTGACGCTGAGCTTCTGCATTGCCCTGCAGGGCATTTTCCCTTCGCCGAATTAAGGAGGCGCGATCATGGCACAGCCTTATATTGGTGAGATACGCATGTTTGCCGGCAATTTCGCCCCGGCCGGCTGGATGTTTTGCGAGGGACAGCTTCTGCCGATCTCGGAGAACGAGACACTGTTCCAGCTGATTGGCACGACCTATGGCGGCGATGGCCAGAGCACCTTCGCGCTGCCCGACCTGCGAGGCCGTGTTCCGCTCCATCAGGGCAGCGGCTTCATCCTTGCGGAGACGGGAGGCATAGAGGAAGTCAATCTGACAATTTCCCAGATTCCGTCACACAGCCATCCGATGGTCGCGTCCCTGAGCATTGGTCAAGATACCAGTCCCAGCGGGAAGGTCGTTGCACAGATTGGCGGTGGCGCCTTGCCCTACATCCAGGACACGACCGATACCGACATGGCCCAGCAGGCTGTAACAGCCGTTGGCGGCAGCCAGCCGCACAACAATTTCCAGCCGTATCTTTGCATCAGCTTTATCATTTCACTTTTCGGCATCTTTCCGTCGCCGACCTGAGAGGGACATCATGGCTGACCCGTTCGTCGCCGAAATCCGAATCTTCCCCTTTTATTTCGCGCCCAGGGGCTGGGCGTGGTGCGACGGGCAGTTGCTGCCGCTGTCGCAGAACACGGCATTGTTCTCGTTGCTGGGCACGACCTATGGCGGCAATGGCAAAAGCAATTTTGCCTTGCCCGACCTTCAGGGCCGCTTGCCGATGCACCCGGGGCAAGGACCAGGGCTTTCGCTGCACGATCTGGGCGAGACCGACGGTACGGAAACGGTAAGCCTGCTCGAATCGGAGATTCCTAACCACACCCACGCAATGCGCGACCATGACATCGACCTGGGCGAACTCAATGCGCCGTCCTCGACGCGAAGCCTGGCCAAATCCACCAACGCAACAATCTATACCCCGGCGGCCAACCTGACGCAGATGAGCCCTCAAGCGCTCCCCCCTGCCGGCGGCGACCAGCCGCACAACAACATGCAGCCCTATCTCACCTGCTATTTCTGCATCGCGCTGCAGGGCGTCTTCCCGCCAAGAAGCTGAATTCCGAACCGAAAGGGCAGGACCGTACGATGGCTAAGAACGCAGAACCGAAGTCGAAGGTCCCCGCAGCGAAGACGCCGGCGCCGAAAGCGGCTTCCAGGGCCCGCCCGGCGCCGTCCAGCCCTCCACCCATTTTCCAGCACAAGCCGGCCGGCACGTCGTTTTTCGAACTGTCGCGGCTGATGGTGGTGGGGATCGATTCCGCCAAGGGGCAGTTGATCCAGAAGGCGCAGCTTTCGCCGAACGGGCCATGGCCCTCGGCCTGGTCGTTCATCGCGCCCGGCGCCTGGGTGATCATGACGGCGGGCCTCACCAAGGACGGCCGTGTCGCCGTGGTCGCGCAGCCATCGGGAACCACCAATCTGTCCTTCATCACCGAAGACGCCAACCAGATCGGCCCGGTCGAGAAATGGACCGCGCCGGTGAGCATCGGCACGCCGCCCGGCGCCACCTCCTATCAGAAGCTTTCGATGGCGCGCGATGCCGATGGCCGCATCGAGGTCTTCGTCACCGACAATCAGGGCCGCATCTGGTGGATCTACCAGAATCCGGACCAGATCGTGCAGGTGCAGAAAACCATCACGCCGCCCGGCACGACGACACCGATCGTCGTCACCGTCGACGTGCTGACGCCGCCGGCCAAACCGTGGAGCGACTGGATCCAGATCCCCGGCGGCCTGGTGACGGTTTCGGCGATACGCCAGGGTGACGGCCGCATCGCGCTGTTCGGCATCAATTCGAACCTGCATCTCTATCGCTGCCAGCAGGCGAAGGCGCAGGCCTTGAAGGCCGCCGACTGGACGGGTTGGGTGCAGATCGACACGACCCAGACAGGTGGCTTCATCGAGATGGCGCCGGTCATCGGCCCGCTGGGCGCCACCAATTTGTTCGCCCTGACCCAGAACGGCCAGGTGCTGCACACGCGCCAGATGCCCGCCGGATCGGATACGTGGACGCAGTGGGCGACACCCGGCTACTCCAGGGCGCCCAACCAGGCGCTTGCCGCCGGCATCCAGGGCGATGGCGATATCGTGCTGGTCGCGGCCGACCAGCAGCACTTCCTCCAATTCAACGCGCAATGGGATGCCTATACCCAGAACTGGTCGGGATGGCGCGATTTCGGCGCATCCCTTCGCTCGACGCGCCTGACGCTCAACTACAATGCCGACGGCCGGCTCGCTTTGTTCAGCCTGGCGCTCATGCCGGACGGCACCAACGGGCTGTGGACGATCAACCAGATGGGCGTCGACAGTTCCGAATGGGAGTATAACTGGACGTCGCTGACCGACAATAATCTCAAGCAGATCGTCGTCGTGCGCGACCTGACGCCGCCGGTCTGACGGTTGATTTCCGGCAGCGTGGCGGAAGGCAAGCAGGCCCGTCCGGTCTGGCCCCGGTCTGACACGGCCGGGCTCCGCTTTCGTGCGGCAGTGGAGGCGGACTTGCCGTTCCTGTCGCGGCTCTATGCCTCGACCCGCTTCGAAGAACTCGCGGTGACGTCGTGGAGCGAGGCGCAGAAGGCCGAATTCCTCGGCATGCAGTTCCAGGCCCAGCACGCGCATTACCGAAAACACTATCCCGAGGCCGATTGGCTGGTGGTGGAACGCGATAGCGAAGACATCGGCCGACTCTATATCGAGCGCTGGCCAACCCAGCACCGCATCATCGACATCGCCTTCCTGCCGCATCATCGCCGCAAGGGCTACGGCACCGCACTGCTCTGCGACCTCATCGACGAGGCATGGTTAGCCGGCAAATCAGCGTCGATCCATGTCGAGAAGCACAATCCGGCGAGACGGCTTTATGTCGCGCTCGGCTTCGCGGTCGTCGAGGACAAGGGCGTTTATGACCTGATGGCCTGTGCGCCGCCGGGGGGCGGCGGGGCTGGTATGTGACGGCGAGCATCGCAAGCGGCGGCTCTCACCAGCTTCGTCATCCTAGGGCGGAGCAAGGAGCGGAGCGACGCGGCGCAGACCCTAGGATCCATGCCGCGACCTTTGTCCAAGATTGCTGCGCTTCAAGAAGGGCCTCGGACAGCTTGGGTGCACGAGCCGGCAGTAAAACAGCATTGCACCGTTGTCGCGCTCGAAAGTCGCGGCATGGATCCTAGGGTCTCCGCGACGTCGCTTCGCGACTGCTTCGCCCTAGGATGACGAACGAAGAGGAGAGGCTTCAGCTAATTTCGAAGCGATCAGACCCTCCCTGCGTCGAGCCTCTAATTGAACACCGCCTCGTACAGCCGCCCCGTCGCATCGGCGGCGACCGGCACGATGAAGATCTCGTGGCTGCCGCTTTCCCCCGTGAAAAGATAGGTCGCCTGCGGCAGTGCGATGTCGCGCGGGCCTTTGAACAGCAGCGAGAAACCGCCACCCGGGCGCGGGCTGGCGGCGATGGGCTTGACTGCGCTCAGTTCGAGCGGGATCTGCCGGCCGCCGGCTTCGACGGTGAAGGTTTGTCCCTGCTCGAAATCCGACGCCGACGCCATTCCCGTTTCCCTCAATCTGTCCGCTGGAGCGGTTCAGCGTTCGGATCGCTGATCCGATCCGGCTTTTGTTTCTTCGCAATCGCCAGGGGAAAACCGCTCCACACTTTTCCTGGATTTGCTCCAGCGGAGGCACTGTCGCCGCTTCGCCGCAAGCTGTCCAGAGGCGGGCAGGCTGGCGGTCGTGTTCCTCAAGGCAATCGGCCGCCGCAATCCCAAAATACAGCACCGCCTGTCCTTTTATGCGCGCAAGAGACGCTGTAGTACTTTGTTCCTGCGCGGGATTCCTTTCGACCCAAGATCAGCGCAAACAAGCATAGATCCCGGCTTCGGGACCATTGGCAGCCTGATGGGCGTGCGGGAGACGGATGATGGCTGATGCAAAGACGGAAGTGACGAGCGACGCGATGCCGCTGTTCTATTCAAGGCCCGAGGCGCTCAACCCGGCGCGGCACGGCTCGCTGGGCCTGACTGCGCGCAGCGATTTCGGCTTCGCCCGCTCGGCGCACGCCATTCCGGTGGTGGCGTCGGAAATGCCGGCGGCGATGCGCTCCTACCCGATCGTCTTCATCGGCGCGGGCAAGGCGCCGGTGATCATCACCGGCGTACGCCAGAACGAGAACCTGTTCGTCGATGCCGAAGGCAAATGGACCGCGCCGCACTACATCCCCGCCTATGTCCGCCGCTATCCCTTCATCCTGGCCGAAGACCCGACATCGGCCGGCCGGCTGACGCTGTGCGTCGAACGGGCCAGCGACCGGGTCGTCGACCAGTTGCTGGCGCCGTCCCGCGATGACAAGATCCTGCCGTTCTTCATCGGCAACGAGCCAACCGAAGCGACCAAACAGGCGCTCGCCTTCTGCAACCAGTTCCAGATCGACTTCAGAGCGACCCGCGAGATGGTCGAAAAGATCGATGCGCACGGCCTGTTTTCACCGCGCCAGAGCAAGGTGACGCTGGAGGGCGGCGAGGTGCTCAACCTCACCGATTTCCAGGTGATTGACGAGCCGGCCTTCAACAAATTGAGCGACGAGGCGTTTCTCGACCTGCGAAAATCAGGCGCGCTCGGCCTGCTCTATTGCCACCTCGCCTCGACCAACAGCTGGACGTCGCTGGTGCATCAGGCGTCGCTGCGGAAGGCGGGGCGGCCAGCGAGCTGATTTCACCCTGGCATGCACTAGATTGATCGTGACAACAGCGCAAGTGATTAACTTGAGGACACAGTGATAGTTCCGTCTTCAGGGCCGCTTACGATGGTCTCCTCGAAGTAATTATTTGTGATCCGAACATAGTATTCTCCGGTCAGAGCGCCGGATTCCGCTTTAAGCTTAAAGTTAATTGTTGTTGTGTCTTCGATGTTAGTGTCGTTGTCGTTGATCAATAAACATGAGGCTATGTCTGAAGTGTCAGCATAAATAAAGTCGATTACCAAGTACTCTGTGTCGTTAAACCAGCCACGGTCCGGGGAGACCGTCACGCTCACAGTAATCGGCTCTCCGGCTCTTACAGCATTCCCTTCAGGTGTATCGACGCGCACTATATCTACTCTTGCCATGATCCATCTCCCTTTGGCATTCTCAAATGACAATCGGGAACGCTAGTCGAGATCGCCGCGCCCGTTGCGGTTCATTGCGCCACCGGACCGCCCCATCGCACCGCCAGACCTGCCCATGGCGCCGCCCGATCGCCCCATGGCACCACCAGATCTCCCCATTGCTCCACCCGACCGACCAAACGAATGCGGGTCCAGCTCTGCACCCAACAGAACATCTTCGAGCGTTCCCGTGTCGAGCTCCAGCCGCATTGTCAGGTCACTCTTGTCGTACACCCAGACCTGCATTCCGCGGGCAAATGAGCCTATCTGCGATGAAAGTCCGGTATAGGCAGGGTCGCTTGGACCGCGGCTCATGACCTTCAGATCGGTGTCCGCCGGAGCTGGATAATCAACCGCGGTGCCAGGCCCATGAACAAGAAGTATGGTCGGTCTGGCCAGCTCGTAGAACTGCGCCTCGAAGGTGAACGCATAGATCCTTGCCAGCAGGCTGCCGGAGGCGTCGATCTGGTTCTGCAGGAATCTGTTATTGCCAGGTCTTGGAGGCCGTCCCCCATCGATCCTCTTCTTCAGCTTCAAATCTTCAAGAACTCTACCGAACAAATGTATGGCCGAGGTATTTAAAATGGTTTCAGTTATCATGGATCACCCCATCCTCTGCAATGTCGATCAACGCTCGGCGCCACTTCTGGACATCCAATATTTCTCGAAATAGCTCATATCCGGGAGACGCACCTGATCCCGTGGACGAGCGGTTCGACCCTCATGAACATGGCTCTTTCGGTCTGGCTTCGTCAGGCGAGGCCCGGCACGGTAGCGAAAAATCCCTCTTCGGTCGAAATCCCGGAAGATGATGCTTGATAGTTCTCCTCCGGTCACACGGTCGTCGACCGCGAGCATCGTTCTCGCCACGTCACGATAGTCCAGGAAATCCGGGGTGAGAGCCCACAGTGTCTCGGCGAGATAGGCACCCACGATATCGCGCGCGTCGAGCAGCGCTTCGACGAAACCGTCTGGATTGCGCGTGAAATCGCGGTCAAAGACTTTCTGGAGCGGCGCCTCGGCGGTTGGGTAGATCTCGGCGAGGTCGGCAAGATCTTCGGCCTCCGGCGAAATCAGTCCTCGATCCACCAAGCTCTCGTGAAAGACATCGACCAGAATGTCGAAGACCGCGCCAGTTAGAGGTTGCGACAAGGCATGCTCGTCGGTCCAGCCGTCCGCGAAGTCGGCCATCGTCTGCTTGTTGTTGGCCTCGCGTATCTGGCGGTGCGGTGAAAATTCCGAAAAGCGAGAGAGTTGATTGGCGATGTAGAGGTTCCCACGCGTCACCGTCAGAACGTTTTCGATCACGGATGGAAAATGCATGGCCGCGATCAACGAAACGCAGTCGGAAAAGGCCTCCTGAAAGCCCAGATATTCGGGGAACTCAGCTCCCGGCTTGGGTATGCCGAGGACGCTGTAGACGAACGCATGGCCAACCTCATGCGCGATAATATCGAAGTCGAGGCTGAAGGGGAGCGCGCTTCCGTCTTTCGTGAATTGGCTGCCGAGCTCGAGGAAGCCATAGCCGTATTGAGCGTTGTCCCAATCCGGCAGGATCGAGATTTCCAGACGGTCGTGGTGATCGTGGAAATGCCAGACGAGCGGTTGGCCGATGTAACGCTCCCAAACGTCGAGCGTGAAGCGCACGCATCCGAACGCGTGCGCTGCTTCGAAGCCGGGCGTCGAGGGCTGATAGTGATCGAAGTTGCCTTCCTCGTCGGGAATGGCCGGATCGAGGATAGCTCGCGTCCAGGGCGGCAGGGAGATGAAGGGCGTGCCCAACGGACCGTGGTTGACGCCATAGGGCCGCATCTTGTCGGCCGGCTCGACGACATACATACGATCGTCGGATGGGCCAGGTCCGACACTGCCTCGCGGGGAAGAAACCGTAATGATCTCGGGACTTGACGTAGGGTCTTCGAACGGAGGCTGAACGAACAACCTGAACCGGGTACCCATTCCCCACCTCTCGGTTATATTAGTGGCATAACATAATATCCGCGGGATGGCGAGGGCGTTGGTTTGTCGGGTAAATCTTCCTGAAGGCCGATTCTTGATTATCGGCGACAATTTGACTCAAGAACAATGCGTATCGCTACTGCAGCAGCTGGAGCAACTTCTGGTAGCGAGGATGACTGCGAACAGAGGCGAAATCGGAATCGTTCTTGAACCAGAGTCTCATCTCGGCGCCAGCCTGCGGCAGCCACGCTTCCAAAAGGTCGATCGAACGTTCTAACTCCCCCAGCAACGCATAGGTACAAGCTGCGTTGTATTGGACGTTGATATCGTTAGGGTCGATCGCCAGAGACCGGTCAAGCCACTTGGCCGCCCTATCGCGTTCACCAAGGAAGGCCAGCACGATAGCCCCTAGGCAGGCACAATTGGCGTTCTCGGGATGCAAACGGAGTTCCTCTTCAGCTCTCTCCAATGCGATTCGTGCATAAAGCTCCGCATCGTTCTGTTGGCCGAGAGTACGAAAGACGTTCACCAGCATGACCGGTGCGCCGTAGTCGGACGGTTTGATTTCCATCGCGCGCATGAAGTACGTGGCGGCGAACTCGAACTGGCCGCCGGTTACGCAAAACTCGGCATAGTAACGATTGGCCTCGTGGCAATTGGCGTCGAGCGTAAGAGCCTGTTCGAACGCCGCCGCGGCCTCGGAACGGCGATCGGCGAGGGACAGGGCAAAGCCCCTGGCTGAATGCGCTTCGGCCAAATTCGCGTCCAGGGCTAGGGCCTTGTCCGCGGTCGCGAGAATGTCGTCCACATGGATCGGTGAGCCGTAGTTCGACTGAAGGCGTACGTCGCAGACCGCCAGACCTGCATAGGCTCGGGCATATCCCGGATCGAGCTCAATGGCCCTGATATAGCTTTGTCTGGCCATCAGGTGGTTGGCTCTGGTCGCGATGTGGCTGTAATCGCGCCCTCGAAGGTAATGCGTATAGGCTTCCACATTGTCCGTCGGCGCCTGCTCGATAGCTTTCCTCTCCTCAGGCAGGAGCTTGACCCTGAGCTGCGCCACGACCGCTTTGGCGATTTCGTCCTGCACGGCGAAGATGTCGGTGAGGTCGCGGTCGTAGCGGGCAGCCCAAACGTGTCCGTCCGTGGCGCCCTCGATCAACTCGGCATTGATCCTGACCCGGTTTCCCGCCTTGCGGACGCTGCCCTCGACAATGTAGCCGACGCCAAGCTCCCTGGCGATGCGTTCCATCTTGTCGGTCCTGCCCTTGAACGCGAAGACTGTATTGCGGCTGAGCACGAACAGGCCGGAGACGTTCGAGAGGTCGGTTATGATGTCTTCAGTGATGCCATCGCTGAAATACTGCTGGTCGGGATCAGCGCTAAGATTGGCGAATGGCAGGATCGCCACCGACGGCTTGTCGGACCGCACCAGCGTCTGGACGGTTCTGGCCGCAACATGCGTCTCGACATAAGACACGCCCTGGTCCCAGTTGGCGAAGTAGACATGCACCTGCTGGGCAATGTTCTTGACGGTCCTGGTGCCCTGATCGGCGAAGTCGACGCCCAGCTTGTTGCCGACCGCATGGCGCACCGCTTCCGAGCAGGCAATGCCGCCGGGCATCGCGAGGCCCTGCAGCCGCACCGCAAGATTGACACCGTCGCCCTGGAAATCATCGCCGTCGACGATGATGTCGCCAAGGTTGATGCCCATGCGAAACTTGAAATGCCGGTCCTCGGGGATGCCGGCATTCCGCTCGGGCATGCCGCGCTGGATCTCGACCGCGCAGCGCGCCGCATTGATTACGCTGCCGAACTCGACCAGAAAGCCGTCACCCATCACCTTGAAGATGCGCCCACCGTGCTTGGTGACGGTCGGATCGAAGAACTCCCGTCGATGCTGCCGAAGGAGATTGAGCGTGTGCTCTTCGTCGACCTCCATAAGACGGCTATAGCCGACCACATCCGCGGCCAGGATCGCCGCCAGCCGACGCTCAACATGCTCCTCGGACATGTCGTCTCCTGAAATCGCAGACAATTGTTCCGCCTGAGTTAGTTCTAGCTGATTTACCTGCTCGGCGCCAACGCCGCTGGAGGTCGCTCGCGCCCGATTCGCGGTCTCGGCCGTCAGGATCGCGAAATGGAAGCGAAAGCCGTTGGCCGATTATCCATGGCATATCGATCGCCCTAGACGCAAATTCCGGAGCCGCCTCGCTCTACGCGCGGACAACCTGTTGAGGCTCAACACCCAGGTCGGATGGGCAGCCCTACGTTCCCGGCTTCGGCTGGAAACGTCGTCCCCCCACTCCCGGCGCCAGATAGCAAAAAGGCCCGGTTACCCGGGCCCTTTATGCTTTTCAAATCTAAAGAAGATTTGGAGCGGGTGAAGCGATTCGAACGCTCGACCCCAACCTTGGCAAGGTTGTGCTCTACCCCTGAGCTACACCCGCTCGCACGGCGCTTGGCCGCAAGCCGGGCCTATATGGCTGAAGAGCGCGGCGATTGCAACAGGGAAATCGCAGGCTTTTTGCGACACGATGCGCGGGGCCGGCAAGCCGCCGGCGGGCGCGTGAGTGGCGGGCGGCGGGGCGCCAGCGCGAAGGCCGGTGCCGCTCACCATGATGTCGCATGACGGTCTTGTGTCGGCTGCCCCATTGGCCGTAAACGGCTGGCTTGAGAAACGGGACGAAACCGATGCCGAAGACCGAAGCCGATTTGATGGCCTTTCTTGCCGAACTCGGCATTGCCACGTCGACGAAGCGCCACCCGCCGCTCTATACCGTCGCCGATTCGCAGGCACTGCGCGGCGAGATCGCCGGCGGGCACACGAAAAACCTGTTCCTGAAGGACAAGAAGGACAATTTCTTCCTGGTCACCGTCGGCGAGGACGCGGTCGTCGACCTGAAGCAGATCCACCAGGTGATCGGCGCCGCCAGCCGGGTTTCCTTCGGAAAGCCGGAGATGCTGATGGAGCTGCTCGGCGTCACACCGGGCGCCGTCACGGTCTTTGGCGTCATCAACGACACGGCAAACAGGGTCAAGCTCGTGCTCGACAAGGATTTGATGGAGCATGCGGTCATCAATGGGCATCCGCTGACCAATGAGGCGACGACATCGATCGCGGCGCGCGACCTGATCAGATTCGTCGAGGCAACCGGGCACGATGCTGCTATCTTGAAAGTCTCCGTGTGATCGCCACATGGATGGCTTGAGTCAGATGGTCTGAAGCATAGGGCGCCTGGCCGCCGGCCGGCGGCGCCACGGAAGGGTAGAGAGATGAGCGACAACAATCCGTTCGGCGGCTCCTTTGGCGGCAATGGCGGCCAGTACACCACCTCGGTGCAGTATGGTGGAGCCGCGCCGGCGCCGGCGAAAGTCGCGCTTGGCGATGCGCCCGCCGCTCCCGCCGATGTGATCAAGGACACGACGACGGCTGCCTTTGCCGCCGATGTCATCCAGGAATCGCGCCGCCAGCCGGTGCTGGTCGATTTCTGGGCGCCCTGGTGCGGGCCTTGCAAGCAGTTGACGCCGCAGTTGGAGAAGGCGGTCAAGGCCGCCGGCGGCAGGGTCAAGCTGGTCAAGATGAACATCGACGACCATCCCTCGATCGCCGGCCAGCTCGGCATCCAGTCTATCCCGGCGGTCATCGCCTTCAAGGACGGCCAGCCGGTCGATGGCTTCATGGGCGCCATCCCGGAGAGCCAGATCAACGAATTCATCACCAAGGTCGGCGGCAAGGGCAACGGCGCGCCGCCAGTGGCCGAAGCCCTGGCCGCGGCCATTGAGGCGCGCGCCGCCGGCGACATGCAGACCGCGGCCGACATTTATGACGCCATCCTGGCGCAGGCGCCGGAGACGATCGAGGCGATCGCCGGACTGGGCGAACTGTTGTTCGACGCCGGCGACACGGAAGGCGCCGAGGCGCTTTTGGCAACAGCCCCGGAGGCCAAGAAGGATGCGCCGCCGCTGGCAGCCCTGCGCGCCAGGATGGCGGTTGCGGCGCAGACGGCGGCTCTCGGCAATCCAGCCGAGTTCGAGCGCCGGCTGGCGGAAAATCCCGGAGATCACCAGGCGCGCTTCGATCTGGCCATGATCCAGAACGCCAACGGCGACCGTACGGCCGCGGCCGACAATCTGCTGGCCATCATCAAGGCCGACCGGGCCTGGAACGAGGATGGCGCCAGGACGCAATTGCTGCAGCTGTTCGAGGCCTGGGGCATGACCGACGAGGCGACGCTGGCGGCGCGCCGCAAATTGTCGGCATTGCTGTTTTCCTGAGCCGGCTGCCGGTTGTTTTGCCGCACGGGCTTGGCGTCGGCGACGACTGCGCCAGATTAGCTGGTATGACGCGCTTCTGGTGAAGCGATCGGAGGAATATGGTGCAAGCGGGAAACGCGCATTACCGGCTCGCCAAGGATTTGCCGTCGACGATCCCGATCTTTCCGCTCGAGGGTGCGCTTTTGCTGCCGGGAGGCCGCATGCCGCTCAACATCTTCGAGCCGCGCTATCTGCAGATGGTGGACGAGGCGATTGCCGGCTCGCGGCTCATCGGCGTCATCCAGCCCAGTCTCGATGGCGCCTTGCGCGGCGATGGCGAGCCGGAGCTCTGCAATGTCGGTTGCGCCGGGCGCATCATCGCCTTCTCCGAAAGTGGCGACGGCCGCTACCTGATTTCGCTGCAGGGCGTGTGCCGGTTCCGCATCGCTCACGAATTGACGGTCAAGACGCCGTTTCGCCAGTGCAAGCCCGCGCCTTTCCTTGCCGATCTCGACGAGGATCAGGCGGACAACGAGATCGACCGGCCATCGCTGCTCAAGGCATTTCGCGCCTATCTGCAGGCCAACGATCTGGAGGCCGACTGGGAAAGCGTCAGCCGGGCCGAAAATGCCATGCTGGTCAATGCGCTGTCGATGATGGCGCCCTACGGGCCGGCCGAGAAACAGGCGCTGCTCGAGGCGGCGGATCTCAAGACCCGGGCCGAGACGCTGATCGCCATCACCGAAATGGCGCTGGCGCGCGAGAATGAGGACTTTGGCTCGAGCCTACAATGAGAGGTTGCGATGGCGGCGGACGGACGTGAGGAGAGGAAGGTTGACCCCAAGCTGCTGGAGCTGCTGGCCTGCCCACTGACCAAGGGGCCGCTGGCCTGGGATCCGGAGCGCGGCGAGCTGATTTCCAGGGTCGCCAAGATTGCCTACCCAGTGCGTGACGGCATCCCGATCATGCTGCCTTCCGAGGCGCGGACGCTGTCGGTGGAGGATGTGCTGGCCCCGCCGCCGCCGCGCTTGGGTGGGCCGGGCTGAGTTCTTGCACCACAGACTGGCGAGGTGGGCGGGACAGCGCCCCCCTCTGTCCTGCCGGACATCTCCCCCGCAAGGAGGGAGATCGGATGTTGTCTCGGCTTTCGCTAATCTCCACGGTTGCTGGAATGTGCGAAAGCGCCAAAGCTGCCAATCTCCCTCCTTGCGGGGGAGATGTCCGGACAGAGGGGGGTGCTGTCCCGCCGACACCGAAGTTTTTGCCACCTACTGAAAATTCCGCCCCTTGGGCATGACGCTTTCCGCTTCTTCCGACAGCGTTGCGAGATCCTGACGGATCGGTGCGCTTTGTTTGGCGGGGCTGGAGCGATCCGAACGCTCCTTGGCGAGGTCTCTCGGAGGAACCGCTGGTGCGGCCTCGCTGACCTTCTCCAGAAGCACGGTCAGCCAAGGCGTCAGATCCTCGATCCTCTCGGCGACGATGTGGACCACGCCCGATTCAGACTGCAATTTTCCGGTGACCTTGACGAACCGGGCGCCCATGACGATCGGCCGGTAACGGTCGAAGGTTCTTTGCCAGAAGATGACGTTGGCCACCGCCTTGTCGTCTTCCAGCGTCAAGAAGATCGCGTTGCCCTTGCCGGGGCGCTGCCGCACCAGCACGAGGCCGGCGACGGAGACGCGCCTGCCGTCGCGCACTGAAGGCAGGTTCGCATTGGGGGTGACGCCGGCGCGGTCGAGCCGCTCGCGCAGGAAGGCGACCGGATGCGCCTTCAGCGACAGGCCGAGCGCGCGGTAATCATGGATGACATGCTCGCCGAGCGGCATTTTCGGCAGCCTCGTCTCGGGCTCCAGCTCGCGCAGGCGAAGCGCCGGCTGGTCGAACAGCGGCAGCCTTTCGGCGGCGCTCTTGCCGTCGAGCGCGCGCACCGCCCACAAGGCTTCGCGACGATCGAGGCCGAGCGAGCGGAAGGCATCGGCCTGCGCCAGTTTTTCGATCTCCCCGACATCGAGGCCGGAGCGCAGCCAGACATCCCTGACGGATACATAGCCTGAGCCGCGCCGCTCGACGAAAACCTCCATGCGCTCCTTCGACAGGCCCTTGATCTGGCGGAAGCCGAGCCGGACGGCATGCTTCGTCTCGATGACGCCGCGCATGTCGGCATGGCGCGGGAGGATACGGGCCGGATCGAAAGGCGCTTTCTCCAGCGTGCAGTCCCAGACCGAGAAATTGACGTCGATGTCGCGGATGTCGACGCCATGGTCGCTTGCGTCGCGCACCAGCTGGGCCGGCTGGTAAAATCCCATCGGCTGCGAATTCAGGATCGCGGCGCAGAACACGTCGGGATAGAAGGTCTTGAACCAGCAGGAGGCATAGACGAGCAGGGCGAAGGAAGCGGCATGGCTTTCGGGAAAGCCATATTCGCCAAAGCCCTCAATCTGCTTGAAGCAGCGCTCGGCGAAGTCTCGTTGATAGCCTTTCTTGACCATCCCTTCGACCATCAGCGTTTCATAGTTTTTGATCATGCCACTGCGCTTAAAGGTGGCCATAGCGCGTCTTAGCTTATCCGCCTCACCGGGCGAGAAGCCCCCGGCATCGATCGCGATCTTCATTGCCTGCTCTTGAAACAACGGCACACCGAGGGTTCGCTCCAGAATGGCTTGAAGTTCCTTGCTCGGATACTCGACCTTCTCCTTTCCCTGCCGTCGACGAAGGTAGGGGTGCACCATATCGCCCTGGATAGGACCGGGTCGCACGATCGCCACTTCGATGACCAGATCATAGAATGTGCGGGGCCTGAGACGCGGCAGCATCGACATCTGGGCACGCGATTCAATCTGAAAGACGCCCAATGTGTCGGCACGGCAGATCATGTCGTAAACGCGGCTATCCTTTTGCGGAATTGTCGCAAGGGTCAGCCGCCGGTCATACTTGTCCCTTACTCCGTAGTGGGTTTCCAGCAGATCGAAAGCACGCCTCAGGCAAGACAGCATGCCAAGCGCCAGCACATCGACTTTGAGGATGCCGACATTATCCAGGTCATCCTTATCCCATTCGACCATCTTGCGTTCGTCCATCGCCGTCTTGACGATGGGCACGATCTCATCGAGCCGGTCTTTGGTGATGACGAAGCCGCCGACATGTTGCGACAGATGACGGGGAAAGCCCATGATATCGTTGGAGCGTTCGATCACCAGTTTTGCCAGCGGGTCGGTGCGGTTGATGCCGCCAGCGTGAGCCTCCTTCTCGCCAAGTTCGGAGGTCGACCAACCCCAGATCGTGCTCGCCAAAGCGCTTCTGACATCTTCCGACAGGCCCATTGCCTTAGCCACTTCGCGTAGCGCCGAACGGCCGCGATAGCTGATGACGGCTGCGGCCAAGGCTGTGCGTTTGGCGCTGTATTTATTGTAGATATAGGCGATGACCTCATCACGCCTCTCATGTTCGAAGTCGACATCGATGTCTGGAGGTTCGTCGCGCTCCGTTGAAACAAAGCGCTCGAAAAGAACGTCCAGAAGGCCAGGATCTACCTCCGTAATCTCCAGACAATAGCAGATGACGGAGTTTGCGGCGGAGCCGCGACCCTGACACAGAATGCCGACCTCTTCCGAACGCGCGAACCGAACGATGTCGCGAACGGTGAGAAAATAACGGGCGTATTTCTTCTGACCGACAATTTCGAGTTCGTGCCGGATGAGTCCTTCCACTTTGTCAG
The DNA here is from genome assembly GCF_024518695.1 of Mesorhizobium sp. LMG17149. NCBI lineage: Bacteria > Pseudomonadati > Pseudomonadota > Alphaproteobacteria > Hyphomicrobiales > Phyllobacteriaceae > Mesorhizobium > Mesorhizobium sp. LMG17149. Next base: position 98,187 of record NZ_JANIFL010000011.1, read on the forward strand.
GGATGCCCTCGGGGTAACGTTTCCTGGCGCCCTCCCAAGTCAATCTCTCCAGTTCCGTCTGCGGGTCGACGCCTGCTTCGGTCGTCTCCTCTGGATAGTTGTGCTTCAGCTCCTCAAGGGAAAAACCCAGGCTTTCCGCAAACCGCAGCGTCTCGGCCAGCGCCTGCGGATGCCTGCGGAACAGGCGCGCCATCTCCATTGGCGGCTTCAGATGGCGCTCGGCATTGGCGGTGAGTTGCAGCCCGACCTCGGCGACGGGCGTGTTGAGGCGGATCGCGGTCAGCACGTCCTGCAGCGGGCGCCGTTCGGCCGTGTGGTAGAGAACGTCGTTGGTCGCCATCAGCGGAATACCGACGCTCTCAGCAAGCGCCGCGGCCTGCTCGATGCGGAAACGGTCATTGCCGGCGTAGTCGGGCGAAACGCCAAGCCGCAGGTTCCTGCCGAAGCGGCCTTTGAGGTCTCGAAGCAGGGGAAGACTATCTTGCGCGCCCGCCGACAGATCGGGCAGGATCGCCAGCGACATCAGATCCCCCCATTCGAGGAGGTCGCCGCGCTGGAGAAGGGTGGCGCCCTTTTCGCTCTCGTCGCGCAGATTGGCCTGGGTGAGCATGCGGCAGAGGTGTCCCCAGCCCTTGCGATCCTGGGGATAGGCGAGAATGTCCGGCGTGCCGTCCCCGAAAACCAGCCGGCAGCCGGGGTGATAGGAGAGTTTTTCGACCTTGGCCTGCTGCCAGGCGCGCACCACGCCGGCCACTGTGTTGCGGTCGGCAAGCCCGATCGCCGAGAAGCCCAGGAGCTTGGCCGCGACCACCAGCTCCTCCGGCTTGGAGGCGCCGCGCAGGAAGGAGAAATTCGACTGGATGCCGAACTCGGCATAGGGAATGACGGTCAGCGCGTTCATGCGAAGACACCATGCATGAACCAGCGCGGCGGTACCTGCGTGTTGCCGTAAAGACCTTGCCGGTAGAGCCAATAGCGGCGGCCATCGGCGTCCTCGATACGGAAATAGTCGCGCGTCGATGCCGCCTCGTCGCTTGGCGCTTCCCGCCACCATTCGGCGGCGATGCGTTCCGGCCCTTCGGCGCGCGTGACCCGGTAGAGCGCGCGCCGCCAGCGGAAGTTCAGCGGTGGTCCTTCCGGCATTTCAGTGGCCGGCACATCGATGGGTTCGGGCGAGCGGAACAGCCGGATTGGCCGTTCCGGCGGAAAAATGGTTTGTGGCGCCTGCAGCCTGCCGGGCTTTTTCGGCGGCGTGGTCCGGCGCGGCGCTTCGGTGAAGGGGATCGTGGCGACAGCACGCTCCGGCAGATGGCTCTCGACCGCGACCGGCCGGAGAACCGCGCCCTCGCCGAGCCGGGCGCGGATGCGGTCGGCGAACAGCGCGATATCGGCGCCATCGTCGATCGTTTCACCAGTCAGATCAGCCTGCTGCATGTCGAAGGTGGCTGCCGCCAACACCGAGAGCCGCACCAGATCGAAACCATAGCCGGCATCGATATCCTGCTCGAGCGCGGCCAGCCTCTCATGGAACAGTTTCTGGATCAGCATGGGTTCGCGCATCGGCCGCGAGGTGCCGATGGCGATGCGGCTGACGGCGCCGTCGACGCGAAAGAGCAGCAGCGCCAGCGTCCTGGCACCCTCGCCGCGGCGTTCGAGGTCGGTTTTCAAGGTCGCCGCCAGCATGCCCACCAGCCGTTCGATGTCCTCGGTCAGGGTGACGGGTTCGGCGAGGTGGCGTTCGACCGAAAGCGGCGCGACGGGAAGGCGCGGCGACACCGCTTCGTCGAGACGGCCAAGCGCCTGGTCGAGGCGCAGGAGCAGCAAGGCGCCAAAGCGGCGGGCGAGCGGCGCGCGCGGTGCCGCCATGACGGCGCCCGCCGTGCGCAGGCCTACACTTTCCAGGCTGGTGCGGGTCGCCGGCTCGATGCGCAGCGCGGCCAGGGGCAGGGGTGCCAGCAGCGCTTCCTCCTCGCCTGACACAATGATGCGGTCGCCGCAAAAGCGTGCCGCCGCCCAGGCCGCACCCGGTGTCGCGGCAAGCCCGGCGCGGACATCGAAACCCTGATGGAAGAAGCGCGACAGGATGTCGTCCAGCATGGCGCGCTCGCCGCCGAACAGATGGGTGCAGCCGGTGACGTCGAGAAACAGGCCGTCTGTCCCGTCCAGCGCCACCAGCGGGGTGTAGCGGTCGCACCAGTCGGCAAGGCCTTCGAGCAGTCGGCGGTCGGCTTCCGGATCCGCCTCGACGATGTCGATCGACGGATGCATGGCGCGCGCATCGGCGATGCCCATGTCGCGCTTCAGGTGCAGCGCCTCAGCCCGCTCGTCGAGGGCCGAGATGCGCTGCGCGTTGCGGTCGCGATGGCTGATCACGAGCGGCGGGTGAGAGAGGTGATCCGACGGCCGGGAACGCCAGGACCGCCCCAGACGCTGGCGCAGGATCCTTTCCGCCGCCAGATAGGGAAACCACAGGGACAGGATTCTTTGTCCGGTCTCTTCCCTCGCTCCCTTTTTCGTCGCCCCATCTTTCGTCGAATGCGCGTTCATCGGGGTTCCACTCCAGTGTGAATTGTCCAGGCAGGGCTGTGCGGCTCTTGCCGATGGTGAGGGCGAAGGCCGGGCGGCCGATCGAGCCGGCCAGCGGCCCGGCGATGGTGTCGCGCGGCACCGCCGGCGCCGAGGCGACGATGAGGCGGACAGGGGCGGCCGTCGGTTCGGGTTCGGCCGCCTGCCGCAGCAGGAACACCGGCCGGCCGGCCGCTTGCGCCCTTGCATGCAGCCGGCGTGTCGCGGTCAGGTCCAGCCGCTGCGGATTGCCGCGGATTTCCAGGATGACCGCGGCGAGCGCTGTCATCCGGGCCGCCTCCTCGGCGACCCACAGCGCATCGACAAGCCTTGGCGCCTCGGAAAACAGCAATTGCTCCGGCTCGATGCCGAACGAGGCGTGAAGCCCCCTTGCATAGGGAAAGCCGGCCTCGCGAAAAATCTCCGATGTGCCGATCCACAGCACCGGCAGCCCCGGCGTTTGCTTGAGGATCAGGCTGGTGAGCGACAAAGCGAAGCCGGCGACGGCCCCGGCATCGCGGGTTTCGCTGCCATGGATTTCACTCAGGGCGGCCTTCGGCAGGCCGCCGCTTAGGGCGGCGTCGAGGCGCTCGACACCGATAGGCAGAAACGCATCCGGCAACGCCGCGGCAATGCCACGCCGGACGATTGTGAGATCGGTGTTGGCGTCGGCATTAAAGGGCGCGGCGGCCGGCGCAGCCAAGCGCTCGGGCAGCGTTCCCTCGATTTTCGCGATCTGGCGGCGCAGGGCAAAAACAGTCTCCCGCGCCACGGCGGTCATCGCCATGACGGTCAGCTTCCACTCACAATTGTTCCTGTTATGTTCCCTATAGATTCCAGAGGGTGACCCAGGAGTCAAGCAGAGTCATGGGGAATTTATTCCTCTCGGCAGGGATGGCGCAGGCGCATCGGCCCGTTCATTTGCCGATTCCGGTGCGAAAGCCTATATGCCGGGATCAAAGGACAAAGCATGGCCCGCATCTACAAGACCCGCACCTGGCACGACGAACTCTCGCCCTCGATGGACGAAATGGAGTTCCTGGCGCTGGAGGCTTACGCGCATCTGCCGGAGGATTTTCGCAAGCTGACCGGCGAGATCGTCATCCAGATCGCCGAGTTTCCGACCGACGAGATCATGGACGACCTGTCGCTGGAGACGCCCTTCGACCTGCTCGGCCTGTTCGAGGGACGCGGCATCGCCGAACGCTGGAATCCGCAGACCGGCGAGGGCCCGAACCGCATCACGCTCTACCGCCGCGCCATCCTCGACTACTGGTCCGAGAACGAGGAAACGCTTGGCGACATCGTCACCCACGTGCTGATCCACGAGATCGGCCACCATTTCGGCCTGTCGGACGATGATATGGAGAAGATCGAAGAGGCGGCGGAATAGCCCCACACCTTCGTCATCCTAGGGCGGAGCAAGGAGCGAAGCGACGCAGCGCAGACCCTAGGATCCATGCCGTGATCTTGGTACAGTGCTCCATCGGTGCAGGACTGAAAGCTTACCATCCGGTTTCGGCGAAAACAGGCTCTAATCCTGATCTGCTATGCCCCTCGGCGAAGGTCACGGCATGGATCCTAGGGTCTCCGCAGTCGCTTTGCGACTGCTGCGCCCTAGGATGACGAAGGGAGTCGTGACAATGGAACGTCAGAGCTTTGAAAATGTCTGGGATGCGCTGGAAGATACTCCGGCCGAGGCTGCCAATATGGCCATGCGCTCCAATTTGCTGATCGCGATTGAACAGCGGGTGCGGAGCTGGAAAATTACCCAGGCCGAAGCAGCCGAGCGGCTCGGAATCACGCAGCCGCGCCTTAGCGACCTCTTGCGGGGCAGGATCGCGAATTCAGCCTGGACACGTTGATCAACCTTGCCACACAGGCCGGACTTACAGTGCGCCTTGATATTGCCGAGGCTGCCTAATCCGCATGCAAGGCGCTGTCCCTACCAGTCGCTGAGCTTCGTATCGGGTCCGTATTCCTGGCCGTCGATATCCTTGACCACGGCCTGGCCGCAACGCATCGTTTTGGCCTTCTTGTCGTAGGCATAGGTCGGCGAGCCGAACAGGTGCCAGCCCTTGTTCAGCGCCGCCGTCACCTTGTGGCAGAAGCTGGCATCGTCCGGAGCGGACAGAAAGCGGTAGAGTTTCATTGTTCAATTCCTGTCGTGAGTAGCCATAGCCCATCCATCGAGCATTTATGACCCGATGGCGGCTGCCTTCGCCAGCAGTTTTTCGGCCTGCGCCAGATGCAGGCGCTCGACCATCCTGCCGTTCAGCGCGATCACGCCCTTGCCGGCATTCTCGGCGAGCGCGAAGGCTTCCTTCACCGAGCGCGCCTCGGCCACGGCTTCCGTGGACGGCGCGAAGGTGCGGTTGGCGGCTTCGATCTGGGCCGGGTGGATGAGGCTCTTGCCGTCGAAGCCCATGGCCGCGGCTTCCGCGCATTCATGGGTGAAAGCGTCGAGGCTGCGAAAATCGTTGGAGACGCCGTCGAGCATGTCGATGCCGCCGGCGCGCGCGGCCAGCACCATCTGCATCAGCCATGGCACGAGGTAGCGTCGGTCAGGCGTTGCCAGAATGCCGGTCTCCTTGACCAGATCATTCGTTCCGGCAACGAAACAACTGAGCCGCGAGGCCGGGTCACGGCCAAGCTCGGCGATGGCGCCGATGTTGAGCAGCGCCTTGGGCGTCTCGATCATCGCCCACAGTTTCACGCTATCGGGGACAAAATTGTCGTCGAGCACATCGCCGGCCTCGAGCAGGTCGCGCGGCGTGTCGACCTTGGGCAACAGAATGCCGTCGGGCTCGCAGCCTGCGGCAGCCAGCAGGTCGTCGGCGCCCCATTCGGTTGCCAGAGCATTGATGCGCACGATCATCTCGCAGCGTTCGTTGGGGCGGTTGGCGAAAATGCCGGCCAGTTTTTCGCGAGCGCCGATCTTGTCGGCCGGGGCGACGGCATCCTCGAGGTCGATGATGACTGCATCGCAGGCAAGCTGCGCGATCTTAGCCAGCGCCTTGTCGTTGGAAGCCGGGATGTAGAGCACGGAGCGGCGCGGGCGATAGGTTTCCATGGGTGATCTATGCCGCTTGTGGGTGGGTGAGGCAAGCGCGCAGGGCTGTGCCTGAGGCGAGCCAATCGCGAAAGCTGGTGCTGCCCCTCACTGTCCTGCCGGACATCTCTCCCCGTAAACGGGGCGAGAGGAGCTGGCGGCAACGCCGGCGCCTTTCTTGCGACGCTGGAGATTGGCGAAACCGGCGACAAGAGCGTCCCTCGCCCCGTTTACGGGGAGAGGATGCCGGCAGGCAGGTGAGGGGCAGCGCCGACGTTAGAAAGATGGCGAATTCGACCTCAACAATTGCCTGCACGAAAACTGCACAGGCCTGCGGAAAACCTCCTCCGATCCGCCTCACCCTTTCCCCACCGGCCTGACAAACAGACGGCATGCAAAACCGAGCAAAACCCCGATGGTCCCTGCCTTACCGGCTGCGCCGCGAAGACTGGTGGTTGGCCGATCCGCCGCGCGCGAATCCCACGGCGATCCTCATTCCCTTTGTCCGCAACAGCCCGCCGGCAACCCGGCGGGACGCCATCAGGAAAGCCCGATCATGACAGCGTTGCTCTCCGCCGCGCCGAGCTATTGCAGCCGCTTCGGTGTCGCCATCCTGCTGGCGGCACTTGCGGATTTCCTGTTCTACGGCCAGCCCGCCGGGATCACGGTTTTCCTGTTCGCCCTGCTGATTGCCGCCGCGGTTGTCGCCGTGCATCCGGCGGCTTTCAGCGACGGTCGGGTGTGGCTCAAGCCCATCGCCTTGCTTGTCGCGCTGCTGCCGCTGGCTGAAAACGTCAGCACCCTGTCGGTTTCGATCGCGCTGGCGGCGCTGACCGTCTTTGCCCTTTCGCTGAGCGGGCGGCTGCGGCACAGCATCGCCCGCATTGCCGGGCAGATCGTGCTGTTCGGGCTGGCGGCGCCGTTCCGCTTCGCCAATGATTTCATCCGCTGGCGCAGGACGGCGCGGCGGTTCGGCCGGCGGCGCATCCGGCTGGCGGCGATCGCTGTCTGGGTGATGCCGCTGACGCTGGGCGCGGTCTTCCTGGCGCTGTTCGGCGCCGCCAATCCGGTGATCGACTACTGGCTGTCGCTGATCGACCTCGTGAGGCTGCTCGATCTTATCCAGCTGGCGCGGATTGCCTTCTGGCTGTTCGTGCTCGCCGCTGTCTGGGCTTTTCTGCGGCCGCGCCTGCCGCGCCTCGTTCGCCGCATCCCGCGCGCGGCGCCGGCCGTCAGCGCTCAAGCCGACAAAACCGCCACCACCATCGAAGACATCCTGTTCGGCAAGGCCGCCATCCTGCGCGCCCTGATCGTCTTCAACATCCTGTTTGCGCTGCAGACGGCGCTCGACGCCACCTATCTGTGGGGCGGGGCCGCCCTTCCCGACGGGCTGAGCTACGCGGCCTACGCGCATCGCGGCGCCTATCCCCTGATCGTCACCGCGCTGCTTGCCGCCGGCTTCGTGCTGGCAGCGCTGCGGCCAGGCAGCGAGACATCGGCCGATCCGTTCATCCGCCGGCTGGTCTATGCCTGGGTGGCGCAGAACATCATGCTGGTCATTTCGTCGATCCTGCGGCTCGACCTCTATGTCGGCATCTATGCATTGACCTACTGGCGCGTCGCCGCCTTTGTCTGGATGGGGCTGGTGGCAGCAGGCCTTGCCCTGATCATTGCCCGCATCGCGCTTAGAAAATCCAACGAATGGCTGCTCTCCGCCAATCTTCTGACGTTATCTCTGACGCTTTATGCCGGCTGTTTCATCAATTTTGCAGCGACGATCGCCAACTACAATGTCGACCATTCCCTCGAAATGACCGGCCAGGGCATTCCCCTAGACGCCTGGTATCTTCACTCGCTCGGTCCAGGCGCGTTTCCCGCACTCGATCGCTTCCTCGAGCAGCAGGGCAAGACGGCGGCCGCCGGCACTGTCCGCGAACTGGCTGGCGTGCGCGGCAGCGATGAAATCTGGTATCGAACTATCCAGCAGAACTGGCGGGCCTGGAGCTTTCGCGACTGGCGGCTGCTTCGATATCTCGACACCAAGGGGCCGTTCGTGATTCCCTCCGCTATCGAACCTTCCATGCCGGGCCGCTGATCCATGCCGCATCACATCCTCGTCGCCGACGATGACCCGCACATCCGCGAGGTGATCTGCTTTGCGCTGGAAAAGGCCGGCATGAAAACGACAGGGGTGGCCGACGGTGCCGCCGCCCTGCAGGCGATCGGACGCCGGGCGCCGGACCTCGTCGTGCTCGATATAGGCATGCCGGAAATGGACGGGCTGGAGGTCTGCCGGCGGCTGCGGCACACATCCGATGTGCCGGTGCTGTTCCTGTCCGCGCGCGACGAGGAGATCGACCGCATCCTCGGGCTCGAAATGGGCGGCGACGACTATGTGACGAAACCATTCAGCCCGCGCGAACTGGTCGCCCGCGTCAACGTCATCCTGCGGCGCGCCCGCCCGGCGGCGGCCGAACCGGTCGACAACAGGCAGTTTTCGCATGGCAAATTGGCTCTGGCGCCGGCCAGCCATGCCGCCAGCTTCGACGGCAAGGCGCTTGCCCTGACGGGGATCGAATTCTCGATCCTGAAGGGGTTCCTGGCGCGGCCCGCGCATGTGCTCGACCGCGACGCGGTGATGGCCAGCGCCTATGCCGCAAACATCCATGTCGCCGGCCGCACCGTCGACAGCCATATCCGCAACATCCGCGCCAAGCTGGCAGCAGTGGGTTGCCTGGATGCCATCGAGACCGTGCATGGCGTCGGCTTCCGGCTTGGCCGATGCGGCTGACGACTTCCGGCAAATGGATCGGCCGCAAGTGGCGGCCACGGCTTGCCACGGTCGTCGTCGCCATCCTGATCATGGTGATGGCCCTGCCATTGGTCGGCTTGTTCTTCTTCCGCCTCTACGAGAACCAGTTGATCCGCCAGACCGAAGCGGAGCTGATCGCGCAAGGCGCGGCCATCGCCGCCATCTATGCGCAGGATGTGCGCGACGCCGGCATTGCGGCGGACAAGCTCGGCGCGCCGATGCCGGGGCCAGGCGGGGATTCAAGCCGAAGCGTCAATCCGGGCCCGCTGTACAAGCCGATCGAGCCGCAACTCGATCTCGCCTCCGACTATGTGCTGCCGACCCGGCCGGCGGCGATGCCGGCCACCCCGGATCCGGCCTTCGCGGCGATCGGCGTGCGCCTGTCCGGTATTCTCGACGCCACGCAGAAAACCACGCTGGCCGGCTTCCGGCTGCTCGATCCCCGGGGCGTCGTCATTGCCGGGCGCGGCGAGGTCGGCCAGTCGCTCAGTGCGGCCGAAGAGGTGCGCACAGCACTTGCCGGTCACTATGCCAGCGCGCTCAGGCTGCGCATTCCCGACCAGCCGACGCCACCGCTCTATTCGGTCAGCCGCGGCACCAAGGTGCGTGTCTTCGTCGCCCTGCCGGTCGCTGTCGGCGGCAAGGTCGCCGGCGTCGTCTATGTGTCGCGGACGCCCAACAACATCATCAAACATCTCTATGGCGAACGCGGCAAGGTGACGTTGGCGGCGATCGCCATTCTCGGCGGCACGCTGCTCATCGGCCTGGTTTTCCTGCGCACCGTCAGCCGGCCGATCTATGCGCTGATCGACCGAACCGAGCGCATCGCCGCCGGCGACCGCGCGGCGATCAGGCCGCTCGACCATCACGGCACGCGAGAGATGGCGGAGCTTTCCGCCGCCTTCCTCGACATGGCCGAAAAACTGCAGGCGCGTTCCGACAGCATCCAGACGTTCGCCACCCATGTCTCGCATGAGCTCAAATCGCCGTTGACGGCGATCCAGGGCGCGGCCGAACTGCTGCGCGATTCCGGTGACGCGATGGACGATACGGAGCGGCGGCGCTTTTCAGACAATATCGTCACCGATGCGGGACGGCTCAATCTGCTGGTTCGCCGCCTGCTCGACCTGGCGCGCGCCGAAAACCTGGCGCCGAGCGGCGAAAGCACATCGCTCGGTGCGGCGCTGGCGCTGCTGCCCGTCGACAACAGGCTGGCGGTTCGCGTCGGAGCCGGCGGCGAAATCGGCTTGCGCATATCGGCCGAGAACGCGGCTATCGTGCTGGCCAATCTCATCGACAATTCGGCCAGGCACGGCGCGACGGCGGTTTCTGTCTCGGCTACGAGCGCCGGCGGCAAGGCGAGCATCCTGGTCAGCGACGACGGCGCCGGCATTTCGCCGAGCAACCGGGCGCGCATCTTCGAACCGTTCTTCACCACGCGGCGCGAGCAGGGCGGCACCGGCATGGGGCTCGGCATCGTGCTGGCCCTCCTGAAAGCGCATGATGGTATGATCGCGCTGGTTGACAGCGAACGCGGCACGCGCTTCGAGATCATTCTGCCGGTGGCGTGAAGGACACCATCGGCCGGATCGGAGAGAACATGCGCTACGACATCGTCATCATCGGCGGAGCCATCGTCGGCTCCTCGGTCGCCTACTATCTGCGCGAGCAAGGGTTTTCCGGCACGATCGCGCTGGTCGAGCGTGATCCGCAATTCGCGCATGCGGCAACGACGCTGTCCATGGCCTCGATCCGCCAGCAATTCTCGATCCCGGAAAACATCCGCCTGTCGCAGTTCACGCTGAAGCTGTTCCGGCGGCTGAAGGAAGAGTTCGGCGCCGACGCCGATATCGGCTTTCGCGAAGGCGGCTACCTCATCCTTGCCGGCGAGGACGGCTTGCCGATCCTCAAGAGCAATCACGAGGCGCAGATGGCCGAGGGCGCCGACATCGTGCTCGAGGATGCCGACCAGCTTACGCGCCGGTTCCCGTGGCTGTCGACCGAGGGCATTTCAGCCGGCGCCTATGGCCGCACCGGCGAAGGCTGGTTCGACGCGCATGCGATGCTGACGCTGTTCCGCAAGGCGCTGCGGCAGAAGAAAGTCGATTTCATCACCGCCGATGTCACCGCCATCGCGCGCGACGGCAATCGCGTCACCGGCGTGAGCCTCGGCAATGGCGAGACGCTGGAGGCTGGCATCGTCGTCAACGCCGCCGGCCCGAACGCCGGCAAGGTGGCTGCCATGGCCGGGCTTGAGCTGCCGGTCGAGCCGCGCAAGCGCAATGTCTTCGTCTTCGAGGCGCGCGAGAAATATGCCGACATGCCGCTGCTGGTCGATCCCTCCGGCATCTATGTCCGTCCGGAAGGCTCGGTCTACCTCACCGGCGGCGCCGAACCGGAGGAAGGCGACTGCGCACCCGATCCCGGTGACTTCGAGGTAAACTGGCCGCTGTTCGAAGAGGTGATCTGGCCGGTGCTGGCGACCCGCATTCCCGCCTTCGAGGCAATCAAGCCGACCCGCGCCTGGGCCGGCCACTACGACTACAACACGCTCGACCAGAACGCGGTGATCGGCCCGCATCCCGAAGTCGGCAATTTCCTGTTCGCCAACGGATTCTCCGGCCATGGCCTGCAGCAGGCGCCGGCGGTCGGCAAAGCGCTGGCCGAACTGATCGTGCATGGCGGCTATCGCACGGTGGATTGTTCGGCGTTTGGCTATGGTCGTGTGGCTGAGGGGCGGGCGTTCCGGGAATTGAATGTGATTTGAGCGTTGGCGTTTCCTTCTCCCCCTGTGGGAGAAGGTGTCGCCGAAGGCGACGGATGAGGGGTGTTCCAGGGAACGCCAACGCCTCACTCCGCTGGAACACCCCTCATCCGTCTCGGCGCTGCGCGCCGATCCACCTTCTCCCACAGGGGGAGAAGGCAAGGCGCGCTTCTCTCGTTCCCCAACCAGAGAGATCTCAGCCCTTGCGGTCGAACCAGAATGCATCCGCCATGCGCTTCATGCCGATACGTTCGTAGAAGCCGACGGCGTCGGGCATGGAGATCAGGCTGATGGCGACCGACGGTCCAAGCTGCCGGCGCGCCTCGTCCATCAGGCCCTTGCCGATGCCGAGCCCCTGTGCCGATCGGGAAACGGCGAGTTCGGAGATGTAGCAGACCCAGGAGAAGTCGGTGATGCCTCTGATTACGCCGACCAGCGGCTTGCCTTCGACGTCAAGACGCGCGGTCAGCACCAGATTGGCGCCCGACAGCATCGCCCGCAGGCGTGCTTCATCATCGACCGGCCGTGTCTCGCCGAGGCCGGATTCGACCAGCACACGCCGGAATTCGGCGATGTCGAGCGCGGGTTCACGCGCATAGAGGACGTGTGCGTTTTCTGCCATGGCCGCCAGACTGCACCATCGGGCTGGCTTGTGCCACCGTGCACGAACAGTTGCCTTTTATTTGCTGCCGGCTTTGTGTAAACCGTGCCTCAGCAATCCCCCCGCAACGAAAACACGGGCAAAAGCCATGGAAAAGTTCACCAAGCTCACCGGCGTCGCCGCTCCGATGCCGATCGTCAATGTCGACACCGACATGATCATCCCGAAGGATTACCTCAAGACGATCAAGCGCACCGGGCTCGGCACCGGCCTGTTCGCCGAAATGCGCTACAAGGATGACGGCTCGGAAAATCCGGATTTCGTGCTCAACAAGCCGGCCTACCGCAAGGCGCAGATCCTGGTTGCCGGCGACAATTTCGGCTGCGGTTCCAGCCGCGAGCACGCACCATGGGCGCTGCTCGACTTCGGCATTCGCTGCGTCATCTCGACCTCGTTCGCCGACATTTTCTACAACAACTGCTTCAAGAACGGCATTTTGCCGATCACCGTCAGCCCCGAGGATCTCGAGAAGCTGATGGATGACGCCTCGCGCGGTTCCAATGCCACAGTGTCGGTCGACCTCGAAGCCAAGGAAATCCGCGGTCCCGACGGCGGTGTCGTCACCTTCGACCTCGACGACTTCAAGCGGCACTGCCTGCTCAACGGTCTCGACGACATCGGCCTGACCATGGAGAAGGCTGGCGCCATCGCGTCGTTCGAGAAGCGCAACGCCGAACAGCGCCCCTGGGCCTGAGCGGTACACACTCCAGGCGGAGGCCCGGCCGCTTTCAGGCCTTCGTTGCGCCGGGTTCGTTGCGATTGAGTGGAGGGACAGTCTTGACACGTTTGCTTCTTGCCGGCGTTTGCGGGCTGGCCTTGTTGCTGGGGCAGACCGTGAGCGCGTTTGCGCAGACACAGGCACCCGCCACCCAGCCGGCCCCGGCGACGGACCAGCCGTCCGCCGATCAGGGGACGAACGCCGCCGACGCTGCCGATGACGACAAGCAGGCGCCCGTCCCTTTCGAAGGCGGCACGCTGACCATCACCCAGAAGGAACAGTATGGCGAGAAGGTGCTTGCCTATGACGGCCAGCAGCTGGCCAGCAATTATGACGTCTTCTTCGACAAAATAGTCGAGGTCGGCGGCGTCAAGGTGGCGCTGTTCGATGTGGGCGACGGCGGCAATCAATGCGGGCCGGCGACGGTGATCGTCTGGAAACCGGAAGGCGGCACCATCCAGAGCACGACAGTCGAGCAGGACCAGTGCGGCGCACCGCCCTCGGCGGTGTCCGACAACGCCATCTATTTCGTGCCCTATCTGCTGCCGGGGGATGAGAAGCCGGCTTTGCAATGGTCGCCGACCGATGGGCTGACGATTTCGGGCAATCTGACCTACATGCCGGAACCCGGCACGGACTGGAAAGACATCGATCCGGAAAAGTACCAGAACATCATCGACGCCTTCCACAACGAGGCCGTCTACAAGGAAGCGAAAAAGCTTCTCGGCAAGGACATGCCCGACATGGCAACCAGCCTGCTGGTCGGCGGCGGCACGGAAAAGACCGCTTCGGGCACCTTCTACGCCAGCGGCTGCGTGCCGCATGATTGCGGCGGCAATGACGGCTTCATGGCGGTCGACCCGGCCCAGCACAGGCTCTATTTTGCGCGCCGCGGCGACAAGGGCCAGCCGCAGGCGTGGCCTGATGTGGCGACATGGCCGGTCGATGTGAAGGCGGCGTTGGACAAGGCGCTGGGGTCGGCGAACTAAGTATTTTGCGCGACGGCAGCCGCACCGTCGTCGTGCTGCGGAAAAGAATTGTCCGCCGCGATCCTTCACACCCCCGCTGGCATCGAAGGTTTGCACCGCCAATCCAACCATGTTGGCCCATGGTCGGACAGGCGTCTTCCCTGCAAAATGGCCACCAAATCCTGCGAGGCCCCATGCGCACACTCATCTCCACCGGTTCGCCCTTCGAAAAGATCGCCGGCTATTCGCGTGCAGTGGTGCAGGGCGACTGGTGTTTCGTGTCCGGTACGACCGGCTACGACTATGCGACGATGGCGATGCCGGAGACGGTGGAGGCGCAGACGCGCAATTGCCTGGCGACGATCGGCAAGGCGCTTCAGGACGGCGGCTTCGAGATGGCCGACGTGGTGCGGGCGCATTACTACATCACTGACCAGGCCTTCGTGGACGTGGTCTTCCCGATCCTCGGCGAGACGTTCGGCGACATCAGGCCGGCGGCGACGATGATCGTCTGCCAGCTCAACAGATCGGAAATGAAGATCGAGATCGAGGTGACGGCGCTGCGGCGCACGGCTTGAAACGCGACCGACGATGAAAGTCCGGCGCATCGTTGCCAATATCGAGACATCGGATGCCACTGCGGCCAAGCGTTTCTATCAGGATGTCCTCGGCCTCGATGTGCTTATGGACCTTGGCTGGATCGCCACCTACGGCTCGCAAGCAAAGATGGATGTCCAGGTCAGTTTCATGGCGCAAGGCGGCTCCGAAACGCCGGTGCCGGATCTTTCGATCGAGGTCGATGATGTCGATGCGGCGCTCGATGCCATGAAAGCGGCGGGCTTCGCCATCGAATACGGACCGGCCGACGAGCCCTGAGGCGTGCGCCGCTTCTATGTCCGCGATCCGTTCGGCCGGCTGGTCAACATTCTCTCGCATCGGTGAAGGCAAGGCGCTGCAATTTGCGGGAGGCTGGCGGGGCAGAGGGGAGCGCGAAGGATCGCAAACGAACGAGGTTGTTCTTGATCGCTGCGTTACTCCTTGCGCACAACCGGCTTGGCGTTTAGCAAGGCCGCGGTTCAAATTCTTTCCAGGACGGTTTCTCCATGGCAACGAAGCATCTTTTCCTGCTCCCCGGTGACGGCATCGGTCCCGAGGCCATGGCCGAGGTCAAGAAACTGATCGCGGTCATGAACGACAAGCTCGGCAGCGGTTTTGCCACCGATGACGGTCTGGTCGGCGGCTGTGCCTATGACGCGCATGGCGCGGCGATCTCCGATGCCGACATGGAAAAGGCGATGGCGGCCGACGCGGTGCTGTTCGGCGCCGTCGGCGGTCCGAAATGGGATGCTGTACCCTACGAGGTGCGCCCTGAGGCCGGCCTGCTGCGCCTGCGCAAGGACATGGAGCTGTTTGCCAACCTTCGCCCGGCCATCTGCTACCCGGCGCTGGCGGCGTCCTCCTCGCTCAAGCAGGAGGTGGTCGAAGGCCTCGACATATTGATCGTGCGCGAGCTGACCGGCGGCGTCTATTTCGGCGAGCCCAAGCAGATCATCGATCTCGGCAACGGCCAGAAGCGCGGCATCGACACGCAGGTCTACGACACGTTCGAGATCGAGCGCATTTCCGGCGTCGCCTTCGAGCTGGCGCGCACCCGCAAGAACCACGTCACTTCGATGGAAAAGCGCAATGTGATGAAGTCGGGCGTGCTGTGGAACGAGGTCGTCACCCAGACCCACAAGGCGCGCTATTCCGACGTCAAGCTCGACCACATGCTGGCCGATGCCGGCGGCATGCAGCTGGTGCGCTGGCCAAAACAGTTCGACGTCATCGTCACCGACAATCTGTTCGGCGACATGCTGTCCGACATCGCCGCCATGCTGACCGGCTCGATCGGCATGCTGCCGTCGGCCTCGCTCGGCGCGCCTGATGTGAAGACCAAGAAGCGCAAGGCGCTCTACGAACCGGTCCACGGCTCGGCGCCCGACATTGCCGGCAAGGGCATCGCCAACCCGATCGCCATGATCGCGTCCTTCGCCATGTGCCTGCGCTATTCCTTCGGCATGGTCGAGGAAGCCGACCGCGTCGAAAGCGGGATCGCCGCCGTGCTCGACGCGGGCCTGCGGACGAAAGACATCATGTCCGATGGCATGACCGAGGTCGGTACGGTTCAGATGGGCGACGCGATCATCGCCAAATTCCTGGGCTGATACCGTGACGGTCGACGTCCGCTGGGCGACGATCGAGGACGCGACGGCGCTCGCGGCCATATTGTGCGAGATGGCTGTTCACTACCGGCAGCCACCTCTCGATGCCGACCGGGCCCTGTCTGCCGCACGAAAATGGCTTGGCGAGGAAAGCCCGGCCTATCCGCATTTTGCGCTCGCCTTCGTCGACGGCGAGGTCGGCGGCCTGGCGTCGGTGGCGATCGCGCATCCCGGCATCGATCTTGAGCGGCTGCTGTTCCTCAAGGATCTGTTCGTGTGCGAGAAGGTTCGCAACGCCGGCGTCGGCCGGGCGCTGATCGGCTTTCTCGCCGATCATTGCCTGCGCGAAGGCATCGGTCGGATCGACCTGACCACCGAGGACTGGAACGAGGGCGCACTGCGCTTCTACGACCGGCTTGGCGCCGAACGCCATGGCCAGAAGGTCTTTCTCAGGCTTTCGGGCGAGGCGCTGAAAAGCGGCTAGCTCCTGACGCCTGCCGGCACTGGTCCCCAAGGGTTTTCGCCCACCTGGGACGGCAGAAGTCCGAAGACCAGCAAGGCAATGCTGCCAATGGGAGTGATGAAGCCCAGCAGTGCAAACCAGTCGCTCAGACCCGCGTCATGCACACGCCGCACGACGAGGGCAATCGACGGCAGGATCAATCCCGAAAAGAAAACCAGCAAGGGTATGAGCCCTATGGCCCTCATCGGCGTCCTGTCCGCATTGGTTTTGAAGCCATTGAACGCCAGGTCAACGAGTATTCCGAAGCCTAGAAGCGCCAATATCCCGAGGGTGTAGAATAGCCAGAAGGCCCAGAATTCCTTGCGGCGGGCGCGACCTTTGAAATTGCTATAGTCTGCAATTATCGCGCGCCAGAAGTAAGCCCACAGACCCGTGGAATAGGCGGGCCTGCTCTCGGCCGAACGGCGTGGCTGCCGTGGCTGGCCCGTGCTTGGCGATGGCGCTGTCGGGGTGACGGCGACTATATCGTGCGCCGTACCGTCATCCGGTTGAAACTCGACAAGGGCGCCCCTGGCGAGGGTCACCCCCTGATTCAGATCGTTATGGGTGAAGATATAGCGCTTGCCGTCGATACCGTTGATGTATCCGTAATCCTGATCCTGGTCGTAGTGAAGCACCGCACCGCGCATAACCAGCCCCCCATTCACGCTAGCGACGGCGAATGCTACCCAAGGTTGGGTACGATTGCAATATGCACGCAAACTATATTCTGACGCCCGCAGGCACCGGCCCCCACTGGTTTTCCCTGGCCTGTGTCGGGATCAGCGCGAAGACCAGGATGATCAGGCTGCCGATGGTCGGGATCAGGATCAGCAGGCAGAGCCAGCCCGACAGGCCGATGTCGTGCAGCCGGCGCACGATCATGCCGAGGCTGGGAAGAATTGTCGCCAGCAGGAACGTGCCGCACAACCCGACCGTTATCGCGCCCGAGATATCACTGTCGAAACCGCCCATATCCATATCGGTGTACAGGCCGATGCCGCCGATGATCAGCAGGCAAACCGTCCAGAACAGGCAGTAGCCCCAATACTCCTTGCGGCGGGCGCGTCCGGCGAAATTGAAATAGTTCTGCGTCACGCCGCGCCAGAAATAGCCCCAGAGATCACTGGGCTCCGCTATCTCGGAAGATCGACCGAAATGCTGCGCAGGAGACGGGGCCGCTGCAGGCGGAACGCTGGCCTGGGCCGGTGCGGCCTTGATGCCGGGGTCTGCGGCCGCCGGAGGGGCGGTCGCAGCAGCGATCGAAAAGACGTCGCGCGCCTGGCCGCCGCCCGGCTGGAACTCGACGGCCGTGCCGTTGGGCATGGCGGTCTGCCGGCGCAGGTTCTCGCGGGTGAAGGTGTAACGGTTGCCGTCGGCCCCGGATATGAAGCCGAAGCCCTGGATCTCGTCATAGTGAAGCACTTCGCCGCGCATTTGCCACCCCCGCTCGCCATGTCCCGGCCGAAGGTGGCACAGGGCCGAGCCGATGGGCAAGCCGGCATGGCTACCGTCTTCGCGGCAAATGAAGCATAAGGCATCGAGTGCAACCGCCTTCGACAGAAGCAGAACATGACAGTCGAGAGTCCTGACAGTAAAACCGTGATTGAAGATGGAGGGGAAAGAAGACCTCCCAGGCTGGCCATCGACGCCACCGGCCTGACGTTCTGGCCGTCCGGCCAGGGACTTGTCGGCATCCCACGGGTGGAAAGCTTTCTCGTCAGCGCAGCCCTGGCCGATCCCGACGCTAGCGTGGAGGTGGTGGCGTTCCGACCGTGGGAAGGCCGGTTTCGCCCCCTCGCTCCTTTCGAGCAGGACCATGTCGCGACGGGCGAGATTTCACCCTGGCGCCTCAAACGATGGCCTGGGAGACGCACGGCGATGTCGCAGGCCTTCGAAGCGGTGAGGCAGCAGCCATGGGGCAAGCGCGACGCCGACCGCCATCTCGCCAAGACGGTGACCCATGGCCGCAAAGGGATTGCCTATCAGGCGACGAGGCTGCTGATCAGGGCCTATCGTCTGTACCAGCGGGCGCGGATCCAGTCGGCCCCGCGTCAGGTTCCAAGCCAACCGAACGAGACCGAACGCGGCTTTGTCCTGATCAGCCATCACATTCTGACCGGGGATGACCGAACCGCCGTCTCCGGGCGCGCCGGCGGCCTCGCGTTTCTTTGCCACGACCTCATCCCGACACTGCGCCCCGACATGGTTGGTATGAGCCCTGGCGAGGCTCGCTACGGGTCATATCTCGAGCACCTCGTGCGTTCCGGCGCGCCGGCATTTTGTGCATCCGACGAAGTTGGTGCGACGCTGACCGATCATATGCAACAGGCAGGCGTCACGCAGCCGGTGGTATACCGGTTTCCGATGCCGTCCATCCTGTACGAGACGGCTTCGCGCATCGGCCAGACTTCGCGCATCGAGGCCGACGAGCCGTTCGTGCTCTATTGCTCGACCATCGAAGTGCGCAAGAACCACATCCTGCTGGCACGGATATGGCAGCAGGCGCTCGACGAGGACGTCAAGCTGCCGCGGCTCGTCTGCGCCGGGCGCTGGGGCTGGATGATCGATCCGCTGCGCGCCTATCTCAAGGCTCATCCGAGACTGCTCGAGCGGGTTACGTTCACCGGAGCGATCAGCGATGAGGAGCTCATCCGATATTATCGCAGCGCTTCCTTTGGCGTCTTTCCCTCGCATATCGAGGGCTGGGGCTACGGCGCCTCGGAATGTCTCGATTTTGGCATTCCCGTCATCGTCTCGACCGCGCCGTCATTGATCGAGGCGTCCGGCGGCCTGATGCCGGCGATCGATTCGCAGGATCAGCAAGGCTGGTACGCTGCGATCCGCAGGATGGCGGAAGACCCGGACTGGCGCTCATCGCTGACGGAACGCATCGCAAAGCAGCATCGCCCGACGCCGGCATCGGCCAGCTGGGCTGCTATCAAGGCTGGCCTGCAGGCAAGCGCGTCCCTCCGGCCGAAGTCCTAGTGCAATTCTAGGAAAAGTGTGAAGCGGTTTTCCCGGGAAAACGCATAGCGTTTTCCCCTTGGGAATTGCGTCAAAACAAAGAGTTAGAGCAGATCGCCGTTTCCGTGAAACGGTGAAATGCTCTAGGTGGGCCGTTTCTTCGCCTTCTTGTGCTTGGGCGCGCCGGTGGTGTCGAATTTCGGCTTGCCCGGCTTTTTCGCCCATGGCTTTGCCTCATGCGCGGCGGCCGGGCGCTGATCGACTGCTGCCGGTGCACGTTTTTCGAATTTGCGCTTCGGCGCGTTGGGGTCGAACGGCGCCTTGCCGCGATGCGGCTTCTTGTCGGGGCTTGGCGGCTGATAGCCGGCGCGTGAAAGATCGGGCGTACCATCGAGCCGCTTCACCAGGATGTTGCCTTGCAGCTTGCGGTCGGGACCGATCGCGGCCAGGAAGCGGTCGGCCCAGTCGGCTGATATCTGCACGTAGGTCTCTTCCGGCTGCATCTTGATGGCGCCGATCTCGCGCTTCGAGATGCTGCCGGTGCGGCACAGCATCGGGATCAGCCAGCGCGGCTCGGCATTCTGCCGGCGCCCGATCGACAGCGAGAACCAGACGCTGTCACCGAAATCGTCGCGGCGGCTGGGCGCCTCGTCGCGGCGCGCGAAACCTTCGCCCGCCGGTCTTTCACGCGACGGCGTGAAGGGCGCGATCTCCATGAGGTCCTCGGGCGCCGAGCGGCTGGCGCGGCACTGGCGCACGAAGGCAGCGGCCACCTGTTCGGCGCCATGTCTGGCGAGCAGCGCGTCGATGAAACCGCGTTCGTCGTCCTTCACCGGCTCGTCGAAAACCGGGTCGGCCAGGATGCGCTCGTCGTCGCGCCGCATCACGTCGTCGGCCGAGGGCGGGCTCGCCCATGTCGCCTTGAGGCCGGCGTTCTGCAACAGCCGCTCGGTGCGCTTGCGGGCGCTGTTGGGCACGATCAGCGCGCTGACGCCCTTGCGCCCGGCGCGGCCGGTGCGGCCGCTGCGGTGTAGCAGCGTTTCCGGATTGGTCGGCAGATCGGCGTGGATGACCAGCTCGAGATTGGGCAGATCGATGCCGCGCGCCGCGACATCGGTGGCGATGCAGACTTTTGCGCGGCCGTCGCGCATTGCCTGCAAGGCATGGCTGCGCTCGTTCTGGCTGAGCTCGCCCGAAAGCGCCACGACGGAGAAGTTGCGGTTGTTGAAGCGTGCGGTCAGATGATTGACGGCGGCACGCGTGTTGCAGAACACCAGCGCGTTCTTGGCTTCGTAATAGCGCAGCACGTTGATGATGGCGTTCTCGCGGTCGGGCTGGGCGACGCTCAGCGCCCGGTATTCGATGTCGAGATGCTGCTTCTCCTCGCCGGCCGCCGAAATGCGCACCGCATCGCGCTGGTAGCCCTGCGCGAGCGTGGCGATCGAGCGCGGCACGGTGGCCGAGAACATCAGCGTGCGGCGTTCGGCCGGAGCCGCGTCGAGGATGAATTCGAGGTCCTCGCGAAAGCCGAGATCGAGCATCTCGTCGGCCTCGTCGAGCACCACCGCCTTCAGCGCCGACATGTCGAGCGAGCGCCGGGTGATGTGGTCGCGCAGCCGGCCGGGCGTGCCGACGACGATATGGGCGCCACGCTCCAGCACACGCCGCTCCGAGCGCATGTCCATGCCGCCGACGCAGGACGCCACGGTTGCGCCGGTTAGTTCGTAGAGCCATTCCAGCTCGCGCGTCACCTGCAAGGCGAGTTCGCGCGTCGGCGCCACCGCCAGCGCCAGCGGTGCGGCGGCGTGGCCGAAGCGCTCCGCGCCCTCAAGCAGGGTCGGCGCCAGAGCGAGGCCGAAGGCCACCGTCTTGCCGGAGCCTGTCTGCGCCGAAACCAGCGCATCGGCCTCGCCGAGTTCCGGCGCCACAACCGCCTTCTGGACGGGCGTCAGCTCGGAATAGCCGCGTTTTTCCAGCGCCCTTGCCAGCGCGGGAACGAGTGCATCGAAGTTGGACATCTTACTCTTTCGGAATTCGGATTCTTATATGCCCAGCAATGGGCCTGTCTTCGGCGGGCGTCGGGACGCTCCATGAGCCGGATGGTCATGCCGTTCGTACTTCGTGCCGCCGCCATTGTACAGGGCAACAGGACGCTCATCGCAATTGACTCTTGACGCAAACCGCGTAAAAGCCCGCTTTGAACGGGATCGTTTTTCGATGCGCGGCCTTTTGATGGCTCTTCTTGCATTCGATGCCCCCAGCCTCAATGCACATCATTGGGCCGGGCGCGTCGGCGCGTCCCCTCGTTCCAGCAAAACTATGGCCAAAACCACCACCAAAACGGTGTGACTCCCTTGGCCTAACCACCCTCTCCCGGGTTCGGCCCGGGGGACGGAACCCGCATCGGCCAGCGGGTTTCTCCAAAAACCAAGCGGAGAGGGACAGGAGATTTTTCGATGAGTTTCAAGGTAGCGATCGTCGGCGCCACGGGCAATGTGGGCCGGGAAATGCTCAACATACTGGAAGAGCGCGGCTTTCCGGTAAGCGAAGTCGTGGCGCTGGCGTCGCGGCGCAGCCAGGGCACGGAAGTGTCGTTCGGCGACCGCACGCTGAAGGTGAAGACGCTCGACCAGTATGATTTTTCCGACACCGACATCTGCATCATGTCGGCCGGCGGCAACGTCTCCAAGGAATGGTCGCCGAAGATCGGCAAGCAGGGCTGCGTCGTCATCGATAATTCGTCGGCCTTCCGCTACGATCAGGACGTGCCGCTGATCGTGCCGGAAGTGAACCCGGACGCGATCTCGCTGTTCACGCGCAAGAACATCATCGCCAATCCGAACTGCTCGACGGCGCAGCTGGTGGTGGCATTGAAGCCACTGCATGACTTCGCCACCATCAAGCGTGTCGTCGTCGCCACCTATCAATCGGTATCCGGCGCCGGCAAGGAAGGCATGGACGAACTCTTTACCCAGACCCGCGCGGTCTTCGTCGCCGATGGCGTCGAGGTCAAGAAGTTCACCAAGCGCATCGCCTTCAACGTCATCCCGCACATCGACGTCTTCCTTGATGACGGCTCCACCAAGGAAGAGTGGAAGATGGTCGCCGAGACCAAGAAGATGCTCGACCCCAAGATCAAGCTGACGGCGACCTGCGTGCGCGTGCCGGTGTTCATCGGCCATTCGGAAGCGGTCAATATCGAGTTCGAAAAGCCGATCACCGCCGACGAGGCGCGGGATATCCTGCGTGAAGCCCCAGGCTGCCAGGTCTTGGACAAGCGCGAGGACGGCGGCTACATCACGCCGCTGGAATCGGCCGGCGAGGACGCCACCTTCATCTCGCGCATCCGCGAGGATTCGACCATCGACAACGGCCTGTCGATGTGGATCGTCTCCGACAATCTGCGCAAGGGTGCCGCACTCAACGCGGTGCAGATCGCCGAGTTGCTGGTCGAGCGCGGCCTGATCCAGCCGAAGAAGAAGGCGGCTTAGTTTTCGCTCACGGGCCGTATCGCCGCTGCCGCGGCGGGCCCTCCGCGGGGGCGCCGAACGATCGGCGGCCCGCAGTCGCGTGCTCGGCCTTTGGCCGTTAGCTCCCTTCTCCCCGTTCACGGGGAGAGGATCCCGGCAGGGGGATGAGGGGCAGCACCAGCCTCAGCTTCGATTCTCAGCCGCCAACCCAACCAACAGCTCCAGTGCTTCCTCCGCCCTGTCGGCCGGGACGAACAGATGGTCGTGGTAGAAGGCCGAAACCGGGTTCACGCCCATGCCGGCGGCGGCGAGGCGCGTGGTGATGGCGGCGAGGAAGCCGACGGCCTCCAGCGACGAATGGATGTTCAGCGTGACCATCCGGCAGCGGAATGACGCGGTCAGTGCCGCAGCGATGGCCTTCTCCTCGGTTACGATCAGCGTCACGCCCTCGCGCTCGCGAAACACCATCACCGGCTCGAGGCCCTCCGGCTGGGCGACGCCGGGCGCCAGTGTGGCGAAGACATAGGTGCCGGCGAGCAGTTCCGGCGTCATCGATGCCAGCAGTGTCTTCAGATCGGTCTCGCCGGTCATTCGTTTCTCTCGCCTGCAGAAATGGGCCGCAGCCCACGTGCTCTTCAATATCCGCGACCGGCCCGTGCCGATAGTCCTGGCGCTGCAAGGACGACATGGCGATGTCGCTGGCGGCTGGGCTTGCGGACCTGTCGCATCGCACAATAGAGGAGCTGAGGGCCGATGCCGGCCCGTGAAAGGCCTTCGATGATCGTTCGCCCGCGCCCCACATTCCTGCAGCTGTTCTTCATCATGCGCGGTTCGGTCGTGCCAC
Source organism: Mesorhizobium sp. LMG17149 (assembly GCF_024518695.1). Lineage (NCBI taxonomy): Bacteria > Pseudomonadati > Pseudomonadota > Alphaproteobacteria > Hyphomicrobiales > Phyllobacteriaceae > Mesorhizobium > Mesorhizobium sp. LMG17149. The sequence continues at coordinate 121,714 of NZ_JANIFL010000011.1, forward strand.
GCATCCTGCCGCAGATATTGGGCTTCGCGCTTTATTCCGCGATCATCCTGGCCGTGGCGCGCCGGTTCCAGCTTGATTTCAGCGTCTTCAACATCACGCCTTTCGGCCTGGTCGGCGTGACATTGTCGATCTATCTCTCGTTCCGCAACAACGCCGCCTACGACCGTTGGTGGGAGGCGCGCAAGCTGTGGGGCGCGCTGGTCTTCGAAATGCGCAACCTGGCCCGCGCCACCACCAGCCTCATCCCGGACCAGACCGAGCAGCGCGCCTTGCTGATGGAAGCGCTCGCCTTCTGTCATTTCCTGCGCGGGCAGTTGCGCAAGATCGACAGCATGAAGGATGCCCGTGCCTTCATCGACGCCGAGGCGGACAAGGCAGCAGCCTTCTCCAATCCGGCGGATGAGATGGTCAGGCGCATGGGCCGGCGTGCCAATGCGCAACGCCGGGCGGGCGACGTCGACTCGATCGGCTTTCGTATCCTCGATGAGAGGCTCGCGTCGATCGCCGCCATCCAGGCCGGCTGCGAGCGGATCGCCGGTACGCCGTTACCTTTCGCCTACACGCTGCTGGTGCATCGCACGGCCTACATCGTCTGCCTGCTGCTGCCGATCGGCCTGATCTCGACCACCGGTTGGGCGACGCCGCTGTTCACGGCGTTGATCGCCTACACCTTCTTCGGCCTCGACGCGCTGTCGGAAGAGCTCGAGGATCCGTTCGGCACCGAGGCCAACGACCTTGCACTCGACGGCCTCTGCCGTGTCTGCGAAATCTCGGTGTTCGAAGCGCTGGGCGAAACGCCGCCGAAGATGATCCCCGCGGAAAAGTTTTATTTTTCCTAGGCGAAGGCGCGCGGGCTTAAAACAATCCGGACCTCTGTCGGATCGCAGCCCCATGCCACGTCCTTGGTTCGACCCCAGCGAAAAGGGCTCGAACCACTAGGAGGGACCACCATGAGCATTTCCGAAATCGCGCCCGTCTCGCCGGGCGCTTTATGGACCGGCCGCGCGCTCAGCGGCATCATCGTGCTGTTCATGATTTTCGATGGCGTCATCAAGCTGCCGCCGCTCGATGTCGTCACCCAGACGATGGTGCCGCTCGGCTGGCCGGCCGATGCCAATGTCGCGCGCATGCTGGGCGTCATCGGCCTGATCTCGACCGCTCTCTATGCACTGCCGCGCACCTCGGTGCTCGGCGCCATCCTGCTCACCGCCTATATGGGCGGCGCCATCGCCACGAATGTCCGTGTCGACAACCCGCTGTTCTCGCACATGCTGTTCGGCGTCTATCTCGGCATTATCCTGTGGGGCGGCCTGTATCTGCGCGATGCCAGGGTCCGCGCGCTGATCCCGTTCAGCCGTTAGATCCAGATCGAAGCATCGCTTTCCGCTGAAAGCCTGAACCCTTTGCCGGGCAATGTCTCAGGGATCGAATCGCGGAGTTGCGAGTTAGAGATTCGCCTGGCGGCGGAGGCGGCTCCTATCGGAGAGGAACGATGATGAAGAAAATGATGCTTTTGATGGCGCTGCTGGTGCCGCTCGCCGCTTGTTCGCAAACGGAAAAAGGCGCGGCCGTAGGCGGCCTCGGTGGCGCTGCCGTCGGTGCGGCGGTCGCCGGCGATCCGGTTGAAGGCGCCGTCGTCGGTGGTGCTGTCGGCGCCGTGGCCGGCGCGCTGATCGGCCGGGCGAGCGAGCGTGGCGAATGCCGCTACCGTGATCGTCGTGGCCGCGTCTACATCGACCGCTGCCCGAGCGGTTATTGATCGGCAGCTCTTACAGACAGAACCGGACAGCAAAACGGCGGGCCTTGGCCCGCCGTTTTCCTGGATGCGAATAGAGCAATTATTCGGCGGTGGCGGCTTCCGCCTCGGCCGGTGCAGCGGCGGCGGCCGCAACAGCAGCAGCGGCATCTTCCTGCGCCTTCTTCAGAAGGGCAGCGCGTTCCTGCGCCTTCTTGCCCGGCTCGGCCTTCTTCGGGTTGGAACGGGCGTCGCGCTTGACGAGGCCGGCTTCGTCGAGGAAGCGCAGCACGCGGTCGGTCGGCTGGGCGCCATGCGCCAGCCAATGCTTGACGCGGTCGGCGTCGACCTTGACGCGTTCGCCGTCCTTGGGCAGTAGCGGGTTCCATGAGCCGATCGACTCGATGAACCGGCCGTCACGCGGTGAACGGGCGTCGGCAATGACGACGTGGTAGTAAGGACGCTTCTTCGAGCCCGCACGGGCCAGTCGGATCTTCAAGGGCATTTATTTTCTCCTAAAAAGGCTGATTTGGTTGGTCGGTTGGTGGCTGGTTTCTCAGCCGGCTTTCATCACGCCGTTGGAAGCGGCGATCTGTTCGTGGTGGCGGATCACTTCGCGGACGACGAAGTTGAGGAATTTTTCCGCGAAATCCGGGTCGAGATGGGCATCCTTCGCCAGCTGGCGAAGCCGGGCGATCTGCTGCTGCTCGCGTGCCGGGTCGGCCGGGGGCAGGCCATGCGTCGCCTTCAGCACACCGACCGCCTTGGTGCAGCGGAAGCGCTCGGCCAGCATGTGGATGAGGGCCGCGTCGATGTTGTCGATCGAGGCGCGGTAATCGGCCAGGAGAGCGCGGGCGTCGGCCATGTCCTTCTCTTCGTTCATGGCGTCCTCACTTCTTCTTGCCAAGGCCGGGCAGCCCGCCACCGCCGAGGCCGGGGAGCCCGGGGAGTTTCATGCCGCCGGGCAGACCGGGCATTCCGCTGGGCAGGCCACCGCCGCCATGAAGGCCTTTCATGCCGCCGCCGAGGCCGGCTGCCTGTGCCTGCTTCTGCAAAGCTTCGAGCTGCTTGGGGTCCATCTTCGACAGGTCCGGCATGCCGCCGCCCATCATGCCGCCCATACCGCCGGGCATCATGCCGCCGAGGCCCATCTTGGAGGCGAGGCCGCCCATCATGCCGCGCATCAGGCCGCCGCCTTTGCCCTTGCCGCCCATCGCCTTCATCATGTCGGCCATGCCGCGGTGCATCTTGAGCAGCTTGTTGATTTCGGCCGCGTCGGTGCCGGAACCGGCGGCGATGCGCTTCTTGCGCGAATGCTTGAGCAAATCGGGATTGGCGCGCTCGGCCTTGGTCATCGACGAGATGATGGCGAGCTGGCGGCCGAACATCTTGTCGTCGAGACCGGCGGCGGCCATCTGGTCCTTCATCTTGCCCATGCCGGGCATCATGCCCATGATGCCGCCCATGCCGCCCATCTTCGACATCTGCTGAAGCTGACCGGCGAGATCGTTCAGGTCGAACTTGCCCGACTGCATCTTCTTGGCCATCGCCGCCGCCTGTTCGGCGTCGATGTTCTCGGCGGCCTTTTCGACGAGCGAGACAATGTCGCCCATGCCGAGGATGCGGTCGGCGATGCGCTTGGGGTGGAATTCCTCCAGCCCGTCCATCTTCTCGCCAGTGCCGATCAGCTTGATCGGCTTGCCGGTGACGGCGCGCATCGAAAGAGCCGCACCGCCACGGCCGTCGCCGTCCATGCGGGTCAGGACGAGGCCGGTGATGCCGACGCGCTCGTCGAAGCTCTTGGCCAGGTTGACGGCGTCCTGGCCGGTCAGCGAATCGGCGACCAGCAGGATTTCGTGCGGGCTCGACACCTTCTTGATGTCGGCCATCTCGACCATCAGCGGCTCGTCGATATGGGTGCGGCCGGCGGTGTCGAGGATGACGATGTCGTGGCCGCCGAGCTTGGCCGCCTGCACGGCGCGGCGGGCGATGTCGACCGGCGACTGGCCGTCGATGATCGGCAGCGTGGCGACCTTGACCTGTTCGCCGAGCTGGCGAAGCTGCTCCTGCGCGGCGGGGCGCCGCGTGTCGAGCGAGGCCATCAGGACCTTCTTGTTCTGACGCTCGGAAAGACGCTTGGCGATCTTGGCCGAAGTGGTCGTCTTGCCCGAACCCTGCAGGCCGACCATCATGATGACGACCGGCGCCGGGGCATTGAGATCGATGGCGACGCCTTCAGCGCCGAGCATCTCGACCAGTTCGTCATGAACGATCTTGACGACCATCTGGCCGGGCTTGATCGACTTGACCACGGCAGCGCCGACGGCCTTCTCGCGCACCTTGTCGGTGAAGGAGCGCACCACTTCCAGCGCCACGTCTGCTTCGAGCAGTGCACGGCGCACCTCGCGCAGCGCCGCCGAGACATCAGCCTCCGACAGCGCGCCGCGGCCGGTCAGGCCGTTCAGGATCGAACCAAGACGTTCCTGTAGCGATTCAAACATTCGTTTTCCTTTTCCCTGGCATCCGGATGATGCCCGAGAGGTAATGCGTTCGCGCCCAGTGTCCAACCAAAAGCCAAAACCAAAAAGCACCCGGGGGCGCTCAGCGCTGCCGGGTGTTGGCCTCCAGGATCGATTTACAGCACTTCACCTCAAAGAGGTTTCGGCGTCCTGGTCGGCTTGCTCGGAGGGATACTCGTCGCGGAATTCGGGGCGTGTAGACAGGAAATCGGCCGCAGAGTCAAGACAAAGACCGTATTGCGTCGATCCCGGCCTGCGACCACGCCGTGCTCGTCCGGTCCGGAAGCTCGGCGGCGACCCTGAGCGGCGAACGCGGATGTAGAAGCAGCACGATGGTCAGCAGGCTGCAGGCGATGCCGATGAAGGCGATGAGAACCGCATCCGACGTCGCCCAGCCCGGCCCTTCGAGCGGCTTGGCGTTGAACAGGGCGAAGGAATTGTAGCTTTCCTGATGCGAGATCAAGAGAAACCCGGTCAGGTTGTTGCCGAGATGAGCACCCAGGGCGGCGCCGAGATTGCCGGTTGCGTAGACGACAAGTGTCAGCAGCAGCGCGAAAGCGGCGATCGACGCCAGCACGCAAGCATTGATGGCTGGCGACGAACTCGCTCCAATGCAGCGAGGTGAACAGCAGGGCCGGCGGCAGGGCCCAGACGAACGGGCTCGTGAACCGGTTGGCGAGACCGCGCAGCAGATAGCCGCGAAACAGCACCTCTTCAGAGGATGTCTGCAGCAAAGTGAGCGCGGCGATCGGGATCGCAAACAGCAGCCAGGACGACAGGCTGATCGGGCCACGCGTGATCTGCGGCTGCAGCAGATAGAGCAGGACCTCGGATATGAACGACGTGATCAGCACCGCGATCAGCCCTTTGAGGAAGTCGGGCCATGAAACTCGTCGGCTGTTGCCGAGCAGCGCCGACAGCTTCTCGCCATGCACCCAGCGCATCGCGACCCACAGGCCGATCCAGATGCCGGCGAACGAGACGAGCGCGGTGAGGATGCCGAGGGGCGAAGCGAGGAAGCCCTGAATGCCGGATGATGGGGTCGCCTGCCAGGCGATGAAGGCATAGGTGCCGCCGACCAGCACGGCCACAGTGGTTGCTGCCCAAAAAAGGACCACGATGCCCGTTCCGAGCAACAGGCGCGGTAAGGTCGTCCTGGCGTTCGGCGAATGCCTGTAACGCTCGAAGGCGGACGGATCGATGGTCACGCGGGCTCCCTTGCCAAAGTCATCGCCTATTTGACTAACCGATGGCCGGGAAAATCGGAATGGTTTTCCGCAAAGGACTAGGCCAGAGCGCAGGAGAGCGCCGCGCGGCGGCGCCGCCTGCTGGCGGCCGCTGCAGTCGCAGCGGCCGCTTGTGCCGATTGTCGTCAGCGAACGACGTACATGATGCGCCGGGTCTGCGGATCGATCAGCGCCCGCTGGCCGTTCACATAGACATAGCGGTAATTGTAGTCCGGAATCTCGCGTAGCTCGACGGTGTCGGGCAGGGTCGCGCCGGTCACCACTTCGCCTTCGAGATAGTTGGGATCGAGGCGATGCGTGTCGACATAGGTGCGGATTTCAGCCGGAGGCGGCGGGAAGTCATCCACGACCGGATCGCTGGCGATGATCGCGCCGGTATAATCGGTCGAGTAGTTGCCGATGTCCTCCGGCGGCGAGACGACAGCAACGCTGGAGCGCCGTTCCGTCAGCACCACGCGGCTGCCGCCGATATCGGCCGTGACATAGTCGGAATAGACCCAGCCCTGGCCGCCGGCCTCGGCTATGGTGCACCATTTGCTGTTTTCGATGCAGCCATTGAGCGTTGCCGACTGGCCGGCGGCGAGCACGCCGATCACGGGATATTGCGGGCCGGGTCCGGCGCGCACGTTAAGATCGGTGACGGCTGAGACGGCGGTATCGGCAAACGCGGCGCCCGACATCACGGTCAGCATTCCGGCTACCGCAGGAAACAACAGGGATTTCATGGTTTCTCTCCGTTTCATGGTCCCTCGCCAGCGAAAACGGGGCAGCAGCTCATGCGTTCCCGCTAAAGCGCCTGCGCCAACTCACGATTTGTTCCGTGTTCTCCAGGCAAATCGGTCAGAAGTTCGTGAACGAATTCCAATTTCCGTGCCGTGACGTCCGAAATGACAAAGGGGTAGAGGTCGGGCAGGCCCATGCAGCGGTTGATCGAATTGGAGGCTTCCGACAGCACCAGCCAGCGGGCAAGGATCTTCTCGAAAGGCTCGGGCGCGGTCGCCGGCTCCGAGGGTGCGGCCTGCAACCCGCCGCCTGTGTCGCCGCGCGGCAAGTCGTTGGCCTCCACCGTCTCCAGCCGGCCGAGCGGAAAGTTCAGCGCGTGCACCATTTCCAGCGTGTCGGTGATGTGCAGGTGATGAGCCCAGGTCTCGGCCCAGTCCTCCCATGGATGCGAGGTTGCATAGGCCGAGATGTGGCCTTGCTGCCAGTCGGGCGGCGCACCATTGGCATAATAGGCCTTCAGTGCCTGTTCGTAATCGGCGCGGTCGTCGCCGAACAGTGCGCGGAAAGCTTCGAGCCTGTGCGGATCGTCGCGGATGAGGCGGTCCCAGTAATAGTGCCCGAGCTCGTGGCGGAAATGACCGAGCAAGGTGCGGTAGTTCTCGCCCATCTCGACGCGCCGCTTCTCGCGCTCGGCCGAATCCGCCTCGGCGACATTGAGCGTGATCAAACCATTGTCGTGGCCAGTAAGAATCCGCTCGCCGCCGGGGCCGCCGCCGATCGGATCGCCGAGGAAGTCGAAGGCCAGGCCGATCTCGTCGGCCGGGTTCTGCTTGGGCGCCACCGGCAGCCCGAAGGCCAGCAGCGAGTAGATGGCGCGCTTCTTCGCCGCTTCGACACGGATCCAGCGGCGGCGGTTGCCGTCGACGGAGAGATCCGGGATCAGCTGATTCAGCACGCAGGCGCGGCAAAAAGCGTGACCCGGTTCCGCCATCCAGTTGCAGGCGCATTCATCGGCGTTGGTGCACTGGAAGACGCCATCGACGCCCGCCAGCGCGAAACAGGCGTGCTCGGGATCGTAGAGCACGGGGTTCCCGCAGTTCAGGCACTGGGCGTTCTCGAAATAGATGCGATGGCCGCAATGCGGACAGTCGAAGAGTTTCATGTCGGTCTCAATTCACCGGAGGTGACACAAATGTTCACGGCGGCCCGTGCCCAACGCGAACAGCCGCGCGGTGTTCCACATTGCCTGAAGCTATTTGGCCGCAAGCTGGGCGACAACCTCTCTTGCCACCGCTTCGCCCGACAGCCGCGCGCCGCCGCAGGTCTGGACCAGCGAGCCGGCCAGATGCTCGCCGGCAAAGAAAATCTTGTCGGCCACCGGCTGCATAAGGGCCATGCGCGCCAGTGAACGGCCGGGGCGGGCCGCGGCATAGGCGCCGCGCACGAAGCGCTCGCCGCCCCAATTGGTCATCATTGCGCGTCCGACATGCTTGCGCGTATCGCCGCCGAAGATGCCACACAGCCGGTCGACGACGAAGTCGATGCCGGCCGCCTCGCCGGCCGCCGACATTTCCCAGGCGAAATCGCCGCCGACGAAGCCGACCATCAAGTCAAGGTCGAACGGGAAGCAGAGGAAGTAGATGTCGTGCCTGGCCATCCGTTCGATCAGCAGGTCGTCGAAGGGCTGCAGCCCGAGCCTGGTGCCCGATATTTCGACTGGCAATTTGGTCAGCATGCCCATCGGCAGGTCGAAGAAGGCGCCGAAATGCGTGTCGGGCAGGGCCGGCGAGAACGCGATCTCCTCGAAGGCGAGCACCGCCGGCGAAGCGGTTACGATCACCGCTTTGGCGCGGACGGTGCCGCGATCGGTGACGCAGGCGACGCCGGGCACGTCCCACAGGATCTTGCGCACCGGCGTCGACAGTTCGACCGGCACGCCGGCGCCGAAACGCGCCACCAGCGCGCCAAGGCCCTCCTTGCTGAAGTAGTTCGGGTCGAGATCGGCCGCGGCCTGGAAGTCCAGGATCGAGATTTCGTCCTCGTCGGCACCGAAATCCATCGGCCCGGCGAAGGTGGCGGCGGCGCGCGGCGCATGGCCTTTTGCCAAAAGCGCCGAAAGACGATCGTCATCTCCGTCTTTCACTTCATGCCTGGCCAGCAGTTCGAACAGCTTTGCGTCGGCGGCCTTCATGTCGGCTTCTTCCGCTTCGCTCGCCTTGCGCTCGCGGTAGTAGAGATGATCGACGTTCATGTCGTGATGATGCAACGTCCAGCCTGCCGCCTGGGCTTCGGGAAAATAGGGATTGCGGTCGGCGGCATGCAGCCAGGCGCAGCCGATGTCGAAAGGCACGCCGAAATGCTGGTCGCTGGTCCAGGCTCGCCCGCCGATTCGGTCCATCGCTTCGAGCAGCGTGAAGGAAAGCCCCGCGGCCTGCAGGGTCCTGGCGGCGGCAAGACCCGCCGAGCCGGCACCGATGATGACGACATCAACGTCTTGCATGCAGCCCCCTTGCCACAATAATCACTTGATCCTAGGCAAATTCCACGGCATTCGCCAGCATTGCAGCGGTGACAGTGACAAGTGCGCGTTTCGCTGGCAAGTTCGCAATTGGGACGTGATTCAGGCAACCAGGAGATCAACATGGCAATTCTTGCCAAGGGAAAGATGTTTGCAGCGGCCGTGGTGGCGGTGCTTGCGCTGGCGACGGGCGCACAGGCAGCGGCCAGCTGCGGCAAGACCGGCGCCGGCTTCGAGGCCTGGAAGCAGGATTTTGCCGCGCAGGCCAGGTCGGAAGGTGTAGGCGCCAAGGGGCTGGCCGCTCTGGCCGGGGCGAACTACGCGACCAAGACGATCTCCGTCGACCGCGGCATTCACAAGGCTTTCAGCGGCTCGGTGGACGATTTCATGCGGCGGCGCGGCGGCGCGGCGATTATTTCCAAGGGCCGGTCGCTGAAAAAGTCGAATGCGGCGCTGTTCGCCAAGATCGAAGCGAATTACGGCGTGTCGCCGGGCGTGTTGCTCGCCATCTGGGGTATGGAAACCGGCTTCGGTTCGGCCATGGGCAACCAGAACACCGTCTCTGCCATTTTGACGCTTGCCTATGATTGCCGCCGCCCGGGGTTCTTCTACCCGCATGCCATTGCAGCCCTGAAGCTGGTTGATCGCGGGGCGCTGTCAGCCTCGTCGGTCGGCGCCGCGCATGGCGAGATCGGACACACGCAGTTCCTGCCAGGAAACGTCCTGAAATATGGCGTCGGCGGCGGAAACCTGCGCGACAAGGGCACGGCGCTGGCTTCCACCGCCAACTTCCTCAAGGGCCATGGCTGGCGGGCGGGCGCGAGCGCGAGTGCGAATATGGGCGCGATTGCCGGCTGGAATTCCGCGAGCGTCTATCAGCAGGCCATCGCCCGCATTGCCACGGCGATCGACGGCGATTGACGGACCATGCACCGGGCAGAAGGCCCCGGCCATTTCTGACTTGATCAAAAACCCGGCGCGAATGCCGGGTTTTTATTTGATTTCGAGCGTGTAGGAGCAGCCGGCCAGGGTCTTGCCGGGGTGCGACTCGACGGTCGAGACGTTGAGCTTGACGTCCGTTGAGAAGGTCAATCCTTCCGAGTCTTCGGTGTTTTGGACAACGACCTTCTCGCCAAGGAATTTTTGCGGCGTGGAAAAAACGGCCATGACGTTGAGTTCTTCGGCAAGCTCCGGCGCGGCAACGCCGTCGAGCACGGCCATCGGCCCCGCAGCGGTAAACACGATCGATCCTGTCTCGCGGTTGAACACGCGGATTTTGGCCGGCAGTTCGTATTGGCTGAGAAACGGATTGCCCGAGGCAACCTCCTTCCAGCCAAGCGTTTCAACGGCGCCCGGTGCGCTGGACAGCCACAGGGCAAAGTCGTTGTAGGTCGGAACGTCCGCCCTGCACTCGATCAGCGCCGGAAGGTCGAGAGAGGCGGGGTCATAGTCGTCGGCTTTGGCGACAGCCACGTTCGCCAGGACGGTCAACGCGGGCAGAAAACCGGTTCCAAGAGTGGCCGAGCGCAGGGTCACATTACTCTCAATAATTCGCGTAGCCGCTCAACGGGCATTTCCGGGAAACGGGAATCTGGAAGGTACCAGTGGTACCGTTGCAGGTACGGAATTTGGGGTTCCGCGGCGCCGGGGCTTGCGTAGCCGCCTTTGCCTTGCCCTTGATGACCATCCAGATTTCGGTAGGTTGGTCGAGCTGCAGGTTGTTTATGTCGGAGTAGCTTATCCGCCCGCTGTGCAGCCCTTCGGCAATGCGCTGGCAAAACAGAGCCGGCATCCGCTCCTGCGAGACGCCCATGAAAGAGGCGATGTCATGCTTGAACGTGAGGCCCCATGCCGCCTGGACGGAGGTGACGCAGCTGCTCAAGTCCGCCTTCGGCTCGCGCTTGCCGGCTGCCTGCGAAGACTGGCTCCCTGCAAAGACGGCCGTCGCCAGAAACAGAAGAACAATACCAGTTTTCATTGTCAAACCCCATCATCCCACAAGAGACGTAAGATGAAGTTGCGAGAAGGTCAAACTATAAACCTGGCGGCTCCCTCGGGTTTCTTGGCGCGTGTCGCCCTTGGCGATCAACAGAGCTGTCAACCCTTGCGGTTGCGCGCGGCCAGCGTCCTCAGCCGCAGCGCATTGAGACGGATGAAGCCGGCGGCGTCCTTCTGGTCGTAGGCGCCGCGGTCGTCCTCGAAGGTGACCAGCGCATCCGAATAGAGCGTCTTCTTCGACTTGCGGCCGGTGACCATGACGTTGCCCTTGTAGAGCTTGAGGCGCACCGTGCCCTCGACCTCTTCCTGGCTCTTGTCGATCATCGCCTGCAGCATCAGCCGTTCGGGCGCGAACCAGAAGCCGTTGTAGATCAGCTCAGCGTAACGCGGCATGAACTCGTCCTTGAGATGGGCGGCCCCACGGTCGAGCGTGATCGATTCGATGGCGCGGTGGGCGGCAATCAGGATCGTGCCGCCTGGTGTTTCGTAGACGCCACGCGATTTCATGCCGACGAAGCGGTTCTCGACCAGGTCGAGCCGGCCGATGCCATTGTCGCGGCCAAGATCGTTGAGTGCCGCCAGCATGGTCGCCGGCGACAGCTTCTTGCCGTTCAGCGCGATCGGATCGCCCTTCAGGAACTCGATCTCGATCTCGGTGACGGTATCAGGTGCGTCCATCGGCGAAACGGTGCGCTGGTGGACGAATTCGGGCGGCTCCACCCACGGGTCTTCCAGCACCTTGCCCTCGGAGGACGAATGCAAAAGGTTGGCGTCGACCGAGAACGGTGCGTCGCCCTTCTTGTCCTTCGGCACCGGGATCTGGTGCTGCTCGGCGAAATTCATCAGGTCGGTGCGCGACTTGAACGACCAGTCGCGCCACGGCGCGATGACCTTGATGTCGGGGTTCAATGCGTAAGCCGAAAGCTCGAAGCGCACCTGATCGTTGCCCTTGCCGGTGGCGCCATGCGCGATCGCGTCGGCGCCGGTTTCCCGCGCTATATCGACCAGATGCTTGGAGATCAGCGGCCGCGCGATCGAGGTGCCAAGCAGATAGGTGCCTTCATAGACGGTGTTGGCGCGGAACATCGGGAAGACGAAGTCGGACACGAATTCCTCGCGCACGTCGACGACGCGGATGTCCTTGATGCCCATCATCTCGGCCTTGCGACGGGCCGGCTCGAGTTCGCCGCCCTGGCCGAGATCGGCGGTGAAAGTCACGACTTCGGCGCCGAGTTCAGTCTGCAGCCATTTCAGGATGATGGATGTGTCGAGACCGCCTGAATAGGCAAGCACGACTTTTTTGACGTCTTTGGCCTTGGACATTTCTACTCCGTCGATGGCGGACGCCCCAGCCTGGGCGTCACGGATTGTCGCAGCGCCTTTTAGCAGGAACGGCAGAGCGAGCAAGCACGCGTGCATGCACGGCTTCTGGTCCAGCGCATGGCCGGGGGCGGCCGGCAGCGAAAACAATCTGCTGCAATCAAAGGCTGCATTTGCTGGAGGGACTTAATCAAGTTTTCACGCCGTGCCGCTAACACTTACGACAAAGCCGCCTTGACCACGTTCCGGGCGGCTTCTTGCCTGCTTTGTCGTGGGTGTCCTCGGACTCGGGCCGTTCTTGATGCGCGTTATATCATGCATCGCCATGGAGCATAATCTGTGGCTTGTCCTGCTGGCGGCGCTGATGTGCGTCACCGGCTGCTGGGTAACGATCGGCCTCTTCGACCGTTCGAGGAAAACCACCGGCGTGCAGATGAAGGGCTGGCTGTTCCTGACCGCGGTTGCCGCCGGCTCGTCGATCTGGTGCACCCATTTCATCGCCATGCTGGCCTACCAGCCCGGCGCGCCGATCACCTTCGATCCGGTCCTGACCATGGCATCCCTGGTCATCGCCATCATCGGCACCGGGCTGGGCTTCACCCTCGCATCCGGCAAGAGCCGGCGCCTGGCTCCGGAATGGGGCGGCATCGTCGTTGGCCTGGCGATCTCGGCCATGCACTACACCGGCATGATGGCTTATCACGTTGCCGGCATCGTCGAATGGGACGGCTCCTATGTCGTGGCCTCACTGGTCATCTCGGCGGTGTTCTCCGCCTTGGCCGTCGGCCATGCCGTGCGCCGGCCATACCGCTGGTCGCATTATCTCGCTATCGGGCTGCTGGTGCTGGCGATCGTCGGCCTGCATTTCACGGCTATGGCCGCGGTGGCGGTGACGCCGCTGTCCTTCATCAGCACAGGCACCAATCCCGATATTCTGGTGGCAATGGCGGTCGCCGTCGCCGTGGTGGGCCTGATCGTCGCGGCCACCGGCTTCGCCAGCTATCTGATCGATGAGCGTGGCCGTCTGGAGAGTTTCGAGCGGCTTCAGCATCTCGCCCTCAACGACGCCCTTACCGGCCTTCCCAACCGGGTCTCCTTCAACGACCGCCTCGACCATGAGATCGACCGGGCACGCGAGGGCGAGGACACAATGACGGCGGTCATCGTCATCGATCTCGACCGCTTCAAGGAGATCAACGACCTCAGGGGGCATGCGGCCGGCGACCAGGCGCTCAAGATCGTCGCCCGCAGGCTGGCGAAACTCACCGGCGACGGCGAGTTCGTCGCCCGGCTCGGCGGTGACGAGTTCGCCGCGATCAAGCGCTTCAAGGATCAGAAGGACCTTCTCGGGCTGGTCTCGCGGCTGGAGAAGTCGCTGTTCGAGCCGTTGCGGCTCGACGATTTCGAAATCGCCGCGGGCGCCAGCATCGGCGTCGCGGTCTATCCACGCGACGGAGCCGACCGCGAGCGGCTGGTCAGCAATGCCGATCTTGCCATGTACCGGGCGAAGAACGACGTCACGCGAGCCGTCTGCTTCTACGAATCCGCCATGGACGAGACGGCGCGGGCGCGCCGTGCCTTGGCCTCCGACCTTCGCCAGGCGATCGACCGCGGCGAGCTTTCGCTGCACTATCAGGTGCAGACCTCGGTCCCGACCGGCGCCACCTGCGGCTACGAGGCGCTGCTGCGCTGGACCCATCCCGTGCACGGCATGATTCCGCCCGCTGAATTCATCCCGATTGCCGAAGAGAACGGCTCGATCATGGCGATCGGCGAATGGGTGCTGCGGACCGCGTGCCGCCAGGCGGCCTCGTGGGGCAATGGCCACAAGATCGCGGTCAATCTGTCACCGGTACAGTTCGCCCATGCCGATCTCGCCAAGCTCATCCATCAAATCCTGATCGAGACCGGGCTGTCGCCGAAACGGTTGGAGCTGGAGCTCACCGAATCGACGATCGTCGCCGACAAGGTGCGCACGCTGCATGTCCTGCGCCAGATCAAGGCGCTGGGGGTGACGATCGCGATCGACGATTTCGGCACCGGCTATTCATCGCTCGATACGCTGCGCTCGTTTCCCTTCGACAAGATCAAACTCGACCGCTCGTTCATGGCTGACGTCGAGCGAAGCCCGCAGGCCAAGGCCATCATCCGGGCGGTGCTGACGCTGGGCCGCAGCCTCGACATTCCGGTGCTTGCCGAAGGCGTCGAGACGCATGTCCAGCTCACCATCCTGCAGGTCGAAGGCTGCAACGAGGCGCAAGGCTATTTCCTCGGCCGGCCCAAGCCGATCGACCAGATCACCGGGGACGCCGATCACCGCAACGATCAACTCGTCGCGGAGGAGCCGGCGAGGATGCGGCTGAGCAGGCAGGCATAGGACGCCGCGGCCGGCCGTCCAGCGAATGCCTTGCGGACGCCTTCTGGATCGACATCGGGTGGCTGCTGTGTCTGGCATCGTCATGGCGCATCCTGTATAGGCCTCCCAATTCCCTGGGGCCGCTCATGTCGTTCATTCCAGACACCGCCACGCTGATCCAGTTCGCCATCGCCACGGTCATCCTGGCGATCACGCCGGGTCCGGACATGACGCTGTTCGTCTCGCGCACGCTCAACCAGGGCCGTGCCACCGGCTTTGCCTCGATGGCCGGCGCGCTGTGCGGCACGCTGATCCACACCACGCTGGTGGTTGTCGGTGTCTCGGCGCTGATCGTCGCCTCGCCGATGGCTTTCTTCGTGCTGAAGATCTTCGGCGCGGGCTATCTCGTCTTCCTGGCCTGGCAGGCAATCACCAGGGGCTCGGCCTTTTCGCCGGAGAAGAAGACAGGCCCCGAGATTTCGCTGTTGCGCAGCTGGGCGGCGGGCCTTGGCGTCAATCTGCTCAATCCGAAGATCATCCTGTTCTTCATGACCTTCCTGCCGCAGTTCGTCTCTGCGCATGATCCGAACGCACCGGGAAAGCTGTTTTTCCTTGGGCTGATGTTCATCGTGCTGTCGGTGCCGGTGACGGTACCGATGGTGCTGGCGGCGGAAAAGTTTTCGGCGGCGATGAAGGCCAGCCCGCGCGTCACGCGGGTGGTCGACTATCTCTTCGCCGGCGTGTTCTCCGCCTTCGCCCTCAAGATCCTGACGGCCCAGGCGAAGTAGGCGCCGTCATCCTGTCTGGCCATCTTCTTTTGAGTCTGGTTCGCCTTGCCACCAGCTTGCGGCCCAGCGCCCGGCGCTGAGCCAATAAAAGATACCACCGACCATGCCGCTGCCGATCACGGCCATGATGGCGCTGGTGTCCCTGACGGCGAAGGCGGTGTCACCGCTGTGGTCGGCAAGCCCGAGGAAAACACCGGCAACCACCGCGCCCGCCAGCGCATAGAACAGCCAGTCGCGCCGGCCGAGGATTTCGGCAAGCAGGATGACGACAGAGGCCGGCATCAGGGCGAAATAGGCGACGAACAGGGCGGCGAAGGGAATTGAGAAATACAGGGAAGCCGTCGCCGTCGGGTGCGCATGCTCCGGCGTGTAGCCGAGCGATGCCAGCAACAGGATGTTGAGGAAGGCGCTCGCCGCCAGCGAGGCGACGGCATAGCCGAACAGGATGACGGTGAAACGGATGAGATAGCCGACGAGACGCGCCATCAATCCCGGCCCAGAGTCTGTCGCGTGCCGGATCTGCGTCCAGCCAGAAGCCAGTAGACCGAACCGGCGGCGATGCCGGCGGTGGCGAGAAAACCCAGAAAGCCCGGATTGAAGACAAAGCTGCTGGCCGAGCGCGGCATGGATACGCCAAAGGCGATGGACGTGATCGCACCCGTGGCGGCGAAGTAGAACCATCCCCGCAGCGAAAACCGTTCGGCGACGAAGAGCGCCGGACCGACGATCAACAGCGCGCCGATCATCACGGTCAACACGGCGAGCGGGAACGAGCCCAGCCAGTCGAAGGCGAAAATGATGGACCAATTGCCGTCCTCGATGCCTTCCAGAAGAGCGATCAGCAGCACCGGCACCAGGATCGAAGTCAGCACCGCGGCGACATAGCCGACCGCCATGATGGCGAAGCGTCTTAGCCAGGCGACGGGGCGGCTCACGCCTCGCCGTGCCCCGCTATCATCATCGCTTCCAGCGCCAGCCGGTCGACCTTGCGCATGCGCTCGGAGTCGGATTTGAGCTGGCCGCAGGCGGCGAGGATGTCGCGGCCGCGCGGCGTGCGGATCGGCGAGGCATAGCCGGCATTGTTGATGTAATCGGCGAATTTCTCGATCGTCTCCCAGTCCGAGCACTGGTAGTTGGTGCCCGGCCACGGGTTGAACGGGATCAAATTGATCTTGGCCGGAATGCCCTTGAGCAGCTTGATCAGGCCCTTGGCGTCCTCGATGGAATCGTTGACGTCCTTCAGCATCACATATTCGAAGGTGATGCGCCTGGCGTTCGACAAGCCGGGATAGGCGCGGCAGGCGGCGATCAGCTCGTTGAGCGGATACTTCTTGTTGATCGGCACAAGCAGGTCGCGCAGATCGTCATTGGTGGCATGCAGCGAGATCGCCAGCATGACGCCGATCTCCTCGCCGGTGCGGAAGATTTCCGGCACGACGCCGGAGGTCGACAGCGTGATGCGGCGCTTCGACAAGGAAAGGCCGTCACCGTCGGAAGCGATCAGCAGCGCCTTCTTGACCGCTTCGAAATTGTAAAGCGGTTCGCCCATTCCCATCATGACGATGTTGGACACTTTGCGGCCCTCGGCCGGCACGATGGCGCCGTCGGGCGTGTCGCGGTCGGGAAAATCGCCGAGCCGGTCGCGGGCGGTGAGCAGCTGGGCGAGGATCTCCTCAGCCGTCAGATTGCGCACCAGCTTCTGCGTGCCGGTGTGGCAAAACGAGCAGGTCAGCGTGCAGCCCACCTGCGAGGAGATGCACAGCGTGCCGCGACCCTCTTCGGGAATGTAGAC
Organism: Mesorhizobium sp. LMG17149; assembly: GCF_024518695.1. Lineage (NCBI taxonomy): Bacteria > Pseudomonadati > Pseudomonadota > Alphaproteobacteria > Hyphomicrobiales > Phyllobacteriaceae > Mesorhizobium > Mesorhizobium sp. LMG17149. The sequence goes on from NZ_JANIFL010000011.1 coordinate 138,710, forward strand.
AGTCTCGATCTCGACCGGCCGGCCGGCGCCGCGCGGCGGAAAGCGGAACAGCCATTTGCGCGTGCCGTCGGCGGAAATCTGCTCCTCGACGATCTCGGGCCTGGCGACGGTGAAGTGCTTGTCCAGTTCGGCGCGCAGATCCTTGGAAATGTTGAACATGCCGGCGAAATCGGAGACGCCGCGCACATACATCCAGTGCCACAGCTGCTGGGCGCGCATTTTCGCCTGGCGCTCGGGCACAGTGCCTGATGCAACCAGAGCCTCGGCGAGCTCGACCCGCGTCAGGCCGATCAGCGACGGCTTTTCGGGCTGTGCCGCGCGGGCGCGCAACGCGTCGCGGGCGCCGTCAGTGGTGAGATCGAATGAAAGGGTCATGGTTGCACTGATATAAGCGGTTTGCGGCCGATTTCACGCATCGTGCCGGAAAGGAAGCGCGGCGCATAGCACAGGTTGAGGGCAGAGTCATGGGTTGTGCCGGTTTAACCTCTGGCCTGCACGTGTTAGGGCTCGATACTCCCCGCTCGAGGACAGACATGGCCGGCACATCGCGAAGATATCCCATGCTGCGGCGTTCGCGCGCGATGTGGGGCTCACGGCGGGTGTGGCAGCCGCGCCTGGTGTTCTGGGCCGGGGCGCTTGGCATCGGTGTGATCAGCGTGCTGTTCGCGGTGCTGGCGGACAGGGCGCAGGAACTGTTTCACCTGATGACAGGAGACGGAGGCGGCTGGCGTTTCTATCTGCCGCTTGCCGTTACGCCGTTGGGTTTCGTGCTGTGCGCCTGGCTTGCCCACACCTTCTTTCCCGGCTCGCAAGGCAGCGGCATTCCGCAGGCGATCGCCGCCCGCCATCTTCGCGACGACGAGGACCGAAGTCATATCCTGTCCCTCAAGCTGGTGGTCGGCAAAATCATGCTCACCATCGTCGGCCTGTTCTGCGGCGCCTCGATCGGCCGCGAGGGTCCGACCGTGCAGGTCGGCGCGTCGCTGATGCTGCAGGCGGCGCGCTGGGGCGGCATGGCGCAGGCGCGGGGCCTGATCCTGGCCGGGTCGGCCGCCGGTATCGCCGCCGCCTTCAACACGCCGCTGGCCGGCATCGTCTTCGCCATCGAGGAGATGGGCCGCACCTACGAGGCGCGTACCAACGGGCTGGTGCTGACGGCGGTGATCCTGGCCGGCCTCGCCTCGCTCGGCCTGCTCGGCAACTACACCTATTTCGGCGTCGCCAAGGACACGATCTCGTTTGCCGCCGAGTGGCCGCTGGTGATCGCCTGCGGCGTCATCGGCGGCGGGCTCGGCGCGCTGTTTTCGCTGCTGGCGTTGAAGGCGACACGCCGGATCCGGCGCTGGAACACTGGGCAGCCTTTGCAGCGCGCTTTGCTGGTCGCGGCCGTCTGCGGGCTGCTGGTTGCAGTGATCGGCATCGCCTCGGGCGGGCTGACCTTCGGCACCGGTTACGTGCAGGCACGGGGCGCCGTCGAAGGCACGCCGCTGCCATGGTTCTTCTTTGCCGAAAAGTTCCTGGCGGGACTGCTGTCGATGATCTCGGGCATTCCGGGCGGCATCTTCGCGCCCTCGCTGGCGGTCGGCGCCGGCATCGGCAGTTCGCTCGGCCTCCTCTTCGGCGCCAGCACGGGGGCTGCGGCACTGCTCGGCATGGCCGGCTATTTCGCCGGGGTGGTGCAGGCGCCGATGACGGCCTTCGTCATCATCCTGGAGATGACCGGCAATCACGACAATGTCATCGCGCTGATGCTGGCCTCGATGCTGGGCTACGGTACGGCGCGGATGATCTCGCACGAGCCGCTCTACCACGCGCTGTCGCGTGTTTTCATCGCCGAGGCGATCCGGCGGCGGCGGGCGGAGGCCGGGCCGGGATCGGCGCAAGGCTGAAAGCAAAAAGGCCGGGCTTCGCGGCCCGGCCTTTCATTCAAAGCGAAGTGCGTGCCTGCACTCCTTGCCTATTTGCACTTGGCAATCGACGTCAGCGCCGCCGAAATACCTTTCAGCGAGAAGACATAGGAGGTGGGATTGCCGCGGCCGGACTTCGCCGTCACCTTCATGTCGGTGCCGGTCTTCATGGCGGCGATCAGCACCGGCTCCTCGGCGGCATTCTCGACCCAGGCCGATTTTCCGCGGGTGAACATCGAAAACGTCTTCTTGTCGATGGTCACGGTGGCCTTGGAGCCGTCCTGGAAGTTGTAGCCGGCAATGAATTGCGGCTCGTAGGACACTTGCTGGCCGGGCCGCTGGCTGACGAAGAAGAACATGTCGCCATGATCGAGCGTAGGCGGCTGCTTGTCGGTCGGCACGGTCAGGACATAGCAGACCTTGCCGCCCGATGCCTGGTAACTGTAGGTGCCCCAGGCATTGTGCTGGCCGATCTTGGTCGCCGACTGCGCCAGCGCCGGCGCTGCCACGGCCACCAGGACCAGGCTCGAAACTAGTGCAATTAATCCGCGCATCGCTTTTCCCGTATTCCAAATGGTGCGGAGGCAGGCCGGCTTGGCGTCCTGCCCGTCGCTTCATTTTGATTTAATCTGGGTTACCAAACGGTGAATTTCCGAAGAGAAAAGGATCCTTACCCGAGGAAACCGCCGCCATTCCCGCGCCGCCGCCTTGCGAGCGGCTGGCGCGACATCCCTTTGGCGACTTGGAGGCCACGAAAGCGGCAAGAGTTTGACTTTTTACGCTGCCGCAGAAAGCCGGCTTCAACGGCGTTCCGTGCGTGAGTTCAGCCCTTGTCGGCCATGGCGTCCCTGGCGGCTTGCCGGTGCGCAGTGGTGATGTGGGCACTGACGGCGGTGATCGCGGCGGTGAGCACGGCGATGTCGTCGGTGAAGCCAAGCCCGAAGACGAAGTCGGGGATGACATCCACCGGCAGCACGAAATAACCGAGCGCCGCGAGCAGAATGCCTTTGGCGCGCAGCGGGGTGTTCTTGTCCATGGCGCAGTAGTAGGCGGCCACGACCTCTTCCATGTAGGGGATCTGCCGCGCGGCCTTCTTGGCTGTGCGCCAGAATTTCTCGCGCACTTCGCTCTCGTTTGCCAGCTTGCCGCCAAAGCCGAAGAAATCAAAACCGGATTGTTGCGCCATCAGTGTCTCCTTGCGAGCGCCCATGCGCATCCGGCGCATGCCCGCGGGGGAAAATGTGGTGAAACCCGACCCCGGCTACAAGATGCCGGTGCCGATTTGGGCTTGTCGAGGCGATACCAGGCCTCAGGCGCCGGCAAAACGGTTCATTTTCTTGGCCAGATCGATATCGAGCGCGGTGACGCCGCCGGCGTCGTGAGTGTTCAGCGTCACATCGACGGTCTTGTAGACATTCGACCAGTCGGGATGATGGTCCATCGTCTCGGCGGCAAGCGCGACGCGGGTCATGAAGGCGAAAGCCTCGGAGAAATTCGCGAAGGTGAATGTGCGCTTGATGGAAGCGCCGTCTTCCGCCAGCGCCCAGCCGTCAAGACCGGTCAATGCGGCTTCAGCGGCTTGCCTGCCCAGTTTCTCTCTCGCCATGTCCATATCCTGTGATATTCGAAAACGACCCTTACCATAGCGACGGATCGATGAGCGCGAAGCCCATAAACTCCATTCTCTTCGTCTGCCTCGGCAATATCTGCCGGTCGCCGCTGGCGGAAGGTGTCTTCCGCGCGGTTTGGGCCGAGCGCGGGTCGGCCCGGGATATCCTGCTCGATTCAGCGGGAACCAGTGACTGGGAGGCCGGCTCTGCCCCCGATCGACGCGCGATCGCGGTCGCGGTGCGGCACGGCGTTGACATTTCCGGGCAAAGGGCGCGCAAGGTCACGCCGCAGGACCTCCACCGTTTCGACCTGATCCTCGGCATGGACCGGTCGAATGTCGCCGACCTGAAGGCGCTGGCGCCGGCAGCCGTGCAGGACCGCATCCATCTGTTCCTGGAGTTCGCGCAGGGAAAGGCACGCGACGTGCCGGATCCTTATCATGACGAGGCAGAAGCCTTCGCTTCCGCCTATCGCATGATCCGCGAGGCGTCGGAGGCGCTGGCGACAAGGCTGGACGCGCGGGCGTCCGTGCCTGACAGCGGCCAGGCTTCCTCGACGATGTAGGGTCCACCGCCGACCGAATCGCGCGACGACATCAGCACGAAACGGCCGACGCGGAACGGCAGCGTCGAGAAATTGCCGCGCGCCGACAGATATTGGGCGACGTCCAGCGGGGTCGAATTGCGTAAGCGTGCCAGCGTGACATGCGGCATGAACTTGCGGGGATCGGCCGGGATGCCGAGCCGCTGGCAGATGCGGTCGATCTCGCCCTGAAGGGCGGCCAGACCGGGCGAGGCGGAAGCGCCTGCCCACACCGCATGTGGCTTCTTCTGGCCGAAAGCGCCGACGCCGGACAGCGCCAGCGAGAAGGAAGGGCGGTGGACGCGGTCGAGCGCGTTGGCGATCTCGTCGGCGACATGGCCGGGGACATCGCCGATGAAGCGCAGCGTCAGATGGTAGTTTTCGACATCGATCCAGCGGGCTCCCGGCAAGCCGCCCCGCAGCAGGGACAGCGAAAGGGCAGCGTCACGCGGAATTTCGAGGGCGGTGAAAAGACGCGGCATGAAGAGCCTCCCTTCCTCGAATCGAACTGTCATCCCCAGCGAATCATCGATAGTCAAACGGAGCAAGAGGTTTGTTGGTCACAGTCCCTGTTAAAAGCCCCCTGCGCGGAAACAGTTCCAATCCGCTAGGAATCGCCCGGCACTGCCGCGATCACCTTCTCGACCGTCGGCAGGATGCGTTCGACTATCTGGTCGACGCCTTCAACGCTCGGATGCAGGCCGTCCTCGAGTTGCATGCCGGGCTGGCCGGCGACGCCGTCGAGAAAGAACGGGTAGAGTACGACGTCGTATTTCTTCGCCAGGTCCGGAAAAATGGCGTCGAACGCATTCTGGTAGTCGGGGCCAAGATTGGGTGCGGCACGCATGCCGGCCAGAAGCACGGCAATCTTGCGCTGCTTCAGCTTGCTCAGCATCTCGTCGAGGTTCTTCCTGGTGATGTCGGGCGAAACGCCGCGCAGCATGTCGTTGGCGCCGAGTTCGAGGATGACCAGTTGCGTGCCGTCGGGCACCGACCAGTCGAGCCGCGCCAGGCCACCGCTCGTCGTGTCGCCGGAAACGCCGGCATTGGCGACGCTCACATCATGGCCTTTGGCGCGAAGGGCAGCCTGCAGCCTGTCGGTAAAGCCCTGGTCAGGCCCAAGGCCATAGCCCGCCGTCAGGCTGTCGCCGAAGCCGACGATTTTGAACGGCTCGGCACGCGCTGACGGCATGGCGCCGCAAATGGCGAGGAAAACCATGAGGCCTGCGGCAATACTGCGTTTGAAAGACATGCGGCAGGCCCCATATGAGCTAGGAATTCTTCAGTCGACGGCTTCCGGCAAGCAGAGCCTTCCCAGATTATAGGACGATTTCATTTTGACAGAAGCCGTCATCGCGCTGAAAGATGTATCCCTGACCCTTGGCGAGGGCGCTTCATCGGTCCATGTGCTGAAGGGTGTCAGCCTTGATGTGGCGACCGGGGAGGCGACCGGCATCGTCGGGCCTTCGGGCTCCGGCAAGTCGACATTGCTGATGGTCCTGGCAGGCCTGGAAAGGGTCGATTCGGGTACGGTCCGAATCGCCGGCGAGTTGCTCAACGGCAAAAGCGAGGACCAGATTGCTTCGTTTCGTGGCCGAAACATTGGCATCGTGTTCCAGTCCTTCCATCTCATTCCCAACATGACGGCGCTCGAAAATGTCGCGGTGCCGCTGGAGCTGGCCGGCCATGCCGATCCGTTTTCGGTGGCGGCGCGCGAGCTGGAGGCGGTTGGCCTCAGCGACCGCGTCACCCACTATCCCGGCGAATTGTCGGGTGGCGAGCAGCAGCGCGTGGCGATCGCCCGCGCATTGGCGCCGTCGCCGCGCATCTTGATCGCCGACGAGCCGACCGGCAATCTCGACCAGGCGACCGGGCGGCAGGTCGCCGACCTCCTGTTTGCCAAGGCGGCCGAGCGCGGCATGACACTGGTGCTGGTGACCCATGATCCGGCGCTCGCGGCACGCTGTTCGCGCCAGGTATCGATGCGCTCGGGCCGGATCGAGGCGCCGGCGCCCGTCAAGGTGACGGCCTGATGCCGCTGTCCCGGACGTTGAGGCTCGCGGTCCGCTTCTCGTTGCGCGAGATGCGCGGCGGCCTGTCCGGCTTCCTGATCTTTCTCGCCTGCATCGCGCTCGGCGTCGCAGCCATCGGCGGCGTCAACTCGGTGGCGCGTTCGATCACCGCCGGTGTCGCAAATCAGGGCCAGACGCTGCTGGGCGGCGACCTTCGCTTCGAGATCAATCAGCGTGACGCCAGCCAGGCGGAGCGCAGCTTCCTTGACGGGCTCGGCACAGTTTCCCGGACCGCCAGCATGCGTTCGATGGCGCGTCTGGCCGACGGATCCGACCAGGCGCTGGTCGAGGCCAAGGCGGTCGACCATGCCTATCCTCTCTATGGCACGCTGGAGACCGAGCCGGCACTGTCGAAACAGGAACTGTTCGGCGAAGAGTTCGGCGTCTTCGGTGCGGCGGCACCCGACCTTCTGTTCGAGCGGCTGCACGTCAAGATCGGCGACCGGCTGAAGCTTGGTACCGCCACTTTCGAACTGCGCGCCAGGCTGGTCGCCGAACCGGACGCCGTGTCCGACGGTTTCGGCTTCGCGCCAAGGCTGATGATCTCGACGGACGGGCTGGCGGCCACTGGACTGATCCAGCCGGGCAGCCTGGTCGAGAATGCCTACAAGATCCGCCTACCGGCAGACGCCGACGAGGCGCGACTGAAGGGCGTCCAGGACCAGGCGGCCACGGATTTCCCCGAAGCAGGCTGGTCGATCCGCACACGCAGCAACGCGGCGCCCGCGCTGTCGTCGAACATTGAACGTTTCTCTCAGTTCCTGACCCTGGTCGGGCTGACGGCGCTGGTGGTCGGCGGTGTGGGCGTCGCCAATGCGGTGCGCGCCTATCTCGACGGCAAGCGCGGCGTGATCGCCACCTTCAAGAGCCTGGGCGCTTCGGGCGGCTTCGTCTTTGCCGTCTATCTGGTGCAGATCCTGATCATTGCCGCATTGGGTATCGTGCTGGGCCTTGTGCTCGGCGCGCTGATGCCGTTCGCAGCGAGTGCGGCCTTGCAATCCGTCATTCCGGTGCCGGCCGCAGGCGGCTTCTATCCCGGCGCGCTCGGCATGGCGGCGCTATTCGGCCTGCTGGTGACGTTGGCTTTCGCGCTGCTGCCGCTCGGCCGCGCCCGCGATGTGCCGGCAACCGCGCTGTTTCGCGAGATGGGGCTGGAAGGCCGCGGCTTGCCGCGCCCCGCCTATGTCGCGGCGGCCATAGGCATCGCGCTGTTGCTGGCGGCGCTGGCCATTCTGTTTTCCGGCGACCAGCGCATCGCCTCGATCTTTGTCGGCGCTACCGTCTTCGCCTTCCTGGTGCTGCGCGTGGTCGGCGCACTGGTGCAATGGGCGGCCAGGAAGAGCCCGCGCGTGCGCTTCGTGGCGCTCAGGCTCGCTATCGGCAACATCCATCGGCCAGGCGCGCTGACGCCATCGGTGGTGCTGTCCTTGGGGCTCGGCCTGACGCTGCTGGTGACGCTGGCGCTGATCGACGGCAATCTCAGGCGGCAGATCTCCGGCAGCCTGCCGGAACGGGCGCCGAACTTCTTCTTCGTCGACATCCAGAGCGCCGATGTCGCGTCTTTCTCGGCGCTGATCGGCAAGGAGGCGCCGCAGGGCGTACTGGCCAAGGTGCCGATGCTGCGCGGCCGGGTGATGGCGCTGAACGGTATCGATGTCGACAAGGTGAAAGTGCCGGCGGAAGGCGCCTGGGTGCTGAGGGGCGACCGCGGCCTGACCTATGACACCAGGCAGCCGCAGAACGCGACGTTGACCGAGGGCAGTTGGTGGCCCGAAGATTACAGCGGCGAGCCGCTGGTTTCGTTTTCGGCGCAAGAAGGCAAGGAGATCGGGCTGAAGCTCGGCGATACCATCACCGTCAACGTGCTCGGACGCAATGTCACCGCCAGGATCGCCAATTTCCGCCAGGTCGAGTGGGAGACGATGGGCATCAATTTCGTCATGGTGTTCTCGCCCAACACATTCGCGGGCGCCCCGCATGGCTGGATGGCGACGCTGACCGAAAAGAGTACCTCGACGGCCGACGACGCCCGCATCCTCAACGCCGTCACCCGCGCCTTCCCGGCGGTGACGACGGTGCGGGTCAAGGACGCGCTCGATGTCGTCAACCGGCTGGTCGGACAGCTCGGCTCGGCGATCCGAGCCGCGGCCGGCGTGGCGCTGATCGCTTCGGTGCTGGTGCTGGCCGGCGCGCTCGCCGCCGGCAACCGGGCGCGCATCCATGATGCGGTGGTGCTGAAGACGCTGGGGGCGACACGCACGACGCTGATATCGGCCTTCTCGCTCGAATACATGCTGATCGGACTGGCCACCGCCATCTTCGCGCTGGCGGCGGGCAGTGCGGCGGCCTGGTTCGTCGTCGCGCGCATCATGACATTGCCGTCGCATTTCATGCCCGAGGTGGCAGTGGCGACCATTCTGTTTTCGCTGGTGATCACGGTCGGCATTGGTCTTGCCGGCACCTGGCGGGTGCTCGGCCACAAGGCAGCACCGGTGCTGCGCAATTTGTGACGACAGGCCCGGAAATGGGCATCCTGGATTAAATCTTGGTAAGAAAGCCCTCCGAAAAGCCGAGGAATCGGCACTTCGCCCTCTCACGAACCGTTACATCCGGTTACGGACTTGTTCTTGACGCGAATAACCATCATATTTCGCCACAGGCATGCTGGAGCCCTGCCAGCGGCGCCTGGGTCCGGAAGGACCTGACACCCGACGGGGCAGAAGCAATAGAGGACTACAATGGCTGATCCCATTCGCAACTACCAGACGCGCGCCGTGCCCGGCGTCAGCGTCGGTGCCGACATCGATCAGGGCCTGCGCGCCTATATGATCAGGGTCTACAATCTGATGGGGCTTGGCCTCCTCATCACTGGTCTTGCCGCGATCGGCACGATCATGCTGGCCACCACCACCGATCCGGCTTCGGCTGTCGCGACGCTGCCAAGCGGCGAGATGCTGACCTCCTTCGGCTACGCGATCTTCGGCTCGCCGCTGCGCTGGGTGGTGATGCTGGCGCCGCTGGCTGCCGTGCTGTTCCTGTCGTTCCGCGTTCAGTCGATGAGCGTTTCGGCGGCGCAGACGACGTTCTGGGTCTATGCCGGTCTCGTCGGCCTGTCGCTGTCTTCGATCTTCCTGGTCTACACCACGGCCAGCATCTCACAGACCTTCTTCGCCACGGCCGCCGCCTTCGGTGCGCTGTCGCTGTTCGGCTACACCACCAAGCGCGACCTGACGGCGATGGGCTCGTTCCTGATCATGGGCGTGTTCGGCATCATCATCGCGTCGGTGATCAATATCTTCCTGCAGTCGTCGGCGCTGTCCTTTGCCGTGTCGGCGATCGGCGTGCTGGTCTTCGCGGGCCTGACCGCCTATGACACGCAGAAGATCAAGGAGATGTATTTCGAGGGCGACACTTCCGACGTCGCCGGCCGCAAGGCGATCATGGGCGCTCTGACGCTCTATCTCGACTTCATCAACCTGTTCATGTTCCTGCTGCAGTTCATGGGCGACCGCCGCTAAAGCGGCATTGGACCATCAACTTCCGGAAGGGCGGCCCAACGGCCGCCCTTTTCTTTTGTCTTTGCCCTTGCTGTTATTGCGAGCAGAGAAACGGCATGCATAAACAATGAGCAATATTGCGATCCGGCCCGCCACGGTGGCCGACCTCGACAGCGTCACGGACATCTATGCCGATGCGGTGACCCGAGGCACGGCGAGCTATGAGCTGGAGCCGCCGAGCCGTGCGGAGATGGGTGTTCGATTCGACAGCCTGACGGCCGGCGGCTTTCCTTACCTGGTGGCGGAGAAGGACGGCACCGTTCTCGGCTACGCCTATGCCGGCGCCTTCCGGCCACGCCCGGCCTATCGCTTCATCGTCGAGGATTCGGTCTATGTCGCGCCCGAGGCCAAGGGCCAGGGCGTCGGGCTCAAGCTGATGCAAAGCCTGATCGAGGCAGTGACGACGGCGGGCTTTCGCCAGATCATCGCGGTGATCGGCGATGGCCGTCCCGACAGCGCCTCGGTGCGGTTGCACGAAAAGCTCGGCTTTCGCCATTCGGGACGCCTTGAAGGTTCCGGCTACAAGCATGGGCGCTGGCTGGACACGGTGTTCATGCAGCTGTCGCTGAATGGCGGTGCGACGCTGCCGCCCGATCCCGAATCGCTGCCGGAGCGGAAGTTTCGCCTTAGGGGGAACTGAAGAATTGAAGAATTGAAGAATTGAAGAAGATAGCGTCAGGCGTCGAGTGCCCTTTTCATCAATTCTTCAATTCTCCAGTTCTTCAATTCCCCTGCTCTAATTCCCCAGCTCAGGCTTCGACCAGCTTCAGCTTGCTGTCGAACACACCAAGCACGCGGCCAAGTTCCTGACCACGCTTCAAGATGCGGCCGCCGGCGGCGATGACGGCAAAAGCGCCCTGCTTGCGGGCCAGTTTCGGATCCTTGACGATCTGGAACAGCGGCACTTCGCTGGTGCGGCGGAATACGGAAAACACAGCGCGATCCGCAAGATGATCGATGGCGTAGTCGCGCCATTCATTGGCGGCGACCATGCGGCCGTAGAGCCTGAGGATCTGGTCCAACTCGCGGCGGTCGAACCGCACCGGCTGATCGAGACGTTCGCGTCGCGCCTCGTGCAGCGGGATCAATATCGCGGATGCGTCCCCATCCCCCGTCCCGCCGCTGTCATCGGTCATGCCTCGATCCTTCAAAATGAATCTTTGCCAACCAAAGTTGGCGTGTTCGCGACTGAATTGCAAGGCCCGGCGAACCAAGCCCCGCGCCGCGCTGTTTCCGTCACGTCCAGTCACTTTTATGAAACGCCGTGTTGGAATTGGTGATGTTCCGCCACATTTCTGCCTTTTTTTATCCGCGCTCATGCCCCAATGTCCGACGAATTTACCGGTGTTGCCTGAGACGGTTCGGTCCGGCACCGGCTCGTAAACCCCAAGCCCCCCGCCCACGGGTCTGCGTCGGATCGAACCAACCTCGGTTCTTCTTCGGAAGAATCGGGTGCGACGATCCCAAAACCTAAATGACCGACGTCAGAAGCAAGCTGACGTCGGTTTTTTATTGGGTGAGAAGCGGTTCGCGCAGCGAACGAAAAGCCAATTGCTTGGCTTTTCGAGCTTCGAACGCCCTGAGCCTGCGAAGGGCCGGGCGTGGTTAGTCGATCCACCCTGCCGGGTCCGCGCTGCTTCGCAGCGTCCCGGCGTTCGCCGGCCTTCATCGTGCCACCGGCACGATGAATTCGCCTTCGACGAACCGGCTGCTCGCCCCACAAGGGGAGAAGGAAAGAAGGCCTTAAGGCTTGTGGATGAACGCGGCGCCGAGAATGGGACCGGGCATGCCGTCCTTGCCGACCGACTGCAGCAGCACGGCGCAGCCGCCCTTTTTGGCAATCTCGCTCATCGGCAGTTCGTAGCGTTGTGCCTTGCCATGCCACATGCCGGCGGTCTGTATCCCGGTGACTGCGTTCCAGTAGGTCATCTTGCGGCCGGTGTTCTCGCCCTCGCCGACCTTGACCGTCTGCGGCGGGTCGAAATAGACGATGACGACATGGGCGTCGCTGGGGCCGTTGCCGGCATCGCCAGCGTCGATCGTCACACGGTCGCTGGTGCGGCTGACCTTGACGGCGACGCGCATGCCTTCGCCGCTCTTGGCCATGCGGGCGAGCGCGCCATCGACCTCGCCGCGGCTGGCACCGTTGACGTGGACACGGCCATTGATAACGGCCTGCGGCGTATAGACGGAGCGGCTGCCGAAGGCGCGCATGTAGTCGTATTGCCGCTCGGTGTTCTCCTTGCGGCCCAGCGTATCCTGCCAGCCGAGATAGTCCCAATAGTCGACGTGATAAGCGAGCGCGACGATATCTTCCTTGGCGGCAAGTTCGGAGAACAGCGTATCGGCCGGCGGGCAGGAACTGCAGCCCTGGCTGGTGAACAGTTCGACCACGCCCAATGGCCTGTCGATCTGGGGCCTGTCGATCTGGACCCGGTCGGCATGGGCGCGATCGGATTCGCCGGCATGCCCGGCGCCGGCAGACGCCGAGAAGGCCAGCGCAAGAGCTGCCAGCCACAATGATTTTCGCGAGGCCATGGCCATTCCGATTCCCGCCGGTGGTGCCGGCTTTATCTTGATTGCTAAAATATGTGGCAGAAGCGGAAGTCAACGGGAAGTCACGTTGCGGTGAAATTTTGCCATTGCAGCCGACCGCAACCCCGCAATAGGAAGGATCTGCGCTTCAGGATAGAAACCGATTCGGGCGACAATCACGATGTGGCAAACGTTTTTGGCGCCAGTCGACCTCTATTGCGAGCGGACCGGCCCGGAATTCTGGTCCGAACCGGTAAACGCCCTGACCAACCTCGCCTTCATCGCCGCCGGCCTGTGGGGCGTGCGCGAGGTGCGAAGGCTGGGCACCGGCGCCTTCGCCGAGGTGCTGGCCTGGTGGGTGGTGGCGATCGGCATCGGCTCGACGATCTTCCACACCTTTGCCACCAAGGGCACGGTCTGGGCCGACGTGCTGCCGATCGCCGGCTTCACGCTGGCCTACACGCTGTTCAATCTGCGTCGCTTCCTCGGCATGCGATGGGGCAAAGCCATCGCCATCTTCATCGCCTTCTATGTGATTGCCGGGGCGATAACCCTGGCCGTGCCGGACTGGCTGCGCCAGGCGTCGAACGGCACGACGGGCTATCTGCCGCCGTTCCTGGCGCTCGCCTTCTTCGGTGTCTGGGTGACGGTGAGCGGCAATCGCGCCGGCTGGTATAATCTGGCGGGATCGGCGATCTTCGTCGTGTCCGTCATCTGCCGGATGATCGACCCGGTGATCTGCGGCAGCTTTCCGCTCGGAACGCACTTCCTCTGGCACATCCTCAACGGCGTGATGCTCGGCGTGCTTTTGGCGGCAGCGGCGCGGTTTGGGAAGCCTAAGGTAGGCAGTAGGCAGTAGGCAGTAGGGGCCTCTATTCCCTACTGCCTAGTCCCTATTCCCTAAGCTGCAAGATCGCGCAGCACGTATTGCAGGATGCCGCCGTTCTTGAAGTAATCGAGCTCATCCAGCGTATCGATGCGGCAGATGATCGGCACGTTCTTCACCGTGCCGTCGCCATAGGTGACCTTGGCGATCATCGTCTGGCGCGGTTTGATGGTGCTCAAGCCGTCGATCTCGACCAGCTCGTCTCCCTTGAGGTTGAGCGATGCCCATGAGGTGCCTTCCTCGAAGACGAAGGGGATAACGCCCATGCCGACCAGGTTCGAGCGATGGATGCGCTCGAAGGACTGGGCGATGACCGCGCGGACACCAAGGAGATTGGTTCCCTTGGCGGCCCAGTCGCGCGACGAGCCGTTGCCGTATTCGACGCCGGCGAAGACAACCAGCGGCACGCCTTCTCTTTTGTATTCCATCGCCGCGTCGTAGATCGATTCCTCTTCCTTCGACGGGTAGTGGATGGTGTAGCCGCCCTCGCGGCCATTCTCGCCCAGCATGTGGTTGCGGATGCGGATGTTGGCGAAGGTGCCGCGCATCATCACCTCGTGGTTGCCGCGCCGCGTGCCGTACTGGTTGAAGTCGGCGACGCCGACGCCGTGGTCGGTGAGGTATTTGCCGGCCGGCGAGGCCGCCTTGATCGATCCGGCCGGCGAAATGTGGTCGGTGGTGATCTTGTCGCCGAACAGGCCGAGCACGCGGGCGCCCTTGATATCGCCGATCTTGCCGAAACCTGACGTCATGCCGGCGAAATAGGGCGGGTTCTGCACATAGGTCGAGTTGTCGTCCCACGCATAGGTCTGGCCTTCCGGCGCCTTGACGTTCTGCCAGTACTCGTCGCCTTTGAAGACATCGGCATATTTGCGGGCGAACAGCTCGCGGGTGACGTTCTTCTCGATGAACTCCTGGATTTCGGCCGAGCTCGGCCAGATATCCTTGAGGTAGACCGGCTCGCCGTTCTTGTCCTCGCCGAGCGGCTCGGTGGTCAGGTCCTTTGTGACGGTGCCGGCCAGCGCGTGTGCGACGACCAGCGGCGGCGACGCCAGATAGTTGGCCTGCACGTCGGGCGAGACGCGGCCTTCGAAGTTGCGGTTGCCGGACAAGACCGCGGCAGCGATCAGGCCCTTGTCGTTGATGGTCTTCGAGATCGGCGCCGGCAGCGGGCCGGAATTGCCGATGCAGGTGGTGCAGCCGAAGCCGACCAGGTTGAAGCCGATCTGGTCGAGTTCCTTCTGCAGGCCGGATTTCTCCAGATACTCGGCGACCACCTGGCTGCCCGGCGCCAGCGAGGTCTTCACCCACGGCTTCTGCTTCAAACCGAGGCGGTTGGCGTTGCGGGCCAGGAGGCCGGCGCCGATCAGCACGCTCGGGTTCGAGGTGTTGGTGCACGAAGTGATGGCGGCAATGACGACATCGCCGTGACCGAGATCATGGTCGGTGCCTTCGACTGCGTAGCGCTTGGAGATTTCGGCGGCCTTCTTGTATTCGGTCTCCATCGCCTTGGCGAAACCTTCCGGAATGCCTTCAAGGGCGACGCGGCCCTCGGGCCGCTTGGGTCCGGCCATCGACGGCACGACGGAGCCAAGTTCCAGCTCGAGCAGATCGGTGAACACCGGATCGGTCGAGCCGGTCTCACGCCACATTCCTTGAGCTTTGGCATAGGCCTCGACCAGCGCGATGCGGTCCTCGCTGCGGCCGGACATTGTGAGGTAGCGGATGGTTTCCGAGTCGACGGGGAAGAAGCCGCAGGTGGCGCCATATTCGGGCGCCATGTTGCCGATGGTGGCGCGGTCGGCCAGCGTCATGTTGGAGAGGCCCGGCCCGAAGAACTCGACGAACTTGCCGACGACGCCCTTCTTGCGCAGCATCTGGGTGACGGTGAGCACGAGGTCGGTGGCGGTGACGCCCTCTTTGAGCTTGCCGGTGAGGCGGAAGCCGATCACCTCAGGCAAAAGCATGGAGACAGGCTGGCCGAGCATGGCCGCCTCGGCCTCGATGCCGCCGACGCCCCAGCCGAGCACGCCAAGGCCGTTGATCATGGTGGTGTGCGAATCGGTGCCGACGCAGGTGTCGGGATAGGCTGTCGTTTCGCCGTCCTCGGTGTTGGTCCACACCACCTGGCCGAGATATTCGAGGTTGACCTGATGGCAGATGCCGGTGCCGGGCGGCACGACGCGGAAGTTGCGGAATGCCTGCTGGCCCCATTTCAGGAATTTGTAGCGCTCCTCGTTGCGCTCATATTCCAGCTCGACATTGCGGGCGAAGGCCATCGGCGTGCCGAATTCGTCGACGATGACGGAATGGTCGATGACGAGGTCGACCGGCACCAGCGGGTTGATCTTCTGCGGATCGCCGCCGAGCGAGGCCATGGCGTCGCGCATCGCGGCAAGGTCGACCACGGCCGGAACGCCGGTGAAATCCTGCATCAGCACGCGGGCCGGGCGATAGGCGATCTCGACGCCGGCGGTGCCCTTGTCGGTCAGCCAGCCGGCCACCGCCTGGATCGATTCCTTGGTGACGGAGCGGCCGTCTTCGTTGCGCAGCAGGTTTTCCAGCAGCACCTTCATCGAATAGGGCAGCTGCGAGATGCCGGTGAGACCGTTCTTCTCGGCCTCTATGAGGTCGAAATAGGCATACTCCGCGCCGCCTGCGGTCAGCGTGCGGCGGCAATTGAAACTGTCGAGGGATTTTGACACGTGCGATCCTTGTCTGTTCAGCCTGAAAGGGAACGGACGCCGATGGCATGCAATCACGCGCAAAGGTGCGGGTACGGCCATTTCCGCTGTCCGTTCCCAAGCAACCCGAGCCGTTCAAGGCGGCGCGTGCGCTGGTTCGGCGCTAATTCTGTTCCCGTGCCGACCGCTGGCACGGATGCACCGCATATAGAGAATTTTCTGGAATAGTTCTAGACAGTTGGAAAGCAAATTTGTGCGATGCGGCAGCGGCCGCGACACATGGTTTCAGGGCAGGCGAGGAATGCGGCTGATCGCCGAAAATCTGGGCGGCGAGCGAGGCGGCGAGGCGGTGTTTTCCGGCATCGATTTTGCCTTGGAGGAGTGTCGGGCGCTCATCGTCACCGGGCCGAACGGATCGGGCAAGTCGACCTTGCTGCGGGTCATCGCCGGGCTGCTGCCGGTGGCGCAAGGCAGCGTGAGGATCGAGGGTGCCATGGAGATTGAAGACGGGGACGAAGCGTTCCCGTCTGTTGCCTCGGCCTGTCACTACCTTGGCCACCAGAACGCAATGAAGCCGGCGCTCAGCGTGGCGGAGAATTTGCGCTTCTGGCGCGACTTCAATGGCGACGGACAGCTCGGCGTCGAAGAGGCGCTGGAAACGGTCGGGCTCGGCGGCATCGGCCACCTGCCGTTCGGCTATCTGTCGACCGGGCAACGCCGCCGCGCGGCGATCGCGAAACTTCTGGTCAGCCACCGGCCATTGTGGTTGCTGGATGAGCCGACAGCGGGGCTGGACAAGGCGTCGGAGGGACGGTTCGCGGGGTTGATGGCGAAGCATTGCAAAGGCGGGGGGATGATTGTTGCGGCGACGCATCTGCCGCTGGGGATCGAGGGGACGGAGTTGAGGATGGGGGGAACGGATTGATGACGGCGCGCGAGCATCTCATACCATGCTAGCGCTCTTCGCCCGCGACATCCGCCTCAACATCCGTGCCGGCGGCGGGGCGCTGACCGGGGTCATCTTCTTCCTCGCCGTCATCGCCACCATCCCGTTCGGAGTAGGGCCGGACCTGAAGCTGCTGGCCCGCATCGGACCGGCCATCCTGTGGATCGGCGCGCTGCTGTCCTGCCTGCTCGGCCTCGACCGGCTGTTCCAGGCCGACCGCGAGGACGGCTCGCTCGATCTCCTGGTGCTCGGCAATGATCGCCATATGCTGGCCTTGACGGTGCTGGTGAAATGCCTGGCGCATTGGGCGGGCAGCGTGCTGCCGCTGGTCATCGCCGCGCCCCTGCTCGGGCTGTTCATGAACATGGAGCCGCTCGGCATCGGCGCCACGTCGCTGACGCTGCTGGTCGGCACCCCGGCAATCACGTTCATCGGCGCCGCCGGTGCTGCGGTGGCAGTGGCGCTGCCGCGTGGCGGGCTGCTGATCTCGGTACTGGTGCTGCCGCTGACCATTCCGGTGCTGATCTTCGGTGTTTCGGCGAGCTATGGGGCGACCGCCAATCCCGATCCGTTTCTGCAGCCCTTCCTCATTCTTGCCGCGCTGACCTTGTTTCTTAGCGTGCTGGGTCCGGTCTCGGCGGCACTGGCGCTGCGTCATGGCACGGATTGACGCAGCGTATGACTGCGGCGCGGCGACCGATTGCGAAGCCGACGGAGCGAGGCTAAGGGAAAGGCATGTCTAGACTGGGCGACATGATCGGCTTGGAAGCCCCCACTTCAGCGAGGCCCGTCGCATGAGCGCGCATGCACTCTACGTGACCGCCGCCTATGGCATTACGGCCGTGGTGCTGGCCGGATTGATCGGCTGGATCCTGCTCGACCAGCGGGCGCGCAAGCGCGAACTCGCCGAACTGGAGGCATCCGGCGTGCGGCGGCGCTCCGACAAGGCCGCAAAGCCATGAGCACCGAAACGGAAACGCCGCCCCCACGCACTCGTCGCCTGTTCGTGCTGTTGCCGTTGCTGATCTTCCTCGGCCTGGCCGGACTGTTCCTGTCGCAGCTGCTGTCGGGGCGCGATGCTTCGGAAGTGCCGTCGGCCCTGATCGGCCTGCCTGCGCCGCAAACCAGCCTGCCTGCGCTGGAGGGGTCCAACCTGCCGGGGCTCGATTCGAAAACCTTCGCCGGCAAGGTCACATTGGTCAACGTCTTCGCGTCGTGGTGCGCGCCATGCCGCGAAGAGCACCCGGTGCTTCTGGCGCTGTCGCAGGATAAGCGTTTCACCATGACGGCGCTGAACTACAAGGACCGGCCGGAAAATGCACGCCGGTTCCTCGGCGATCTCGGCAATCCGTTCCAGGCGATAGGGGTCGACGAAGCGGGCCGCGCGGCGATCGACTGGGGCGTCTACGGCGTGCCGGAGACCTTCGTCATCGGCAAGGACGGCAAGATCGCCTACAAGCATGTCGGCCCGCTGACGCCCGAGACGGCGAGGGATCTCTTGCTGCCACAGATCGACAAGGCGCTGGCGGCACGTTGATATTCAGGTGATGCCGGCCTGCAAACGGCGGCTTCCTGCGCTTCCGGTGCTCACGTACTTAAGTACGCTCCGCTCCGGTTCTCGGAAACCACCGTTTTCGTCTCGGCCTGACCTGAATCTCAACGCACCTTGGCGGTGCGTCTTATCGGACTCGAGATCAGCCGTAGATCTGCTTGTGGATCTGGTAGAGCATTTCCGAGCGGTCGGCGCGCATGTCGGCCAGATCGCGGCTGGAAAAGCTGTCGATTTCGGCGACAAGGCGGTTGTAGTGCTTGCGCTTGGCAATGCTGTTGCGAGCGCGGGTCATGAGACTGTCGAGGATCATAGCAAGGTTCCTTTTTGGCGCCGCGTTTCGGCGGCGGTTTCTTCCTCCCTTGATCGATACGAAGCATGACATAGTAATGGTGCATTGCAAAAAGAAGATGTTGCAATGCACCATTGCGCTGGACGCATAGCCGGTTAATACGGCGCTAACGTCATGCGCAGAGCCGGCAAGCGATCTTTTGCATGACACTGTGCGTACCCACATTGCCTTCTGTCCCTCCGGCTGGCTTGATCCGGGTGTCATTGATGCCGGGAGGAAAAGCATGGCGGCCGCAGACTATTATGAAATTCTCGATCCGCGCTTCGCGCGCCTGTTCAACGGCAACGCGCAGGTCGAGAAGCTGTTCACCGGATGCCAGTGGGCGGAGGGGCCGGCCTGGTTCGCCGCCGGCCGCTATGTCATCTGGTCCGACATCCCCAACAACCGCATGCTGCGCTATGACGAGACCGACGGCAATGTCAGCGTCTTCCGCCAGCCGTCCGGCAATTCGAACGGCAACAGCGTCGACCGGCAGGGCCGGCTGATCACCTGCGAGCATTCGGGCCGCCGTGTCAGCCGCACCGAGTTCGACGGCTCGGTCACCACGATCGCGTCCAAATGGAAGGGCAAGCGGCTGAATTCGCCCAACGACGCGGTGGTGAAATCCGACGGCTCGATCTGGTTCACCGATCCGAGCTACGGCATCGATACGGATTATGAGGGCGACAGGGCCGAGAGCGAAATCGGCGCCTGCCATGTCTACCGGGTCGATCCCGGCACCGGCGAGGTCGAAGCCGTCATCACCGACATGGTCCGGCCCAACGGCCTGGCTTTCTCGCTCGACGAGAGCAAGCTTTATGTCGTCGATACCGGCCGCACGCATGGCGCACAGAATCCGGCACATATGCGGGTGTTCAATGTCGGCAAGGGCGGCAAGAAGGTTTCGGGCGAGAAAGTCTTCGCCGACTGCACGGCCGGCCTGTTCGACGGCTTCAGGCTCGACGAGGACGGCCGCATCTGGACGAGTGCCGCCGACGGCATCCATTGCTACGATCCGGACGGCACGCTGATCGGCAAGATCAAGGTGCCGGAAGTCACCGCCAACTGCGTGTTCGGCGGCAACAAGCTGAATTGCCTCTACATCGCCGGCACCACGTCGCTCTACATGGTGCGGCTCATGGTCAACGGCGCCAAGACATACTGAGACTGGAGCTCTGGCTGAGACTGGAGCACTGGCTGAGACTGGAGCACTGGCGGCCGTTCGACGGTTTCATCGAAGCGGGTCGCGCGCACGAACATCCCGGGAGGACAAAAATGCCATTCGTCAACATCCGCATCGTCAAGGAAGTGATATCAGCCGATCCGGCAGGCAAGAAGGCGGACATCGCCAAAAAGGTGACGGCGGCCATCATGGACGCCACCGGGCTGAGCAACGACGATGTCTGGGTGGTTTTTGAAGAGGTCAACGCGCGCGATTGGTACGTTGGGAAGACTGATGTGGAGACGCTGCGAAAGGGCTAGCTCGAAGGTCTGGGGTGGCCGCCGCTCAACGCGAGCGGATAAACTCCGCGAAGGCATTCAGCGCATCATGCATCGCCTGCCGGTTCCCCGGCTCGTCGAGGATGCCCGCCACCTCCGGCGGCTTCTTGCCGAGCAGGGCAATCTCCAGCACGTCGTCGCAAAGTGCGAACGACATGGTGCGCATGATCTCGGCCAGTGCGGCGCGGGCGAACAGCGAGCGCGGCGAGGCGTGTGCCAGCATGGCGGGCTTGGCGACAGCGGCATCGCGCGAGACCAGCCAGTCGAGCGCGTTCTTCAGCCCGCCCGGCACGCCATGGGCATATTCCGGACAGGAAACGATCAGGCCGTCGGCTCGGCTGACGGCATCGATCAGCTTGGAGGCTTCGAGCGGTGTCCGCTCGCCTTCATCGTCGGGATTGAAGATCGGTAGACGGCCGAGCCCGTCACGGACGGTGACGCGGCAGCCGGACGGCGCTTCGCGCGCCAGTGCGGCGATCAGCGCCGAATTTGTGGAGGCCGCGCGCAGGCTGCCGGAAATGGCAAGGATGTTCAGCAATGTATGGAATCGGTCCAGACGCGAATCGCGTTCGGAAACCTACCACATCGTCTTCCTGTATTCCTCGTCGAGCCAGCGATCGGTCGCCTCGGCGGAATCGGCAACCGCCAGCTGATCGCGCATGATCTGGCCGAGCGTCGGCAGCGTCGCGCGGTCGTACCAGGTTTCCGGCTTCCACAAATCCGAGCGCATGAAGGCTTTTGCGCAGTGCATGTAGGCGGCCTTGACGCTGACCACGACGACGCTTTGCGGCTCCCTGCCGTCGACGGCGAGCCGTTCGCGCAAATTTGCGTCGACGGTGATGCGGGCATCGCCGTTGACGCGCAGCGTCTCGTTCATGCCGGGAATGAGGAAGAGCAGCCCGACCGAGGGATTGAGGAGGATGTTCTCCAGCGTGTCGAGCCGGTTGTTGCCGGGCCGGTCGGGAATGGCGATGGTGGTGTCGTCGAGAACGGTGGCAAAGCCCGGCTTGTCGCCCTTCGGCGTCACGTCGGCGTTGCTGGCACCGTCGGACGAGCCGATCAGCACGAACGGGCTCTTGCCGATGAAGGAGCGGCAATGGCCGTCAAGTTTTTTCAGCTCCTTGCGGATAGAACCGTCGGTCGGCCGTGGCGTCTTGTAGATCGTCCTCAACTGGTCGTGCGTGGTGATAAATTCCATGTCCCTCTCCCCAGAACGGTTCATTGTCTCACGAACGCAGAACCGCTGTTTCCCTTTGTTTTGACGCAGCTCCGGACACTTTTCCTGGAGTTGCTCTATTTCCCGGCCTTCTCTTCTTTGCCGGCCTTGTCCTCGAGTGAATGACGCAGGATCAGCGGCATCTGGCTGAAGGTGAACAGAAGCGTGATCGGCATGATGCCCCAGACCTTGAAAGTAACCCAGGCGTCGGTGGAAAAATTGCGCCACACCACCTCATTGACGATGGCCAGGAACAGGAAGAACAGGCCCCAGCGGAAGGTCAGTTTCCGCCAGCCATCGGCGTCGAGGCTGAAGGCTGAATCGAAGACATAGCCAAGCAGCGACTTGCCGAAGTAGAGGCCGCCGAGCAGCACGCCGCCGAACAGCGTGTTGACGATGGTCGGCTTCATCTTGATGAAGATGTCGTCCTGCAGATAGAGCGTCAGCGCGCCGAAGATGAAGACGACGACGCCCGACACCATCGGCATGATCGGCAAGGTGCGGGTGAGCAGCCACGAGGCGATCAGCGCGATTGCCGTGGCGGCCATGAACAGCCCGGTGGCAACGAAGATCGGCCCGCCGAACTCGGCCAGAACAGGGAGTTTCTGCACCAGCCATCCGCTGCGCGCATTGGCGAAGAAGAACACCATCAACGGCCCAAGCTCCAGCACCAGCTTGAGCAGCGGATTGACGCCTTCCTTCTTCTGCTTCTGCGGGTCCGACGGATCGCGTTCGAGAATGGGTGGGTTCATGGAATCTCTTTCTTGCGCATGATCTGATCCAAAAAGTCTGCACCTTTTTGGGACATGCTTGTTAGGCTACTCCAGCGATCGCCCTGGCGAATTCGCTTGCTGAGAACGGTTCGAGGTCGTCGACCTGTTCGCCGACGCCGATGAAATAAACCGGCAATTTGTGCTTTGCCGCGATCGCCACCAGAATACCGCCGCGTGCCGTGCCGTCCAGCTTGGTCATCACCAGGCCGTTGACACCGGCGATATTGCGGAAGATCTCGACCTGGTTGAGCGCGTTCTGGCCGGTGGTGGCGTCGACTGTCTGCAGCACGGTGTGCGGCGCTTCCGGGTCGAGTTTGCCAAGCACGCGGACGATCTTTTCGAGCTCCGCCATCAGTTCGGTCTTGTTCTGCAGGCGGCCGGCGGTGTCGATGATCAGCACGTCGGAACCGGCCTCCCTGGCCTTCTCGAAGGCGTCATAGGCGAGCCCTGCGGCATCGGCGCCGATCTTGGAGGCGATGACCGGCGATTTCGTCCGCTCGCCCCAGATCTTCAGCTGCTCGATCGCAGCGGCGCGGAAGGTGTCGCCGGCGGCGAGCATCACCGACAGGCCGCCATCGGTGAGCTTGGCGGCGAGCTTGCCGATCGTGGTGGTCTTGCCGGTGCCATTGACGCCGACCACCAGGATGACATGCGGCTTGTGCGAGAGATCGAGCTCCAGCGGCATGGCGACATGGGTCAGCACTTTTTCCACCTCGGCCGCCATGATGGCGCGGACCTCGGTGTCGGAGACGTCCTTGCCGTAGCGGCTGGCGGCCAGCGCGTCGGTAACGCGCAAGGCCGTCTCCATGCCGAGATCGGCACGGATCAGCACATCCTCAAGGTCCTGCAAAGTCTCTTCGTCCAGCTTGCGCTTGGTGAAGACGCCGGCAATGTTGCCGGTGAGCTCCTTGGAGGAGCGGGCAAGCCCGTCCTTCATGCGCTGGAACCAGGAGCGCCTCGGTGCCGGCTCCGGCGCCTTCTGCGGCTCGGCCTTCTGCTCGACCTTTTTGGTGACGGTCACCTTGCCGGGAGCGGGCTTTGGCTCCGGCGCGGGTTGTGGAAGAGACTGCGGCTCGGGCGCGATTTCCGCAATGACCGGCTGCGATTCGATCGGCGCAGGCTGGCGAATGGGAGGTGCGATTTCGGCGGCGGGCGCTTCGGCCACGAGAGCAGCCGGCATGGCTTCCACGGGTGGCGCCGAATCTTTCGCAAGTTCGTGCTGCCCCTCACCCCTACCCTCTCCCCGTGAAGGACGGGGAGAGGGGGGCGTCAGCGTTGAGGCTTCGTCTTCGATGTTTGCAAGAGGAGACGCAGCTTCACCGCTAGCCCCCTTCTCCTCGTCTCTATACGGGGAGAAGGTGCCGGCAGGCGGATGAGGGGCGGTGCCGGCCTCTGAAGACGGCTGAAGAGGGGACGGCGCCGGTGTCGGCACCTCGATCGGCGCTGGTGTTTCTGCCGGAACCTCGACAGGCGTCGGCACTTCGACCGGGGCCGGCTCCGGCTGCTTTTCCGGCCGCGACGGGACGATCTCCGGCTCGGCCGGCGCCGGAGCAGGGACTTCTTGCGGCTGCGGTTCGGGCGTGGGTTCCGGAACGGCGGGAGGTGTTGGTATCTCCTCGGGCGCCGGCGGCTCGGCTGGCGTCTCGGGCGCTGGTTCTTCTTCCGGCTCGGGCTCCGGCAGAGGTTCTGGCTCTGAGGGAACAGCCGGCTCCGGTACTGGCGGGATGGTTGGCTCCGGCTCGGGCGCCGGTTCCTCGACAGGCGCCGGTTGCGGCGCAGGAATTACCTCCGGCTCGACTACCGGCGCGGGCGTCGTTCCCGCCTCGGGCCGCGGCTCGTCGCGCTTCAAGAACTCCGGAACGACCTGTTCGGCCGCCGGCTTCAGCGTATCGAGTGCTTCCCATTTGATCGGCGGCAGCGGGGCGGTCTCGTCGATCCGCTCCTCGACAACCTCTTTCTTGCCGAACGAAAATATCTTCTTGAAAAAACCAGCCATGCTTTGCGTTTCTCAGGCGGCGCGGGCGGCAAGGGGCGCCGCGATCAGCCTGCTGCCATCGTGGCCTGATATCTCAGCCTCGACGATCTCACCCGGTGCGCCCGTGCCGAGTGCGGCAAGCGTAAAACCCTCGGTGCGGCCAACGCCGTCGCGCTCGATCAGGATCGACTGGCGCGTTCCGGTGAGCGACGACAGATGCCTGACATAGGCAGCTTCACCGGCGGCACGCAGCCGGGCGGCGCGCAGTTTGACCACCTCGCGGCGCAGCTGCGGCATGCGCGCGGCGGGCGTGCCTTCGCGTGGGCTGAAGGGGAAGACGTGGAGATGGGTCAGGCCACACTCCTCGACGATTTTCTCCGAGTTCTCGAACATTTCGTCGGTCTCGGTCGGGAAGCCGGCGATGATGTCGGCTCCAAAGACGATACCGGGGCGCAGCTTGCGCACATCCTCGCAGAAGCGGATCGACTGATCGCGTAGGTGCCTTCGCTTCATCCGCTTCAGGATCATGTCGTCGCCCGATTGCAGCGACAGATGCAAATGCGGCATCAGCCTGGGCTCGGTGGCGATGGCATCGAGCAAATCGCCGTCGGCTTCGATCGAATCGATCGACGACAGCCGCAGCCGCTTCACGTCGGGCACCTGTTTCAGGATTGTTTTCACCAGTTTGCCGAGCTTCGGCGCCCCCGGCAGATCGGCGCCGAATGATGTCATGTCGACGCCGGTCAGCACGATCTCGGCATAGCCGTTGCCGGCGAGCCGCTTGACCTGCTCGACCACGGCGCCCATCGGCACCGAGCGCGAATTGCCGCGGCCGTAGGGAATGATGCAGAAGGTGCAGCGGTGGTCGCAGCCATTCTGCACCTGGACGAAGGCGCGCGCCCGGCCCTCGATGGCGTCGACCATGTGGCCTGCGGTCTCACGCACCGAAAAGATATCGTTGACGCGCGCCTTCTCGGTGTCGTTGACGCCGAAATCCGGCAGCGCGCGATAGGAATTGGCGTTCAGCTTCTCTTCATT
The DNA here is from genome assembly GCF_024518695.1 of Mesorhizobium sp. LMG17149. Lineage (NCBI taxonomy): Bacteria > Pseudomonadati > Pseudomonadota > Alphaproteobacteria > Hyphomicrobiales > Phyllobacteriaceae > Mesorhizobium > Mesorhizobium sp. LMG17149. The sequence continues at coordinate 163,872 of NZ_JANIFL010000011.1, forward strand.
GCCAAGCACGAGATCGACCTCGTCCATGGCGGCGAATTTTTCAGGCTCGGTCTGCGCGGCGCAGCCGGTGACGATGATGCGTGCCCGTGGGTTGTCGCGGCGGGCCTTGCGGATCGCCTGCTTGGCCTGGCGCACTGCTTCGCCTGTCACGGCGCAGGTGTTGAAGATCAAAGCGCCGCCTTCCAGCGCGCCCAGACCGGCACTTTCGGCCTCGCGCCGCATCACCTGCGATTCATAGGTGTTGAGCCGGCAGCCGAAGGTGACGACATCGATGCCCTTGGACACCGGGCTCTTGGGCAGAGCGGACATCAGGCCGCGCTTTCGGTGTCGCGGGCCCATGTCCCGTTCGACGGGTCGAAGCTGCCGGAAAATTCCCATTCGGCGGCGCCGGTCAGCACCACATGGTCATCGTCGCGCCATTCGACATGCAGCGTACCGCCGCCTGGCGTCAACAGGCTAACGCTGCGGCCGGTCCGGTTGGTGCGGGCCGCGGCCACCACGGCCGCGCAGGCGGCCGAGCCGCAGGCCTTGGTCAGTCCGGCGCCGCGCTCCCAGGTGCGGATGATCATGGTTTCGGGCGAAGTAACCTGAGCGATGGTGATGTTGGCGCGCTCGGGGAACATCGGATGGTTCTCGAGCAGCGGGCCGAAGCGGTCGAGCTCATAGGACCAGACGTCATTGTCGACCCAGAAGATGGCGTGCGGATTGCCCATCGAGACGACCGAGGGGGAATGCAGCACCGGCGCGTCGATCGGGCCGATCTGCAGCTCGATCATGCGGGTGTCGCGGAATTCCTCGGCCAGCGGGATATCCTGCCAGCCGAAGCGTGGCGTGCCCATATCGACCGAGATCGAGCCGTCGGCATGTTCGCGCGCATTGAGGATGGCCGCCACGGTTTCGAAGGTGAAGATCTTCTGGCCGGTCTCGGCGGCGAGCGCCTGGACGACGCAGCGCATGCCATTGCCGCAGGCCTGCGCGCCAGTTCCGTCGGAATTCAATATGTCGATGAAAAAGGCGGTGCCCGGCGTCCTTGCGTCGTGGATCGCCATGATCTGGTCGAAGCTGGTCGCGGCATCGGCGTTCAGCGCAATCGCCGCCGCCCCCGTCACTCGATCGGCACGGCCGCGCATATCGGCAACGATGATCTCGTTGCCGATGCCGTTCATCTTGGCGAAAGGGGCAGTGCTGGCCATTGCTCCGGAAATTCCGTGTCCGTTTGGCGCTATATGGCGGAAACGGGCAGGAATTACCAGTGCGCAGCCGCTTGGTCACGGCGAAAGCGCCGGACTCACGTGACGGCGAAAATGCCCAGCACCACCAGCAGGAAGATGATCAGAACGATGCCGATAAGGATGCGCGCGCCGGTGGCGGCAGCACCTGCCAGCGCCGGCATGCCGAGCAGGCTCGCCGCCGCGGCGACGATCAGGAGGATGATGATCCATTTGAGCATGGCGATGCCTCGCAACTCGACAGATTTTTCAACCGCATGAAACGCTGTTGCCGCGCTGGGGTTCCGTCGAAACCGATGCGGATCAGGGCACTATGTGCTCCGGTACATTCCATACCTCGCCCGGCCGCAAGGCGCGAAAGCGCTGCCGTGGGATGCCTTGATCGTCAAGCGCCTCGGTCAATTTGCGCGCCGGCTCGTCGATCGGCTCGTCAGTGAGCTGGAAAGTTCCCCAATGACAGCCGGCGGCATGGGCGGCATTGCACAGTGTCATGCCTTGCACGGCTTCCCAGGGGTTCTGGTGCTGCGGCGCCATGAACCAGCGCGGCTCATAGGCGCCGATCGGCAGGATGGCGAAGCGGAAACCGCCATGTTTCTCAGCCATCAGCCGGTAGTTGATGCCATTGTGAAAGCCGGTGTCGCCGGCGAAATAGAGCTTGCTGTCAGGCGTTTCGACGACGAAGCCGGCCCACAGCGCCATGCGCCGGTCGCGGGCGCCACGCGCCGACCAGTGATGCACCGGCTCTACATGGACGGCGGCGCCATTGCCGATCTCGACCCTGTCGCCCCAGTCATGCGCCGACAGTCGCATGCCGGGCACGGCAGCTTCGATGATGGCGTCGTTGCCGAGCGGAGTGAGCACCAGCGGGTCGTGGCCGGCCTTCAGCCGCTTCAACGTGGCGAGGTCGAGATGGTCATAGTGGTTGTGGCTGACCAGCACGAAGTCGATCGGCGGCAGGTCGGCAAAGGCGATGCCTGGCGCATTGATGCGTTTTGGTCCGGCGAAGGAAAGCGGCGATGCGCGCAGCGACCACACCGGATCGGTGAGGATGTTCAGACCGGCCGTCTGGACCAGCAAGGTGGAATGACCAACCATCGTCACTTCCAGCGCGGCGCCCTCGACCCTTGTCGCCGGTTTTACCTGCGGAAAGGGGCTTGCATCGCTCGCCGGCCATTTCGAGCGCTGGCCATTCAACTGCCATTTCAGCAGGTCGGCGAAACGGCCGGGTGGCTGGCCGTCGGGATTGAAGAACAATGCGCCGTCGAAATGGTCGCTGGGCGGGCCGCTGTAATAGCGATTGGCGGCAGTCTTTCTCGCGGCCAATTTGCGGCTCCAGCAGGGTTTCGCTTTCCAGACATAGGCGCTGAGGCGGTTCGCGCAAGCGTCCACCGACGAAGTGTTGACCGGAATTCCCAAGCGACGCGCGACAAACGCTCAGCCGTCGTGATTGCGATAAATTTGCAACAATTCTTGCTGCAAACTGTATTTTAACCATATCGGGTTGAAATTTCGCCACCTTCTCCATCTTGGTGGGGGTGAGATTGTGCGGACGGCTTCCCCCCAGCCGGATCCGACGGAGGTTGGAATGACTTTTTCGAAAACCGGTCTGGTGGCCGTATCGCTGGCGGCGCTCGTTGCGAGTGGCTGTTCGACCTCACGTTTTTCCTCGATGGATGACCAGCAGCCGGCACCGCTGGAGGCCGCGCCCGCCGGCAAGGTGACGGCGAACCAACTGCCGCCGCCGGCATCGCCCGGCACCACCGACCCTTCGCAATTCCCGACCGCGCCGGCGAACACCCAGGTCGCCGCGCTGCCTTCGGACGGCTCGGCGCCGGCCGGCGCTTCGGACGTGACCGCCGCCAGCGTCGCCGGTGTCTGGAACGCCAGCGTTGCGGGCCAGAGCTGCAAGGTGGCGACACCGCAGACCAAATTCGGCGCCGGCTTCCGCGCCGGGCCGCTGCATTGCCCGGCGCCGATGGACGGCATCAAGTCGTGGAACGTCGCCGGCAAACAGCTGACGCTCTATGACGAGAGCGGCGGTGCGCTGGCGCGGCTCTATTCCTCGGGCGGCTCGAAATTCGACGGCCAGACTTCCAACGGCCAGCCGATTTCGCTTACGAGATAGTTTTTGTTTTACGCAATTCCGGTTCCCGGAATTGCTCCAGAACGACGTGACCGATGCATCTGCGTGACGGCCTCCAGACCCATGCGACCGTCAGGCAGCGCTACGACCATCTGGTGGAAACCGGTACGATCGACCGCGATCCGGCGCAGGAACGGATCGTTGCGGCACTCGACCGGCTGACCGATGAGATTTCGGCCAAGCGGCTGGCGCATAAGTCGAGCGCGCTGGGCTGGCTGTTCGCCCGCAAGCGCGAGACGCATGAGGCCGTCAAAGGCCTCTACATCCATGGCGGCGTCGGTCGCGGCAAGACCATGCTGATGGACATGTTCTTCGACTTGCTGCCGGTGCGGCGCAAGCGCCGCGTCCACTTCAACGACTTCATGGCCGACGTGCAGGACCGTATCCAGAAGCACCGGCAGGCGCGCAAGAATGGCGACGTCAGGGAAGACGATCCGATCCCGCCGGTGGCCAAGGCCCTTGCCGAGCAAGCCTGGGTGCTGTGCTTCGACGAGTTCTCGGTCACCGACATTGCCGACGCGATGATCCTGTCCAGGTTGTTTTCGGCGCTGTTTGCCAGCGGCGTGGTGCTGGTCGCCACCTCGAATGTGGCGCCGGAAAACCTCTACAGCGACGGGCTGAACCGCCAGCTTTTCCTGCCCTTTATCGGCATACTGGAGCGGCACACACAGGTGCTGGCGCTCGATGCCGACAAAGACTACCGGCTGGAAAAGCTCGCCCGGACACCGGTCTATGTCACGCCGGCCGATGCGGCGGCGGACCAGCTACTCGACGAGGCCTGGCAAGCCATGACGCGGGGCGCGCCGACCGCCGAGACATCGATTGCCCTCAAAGGACGGCAGGTGATCGTGCCGCGTGCGGCGGGCGATGCGGCGCGGTTCTCCTTCGCCGATCTCTGCGAGAAGCCGCTTGGCGCGCGCGATTTCCTGGCGATCGCCGGGCGCTTCTCAACCATTTTCATCGACCACGTCCCGGTGCTCGGCGAAGGCAAGCGCAACGAGGCCAAGCGCTTCATCCTTCTGATCGACACGCTCTACGACCATCATGTGCGGATGGTGGTGAGCGCCGATGCGCCGCCGCAAGCGCTTTATGCAGCCAAGCGCGGCGTCGAAGTCTTCGAGTTCGAGCGCACCGCATCGCGGCTGATCGAGATGCAAAGCCGCGACTGGCTGGAGGATTGGGCGGCGCGGCAGAAGGGGAAGCCGGCGCCAGAGGCACAGCAGGCGCAGGCCTGAATTTCCAGAGAATCCGTCGGTAGCGATCCTTCGTGTCCCCTCCCTCGGCAGGACAGAGGGGGGGCGCTGTCCCGCCGACGTCTACAACTCGAACCTCCTCGGCTACCCGCATCACAAGGGTGTCATCGCCCGCATTCGGCCTTACGATTTCCATCTTCATCGGTTATTTCTTCCGAAGTCGGCTTACAAACTTTGACGTTTACGTAAATACCAAGTGATCTAACCGATTGAAAACACTGACACCAAAATAATCGTTTGAATTTTTTCCGTGCCGGGGCTATTGGGTGCGGCGAAAATTCGCGGTTCCCCGCAGCATTCCGGCCTCTTCTTCGACGCCGCCATCAAGTCACCAGAGATTTGAGACGTCGTCACCGACAAAGGGAAAACATCCTCACATGGCACGCAACAAGATAGCGCTTATCGGCTCTGGCATGATCGGCGGCACGCTCGCTCACATGATCGGCCTCAAGGACCTCGGCGACGTGGTGCTGTTCGATATTGCCGAAGGTATCCCGCAGGGCAAGGGGCTCGATATCGCGCAGTCGTCGCCGGTCGATGGCTTCGACTCCAGGCTCACCGGCATCAACGACTATGCCGGCATCGAAGGCGCCGATGTCTGCATCGTCACCGCCGGCGTGCCGCGCAAGCCCGGCATGAGCCGCGACGACCTTTTGGGCATCAATCTCAAGGTCATGGAACAGGTGGGCGCCGGGCTGAAGAAGTATGCGCCGAAGGCCTTCGTCATCTGCATCACAAACCCGCTCGACGCCATGGTCTGGGCGCTGCAGAAGTTCTCAGGACTGCCCAACAGCCATGTCGTCGGCATGGCCGGCGTGCTCGACAGCGCGCGCTTCCGCTATTTCCTGGCGGAGGAATTCAAGGTCTCGGTCGAGGACGTCACCGCGTTCGTGCTCGGCGGCCACGGCGATTCCATGGTGCCGATGATCCGCTATTCGACGGTATCGGGCATTCCACTGCCCGACCTCATCAAGATGGGCTGGACCTCGAAGGAGAAGCTCGACCAGATCGTGCAGCGCACCCGCGACGGCGGCGCCGAGATCGTCGGCCTGCTCAAGACCGGTTCGGCCTATTACGCGCCGGCGGCTTCGGCGATCTCGATGGCCGAAGCCTATCTCAAGGACAAGAAGCGCGTGCTGCCCTGCGCGGCGTATCTCTCCGGCCAGTATGGCGTCAAGAACACCTATGTCGGCGTTCCCGTGGTGATCGGCGCCGGCGGCGTCGAGCGTATCATCGAGATCGAACTCAACAAGAGCGAGCAGAAGATGTTCGACTCCTCTGTGGCGACGGTGCAGGGCCTGACCGAGGCCTGCGTCAAGATCGCGCCGCAACTCGCCTCCAAATGAATCTCCAGCAAGTGAACCCCCAGTCGATCCGGAGACCATCCAGATGAACATCCATGAGTATCAGGGCAAGGCGCTGCTGAAGAGCTTTGGCGCGCCCGTGGCCGAAGGCGTGCCGGTGTTCAAGGCGAGCGAAGCGGAAGCCGCCGCCAAGGCGCTGCCGGGCCCGCTCTATGTGGTGAAGAGCCAGATCCATGCCGGCGGACGCGGCAAGGGCAAATTCACCGAGCTCGGCCCGGACGCCAAGGGCGGCGTGCGGCTGGCCAAGTCGGTGGCCGATGTCGTCGCCAACGCCAACGAGATGCTGGGCAACACACTGGTGACCAAGCAGACCGGCCCGGCCGGCAAGCAGGTCAACCGCCTCTATATCGAGGACGGCGCTGACATCGAACGCGAGCTCTATCTGTCGATCCTGGTCGACCGTTCGGTCGGCCGCATCGCCTTCGTCGTCTCGACCGAGGGCGGCATGGACATCGAAGCGGTCGCGCATGACACGCCGGAGAAGATCATCACTGTCGCCATCGATCCGGAAAAAGGCGTCACATCGGCCGACCTGAAGGCGCTCAACGGTGCGCTGAAGCTCGACGGCGATGCTGCCAAGGACGGCGATACGCTGTTCCCGATCCTCTACAAAGCCTTCGTCGAAAAGGACATGAGCCTGCTCGAGGTCAACCCGCTGATCGTCATGAAGAACGGCCGGCTGCGCGTGCTCGACGCGAAAGTGTCGTTCGACAACAACGCGCTGTTCCGCCACCCTGACGTGCTCGAACTGCGCGACACCACCGAAGAGGACGAGAAGGAGATCGAGGCGTCGAAATACGACCTCGCCTATGTCGCGCTCGACGGCAATATCGGCTGCATGGTCAACGGCGCCGGCCTCGCCATGGCGACGATGGACATCATCAAGCTCTATGGTGCCGAGCCCGCCAACTTCCTCGATGTCGGTGGCGGCGCATCCAAGGAAAAAGTCACGGCGGCGTTCAAGATCATCACCCGGGATCCGGCGGTCAAGGGTATCCTGATCAACATCTTCGGCGGCATCATGAAGTGCGACATCATTGCCGAGGGCGTCATTGCCGCGGTCAAGGAAGTCGGACTGGAAGTGCCGCTGGTGGTGCGTCTGGAAGGCACCAATGCCGAGCTTGGCAAGAAGATCATCAACGACAGCGGTCTCAACGTGGTGTCGGCCGATGATCTCGATGATGCTGCCAAGAAGATCGTGGCGGCGGTGAAGGGTTGAGCGGATGCCTCCGCGCAAGATAAACTTGGTCGAGGCGGCGGATCAAAAGATCAAGAAGGTCTTCGATCCGCATATCGCCGGCGACGTCAACGACAGCCAGGCGAAGGTCGCCAAGTTCGGCGAGGTCTTCGATTGGCACGCGCATGACAATGAGGACGAAGCCTTCCTCGTGCTGCGCGGGCGCATCGCCATCGATTTCCGCGACGGTCCGGTCGAACTCGGCGAGGGCGACTTCATCGTCGTGCCGCGCGGTGTCGAACACCGTCCGCGCTCACTCACCACGGAGCCTGTCGTGCTGATGTTCGAACCGGCCACGACGCTCAACACCGGCAACGCCAAGAGCGACCTCACGGTCGCTGACCTGAAGCGGCTCTGACCATGTTTTCCTCGATCAACGGTTTTTAGAAAAGGGCTCCCATGTCCATCCTCGTCGACAAGAACACCAAGGTGCTGGTGCAGGGCCTGACCGGCAAGACCGGTACGTTCCACACCGAGCAGGCGCTGGCTTATCACGGCACGAAAATGGTCGGCGGCATTCATCCCAAGAAGGGTGGCGAGACGTGGACCGGCGCCAAGGGTGAAAGCCTGCCGATCTTCGCCACGGTCGCCGAGGGCAAGGAAAAGACCGGTGCCAACGCTTCGGTCGTCTATGTGCCGCCGGCGGGTGCCGCCGAAGCCATCCTCGAAGCGATCGAGGCCGAGATCCCGCTGATCATCTGCATCACCGAAGGCATCCCGGTGATGGACATGATCAGGGTCAAGGCCAGGCTCGACCGCTCGACCTCGCGCCTGATCGGGCCGAACTGCCCGGGCGTGCTCACGCCCAACGAATGCAAGATCGGCATCATGCCCGGAAACATCTTCCGCAAGGGCTCGGTCGGCGTTGTTTCGCGGTCGGGAACGCTTACCTATGAGGCAGTGTTCCAGACCACCAATGTCGGCCTCGGCCAGACCACCGCCGTCGGCATCGGCGGCGACCCCGTCAAAGGCACCGAATTCATCGACGTGCTCGAGATGTTCCTCGCCGACGAGGAGACCAAGTCGATCATCATGATCGGCGAGATCGGCGGTTCGGCCGAGGAAGACGCCGCGCAGTTCCTCAAGGACGAAGCCAAGCGTGGCCGCAAGAAGCCGATGGCCGGCTTCATCGCCGGGCGCACGGCGCCGGCCGGCCGCACCATGGGCCACGCCGGCGCGGTCATCTCCGGCGGCAAGGGCGGCGCCGAAGACAAGATCGCGGCAATGGAATCCGCCGGGATCAGGGTATCGCCCTCGCCGGCGCGGCTGGGCACGACGCTGGTCGAGGCGATCAAAGGTTAAGGGAATAGGGGAGTAGGTAGTAGGGCGGTAGGGAAAATAGCAGCGGCAAAAAGCGCTACTCCCCTATTCCCTTATTCCCCTACTCCCTCCAAAAACAGGAGACGGAGCCGGGCTCCGCGGACAAAAATGGCAAGACAAGATCAGGCCAACGACCAATTTTCGCTCACCTCTTTCCTTTACGGCGGCAACGCCGATTACATCGATGCGCTCTATGCCGCCTATGAAGACGATCCAGCCTCGGTCAATCCCGAATGGCAGGAGTTCTTTGCCGGGCTGAAGGACGATGCCGGCGATGTGCGCAGGAATGCCAAGGGCGCCTCCTGGGCCAAGCCCTCCTGGCCGCTGCAGGCCAATGGCGAACTGGTGTCGGCGCTCGACGGCAATTGGGGTATCGTCGAGAAGACGATCGAAAAGAAAGTCAAGGACAAGGCGGTCACCAACGGCGTCGTCCTGTCCGACGCCGACGTGCATCAGGCGACGCGCGATTCGGTGCGCGCCATCATGATGATCCGCGCCTACCGCATGCGCGGCCATCTGCATGCCAATCTCGACCCGCTCGGCATCGCCAAGCCGCTCGAGGACTACAACGAGCTGTCGCCGGAAAATTACGGCTTCACCGCTGCCGACTATGACCGGCCGATCTTCCTCGACAATGTGCTCGGGCTCGAATTCGGCACCATCCGGCAGATGCTGGAAATCCTGACGCGCACCTATTGCTCGACGCTCGGCGTCGAGTTCATGCATATTTCCGACCCCGAGGAAAAGGCCTGGATCCAGGCCCGCATCGAAGGTGCCGACAAGGAGATCACCTTCACCGCCACCGGCAAGAAGGCGATCCTGCAGAAGCTGGTCGAGGCCGAAGGTTTTGAGCAGTTCATCGACGTCAAGTACAAGGGCACCAAGCGCTTCGGCCTCGATGGCAGTGAAGCGCTGATCCCGGCGCTGGAGCAGATCGTCAAGCGCGGCGGCCAGCTCGGCATGAAGGAAATCGTGCTCGGCATGGCGCATCGCGGAAGGCTCAACGTGCTTTCCCAGGTGATGGCCAAGCCGCACCGCGCCATCTTCCATGAGTTCAAGGGCGGCTCGGCCGCACCTGACGAGGTCGAGGGTTCGGGCGACGTCAAGTACCATCTGGGCGCTTCGTCGGACCGCGAATTCGACGGCAACAAGGTGCATCTGTCCCTGACCGCCAATCCCTCGCATCTGGAAATCGTCGATCCGGTGGTGATGGGCAAGGCGCGCGCCAAGCAGGATTACCTGTTCGGCCGCAGCCGCGAGGAGATCGTGCCGCTGGAAGAGCGCGCCAAGGTACTGCCGCTCTTGCTGCATGGCGATGCCGCCTTCGCCGGCCAGGGCGTGATTGCCGAGATCCTCGGCCTGTCCGGCCTGCGCGGCCACCGCGTCGCCGGCACGCTGCATTTCATCATCAACAACCAGATCGGCTTCACCACCAATCCGCGCTTCTCGCGCTCGTCGCCCTATCCGTCCGACGTCGCCAAGATGATTGAAGCACCGATCTTCCACGTCAATGGCGACGATCCGGAAGCCGTGGTGCACGCCACCAAGGTGGCGATCGAATTCCGCATGAAGTTCCACAAGCCTGTCGTGGTCGACATGTTCTGCTACCGCCGCTTCGGCCACAATGAGGGCGACGAGCCGGCCTTCACCCAGCCGATCATGTATCGCAACATCCGCACCCACAAGACGACGGTGCAGATCTATGGCGACCGGCTGATCGCCGAGGGTCACCTCACCCAGGCCGAGCTCGACCAGCTCAAGGCCGACTGGCGGGCGCATCTGGAATCCGAGTGGGAAGTCGGCCAGCACTACAAGCCCAACAAGGCCGATTGGCTCGACGGCGCCTGGTCTGGCCTGCGCACCGCCGACAACCAGGACGAACAGCGGCGCGGCAAGACCGCCGTGCCGGTCAAGACGCTGAAGGAAATCGGCAAGAAGCTGACCGAGGTGCCGAAGGATTTCGAGGCGCACAAGACGATCATCCGCTTCCTCGAAAACCGCCGTCAGGCGATCGAGTCGGGCGAAGGCATCGACTGGTCGACGGCCGAGGCGCTGGCCTTTGGCGCCATACTGCTCGACGGCAATCCGATCCGCCTGTCGGGGCAGGATTCAGAACGCGGCACCTTCTCGCAGCGCCATTCGGTCCTTTACGACCAGCGCGACGAGACCCGCTACATCCCGCTCAACAATCTGTCGGCGGCTCAAGCCGGCTACGAAGTCATCAACTCGATGCTGTCGGAAGAGGCGGTGCTGGGCTTCGAATATGGCTACAGCCTGGCCGAGCCCAAGGCGCTGACCTTGTGGGAAGCGCAGTTCGGCGATTTCGCCAACGGTGCCCAGGTGGTGTTCGACCAGTTCATCTCTTCGGGTGAACGCAAGTGGCTCAGAATGTCGGGCCTCGTGTGCCTGCTGCCGCATGGTTATGAAGGCCAGGGTCCGGAACACTCCTCGGCCCGGCTCGAACGCTTCCTGCAGCTTTGCGCCGAAGATAACATGCAAGTGGCCAACTGTACGACGCCGGCCAACTACTTCCACATATTGCGCCGGCAGCTGAAGCGCGACTTCCGTAAGCCGCTGATCCTGATGACGCCGAAGTCGCTGCTGCGCCACAAGCGGGCGGTGTCGACTCTGCCGGAAATTTCGGGCGAAAGCTCGTTCCACCGGCTGCTGTGGGACGATGCGCAGCTGCTTTCCGGCCAGGCGATCAAGCTCACCAAGGATTCGAAGATCCGCCGCGTCGTGCTGTGTTCGGGCAAGGTCTATTACGACCTTTACGAGGAGCGCGAGAAGCGCGGCATCAACGACATCTATCTGCTGCGCGTCGAGCAGCTTTATCCGTTCCCGGCCAAGGCGCTGATCACCGAACTGTCGCGTTTCCGCAATGCCGAGATGGTGTGGTGCCAGGAGGAGCCCAAGAACATGGGCGCATGGTCGTTCATCGACCCCTATCTGGAATGGGTGCTGGCGCATATCGATGCCAAGCATCAGCGGGTGCGCTACACCGGCCGTCCGGCCGCCGCCTCGCCGGCGACCGGACTGATGTCGAAGCATCTCGCCCAGCTCGCCGCCTTGCTCGAAGACGCGCTCGGCGAATAGAGAAGATCTGGGCGAATAACAGAACCGAAAGAAAACGGACAGGCACAATGGCTACCGAAATCCGCGTTCCCACTCTCGGCGAATCCGTCACCGAAGCGACCATCGGCAAATGGTTCAAGAAGGTCGGCGACGCGATCGTCGCCGACGAGCCGCTGGTCGAGCTCGAGACCGACAAGGTGACGGTGGAGGTGCCTGCCGCCGCTGCCGGAACCTTAAGCGATATCACCGCCAAGGAAGGTGAGACTGTCGGTGTCGGTGCGCTGCTCGGTTCGATTTCGGCAGGTGGCACTGCCGCCGCACCAGCGACCAAGCCGCAGGCGGTGTCGCAGGCCTCGTCGCCGGATGCAGCATCGACCGGCAAGCAGGCCGCGGCCGAGACCGCCAAGATCGCCGGCGATGCCGGCCCGGTCGAGCCGCGCACCATGCCACCGGCACCGGCCGCGGCGAAACTGATCGCCGAAAGCAATCTCTCGGTCGACCAGATCTCCGGTTCGGGAAAGCGTGGCCAGGTGCTGAAAGGCGACGTGCTCGACGCCATCTCCAAGGGTGCGCCGTCGCAGCCGGCGGAGACGCCGAAGGCGGCACCTGCACCGGTTGCCGTACGCGCGCCGTCCTCGGGCGACGATGCGTCGCGCGAGGAGCGCGTGCGCATGACCAAACTGCGCCAGACCATCGCCCGCCGTCTCAAGGAGGCGCAGTCGACCGCAGCCATGCTGACCACCTTCAACGAGGTCGACATGTCAGCGGTGATGGCGCTACGGACCAAGTACAAGGACGTGTTCGAAAAGAAGCACGGCGTGAAGCTCGGTTTCATGGGCTTCTTCACCAAGGCCGTTACGCATGCGCTGAAGGAAATCCCCTCGGTCAACGCCGAGATCGACGCCACCGACATCATCTTCAAGAATTATGCCCATATCGGCGTCGCCGTCGGCACCGAGAAGGGTCTTGTCGTGCCGGTGGTGCGCAATGCCGACCAGATGTCGATCGCCGAGATCGAAAAGGATATCGGCCGGCTGGGCATCGCCGCGCGCGACGGCAAGCTGTCGGTCGCCGACATGCAAGGCGGCACGTTTACGATTTCCAACGGTGGCGTTTACGGGTCGCTGATGTCGACGCCGATCCTCAACGCGCCGCAGTCGGGCATTCTGGGCATGCACAAGATCCAGGACAGGCCTGTCGTGGTCGGCGGCCAGATCGTGATCCGGCCGATGATGTATCTGGCGCTCAGCTACGATCACCGCATCGTCGACGGCAAGGAAGCGGTGACCTTCCTGGTCCGCGTCAAGGAAAGCCTGGAGGATCCGGAACGGCTGGTGCTCGATCTGTGAGCAAGGCCAACCGCCCCGTGAGCGGCTGGCTGGAACGGTTCGGGTTCAAACTGGGCCGGGCCGCGGGCGGCGCGCAGCGGACTTTTCGGCGCAGTATTTTCTGGCTTGGCTTGTCCACTGCTGTTCCTTCGCTGGCAATCGCCGCCGGATGGAATCCGGCAAAGGTGAGCAGCAACCTCGGCATCTTTGCCCTTAGTGACGTGCAATTGGCGGAGCGAAAGATAACGGTCACCCCGATCGGCCAACTCGAATTGCCGACGGGCGAGATTATGGCCTGCGATCCTCTGGTCACAGGCGATGACTGGCCAGCATTGAGCCGCAAGGTCAAACCTGGAAGTTATCCGGTTTCTCTGTTCGAGGCCCAGGGACGTGTGGCAGCAGCGTTCCTTCGGCTCCGCCCAGGCACGCCGGTCCGCTGGGAACTGGCGACCTTGCCAGACCAGGACGTGTCGACCCTGAAGGACGACGAAATGTTCGGCTACCCCGTCGATGCCGGCCTTGGCTCTTTCATGGACAAGACGGCGATGGCGCTGATGTCGGCCGAACAGGACAAGCTCAAGGCCGACGAGAATTACTATGACGACGTGCTGGCCGCCGAATTCGCACCCAACCAGGACAGGTTCGTCATGCATCATCCGGTTGCCGGCAACCCGCTCAACATCGCGATGTTCTGGAGCGGCTGGGGTGATGGATTTTATCCGTCATTCTGGGGACTGGACGCAGCAGGCGAGCCGTTGTTGCTGCTGACCGATTTCGGCGTGCTGGAAAACGCCGATGGCCGCGAGAGCAAGTAGGTCGCGCTGATGCAAAGCGTCCTATCGCCCACTATCCGATGTGCAGCCGGAATGCTGGCCGTGTTGTTCACCGACTCTGCCGCAAATGCCGCCTGTCCGATCGAACTCGCTGTCTATGGCGACACCCAAAGCGGCAGCGAAATCGGTTTCACGCCGACCGGCACCTCGGCGACGGTCACCAACAGCTTCCGCATGATCCTCGACAACGATGTGGTGCTGAACGGTATCGTCATGTGGAGCGAGGGCGTGTCACGGCCGAACGGCGCGCTGATGTACAAATGCCCCGAGGGCGACGTCACCGGCGAGGAACTTGCCGCCTGCACGCCCTGGCATGGCGTCATCTACACGGCGGATGACAAGGGCAAAATCGGGCTGCTGCCGGCCGAAGGTGTCGAAGCGCCGAAGATGCTGATCCTGCCGGATCTCGGGCCGTCGCTGCGGCAGTCCAGCGCTTATGGCGGCAGCGGGTTTTCGAAAGTGCCGTGGGATGTGTTTGCCTTGAAGGGATGCCAGGAATGAGCGGGACGCAAAAGGTGCTGCTGGTCACCGGCGGCAGCCGCGGCATTGGAGCCGCGATCTGCCGGTTTGGGTCGGAGGCCGGCTACCGGGTCGCGGTCAATTATGCTTCGAATCAGGATGCCGCCAATGCACTGGTCGCCGATATCGAGGCTGCCGGCGGCGAGGCTTTTGCGGTCAAGGGCGATGTCGGCAGCGAGGCCGATATCGTGGCCATGTTCGAGGCCGTCGACCGCGCCTATGGACGGCTCGATGCCTTCGTCAACAATGCCGGCATCGTCGACGTCAAGGCGCGCGTCGACGAGATGGACGTTTCGCGGCTGGAGCGCATGATGCGCGTCAATGTCGTCGGCTCGTTCCTCTGCGCCCGTGAGGCGGTGAAGCGCATGTCGACCCGCCATGGCGGGTCGGGCGGGTCCATAGTCAACATCTCGTCGGCGGCAGCGACATTGGGCTCGCCGGGCGAGTATGTCGATTATGCCGCCTCCAAGGGCGCCATCGACACCTTCACCATCGGGCTCGCCCGCGAGGTGGCGCTGGAAGGCATCCGCGTCAATGCGGTGCGCCCTGGCATCATCGACACGGACATCCACGCTTCCGGCGGGCAGCCGGACAGGGTGGAGCGGTTCCGCGACCTGCTGCCGATGAAAAGAGCCGGTACAGTGGATGAAGTCGCCGGCGCGGTTCTCTATCTTCTCTCCGACGCCGCGTCCTATACGACAGGCGCGATCCTGAATGTAAGCGGCGGCCGCTGAGCGCTCTCAAGCAGATCGAGCAGGATGTTATCCGAAAACCGCGTCACACGGCATCATGCTCAAACAGAAGGACAGTATCATGGCTTATGACGTCGTTATCATCGGATCGGGACCGGGCGGCTATGTCTGCGCCATCAAGGCGGCGCAGCTCGGGCTCAGGGTCGCGGTGGTCGAGAAGAACGCGACCTTCGGCGGTACCTGCCTCAACATCGGCTGCATCCCTTCCAAGGCGCTGCTCCATGCCTCCGAGATGTTCGCCGAGGCCGGTCACTCCTTCGACACGCTCGGCGTCGAGATATCAGCGCCGAAATTGAACCTGAAGAAGATGATGGCGCACAAGGATGCGACGGTGTCGTCGAACGTCAACGGCGTCGCCTTTCTGTTCAAGAAGAATAAGATCGATAGTTTCCGCGGCACCGGCAAGGTGCTCGCCGCCGGCAAGGTGTCTGTCACCTCCGAGGACGGCAAGGTCGAGGAGATCGAGACCAGGAACATCGTCATCGCCACCGGCTCGGATGTCGCCGGCATTCCCGGCGTCAAGGTCGACATCGACGAGAAGGTGATCGTGTCGTCGACCGGCGCATTGTCGCTTGATAAGGTTCCCGGCCATCTGGTGGTGGTCGGCGGCGGTGTCATCGGGCTCGAGCTCGGCTCGGTGTGGGCACGGCTCGGCGCCAAGGTCACCGTGGTCGAGTTCCTCGACACCATCCTCGGCGGCATGGACGGCGAGGTTTCCAAGCAGTTCCAGCGCTTGCTTTCAAAGCAGGGCTTCGAGTTCAAGCTCGGCGCCAAGGTCACCGGTGTCGCCAAGGCCAAGAAGGGTGCGACCGTCACCTTCGAGCCGGTCAAGGGCGGCGCCGCCGAGACGATCGAGGCCGATGCCGTGCTGATCGCCACCGGCCGCCGCGCCTATGCCGACAGGCTCGGGCTCGGGGAAGCCGGCGTCGAGGTCGACGAGCGCGGCCGGGTCAAGACCGATGGTCATCTCAAGACCAATGTCTCGGGCATCTATGCCATCGGCGATGTCATCGCCGGGCCGATGCTGGCACACAAGGCCGAGGACGAGGGCGTGGCGGTGGCCGAAACCATTGCCGGCCAGGCCGGCCACGTGAACTATGACGTCATTCCGAGCGTCGTCTACACCAGCCCGGAAATCGCCTCGGTCGGCAAGACCGAGGAAGAGCTGAAGAAGGCCGGTATCGACTACAAGGTGGGAAAGTTCCCGTTCAGCGCCAATGGCCGGGCGCGCGCCATGCTGCACACCGACGGTTTTGTGAAGATCCTCGCCGACAAGACGAGCGACCGCGTACTCGGCGTGCATATTGTCGGCTTCGGCGCAGGCGAGATGATCCACGAGGCGGCGGTGCTGATGGAATTCGGCGGCTCGTCTGAGGATCTCGCCCGCACCTGCCACGCGCATCCGACGATGTCGGAGGCGATCAAGGAGGCGGCGCTGGCAACGTTCTTCAAGCCGATCCACATCTAAAGGCACTATCCTCGGTCAAGCCCGAGGGTGACGAACGTAGCGATCCCTACAAAACGGCCCGCCTTTCGGCGGGCCGTTCGTATTTGATATCGAGCCGATCAGTTGGCCGGTGCAGGCGCTGGGGCCGGTGCCGGAGCCGGTGCAGGCGCTGGTGCCGGGGCAGGCGCCGGTTCTGCAGGCGCCGGAGCAGGCGCGGGTGCTGGCGCAGGTTCGGCCGGCTTCATCGGTTCGGCCGGTGCCGGTGCGGGCGCCGGTGTGCTGGCCGCCGGCGGCTCGGCGGGTGCCGGGTGCTCACCGCTTCTTCCGAAAATATAATACGCGACAACCGCCAGAATAACGACGACCAGCGCAATCAGCCAGCCACTACCGCCGCCACCGCTCTGCTTGATGGTGGTGTTGGTGGTGTTGGGATTGAACGGGTCGTTTGGATTCGGTGCGTTCGCCATAAAAGTGTCCTCCGTGGATGAAAAATATCAATCAACACCATATAACGCGCAATCATTGAACTGGTTTCACGCTAGGGTTGGAAAACGCCAAAAACAAGGACAATCCCGCCGTTCCGGCGCCGGAATGGCGTTGTTTCGCCACGCAACGCGCCAAGTTGGTGCCTATTATGGGTTTTTCCGGAGGATTTTTGTCGTGACGAATCCCATAGCAGAGTTTGTCCCGAATCACTGCGATGTTCTCGCCGGAGCCCAGTTCGCCGACCGCTTTGTGCTGATCACCCAGGGTCTTTCTTTAACGGCACTCGGCGCGGCGGAACGCGCCCTGGGGCGAACGCCGCCCTGGGTCGGCAGGCTCATGGCGCTGCGCAACCTTGCCGTCAAGCCGTTCCGGCTGAAGACGGGCCTGGAAACTGCGGTGTTGCCGTCGGGCCGGATCGGGATATTTCCGCTCATCAGCCAGTTTCCCGGCAAGGTTGTGCTTGGCCTCGACGACAGGCATCTCGATTTCCGTGTCCTGGTCGAAGTCAGGGATCTCGGCATGGGCCGGCAAGAGGTGGCCGCGACGACGATCGTCAAGACGCACAATTGGCTCGGCCGCGCCTATCTTGCGATCATCATGCCGTTCCACCGGATCATCGTTCCGGCGATGCTGGCCCAGATCGTGGCGAAGTAAACTGAAGTAGCTAAAGTCCTATAGGCGTGACGGTGTAACCGGCCTTGCGAAAATCCTCGACCAAGCCTTCGGGGCCGGGGAGGTGGAGGGCGCCGACCGCCATGAAGACGTTGCCCCTGGCAAGGATCGGTTCGGCATGATCGACCATCACCTTGTTGCGGCTGGTGATCATGGTTTCCTCGAATGCCGCATAGCCCGCGGGGTCGTCCGTGCCTTCCGGCATGGCCGCGCGAAACAGCGGCCAGAACATTCCGGTGTCGCCGCGCTGGTAGAGCACGATCATGGTTTCGTTGATGTCGTTGATCTTATCGCCGAGCTTCAGCGTGTCGACGAGGCCCTTCATGTGAAACGCCAGCGGCAGCGAGGCCATGGCGCGCAACTGGCTTTCAGCAGTCTCCAATCCTTCCACCGGCTTGCCGGAAGCCTTTGCACCTTCGGCCAGCCTGACATCGAGCACCGGGGCGCCGCCTGACTGGCGGGCCAGCTCGCAGGCCGGCAGTGCCATCATGGCCGAGAGCATCCACGGCTTCATCTTGGCAACCGTTGCCGGAGGAATGCCGCGTGCGTCGAGGGCGGCATTCATGGCCGCCGCATCGTCGGGCGACAGCAGCGACGCCAGCGTCGTCGAATCAGTGAACATCATCAGGTCCGGCTCCTTGAGCATCGCGACCATCATCTTCTGCTTGTCGAGCACGTCGGTGGTTTCGATGACGATGGTGCCGGCGGCGTCATAGGCTTTCTGCGCGTCGGGAGGCAGCGTGGTGACGCGCGGGTCGGTCATATGCATGGTGCCGAACAGGAAGGACGGCTTCTCGCCGGGCTTTTCCAGCTTCCATAACAGGCCCTTGCCGTTCGGCGTCGCGGCGGCTTCCGCTTCGATCTTGCGGTAGGTCGCCGGATCGTTCTTCTGCAAGGCCGACAGCATGTCGGCGCCGGTGCAGGTCGGGATTTCGGCATGCGCCTTGCCGGCCGCAAACAGCAGCGCGGCGAGGAACGACAGGAAGAACAGAACGTTGAGCGCGACGAGCAGCTTCAGCGACACGGAAGCTGCACGGTCGGCGATGGCGATGACGCGTTTCATGATCCCATTCCTAGAACCGAAAAGCGGCAAAACGGTTAATTGGTACTGCGAAATTGTCTTCGACCGGCTATCGCCCTCAGCGGACGTCGATGGTGCTCATGACTCAATGATTAGCGGAAACGCCCATTCCTTCGTCATCCACGGGCGGAGCAAGGAGCGTAGCGACGCGGCGCAGACCCGAGGATCCATGCCGGGACTCTGGAACGCTGCAACAGTGCAGAATTCCGCTCCGCAGCACTCCATGGCAAAGGTCGCGGCATAGATCCCAGGGTCTCCGCGACGGAGCTTCGCTCCTGCTTCGCCCAGGGATGACGACGTTGGGGAGGCTTTCGGCCAATGGTGAACGTTTGGCCACCGATACTATGCGACGCTACTGGCGTTCATGCCCGTGGATGGGCCTGCTCGTAAATCTCGAGCAGCCTCGCAGTGTCGACGCCGGTGTAGATCTGCGTCGTCGACAGGCTGGCGTGGCCGAGCAGTTCCTGGATGGTGCGCAAATCGCCGCCGCGGCCGAGCAGATGCGTGGCGAAGGAATGGCGCAGCGCATGCGGCGTCGCGGTATCGGGCAGGTTGAGCGCCGAGCGCAGCTTGGCCATGTCGCGCTGGACAATGGTCGGGTTGAGCGGACCGCCGCGGGCGCCGCGAAACAACAGGCCCTTGGGGTCGAGATGGTAGGGGCAGAGCCGGCGATATTCGGCGATCGCCCTGAGCGCCACCGGCAGCACCGGCACCAGGCGCGTCTTGCCGCCCTTGCCGGTGACGCGAAGCACCGTGTCGTCCGCCGACGCCAGATCGGCGCCGGCGAGGCCAAGCGCCTCGGAAATGCGCAGGCCGGAGCCGTAGAGCAGTGTCAGCACGGCGGCGTTGCGGGCAGCAATCCAGGGTTCCTCCGCCAGTTGGCCTTCAATGGAAACAACATGCTTGGCATCGCTCGCTGTCAGCGGCTTGGGCAGCGATTTGGGTTGGCGCGGCGCGCGCAGTGCTGCCGCCCCGGCCGCATTGGCGAGGCCGCGCCGCTCGAGGAAACGCAGCAGCGAGCGGATGCCGGCGAGACCCCGGCCGAGCGTGCGGGCACCGGCACCGGCATTGCGCCGCGCCGCGAGAAAGCCGCGCAGGTCGGCCGGGCGCAGATCGGCGATGTCCGAAATGCCGGGCGAGCCGCCGCAATGGCCGGTGAGGAAATGCAGGAACTGGCGCGTGTCGCGCTCATAGGCTTCCACGGTCTTGGGCGACAGCCGACGTTCTCGCGCGAGCATTTTCAGCCAGCTTTCGCGCGCCGCCTGGAGATCGGGTTTGGCCGGGATCAGGAATTCCTGCATGGCGGCATTTTCGGGTATTCGGGTTAGGAAGCGGTGAAGAGCCGTCATTGAAATGACAGCCGGCTGAGGTTAGGAGACCATCGATTGGTGGCAGGTGACTACCTTGGTGATTGGCTGAAATGCCCGCCCCCTTCGTCATCCTGGGGCGGAGCAGGAGCGAAGCGACGTCGCGGAGACCCCAGGATCCATGCCGTGACCTGCGAGCGTTGCTGCGTTACAAGTCTGATAGCTTTGCGGTGGAGACCACGCGAAGTGTTTGCAAATAGAGAGTTGGCAGGAACGAGACTCGTGACCCTTTCTGAACTGCCGTGCTTTTTGGTCGCCGTAACGGAATGGATCCTCGGGTCTGCGCAGTCGCTTCGCGCCTGCTCCGCCCGTGGATGACGAAGGTAAAAGCGCCATGAGCAAGCCCCAGAACCCTGTCCAGATGGCCGTGATCGGCGCCGCCCATGGCATCAAAGGCGAATTGCGGGTGAAGACCTTCACAGGTGAGCCGCTGGCGCTGGCCGATTACGGGCCGCTCTACGCCAGGGACGGGCGCGCCTTCCAGATCGTCGACATCAGGCCTGCCAACACCGTCGTCGTGGTCCGCTTCAAGGGCATTGCCGACCGCAATGCGGCCGAGGCGCTGGCAGGCACGGAGCTGTTCGTCGACCGTTCGATGCTGCCGGACGACGGCGAGGAAGACGAATTCTACCATGCCGACCTCGTCGGCCTCGAAGTCCGCGACGACACGGCTGCCGTGCTTGGCAAGGTGGTCGCGGTGCACAATTTCGGCGGCGGCGACATTCTCGACGTGACGCTGGGCGGGCGCAAGGGCGTGCTGATCCCGTTCACACAAGCCGCCGTGCCGCAAGTGTCGATCGCCGAGGGTTTTGTCCGTGTCGATCCGGCTGCTGCCGGGCTGGTCGACGACGAGGATGGCGATGGCCCGCGCGAGGAAGACTTCGATCCGAAGGGCCGGCCGCGCGGACCGAGCGATGCCGGGGGCAACCGGTGAGTTTTTCCGCTTCGGTGCTGACGCTTTACCCCGAGATGTTTCCCGGCGCGCTCGGCCTCTCGTTGGCCGGCCGGGCGCTGGAGGCCGGGACGTGGTCGCTGGAGGCGATCCAGATCCGCGACTTCGCCACCGACCGCCATCGCACCGTCGACGACACGCCCGCCGGCGGCGGCGCCGGCATGGTGATGCGCGCCGACGTGCTGGCGAAAGCCATCGACCACGCTTCGCCGGAAGGCGATGCGCGGCCTCGGCTGCTGATGAGCCCGCGCGGCAAGCCGCTGACCCAGGCGCGTGTGCGCGAGCTGGCCGCTGGGCCGGGTGCCGTCATCCTGTGCGGCCGCTTCGAAGGCGTCGACCAGCGGGTGATCGACGCGCGGGGATTGGAGGAAGTCTCCATCGGTGATTTCATCCTCTCGGGTGGTGAGCCGGCAGCGCTCGTTCTGCTCGATGCGGTGGTGCGGCTGTTGCCCGGCGTGATGGGCAACGCGGTGTCGGGCGAGGAGGAGAGTTTCGAAAACGGCCTGCTCGAACATCCGCACTATACAAGGCCGCAGGAGTTCGAAGGCCGCGAGATACCCGAGGTGCTGGTTTCCGGCAACCACAAGAAGATCGCCGCATGGCGTCGGGCGGAGTCAGAGAAGCTGACCAAGGAGAGGCGTCCGGATTTGTTGGGCGCCGCCGCTCACCCTTTCCAAAAGTAATAGAAAGCCAAAAACAGCCCGACGGCGACGACGAAGCCGCGCACCGCGTTTTGCGGCACGCGCTTGGCGATCCAGACGCCGGCATAGCCGCCCAGCGCGCCGCCCGGGATCATGATGATCGCCTGCGGCCAGGCGACGACGCCGCCCGAGACGAAGACGACGATCGCAACAGCGGCGATGACCATGGCCAGCATGTTCTTCAACGCGTTCAGCCGGTGATAGTCGCCGGCTTGCGTCAGGCCGAGCGTCGCCAGCATCATCACGCCCATGCCGGCGCCGAAGAAGCCGCCATAGATGGCGGTGAGAAACTGCGCCAGGGAGCCGGCGAGTGAGCCCACCGCCGCTTCATGGCCGGGCTTCGGCACTGGTTTCAGCCAGGGGCCGGCTGCGAACAGGGCTGTCGCGGCCAGGAGCAGCCACGGCACCAGAGCGCGAAACGACGGATTGTCGAGCGCCAAAAGGATCAGCGCGCCGGCCAGAGCGCCCACGGCCGAGATCAGGCACAGCAGCAGCGCGCCGCGCCAGAAATGCCTGATATCGGCCGAGTAGGCGAGGGTCGAAGTGATGTAGCCTGGAAATTGGGTCACCGAGGAGGTGGCGTTGGCGACGATCGGCGGCAGGCCGACCAACGTCATGGCGCCGAAGGTGATGAAGGTGCCGCCACCGGCGACCGCATTGGCGGCGCCTGACAGAAGGCCCGCCAGAAAGAGCAGGATGGCATCGAAGACAGACATGAATTGCGGCCGCTCAAAACTGTGTTATTTCAGGCTTAGAAAGCCTGAACGACCGGCGCAACCCGGCACGGCAGGATTACGATGGTGCCATGCGAGCAGAAAATGCGCGGCCAAGGCGTGACAAAGCGGCGAAATAGCTGTATGTGCGCGACCGTACCGGCCAGAAAGAATCTGCCGGACCCGTCAACAATGACGGTGTAGTCGCCCCTGTCTGATGTTTCAAAGACAAATGTCTTGGAGACAAAAGGCATAGCCAAGCGGTCAATGGAACTGCAAGGCGAGTGTCGGACGCTCTGACTGTCGGAAGAACAAGAAGTGGACTTTTGAGATGGATATCCTCCGTCAGCTCGAAGCCGAACAGGCCGCCAAGATCGAAGCCAAGCGCAAGCTTCCCGAATTCCAGCCCGGCGACACCGTGCGCGTCCAGGTCCGCGTGACCGAAGGCACCCGCACCCGCGTCCAGGCCTATGAGGGCGTCGTCATCGCCCGCGCAGGCGCCGGCTTCCAGGAGAACTTCACGGTTCGCAAGATTTCCTACGGCGAAGGCGTCGAGCGCGTGTTCCCGGTCTACTCGCCGATGGTTGAAGGCGTCGAGATCGTTCGCCGCGGCAAGGTGCGTCGCGCCAAGCTCTACTACCTGCGCGATCGTCGCGGCAAATCGGCCCGTATTTCGGAAAACACCGGCGTGCGCGCCCGCAAGCTGAACGATGAGGAGCGCGATGCGCTGAACGCCGAGAAGGCCCGCATCGAGGCCGAGAAGGTGGCAGCAGCCGAGGCCCTGGCCGTCGAGAAGGCCGCCCAGGACGCCGCCGAGAAGAAGGCCGCGGCCGAGGCAGCTGAAGCCGCAAAGGCAGCCGAAGCAGCCACCGCCGAATAAATTTTCATCGAGCAAGTTTGAAAAGGCGGCTTCGGCCGCCTTTTTTCGTTTCCGGGGGCTGGCGGGACAGTCCGGCGGTTGACTCGATTTACATCGTGTACTAAACAATCGTGCACGATTTAAATGGAGAAATGAAATGCCTGCATTGTATTCTACCCAAGCCCGCGCCGTCGGCGGCCGCGCCGGCCATGTCCAGAGCGATGATGGCTTGCTCAACCTCGATCTTGCCATGCCCAAGGAGCTTGGCGGCAAAGGTGGCGCCACCAATCCCGAACAGCTTTTTGCCGCCGGCTATGCCGCCTGCTTTGAAAGCGCCATGCGCTTCATCGCCGGCAAGCAGAAACTGCCGCTGCAGGATGCCTCGGTGACGGCCAATGTCAGCCTGCACAGCAATGCGCAGGGCGGATTTGTGCTCGGCGTTTCGCTGGCAGCGGAAACAAAGGGTCTTGATCAGGCGGCGGCGGAAGCGCTTGTATCGGCGGCGCACCAGGTTTGCCCCTATTCCAACGCCATCAAGGGCAACATCGAGGTGGCGCTTTCGGCTAAGGCGCTTCCGGCAAAGGCAGCATGACCGCGGAAACGACAACCAAGTCCAAGCAAGCCCCAGCGCATTTCGCCGGGGAGGCGAAACTCGACCAACAGCTCTGCTTCGCGCTCTATTCGGCAAGCGGGCTGATGACGAAGCTCTACCGCCCGCTGCTCGATCCGCTCGGCCTGACCTATCCGCAATATCTGGCCATGTTGGCGCTGTGGGAACGGGCTCCAAGCACGGTTGGCGAGCTTGGCGAAGCGCTTGGCCTGGATTCCGCGACGCTGACGCCGCTGCTCAAGCGGATGGAGGCTGGCGGACTGGTCACACGCCGGCGCGACCCCGCCGACGAGCGCCGGGTTATGGTCGAGCCGACAGCGAAGGGCCAAGCGTTGCGTGAGCAGGCTAAAAGCGTGCCGGCGGCGATGCTTTGCAACCTGCCGCTGGATGCCGACGAGTTGAAATCCCTGCACCGCACGCTGACGCGGTTCGTCTCCGGCTTGCGCAAGGCAGATGCCGGCATCGCGAAGCGGAGCTGATCGCTGCCGCGACACCGTTCATTCCTGAATCCCGGAAATGAAGGCACTGGAATCCGCTTTCGCGCATCCTGACGCAGCGGATCGTCTTGCATGACGCTTGCGGAAAGCTAAAGTCGGCGCCGTATTTTCCTGCAAGCCCGGCCATGTCCGGGTCCGTCAATTTCCGGGGAGTGTGTCATGACCAAATCGAAACTGCTGCTGGCAGGCCTGCTTGCCCTCGTCCTGACGCCCGTTGCCGCCTTTGCGCAGGCGCTGCCCGACCTCGGCGGCAAAAAGGTGGTGGTTGTGACCGAAAACGCCTATCCGCCGCTGCAGTTCATCGATGCCAAGACCGGCAAACAGATCGGCTGGGAATATGATGCGATGAACGAGATCGCCAAGCGGCTGAATTTTGCCGTCGAATACCAGAACACCTCCTGGGACGCGATGATCCAGGCGGTTTCCGACAACCAGTACAACATCGGCATGACGGGCATCACCATCAAGGACGACCGCAAGGAGAAGGTCGATTTCTCCGACCCCTATATGCGCTCGGAACAGTTCATGCTGGTGCGCGGCGATGAGAGCCGCTTCACTGACGCCAAGACCTTCGGCGGCTTCAAGGACGGGCTGATCGGCGCGCAGGCCGGCACCACGCCCTTCTACACCGCCGTCTATAGCGTGCTCGACGGCAATGAGCAGAACCCGCGCATCAAACTGTTCGAAACCTTCGGCGCGACCGTGCAGGCACTGAAGTCCGGTGACGTCGATGTCGTTTTGACCGATGGCACCGCTGGCAAAGGCTATGTCGACGCCTCCGAGGGCAAACTGAAACTGATCGGCGGGCCGCTCGGCACCGAGGATTTCGGTTTCATTTTCCCCAAGGGTTCCGACCTGGTGAAGCCGATCAACGCGGCAATCGCTGCGTTGAAGGCGGACGGGACGTTCGATGCGCTGAACAAGAAATGGTTTCTTGATTACAAGATGGGGCAGTGATTTCCCGCTGACTTCGCGCTTGAACGCCCCCCTCTGCCCTGCCGGGCATCTCCCCCTCAAGGGGGGAGATCGGCTGTTTTTTCCGCTTTCGCCAATCACCAAAGTTGTAAAAAGAGTGCCGTCGACGAAGCTGCCAATCTCCCCCCTTGAGGGGGAGATGTCCGGCAGGACAGAGGGGGGCGCCTTGGCGCAATCCTTTTGATGCCTCCCGCCTCTTCGTCCAAAGCCGACTTCCCCTGGTGGCTTGTCGTTGCCGCAGCCCTCGCGATCGCGGTGGCCGTCTTCGTCGCCACCAGCAACCTCTATGCCCAGGTGTTCGCCACCGTCGCCAAGGGCATCGGCGTCACCATCTTCGTCACCGTGATCGCCTTCGTGCTGGCTTCGGCCATGGGTCTTGGCATCGCGCTGATGGGAATGTCCGGTTCGCGCTGGCTGCGCCAGATCGCGCGCTTCTATGTCGAGATCGTCCGCGGCGTGCCGATCCTGGTGCTGTTGTTCTGGATCGCCTTTGCCGGCGCGCCGGCCTTCGTCGCGGCCTGGAACGCGCTGACCGCGCCGCTGCAAAGTGCCGGCCTGTTCGGCGAGCTTTTGGTGCGCGACGTGTCGCTGCTCTGGCGCGCTATCATGGCGCTGACCATCGGCTATTCGGCTTTCATCTCGGAGGTTTTCCGGGCCGGCATCCAGGCGGTGGAGAAGGGTCAGATCGAAGCGGCGAAGGCGCTTGGGCTGACACGCGCGCAGCGTTTCCGGCTGATCGTGTTCCCACAGGCAATCCGCACCATCCTGCCGCCGCTCGGCAATGATTTCGTCGCTTTGGTCAAGGATTCCTCGCTGGTCTCGGTGCTCGGCGTTGCCGACATCACGCAGATGGGCAAGGTCTACGCCGCCGGCTCCTTTCGCTTCTTCGAGACGTATTCGATAACGGCCTACATCTATCTCATCCTGACCGTCGGCCTGTCGCTGGCGCTCAGGGCGCTGGAGCGGCGGCTGCGCCGCCAGCACGAGGAATAGTTTTTCGGCCAAGGCAGCGCTACGATCCCCGAGCATTCCCCTTGAGGAGGTCCCCATGATCGTCGACAAAGCCAATGCGGCGCTGGATTCCGTCTATACGGCCGACACGCCGGAAGCGCTTGAGGAGGCCTATGCCGCGTGGGCTGCGACCTATGACAGCGAGACCGCCTCGCTCGGCTACCTCCTGCCTTTCCTGATCACCGCCTGGGTGGCGCGTCATGTGCCGGCGGGCGATGGCCCCTTGCTCGATGCCGGCTGCGGCACTGGCCTGTCGGGACCCTCGCTGAAGGCGCTCGGTTACCGCTACATTGCGGGGCTCGACCTCTCGCACGATATGCTGAAGATCGCCGGCAGCCGCAATGCCTACAGCGACCTGAAGCAGGCAATGCTGGGCGAAACGCTGCCATGGCCTGACGGCCACTTCCGCGCCTTCTTCTCGACCGGCGTGTTCACCATCAGCCATGCGCCGGCATCCGGCCTGCACGAACTGGTGCGCATCACCCGCCAGGGCGGCCATGCGATCTTCACCGTGCGCGACCAGGTGTTTGAGAGCGGCGGCTTCCAGGCGGTGTTCGATGAGCTGGAGCAAGCTGGGAAATGGCGGGCGGTCGAGGAGAGCCCGTGGTTCCGCTGCTATGCGATCGCCGAGCCGGACGCGTTGGTGAAGACGTTTGTGTTTGAAGTGTTGTGACCCCACTTCCCTTCTCCCACAAGGGAGGAGGTAAAGGCGCTGAACGCCGCAATTGCCGAAAACCCAAAACATTGGTATGAGCCACGCCATGGAAGAGCTTTTTGGCGATCCGGCCTACAAGGGGTTCGTGCTGCAGGACAGGAAACGCCTGCCGTCGCGTTTTTCCGCGCGCGTGTCCGGGGCGCTGACCAGCCGACTACCCTAGGCCGACCTGTTCGGGTCCCTTTCGCCGGGCCTGAGGTCCGGTACCTGCTCTTTCCCATTCTCATATCGACGGATTTACGCACATGAGCGCACCGCGCACCCTCTACGACAAGATTTTCGACGACCATGTCGTCGATCGCCAGGACGACGGCACCTGCCTGCTCTACATCGACCGCCACCTGGTCCATGAAGTGACCAGCCCGCAGGCCTTCGAAGGCCTGCGCATGACCGGCCGTAAAGTCCGGCATCCGGAAAAGACGCTGGCCGTGGTCGATCACAATGTCTCGACCTCGCCCGAGCGCAAGTTCGGCATCAAGAACGAGGAAAGCCGCATCCAGGTCGAGGCGCTGGCCAAGAACGCCAGGGATTTCGGCGTTGAATATTATTCCGAGAACGATATCCGCCAGGGTATCGTCCACATCATCGGACCCGAGCAGGGCTTTACTCTGCCCGGCATGACCATCGTCTGCGGCGACAGCCACACCTCGACGCATGGCGCTTTCGGCGCGCTGGCGCATGGCATCGGCACGTCCGAGGTCGAGCATGTGCTGGCGACGCAGACGCTGATCCAGCGCAAGGCCAAGAACATGCTGGTGCGTGTCGACGGCCAGTTGCCGGAGGGCGTCACCGCCAAGGACATCATCCTCGCCATCATCGGCGAGATCGGCACCGCCGGCGGCACCGGCTATGTCATCGAATACGCCGGCGAAGCGATCCGTGCGCTGTCGATGGAAGGCCGCATGACGATCTGCAACATGTCGATCGAAGGCGGCGCGCGCGCCGGCCTGATCGCCGCCGACGAGACGACCTTCGCCTATGTCAAGGACAAGCCGCGCGCGCCGAAGGGCGCGTCCTGGGATGCGGCACTCGAATATTGGAAGACGCTGCAGTCCGACGAAGGCGCGCATTTCGACAAGGTGATCGTGCTCGACGCGGCCAAGCTGCCGCCGATCGTCTCCTGGGGCTCCTCGCCCGAGGATGTCGTGTCGGTGCAGGGCATCGTGCCGAACCCGGACGACATCGCCGATGAAAACAAGCGCACCTCCAAGCAGCGCGCGCTCGACTATATGGGTCTGACGCCGGGCACCAAGATCACCGACATCACGCTCGACCGCGTCTTCATCGGTTCGTGCACCAACGGCCGCATCGAGGATCTGCGCGCCGTCGCCAAGGTGGTCGAAGGCAAGACGGTCAGCCCGCATGTCGATGCGATGATTGTGCCCGGCTCCGGCCTGGTCAAGGAACAGGCGGAAGCCGAAGGTCTCGACAAGATCTTTGTCGCCGCCGGCTTCGACTGGCGCGAGCCGGGCTGCTCGATGTGCCTTGCCATGAACGACGACCGGCTAAAGCCGCATGAACGCTGCGCCTCGACCTCGAACCGCAATTTCGAGGGCCGGCAAGGCTTCAAGGGCCGCACCCATCTCGTGTCGCCGGCGATGGCGGCCGCGGCGGCGATCGCCGGCCACTTCGTCGACATCCGCGAGTGGAAGTAACCCGGATTTGAACAGAACCCGAGCCGCGCCCGGCTCGGGTCAGCTCTTTCCGTCGCGGCGGACGAGCTCGTGGAACTCCTCGCGGCGTCCCGGCTGTTCGGCCGCGACCACAAGCGCAAGCTGTTGTTCCTCGAAGAGCTTGAACCATTCGTCCCATTCGACGAGTTCATAGCCTCCCGCATTGAGCGGCCGTTCAGGCTGGTCCTGATCCTGATAGGCGTGCTGGCCGAAGACCAGCCTCAACATGGGCTGCGTCCCCGCTTCCGGCGATATGTCGACGATTGCGGGAAAGCCGGCGCGCCCGGCAGCCCATGAGCGGATCGCATCGTGGTCGGTCAGTGTGATTGTGTCGGCCATGGGTCGCTCCAGATTGTGAACGGAGGAACGCTGACTGGGGACTGCGGTTCCGTGACATTATTTTGAGACGGCGGTCCTGCTTATCGCTTTCGCTTAACCGCTTGTTTGGGCTTGCCCTCTAAGCTCTTCCCTGACGTAAGCCAGGGGAAGTCACAGTCGGTTGGACACGGGTCTGCTCATTGCGCTGCTCAACCCGACGATCGCGCTGGCGCTCGGCGCGGCGTTCCTTGTGCTATGGTCCTATCAGCGCCAC
This sequence comes from Mesorhizobium sp. LMG17149, assembly GCF_024518695.1. Classification (NCBI taxonomy): domain Bacteria; kingdom Pseudomonadati; phylum Pseudomonadota; class Alphaproteobacteria; order Hyphomicrobiales; family Phyllobacteriaceae; genus Mesorhizobium; species Mesorhizobium sp. LMG17149. The sequence continues at coordinate 193,276 of NZ_JANIFL010000011.1, forward strand.
CGCCCCTATCTGGCCGTTTTGGCGATCAGCTACAGTCTCTCGGCGGCTGGCTTCCTGCTGCAGTATTTCACCTTGCCCATCGGGATGCCGCTGACCAAGCTTACGTCGAACATCTGCTTCACCATCGCCGCGTGCTGCCTGGCCAGCGCTGTCATCCACCGCTATGGCCGCAAGGTGCCCTATGTGGGGATCGCCCTGCTGGCCGGCGGCGGCCTGGCGTCGTTGTGCTGGTTCCTGTTCGTCGCGCCGGATCTCACCTGGCGCATCCTGGCGATGAATTTCGCATTCGGCGGCATCAGCCTTCTGGTTGCTGCCGAACTGCGCCCGGTGCGCAACAACGGCCCGACCGAAAAAATCCTGTTCGTGCTGTCGCTGCTGTCGGGCGTCAATTTCTTCGTGCGCACCCTTGCCGTCGTCATCGCGCATGGGTCCTTCGCCAGCTATGACGGGTTCTATGGCTCGTCCTACTGGACGACGGCGCTGCTGTCGCACGCGCTGCTCTCGCTGCTCATCGCGCTGTGCCTGTTTTCCGCCGCGGCACTCGACGTGTTGAAGGCATTGAAGACCGAGACCTATACCGACCCCCTGTCGGGCCTGCTCAACCGGCGTGGCTTCGAGGAACGCGGCATGCTGCTCTTGCAGCACTGCGCCTCGGCCCGGTTCCCGGTCGCGCTGGTGCTGGCTGACCTCGATCACTTCAAGGCGCTCAACGATGTGCATGGACATGGCGCGGGCGATCGGGTGATCGCCGACTTCGCCGCCAAGCTTCGGTCGGCGGCCGGCGCGCGCGGTGTTGCCGGGCGTATCGGCGGCGAGGAATTCGCGGTGCTGCTGCCACTCAGCGATCTTGCCGCGGCCCGGCTGTTCGCCGAGGCGGTGCGCACCGTCTATTCGGCCGGCCATGTCGACGGACTTCCCCAGGGAACGAGGGTGACGGCAAGCTTCGGCGTGGCGGCCCGCAGCGGGGGCGAGGCGCTGGAGCCGCTGATGCGCCGTGCCGACGATGCGCTCTACAAAGCCAAGAAGAACGGCCGCGACAGTGTACGCCTGTCCTATGAGCGGCCGGAAACGGCGTTCCTGCCGGAGCGGTTCAAGACCGGCTGAATCTGCCCGGACGGGACAGCGTTAACGTCTTCTTCGCCCGTCGATGATTAGCTGTCGGCGCGGGTGCGGGAGAACATGAGCGGCGCTAACTTCATCCTGTTGATCAATCTGTCGGTTGCCGGCCTGCTGGCGGCATCCTTCATGGCGGTCGCCTTCCATGATGTCGGCCGCGCGCCGGCGCGCTGGCTGGCATTTGGCTATCTGCTGGGCATGGCCTATTCGGCCATCGAATTCTCCATTCCCGCTTTCTCCGACGCGCGGCTCCCGGTCGTGGCCGCCTTCGCGGTTTTCCTTGCCGCCACCATTGCGTTCAATGGCGGGCTTGCCCGCAAATACGGCGTGGCACTGCCCTGGAAGCCGATGCTGTTGTTCCTGTTGACCACCACCATAGCTGTGTATTTCGTGCAAGATCTGCCCCGCCAGTCGCTGATCCGCATCATGGCTTACCAGCTTCCCTATGCGGTCATGCAGTTTGTCGGGCTGGCCATTGTCTGGTCATCGAGGCAAATGCTTGCCCGTCTCGATCGCATGTTGATGGCCGTGCTGGCGGCGAGCGGTCTGCAGTTTGCCTCCAAACCGTTCATCGCGCATGCGCTTGGTGGCTGGGGCGCCAATCCGCAGGCCTACCTGCAAAGCAACTACGCGCTGGTGTCGCAATCGCTCGGCACTGTCTTTGCGCTGGCGCTGGCGCTGCTGATGCTGGCCATCCTGGTTCGCGACGTGCTTGCCGAAGTGACGTCGAAGTCGGAGACGGACACGCTTTCGCGCCTGCTCAACCGCGGCGGCTTCACCCGGCATGCCGAGCTGGCGGTGCTTGGCGCGATGCGGCAAGGCGTGCCGGTCGCGCTGGTCATCGCCGATCTCGATCATTTCAAGAGCGTCAACGACAGTTTCGGCCATGCGTCAGGCGACCGGGTGATCGAGACTTTTGCAGGCTTCCTGCGCGAAGCTGCAGCCGCGCATCACGTTGCCGGCCGGATTGGCGGCGAGGAGTTCGCCATCATCCTGCCGGGAACCAACCTTGCCGCGGCGCGGCTGTTCGCCGAGGGCACGCGCAGCGCCTTTGGCGGGCTGCCCATCGACGGGCTGCCGGCGGACAACCGCTGCACCGCGAGCTTCGGCGTCGCCGAACTTCATCCAAGCGAAGATTTTGCCGATCTGATGCGGCGCGCCGACCAGGCGCTCTATCAGGCGAAGAATGCCGGGCGCGATTGCGTGCGCGTCTCCGCCGGACCTGCCGGCAACTGGTCGTCAGCCGGAATGGAAGCCAGAGCAATTTCAGGAAAAGTGTGAAACGGTTTTCCCGGGAAAGCGCATAGCGCTTTCCCTTGGGAATTGCGTCCAAACAAAGTGTCTAGCGGCAGGGGCTGAGCTCGGGCATCTCGCCGTCGGAGAGACCGTACATATAGGAGCGGCCCTTCACCAGCGCCGGCGGCCGGTAGCAATCGCTGTATCCGCTGATTTCGTCGGCTTCGTTCTCGTAGATCACCTTGGGCTGGCCGCCGCTGGTGTAGTCGGATAGCTGCTTGGCCAGCTTGCCTTCGCCGACGATGATGCGCTTGTAGCCGGCGGCGCTGTCGATAACGAGATTGCCGAAGGAATCCGCGTAGACGCGATCCTGATGCCGGGCGCCTGCGAGCGCGGGCACTGCAAGGCCAACGACCGATGCCGCTACGATGAGCGCCGCAAGGCGCGATCTGCCTGAATTCGAACGCATGGCGTCCTCCGTGTCCTGAGGGAAAGCCTCCTCGAATCAGAAATTAACGTTTTCTTAACCTTTGTTAAGAGGCCGGCGCGTTTGGCGGCGATGTCTCGGTAAACATGGTTAATATCCGTTAATATCCGACTGGATGGAAAACCTGGTGGTCATCATTCGGCCATGCTTGGCCGCACCATCGCGGCTGGTGTCCGTCTCGGCGTCGGGATGACCTTGATCTTGGCAAAGCATCGCGGCTGGTTTGCCGCGCGGGAGGACAGCATATGGCGCTACGCCGGGCAATTTGGGCGTCCGTTTTCCCGTTGCTCGGGGTCGTCGCTGGCTGTGTGCCACAGGACGGCGCGCCGAAGGCGGCCAATATCGTCGTCGTCTCACCTGCGCCGGCTCAGCAGTCCGTCGCAGCCGCGGCGCCTCCGGCAGCTGCAGCCAAGATCATCACCGACCTTACCGCGCCGCGATCCGGCATAGGCACGGCCACTTACAGATGCGGCAACAACGGTATGATCTCCATCCAAAATCTAGGCACGTCGTTGCGTGTGGTCGGGTCCGATGGCGCGACCGAGGAGTTTGCGGCGTCGCCCGCCAACCAGAGCAGCCGCTACCAGGCGGCCACGCATGACGCAATCGTGATCGACGGACGCGAGGCGCTGGTGATGAAGAAGGGGTCGACGCCGCAGACCTGCAAACGCTAGCGCTAATCTCAACACCGCTGGGCCCTTGGGCCAGACATGTTGCACTGCAGCGATATCGAGCCGGCTTCGGGCCTCCCGGCCTAATCGATTGAAGCCTAAGCCGGCCTTTTAGTCAGACTAAATTACGTTTTCGAAACGGTTTTCTGGCTTTGACGCGGTGCAAAAAGAGCATTAGAAACCGGCTGTCCGAAGTCGCAACCGGAAGCGGCAATGCCGCATTTCCACCTGAGGCTCCAGAGAGACGCCGAACTGGGGGAGCCATGAGCAAATCACCAGCCACCCGCGAATTTGCCAGACGTGAACGGCCGATTTCGCCGCACCTCACCGTGTACCGGCCGCCGATCACCATGACGATGTCGATCATTCACCGCATCACCGGTGGCGCGCTGTATTTCGGCACGCTGCTGGTCGCCCTGTGGCTGATGGCGGCGGCAAGCTCGCAGGCGACCTTCGATTGGGCCAATTGGGCCTTCGGCACCTGGCTCGGCCGGCTCATCCTGTTCGGCTACACCTGGGCGCTGATGCACCATATGCTGGGTGGCGTGCGCCATCTGGTCTGGGACACCGGCGCCGGCCTCGAGAAGCATACCGCCTCGAAGATCGCCTGGGCGACGCTGGCCGGCTCGATCCTGCTCACGCTGCTGATCTGGATCGCCGGCTATATGGCGCGGGGAGCCTGACCATGAGCGGCAAAAACACCGACATGCGCACGCCGCTGGCGAAGGTCCGCGGCCTCGGCTCCGCCCGCGAGGGCACCGGGCATTTCTGGCGCCAGCGCCTGACCGCGATCGCCAACATCCCGCTGATCCTGTTCTTCGTCGGCTTCCTGATCGCGCTCAACGGCGCCGACTACGCACATGTGCGGGCAGCTCTTGCCAACCCGTTCGTCGCGCTGGTGATGGCCCTGGTGCTTATTTCCGGGCTTACCCATATGCGGCTCGGCATGCAGGTGATCATCGAGGATTACGTGCATGGCGAAGGCATGAAGCTGGCGCTGATCGCGCTCAATACATTTTTCACCATAGCGGTCGGCGTCGCCTCGATCTTCGCCCTGCTCAAGCTGGCATTCGGAGGCTGAGTTGGCCAAGGACGCGAAACAAGCCAACACGGCAGGCTATACCTTTGTCGACCACAAGTTCGACGTGGTGGTCGTCGGCGCCGGCGGCGCCGGCCTGCGCGCCACGCTCGGCATGGCCGAACAGGGCCTGCGCACCGCCTGCATCAGCAAGGTGTTCCCGACCCGCTCGCACACGGTGGCGGCGCAAGGCGGCATTGCCGCCTCGCTGTCCAACATGGGTCCCGATTCCTGGCAGTGGCACATGTACGACACCGTCAAGGGCTCGGACTGGCTGGGCGATGTCGACGCCATGGAATATCTGGTGCGCGAAGCGCCGGCCGCGGTCTACGAGCTCGAACATTACGGCGTGCCGTTTTCGCGCACCGAAGAGGGCAAGATCTACCAGCGGCCGTTCGGCGGCCACATGATGAACTATGGCGAAGGCCCGCCGGTGCAGCGCACCTGTGCCGCCGCCGACCGCACCGGCCATGCCATCCTGCACACGCTTTACGGCCAGTCGCTGAAGAACAACGCGCAGTTCTTCATCGAGTATTTCGCGCTCGACCTGATCATGGAGCCGGACGGCACCTGCACCGGCGTTCTTGCCTGGAACCTGGATGACGGCACCATCCACCGCTTCTCGGCCAAGATGGTGGTGCTGGCGACCGGCGGCTATGGACGCACCTATTTTTCGGCCACCTCGGCGCACACCTGCACCGGCGACGGCGGCGGCATGGCCGCGCGTGCCGGCTTTCCGCTGCAGGACATGGAGTTCGTGCAATTCCACCCGACCGGCATCTATGGCGCCGGCTGCCTGATCACCGAGGGTGCGCGCGGCGAGGGTGGCTATCTCGTCAATTCCGAGGGTGAGCGCTTCATGGAGCGCTATGCGCCGTCCGCCAAGGACCTTGCCTCGCGCGACGTCGTCTCGCGCTGCATGACGCTGGAAATCCGTGAAGGTCGCGGCGTCGGCAAGAACAAGGACCACATCTTCCTGCATCTCGACCATCTCGATCCCGCCGTCCTGCATGAGCGGCTGCCGGGCATTTCGGAATCGGCCAAGATCTTTGCCGGTGTCGACCTCACCAAGGAGCCGATTCCGGTGCTGCCCACGGTCCACTACAATATGGGCGGCGTGCCGACCAATTACTGGGGCGAGGTGCTCAATCCGACGGCGCTCAATCCAGACCAGGTGTCGCCCGGATTGATGGCTGTCGGCGAAGCCGGCTGCGCCTCAGTGCATGGTGCCAATCGGCTCGGTTCGAATTCGCTGATCGATCTTGTGGTGTTCGGCCGCGCGGCCGCGATCCGCGCCGGCCAGGTCATCGACCGCAAGTCGGCGATCCCTTCGCCCAACGAAGCCTCGGTCGAAAAGATCATGGACCGCTTCGACCGGCTGCGCCACGCCAATGGCTCGACGCCGACGGCCAGCTTGCGTGAAAAGATGCAGAAGGCGATGCAGGAAGACGCGGCCGTATTCCGCACGCAGGAGTCCCTCGAAAGCGGCTGCAAGCGCGTTTCGCAGATCTGGGGCGAGTTGAAGGACATCAAAGTGTCCGACCGCTCGATGATCTGGAACTCCGATCTGGTCGAGACGCTGGAGCTGGAAAACCTGATGGCCAATGCCATCACCACGGTCTACAGCGCCGAGGCGCGCAAGGAGAGCCGCGGCGCACACGCACGCGAGGACTTTTCGGCGCGCGACGACGCTGTCTGGCGCAAGCACACGCTGGCCAGGCTCAGCGAAGACGGCAAGGTGACGCTCTCCTACCGGCCGGTGCACACCGAGCCGCAGCTGGCTGAAAAGGACGGCGGCATCAGCCTCGCCAAGATCGCGCCCAAGGCCCGGGTGTATTGAGGATCGAACATGGTTGAACTCACGCTCCCCAAGAACTCGAAGATCCAGCAGGGCAAGACCTGGCCGAAGCCGGAGGGCGCCACCAATCTGCGGGAATACCGCATCTACCGCTGGTCGCCGGACGATGACGAGAACCCGCGCATCGACACCTATTTCGTCGACATGGACGATTGCGGGCCGATGGTGCTCGACGCGCTGCTGTGGATCAAGAACAGGATCGACCCGACGCTGACCTTGCGGCGTTCCTGCCGCGAAGGCATTTGCGGCTCCTGCGCCATGAACATCGACGGTTCCAACACGCTCGCCTGCACCAAGGGCTGCGACGACATTTCCGGCGCGGTAAAAGTCTACCCGCTGCCGCATATGCAGGTGGTCAAGGATCTTGTGCCCGACCTCACCAATTTCTATGCCCAGCATGCCTCGATCCAGCCTTGGCTGAAGACGGTGTCGCCGGAGCCGGCCAAGGAGTGGCTGCAGAGCCATGAGGACCGCGAGAAACTCGACGGGCTCTACGAATGCATATTGTGCGCCTGCTGCTCGACCTCGTGCCCGAGCTACTGGTGGAACGGCGACCGCTATCTCGGCCCGGCAACGCTCTTGCAGGCCTATCGCTGGCTGATCGATAGCCGCGACGAGGCCACCGGTGAGCGGCTCGACAACCTCGAAGACCCGTTCCGGCTCTATCGCTGCCACACCATCATGAACTGCGCGCAGACCTGCCCGAAAGGCCTCAACCCGGCCAAGGCGATCGCCGAGATCAAGAAGATGATGGTGGAGAGAAGGGTTTAGGCGGAGCGGATTTGCTGCAAACCTCTGATGTAGCGATCCGTAGCGCCCCCCTCTGTCCTGCCGGACATCTCCCCCACGGGTGGGGAGATTGGCTGTCATTGCGGCTTTCGCCAATCTCTTAGGGTTGAAGGACGACGCGCGCTCGGCGAAGCTGCCGATCTCTCCCCACGTGGGGGAGATGTCCGGCAGGACAGAGGGGGGCGCTGTCCCGCCGGCCTCAGAAAGGATTTTAGTCCAATGAGCGATGACCTTCCCATCCTCTCTCCCATCGAAGCCCGCATTCTCGGCTGCCTGATCGAGAAGAAGGAGCTGACGCCGGATGTCTATCCGCTGACGCTCAACGCGGCACTGGCCGCCGCCAACCAGAAGACGGCGCGCGAGCCGGTGATGGCGCTGGAGCAGACCGAGGTGCACCGGGGGCTGAAGCTGCTCGAACAAAAGGGGCTGGTGCGGCAGATGTTCGGTTCGCGTGTCGAACGCTATGAGCACCAGATGGCGCAGCGCTTCTCGCTGACCACGCCGCAGACCGCTTTGATCGGCCTGCTGTTGCTGCGCGGGCCGCAGACGGCCCATGAACTGCTGGCGCGGGGCGAGCGCATGGCGCGGTTCCCGTCGATCGAAGATCTGCGCGCCGAACTCGACATGCTGATCGGCCGTCGGCCGCCACTCATCCAGGAAATCCCGCGCGGACCAGGCCAGCGCGAGGACCGCTACGTTCATCTCCTCAGCGGCCCGGTGGACGTTGCCGCCCTTTCGGTGCAGCGCAGTGCATCGGCCCTGCCTGCTTCCGACCTGGAGGCGCGGTTGGAGGCATTGGAGCAGGAAGTCGCCGCACTGCGCGCTCGCCTGGACGCGCTGGGAGCATAGGCCGGCGCGCGCCTGGGCGCTCGCGCCGGGTCTTACACGGATGCAGCGCTTTCAGCCGAGCCGGGCATCAAGCGATACGTTTATGGCGCCGAGCGCCTTCGAGACCGGGCATCCGGCCTTGGCCTTCTCGGCCAGCTCCGTGAATTTCGCCGCATCGATGCCGGGCACCTTGCCGACCACGGTGAGTGCGCTGCCGGTGATCCCGGTGCCTGGAACCAGCGTCACCACGGCCTTGGCGTCGAGTTCGGTGGCAGGCGTGCCGTTCTCGGCCAGGAAATGCGAGAACTGCATGGCAAAGCAGCCCGCATGCGCCGCGGCGATCAGTTCTTCCGGGTTGGTGCCGGATTTGCCGCTCTCGTCCTCGAAGCGCGCCTTGAACGAATAGGGCGTGCCCTTCAAGGTTCCGCTCTGGGTGTCGAGCGTGCCCGTGCCCTCTTTCAGATTGCCTTTCCAGACGGCGTTTGCGGTGCGGTCCATGAATTCCTCCTTGGTTGTCGTGGTTGGGGTTCGTTGTCGAGGCCGAGCCGGCGTCCGGTCAACTATAGCGCGCTCGGACGCGAAGGCCACTGCGCTCTTTGAACCACCGCACCGTGCCGGCACCGGTGGCCAGATTTTTCCGAAAATGCCGGTTCAGAAATGTCGACTTTGATCTGCTTCGCCCGTCCTGCGGATGGCCACGGATTTGTGGCCGGATGGAGGTTCACATGGACAATATGTTTTTGGCATCGTGGAAAGGTGCAGGCGGCGGAGCCGGGCGACGAGAAGAAGACTTCTGGCTGCATCCGCCGGCGTCCGGCTTTGGCCGGCTTCTGGCGGCGGTTGCCATCATCGGCATCGCGGCATGCCTTCTCGATCACGCGGCGGCGGTCAGTGGCAACACCGATGCGCTCGTCGGCGCATCCTATGGTTCACAGCGGCAAGGGGGCTGGAAATGAAATATGTCTGCCTGGTTTATGGTGAGGAAAAGGATCTTCATGCGCTGGCCCCGGCAAGGTCGGCCAAGCTCGACGCCGATTCGCTGGCCTATGACCGGGCGCTGGAGGAGAGCGGCCTGCTGATCGTCGCGCAGGCGCTGCAATCGGTGAAAACAGCCAAAACCGTGCGGCGGCGTCAGGGCAAGCGGCTGGTTATCGACGGGCCGTTCGCCGAGACCAAGGAGCAATTGCTTGGTTTCGTCATGATCGAGGCCGGAGATCTCGAAGCGGCGCTGGACATTGCCGCTGGTATTCCACTGGCCGAACTCGGCACGATCGAGGTCCGGGCCATCTACGACATACCGGGGTCATAGAGCCCTGCCAGCGTTGTGGCTGCTTCGAAAACCAGAGCGTCGGGCTGAGCGTTCGGGCTTCGGTTCCGTGCGCAACTTTTGCGTGTTGAAGCAAGGCGAGAGTTCTCCTATCGTCGCCGGGGTTCTTGGGGATTTCGACATGCCTTTCCTGATTGCTATCCTTGGCGTGATGGGCGCGGCGGCGTTCTGGTGGTACCGGATGAAGGCCATGAACGAGGCCGCGCGTGACGTTGCCGATGTCATTGGCCGGGTTCAGGGCTCGGTACGCCGCAAGAAGCTGCGCAAGCAGGCGGCGCTGTCGCCGCTGACGGCGATCGATGATCCAGTCGTAGCGGCGGCTACGCTGATCACATCAATCGTCTCCGAGGATGGGCCCATCCTGCCGCAGCGCGAGGCCGTCATCCGCGCGGTGATTTCCGAGATCGCCGACAAGAAGAAGACCGACGAGGCGGTGATCTATGCCAAATGGGCGGCGGCGCAAGTCGACGACGCCACCGTTGTCATCGACAAGCTGGCGCCGTTTCTACGCGAACGTCTCGATGTCGCCGAGCGAAACGATCTGCTGCAGATGGTCAACCGCGCCGCCCAGGGCGGCGAGAAACGCATCGAAATATCCGACCAGAGGATATTGCGGCTGCGGCAAAAGCTGGGTTTTGAGGTCAACTAGGGTGTGCTGATATTCAGGTGAGCCCGGCCTGCAAATGGCAGCTTCCTGCGCTTCCGGTGCTCACGTACCCAAATGTACGCTCCGCTCCGGTTCTCGGAATCCGCCATTTTCGGCTCGGCCTGACCTGAATCTCAACACACCCCTGCCATGGCGGCGGGTCAGATCGCCTCGCCCTTCAACAATCGCGGCGTGCTGGCGGACAGTCCCGACGCCTGCCGAATAAAAAAATCCTTCAGGCGCGGCATGCGTTCGACGAGACCGAGGCCGATGTCGCGGACGGTGCGCAGCGGGCCGATATCGTTGGAAAACAGCCGGTTCAGCGCGTCCGTGGTGACACCCATCTGCACCGTGTCGAAGCGGCGCCACTGCTGGTAGCGCTCGAGCACGTCGAGCGCGCCGATGTCCCGGCCGAGCCGGTCGGCCTCGACGATCACCTCGGCAAGGGCCGCGACATCCTTGAAGCCGAGATTGAGGCCCTGGCCGGCGATCGGGTGGATGCCGTGGGCGGCATCGCCGGCGAGCGCGATGCGGGGTGCGACGAAGGCGCGCGCAATGGTCAGGCCGAGCGGCCAGGCGCGCGGCTTGTCGGCAACGCGGATCTCGCCAAGCTTCAGGCCAAAGCGCTGTTCGAGTTCGTGTTCGAAGAGGAGATCGTCACCGGCCACCAGCTTCTCGGCGTCGGGCGTACGCTCGACCCAGACGATCGACGATCGGTTGGTGCCGTCCTCGCCGGGCTTGAGCGGCAATGTGGCGAAGGGGCCGGCCGGCAGGAAATGCTCTTCGGCGCGACCATTATGCGGGCGTTCATGCGCCACGGTGCAGACGATGCCCGACTGGCCATATTCCCACTTCACCGTCTTGATGCCGGCCATGTCGCGCAGCTTCGAGTTGACGCCGTCGGCGGCGACCAGCAACCGGGCCTTCAGGGTCGCGCCGTCGGCAAGGTGAACGGTGATGCCGGCGCCGTTGGTCTCGAACCCCTGCACGGCGACGCCTTCGATGATGTCGATGCCGAGCTTTTCGGCGCTGGCCCGCAAGGCGCCGTTCAGCACCCTGTTGGCGACCATATGCGCAAAGGGCTCGCCCGGCGCCACTTCGCCGTCGAAGGTCAGGAAGACCGGACGCACCGGATCGGCGGTGCGCGAATCGGTGATGATCATCTCGGTGATCGCCTGCGCCTGGGGCACGATCTCGGCCCACACGCCGAGCTGGTCGAGCATGCGGCAGGCGGCGGCGGCGATGGCCGAGGCGCGGCCGTCCCTCTGCCAGGCGCCAGCAGGTGCGGCATCGACGAGAGCGATGGCGAGACCCGGCCGCGCCTGCTTCAGCGACACGGCGGCGGCCAGGCCGACATAGCCGGCGCCGGCGACCAGGACATCGAGCCCAGATCTTGTTTTCGCGTTTGGCCCGGTTTTCGTGTCCGCCTTGCGTTCCATCATCTTCGCTCCTGCGCGCCGGCCGGGTCCTGCACCCTTGACTGCCTGTCCGTCCTGTCGGAAACCGCCATAACACTTCTGCGGCGAGGGCGCGAAATATGACGGCAGCCATGGACGAGCTTCTCGGCATTCTCGACCTCGAGAAGCTGGAACACAATCTGTATCGTGGTCGCAGCCCCTTGCTCGACTGGCAGCGCGTGTTCGGCGGCCAGACCATCGCCCAGGCGCTGGTGGCGGCGCAGCGGACAGTGGATCCCGATCGGCACGTGCATTCGCTGCACGGCTATTTCATGCGGCCCGGCGACACCAAGGTGCCGATCGTCTATGAGGTCGACCGTATTCGCGACGGCGGCTCCTTCACCACGCGGCGCGTGGTGGCGGTCCAGCACGGCCAGGCGATCTTTTCGCTCGAAGCCTCGTTCCAGCAGGACGAGGTCGGTCTCGAGCACCAGGTGCCGATGCCGCAGGACGTTCCGGGGCCGGACACATTGCTGTCGCAACGCGAATTGCTGGGCAAATTCGGCGAGGCGGTGCCCGATGGCATCAAACGCTACTGGGAGCGCGACCGGCCGATCGAGATGAAGCCGGTGATGCTGAAGCATTACACCAGCCGCGAAAAGCTGGAGCCGAAGCAGAATATCTGGATCCGCACCACCGGTCCGGTGCCGGCGGACCGCGCCATCCAGGCGGCGGTGCTCGCCTATCTCTCCGACATGACGCTGCTCGACACATCGACCTTTGCGCATGGCCGCGCCATTTTCGATCGCGATATCCAGGCGGCGAGCATTGACCACGCCATGTGGTTCCATCGCAGCCATGCGCTCGACGACTGGATGCTCTACACGCAGGACAGCCCGTCGACACAGGGGTCGCGCGGCTTTACACGCGGGTCGCTGTTTGCCCGCGACGGCACGCTGATCGCCTCGGTTGCGCAGGAAGGGCTGATCCGGCTCAAGCGATCGCCTGCAGAGTAGGCATTTTTCAAAAATTGCCTAAGTTTTAGGCAGATGCACCGCTGCAGCTGTGGGCAGGTTGCGTCGGTGTGCTCTCTAATCTCTTTGTTTACAACGGGTTAACACCCTGCTTCGGCACTTGGCACGGAGCTTGAATCCTCGTGGGCACTCTCCGGCTTTTTAGGATCGGTGAAGGTGTGCAAACGCGGGGGACCGCAACAGCGAAGGGTGAAACCTTATGAAAATTGTGATGGCAATCATCAAGCCGTTCAAGCTCGACGAGGTACGCGAAGCGCTTACCGCCGTCGGCATCCAGGGCCTGACCGTCACCGAAGTCAAAGGCTACGGGCGTCAGAAAGGGCATACGGAAATCTATCGCGGGGCGGAATACGCGGTCAGCTTCCTGCCGAAGATCAAGATCGAAGTCGCCGTCAGTTCCGACATGGTGGACAAGGCTGTCGAAGCCATCACCGCCGCCGCCAAGACCGGCCAGATCGGCGACGGAAAGATCTTCGTTTTCGGCATCGATCAGGCGGTGCGCATCCGCACCGGCGAAACAGACACCGACGCGCTCTGAGCGGCGATCACGTATTCCAATGGAGAGTTCAATGAATATTCCTTCCACCTTGAAGTCAGCGGCGCGCTCCGCGCTGCTCGGCTCGTTCGCGCTCGGAGCATTGGGCACGGTCGCCGCATTCGCGCAGGAAGCGGCTCCCGCCGCGGCCGCAGCAGCGCCAGCTTTCACCGTCGACAAGGGCGACACCACGTGGATGATGGTTTCCACCGTTCTGGTGCTGTTGATGACGGTTCCCGGTCTTGCGCTTTTCTACGGCGGCCTGGTTCGCAGCAAGAACATGCTGTCAGTGCTGATGCAGGTCTTCACCATCACCAGCGTGGTCATGATCATCTGGGTTTTCTACGGCTACAGCCTCGCCTTCACCCCGGGCAACGCCTTCGTCGGCGGCCTTTCCAAGATGTTTCTCTCCGGCGTCGATGTGACGACCCTGTCGGAAACCTTTACCAAGGGTGTCGCCATTCCTGAACTGGTGTTCGTCGTCTTCCAGATGACCTTCGCCTGCATCACGCCGGCCCTGATCGTCGGCGCCTTCGCCGAACGCGTCAAATTCTCCGCTTTGATCCTTTTCGTCATCCTCTGGGTCACTTTCATCTACTTCCCGATCGCTCATATGGTCTGGTTCTGGGGCGGCCCGAGCGCTTATAGCGATCCGACGGGCCTCATCTTCAGCTTCGGCGCCATCGACTTCGCCGGCGGCACGGTCGTTCACATCAATGCGGGCATTGCCGGCCTCGTTGGCGCGCTCATGATCGGCAAGCGCAGCGGCTACAAGAAGGATCTCATGGCGCCGCACTCGATGACGCTGACCATGGTCGGTGCTTCGCTGCTGTGGGTCGGCTGGTTTGGCTTCAACGCCGGTTCGAATCTTGAAGCGAACGCCTATGCGGTGCTGGCCATGATCAATACCTTCGTCGCCACGGCGGCGGCGGCGGTCACCTGGATCGTGCTTGAATCGCTGCTGCGCGGCAAAGCCTCCATGCTTGGTGCCGTTTCGGGTGCGGTGACCGGCCTCGTCGCCGTCACGCCCGCTGCCGGCTTTGCCGGCCCGATGGGCGCCATCGTGCTCGGCATCGTCGCCACCTTCGTCTGCTACTTCTTCGTCTCGGTGGTGAAGAACACGTTCGACTACGACGACAGCCTTGATGTCTTCGGCGTCCACTGCATCGGCGGCATCATCGGCGCGCTCGGCACAGGCATCCTGGTCAACCCTGCCCTCGGTGGCGCCGGCATTGTCGATTATTCGACGGCCGACTTTGCTGCCGGCTATGCCGGCACGGCCACCCAGCTCCTGGCGCAAGCCAAGGGTGTCCTGGTGACCCTGCTGTGGTCGGGTATCGGCAGCGCCATCCTCTACAAGATCGTCGACCTGATCATCGGCCTGCGTCCGACAGCCGACGCAGAGCGCGAAGGCCTCGACCTCACCTCGCATGGCGAAGCGGCCTACCACTCGTAAGCCCGTGCGGGACGGCATTGGCCGCCCCGCAATTCCTATCCCGTCGTGATGCTCCCGAAAGGAGTTCACGCATTGAGGCCCGGATCGCATCCGGGCCTCTTTTTTTGGCAAGTCATTCCGGCAATGCCCGTCTTGGCGCAATCACGTTCGTGTGATCAGGTTTTTTGAGGAAACAACGACCGCTCTGGTTTCGAACTGGGGGGACGATCGTCGTTCTGACGCTCGTGCCAAACAACAGGGAAGGAAACCATTTCATGAACCTCAAGAATATCTGCCTTGGAGCGCTCGCTCTTTCCATGGTCAGCGGCTTTGCATTTGCCGGCGCTCTGGATGAGCCCGACAACATGGCGCCGTTCTTCACGGATTCCGGCATGAAGACCATGAAGCCGATGGCGGATTTCAAGACCGCTTTCATGGCCATGCCGATGGAAAAGCAGGAAGCGATGAAGAAGGAATGCCAGGATGCGGCGATGAGCAAGCCGTATGCGGAATTCTGCGCCAATGTGCAGGCGCTCGGCGGCGCCAACTGATTTGTCCGGTCGGGCCGAGGCCCGATCTTTGTTCCAAACGACCAATGGCGGGCCCGGCAGTCCGCCATTGTTTCGGCAGGCGGCAGCTCTATCCGCCGGCGCCGTCGTCCATCATGGTGTTCGTCAGCGCTTCATACGCGCTGCTGCATGTCCTGGAATGCGGGCAATTCCTGACGATCAGCACAGGCGCCACTGTCAGGACCGCGGCGATCAAAACCCGCAGGCCGAGGCCTCGCACTGCAAATCCCTTGCCGAAAAGACCTCTGAACAGAAAATACAGGCCTTGTCCGAGGCAGGCTGTGGCGAGGATGTGCAGCAGCGGACCGGTCGCTCTGGCGAAGGGCGTCACATAGCCGTCCGGGAAGCCCACCATGCCGAGTTCGACGAACCAGTGCAAAGCGAGCAGCAAACTGAGCCCTGCCCAGGCCAGTGCCGCCACGCGAAGGAAGACGGGTTGCATGCCTCTACCCAAATTGGCGACCCCCCTTCGCCCACACTCGGCGCCATTCTTCGAGCAGCAAGCGGCTCAACCAGTGGTAACGAGGTTTGATCATCTCAACCTCTTATAGTTAATGCGCCCTTAACCTTCCCACCGATAGTCTGAGGCCCGAATCTGCCGGAATGCGCCACGCACCCGGCAAGTCCATGACAGACGGGGAAGAGCATGCGTTCAGGGGCTTCAGCACCGCTTGCGCTGGCCGATACGGGGCACGGCATCCAGGCGTTCGCGCGGCGTCAGGTCGGGCGGCTGGTCGGCGTCGGCCTGTTCGCGCTGGCCGCCTTTGGCGTTGCCAGCCTTGCCACCTGGAATGTCGCCGATCCGAGTTTTTCCCACGCGACGAACAACACCGTCACCAATGCCATGGGCTATGCGGGTGCCGTGTTCTCCGACCTGGCCATGCAGTTCTTCGGCCTCGCCGCCGTCGCGGCCCTGGTTCCGACGGTCATCTGGGGCTTCCTGCTGTTTTCCGCGCGCGGCGTCGACAGGCTGCCCAAGCGCGGGCTGTCCTGGTTCGGCTTCGCGCTGCTGGCCGCGGCGATGGTCGGCTGCGTTGTGCCGCCCAAGACCTGGCCGCTGCCCACCGGCCTCGGCGGTGTGTTTGGCGACATGGTGCTGAAGATCCCCGGCGTCGTCATCGGCGGCTATCCGACCGGGCTGATCGCCAGCATCATCGCCATCCTGCTGGCCGCACCCGCGCTGTGGCTCTTTGCCCATGGTTCGGCGCTGATCGGTCGCAAGAACGGCTTCGCCGTGATGGAGGACGAGCCCGCCGCCGATCCGCGCGAGGACGACCTTTTGTTCGACAATGACGAGGACGAAGGCGACGAGGGTATCCTGGCGCTCGGCGCCATCACCCATTGGTGGCTGTCGCTGCGCGCGTGGATGCACCGCCGTGCCTTGCGCCGCAGGCAGGAGCGGGACGAGTACGAGCCGGAGATGGAGCAGCGCTCCACAGCCTGGCGGCGCGCCGCCGAACGGGTCGAATCGGCGGAGTTCGCCGAGCAGCGGATGAGCCAGGATGGCCGCGCCCGCGTCGAGCCCGAATTCTTCGCCGCCATGGTCAATGACCGCAGCGCCTCGCTCGACCCCGACGATGCCGACATCTTCGACGACCGCTTCGACAATGCGGGCGAGGATGCCGATTTCGACGATGAGCCTGTCGTGCAACGCCGCGGCGCGCCGACCGCCAAGGTGCAGCCGTTCCGCTCCGACGCAGCCACCCGCGTCGAGGCGCCGGCGGCGCGCCCCGTGCCCGGCGCCCGCGTCCAGCGCGAGGCGCAGACATCGCTGATCGGCTCGGAAAAGTTCGAAATGCCGTCGCTGCACTTCCTCTCCGAACCGAAGAACGTGGTGCGCGACGCCAGCCTGTCCAAGGACGCGCTGGAACAGAACGCCCGCCTGCTCGAGGGCGTGCTGGAGGACTTCGGCGTCAAGGGCGAGATCATCGCCGTCCGTCCCGGTCCGGTGGTCACACTCTATGAGCTCGAACCGGCGCCCGGCATCAAATCGTCACGCGTCATCGGCCTGTCCGACGACATTGCGCGCTCGATGAGCGCCATCGCCTGCCGCGTCGCCGTGGTGCCCGGCCGCAACGCCATCGGCATCGAACTGCCGAACGCCAAGCGCGAGACCGTATATCTGCGCGAGATTCTGGCCAGCCGCGATTTCGAGACGACGAAGGCCAAGCTGGCGCTGGCGCTGGGCAAGACCATCAATGGCGAGGCGGTCATCGTCGACATCGCCAAGATGCCGCACGTGCTTGTCGCCGGCACCACCGGCTCGGGCAAGTCGGTCGCCATCAACACCATGATCCTGTCGCTGCTCTACCGGCTGAAGCCGGAAGAATGTCGGCTGATCATGATCGATCCGAAAATGTTGGAACTCTCGGTCTATGACGGCATCCCGCATCTGCTCACGCCCGTCGTCACCGATCCGAAGAAGGCCGTGGTGGCGCTGAAATGGACCGTGCGCGAGATGGAGGACCGCTACCGCAAGATGTCCAAGGTCGGCGTGCGCAACATCGACGGCTTCAACGCCCGCGTCAGCCAGGCGGACAAGAAGGGCGAGAAGATCTCGCGCACCGTGCAGACCGGCTTCGACCGCCAGACCGGCGAGGCGATCTACGAGACCGAGAACCTCGATCTCGAGCCGATGCCCTATATCGTCGTCATCATCGACGAGATGGCCGACCTGATGATGGTCGCCGGCAAGGACATCGAAGGTGCCGTGCAGCGCCTGGCGCAGATGGCGCGCGCCGCCGGCATCCATGTCATCATGGCAACGCAGCGGCCGTCGGTCGACGTCATCACCGGCACCATCAAAGCCAATTTCCCGACCCGCATCTCCTTCCAGGTGACGTCGAAGATCGACAGCCGCACCATTCTGGGCGAGCAGGGCGCCGAGCAGCTGCTCGGCATGGGCGACATGCTCTACATGGCCGGCGGCGGCCGCATCCAGCGCGTGCACGGCCCGTTCGTCGCCGACGAAGAGGTCGAGAAGATCGTTGCGCATCTGAAGCTGCAGGGCGTGCCGGAATATCTCGACGCCATCACCGAGGATGATGGCGAGGACGACGACGAGCCGTCGGGCAAGGGTGGGTCCGGTGGCGGCAACAGCAATTTCGAGGATTCCGACGATCCCTACGATCAGGCGGTCTCCGTGGTGCTGCGCGATGGCAAGGCCTCGACCAGCTATATCCAGCGCCGGCTGGGCATCGGCTATAACCGCGCCGCCTCGATCATCGAGAAGATGGAAAAGGAAGGTATCGTCGGCCCGGCCAACCATGCCGGCAAGCGCGAGATCCTGGTGCCGACCGAAGAGGACAAGTTCTGACCACAAAGCCTGACCCTTGTGACATCCCGGTCCGGCAACCTTGAACCTTTCAAGGCGTTGAAGCGACCAAGGGACGTCTGACCCGCCAAATTTC
Source organism: Mesorhizobium sp. LMG17149 (assembly GCF_024518695.1). Taxonomy (NCBI): domain Bacteria; kingdom Pseudomonadati; phylum Pseudomonadota; class Alphaproteobacteria; order Hyphomicrobiales; family Phyllobacteriaceae; genus Mesorhizobium; species Mesorhizobium sp. LMG17149. Next base: position 211,692 of record NZ_JANIFL010000011.1, read on the forward strand.
AGCCTAACTGGGGGTCCAAGCACAGAACAACTCAGGAATCAGATGAGAGTGACCGACATGAAAAACGATCTTTCAGCGCTCAGCACATTTGCTCCATCCCGGCGTCAGTTGCTGGGCCTCGGCCTGGCGTTTGCGGGGGCGGCAGCCTTCAACGCGGTGCCCGGCTTCCAGGTGCTGGCTTCGGCGCAGGCGGCTGTGCCGACCGCTGCGCAGAAGATCGCCGACCACTTTTCCTCGGTCAAATCGATGAGCGGCGAATTCGTGCAGTTCGGCCCCAAGGGCGAGCAGACCGGCGGCAAGTTCTTCCTCGAACGGCCAGGCAAGATCCGCTTCAACTACGACGGCTCTTCAAACTTCCGGGTGATTTCAGACGGCCAGTCGGTGGTCATCCTGAACAAGAGGCTCAACACGTCCGATCTCTATCCGCTGTCGAAGACACCCTTGAAGCTGCTGCTCGACAACAGGATCGATCTCTCCGGCGACCGCGTCAAAAGCGTCAAGCAGGAGGATGACCTCACCACCATCCAGCTCGCCGACAAATCGGTGTTCGGCAATTCGAAGATCACCATGATGTTCGATCCGAAAACCTTCGACTTGCGGCAGTGGACGATCACCGACGCGCAGGGCAAGGACACGACGGTGATGATCTTCAACACCAAGGAAGGCGTCAGCTTCGCGCCGGATACTTTCGCCATCGACTACACGGCGAACCGCGAACTCAACACCAACAAGGCGCGCTAGGCCAATCGCACCAATAGCTGTGGAAAGCGCCGGGTCACGCCTCAGCGGGCGTGGCCCGGCTTGTCTTTGCGGCTTGCGGCTGGCAGTTTCCCGGACTGACTCCGTCGAAAGGCGTCTTCCCCCGCCAGGGCCCATCGGTTCTGGCCGGTCGCACGCTGTCCTGGATTGCCAATGCCCTTTTCCATCGCCACCTGGAACATCAACTCCGTTCGCCTGCGCATGCCGATCGTCGAGCGCCTGCTCGTCGAGCATGCGCCCGACGTGCTGTGCCTGCAGGAAACCAAGGTTCCCGACGAACTGTTCCCCGAAAAGGCTTTCCGCAAGCTCGGCTACGAGCACATCGCCTTCCATGGCCAGAAGGGCTACCACGGCGTAGCAACCGTGGCTCGGCGGCCGATCGAGGTGGTCGAAAAGCGACGCTTTTGCGAAATCGAGGATAGCCGGCACCTCTCGGTGACGGTGCGGGCCGGCGGCAAGGCGATCCTGCTCCACAATTTCTACGTTCCGGCGGGCGGCGACGAACCGGATCCTGTCATCAACAGGAAGTTCAAGCACAAGCTCGACTTCGTCGCCGAGATGAATGCCATCCGGGCAGAACATGACGAGGTGTCCGGCTCGGTGCTGGTCGGCGACCTCAACATCGCCCCGCTCGAACATGACGTCTGGTCGCACAAGCAATTGCTCAACGTGGTCAGCCACACGCCGATCGAGACGGAAAATTTCGAGGCGATGCGCCGCGCCGGCGACTGGGTCGACCTGATGCGGCTCAACGTGCCGCATGAGCAGAAGCTCTACACCTGGTGGAGCTATCGCGCGCAGGATTGGGAGCTGTCCAATCGCGGCCGTCGTCTCGACCACGTCTGGTCGTCGCCAAACCTGGTGCCCAGCTTTTCCGGCTACGAGATCCTGCGTCCGGCGCGCGGCTGGGAGCGCCCGTCGGACCATGTGCCTGTCATCGCGCGGTTCGATCTGGACTAGAGCAATTCTAGGAAAAGTGTGAAGCGGTTTTCCGTCTAGAATTGCGTCAAAACAAAGAGTTAGAGCAGCTCGCCGTTTCCGTGAAACGGTGAAATGCTCTAGTCTGGTCGAAAATGCCCGCGTGCGGCAGTCAGTCGGCAGAGGTGGAGTCGGCTGGATCCACCCACGGACGGCCCAATCGTGTCACCATCGCCGCGTACCCAACGGCACCTGCCGCCCAAAGGAAGATGCCAAGCTCTTTGACGACGTCTTCGGCGATGGCTGCCGCAGAACCAGGGGTGGGAAACAGATCTCCGATCTGGTCGATGGATGCCGACAGCGCGAGCAGGAAGCCTGCGGCCACAAAGACGATCGTGCCGTCGAATGTCTTCCGTCGCAGCCGAAAGAACCAGAACAACCCGGTGGCGGCGTAGACAATCATCGCAACGATCTCTGGTATCGCAACCATGGGGAGCACGTCCTCATGGATCAACAACAGGTCATCGAGCCCCAGGAACAGGGTAAGGCCGCCGAGAAACGTGCAATCCCATCGATGCGTGAGCAGGCCGGCAAACAGGGTCACCGCGCCGGAGCCGATCCACAGTGAAGCACCCAGGGACGAAATCCACCCTGTATAGAAGCCGACTTCGGCGACCGCAGATGGATCTCGATAAAAGATCCAAGCGTCCAGACCACGAATCTGCGCAACGAACAGAGCGGCTAAGAGCATCGCGACGTTAATCGCCGTCGCCGCCAGTATGACCAAGCGCCAGGCTATCGTCCATTCGCCGCCATGCTTGGTGTTCAGCGCGTTGTTCTCTGGCATTTGCTATTCTCATTGAGGACTGAGAGGAACTCCATTGGAACCAAAATGCGACAGCCGCCAGATCTGCCGCCGAGACTCCGTCTGCATGTGCCGGTGGTCACCAGGGTTGCAGCGCTTCGCCCCACCGAACCCATTGTACCATGGCGTCGATGTTCAGGTGAGGCTGGCCTGCAAATGGCCGACCTGAATCTCAACGCGCTTCGAAGCGCGACCAAATGAATTCAAGTTCAAACGGCGCGCTTCAAGTCTTCATGCATGTCGTTGTCGCGAATTGCTGGGCTGACAGGCCAGCGAGATCCGGCAGATGGGGATGGTCGCGGCGGCGCGTCGCCAGCATCCGTTGCGCCGCTTCGATGATTGTCGGCGCAGGCACATTGGCGACCAGGCCGGTCGGACTGGCATGGCGGGATTCGATCACGTCCACGCAGTTCGAAAGCGGCCTCCAACGGGCCATGTTGGCGCCGCCACTGAGGATAACCATCGGCGTCATCACGGTTGCCATGAGATGTGCGGTACCGCCTTCGGCGCCGATGTAAAGATCGGCAAACTCGCCGAGCGCCAGCAAGACGTCACCGATATCGACACCTCCGATCGCGGCGGAATCGACAAGCCGCAGCTTCGGCACGCGCTGAGCCAGTTCAGCCATATCGGGACCATCGCCTGGGGTTTTCACATAGAGAAGGTTCGCCCCGTCGGCGATCAGGCTGTCGGCGATCGCGGCAACCTGATCCGCCGACATGCGCTTGCTGGCGCTGCCGTGCGCAGCGATAATGATCAACGGAGCCTGCTTGCCGTCCGCAAGGCTCCTGGCCGCCGCTCGCGCGGCCGGGCCCGGCTCCAGCCGATGATCGAAAGGCAGCCGCTTGCCGGCAAGGCGTTCGATGAGGCGGTGGTAGCGCCAGGCATTGTGCCCGGGTCGTGCTTCAGGCCTTTGGCCCAGGCGCCAGGAAAGGGCGAAAGCCGGAAAGTTTGCCTCATAGGCGATGCCGCGGCCGAGCAGTGATGCCGAGGCTTGAAGCAGCCAACGCGCCGAGATGCGGAAATCGACAACGGCCAATCGCCCCTTGCCCTTGCGGTGATCGGCGACCAGGCGCGCCAGCGGCGTGCGCACATTGATCGCATCGACCAAATGGCCGGCATGGCGATTGAGGCTATGTTCAAGGGACGACGACCGGGTGGTTCCGTAGACGATGAAACTATCGGGGAATGCCGTTCTGGCGGCGCGCAAAGCCGGAATCCGGATCAATCCGTCGCCGAACGCGTCATTGCGGGAATACAAGATAATCGTCTCGTACCGCCCTGACGGCATGGCTCGCTCCCCCCAGGAGCCTGGTGGTGATGGCGCCTGCTGTGCCGGCCGCCTTCGGGGTGCTTTAGGATTTCACCTCGGGCCTGTCAACGGACCCTTGCCCCTGGATCCGGGCGTCCGGATGAACGAACCTTGGCGATTCCCGCTTCGGTCGCAGTGCGCCACGATCAGTTCATCGCGGCCAATGTCGTTGAAAAGCGCTGCCGCGCTTCCGCCTTTGGCCGCGAAACAACAGCTTCGCAGGCGGGCAGCCTTCAGCCGGAGAAGCGCGGCGCCAGTTCCTCGATGCGGCGGATCATCGCCTGAAATTCCTCCGAAATGCGCTGGTGGAGCTTGACCGCGATCTCGGGATATTCCTCCAGGATGCGGCGGAACATCTTGCGGCTGAGCCGCATCACTTCCGAATCGATCTCGGCCGAGGCGCTGGTCAACCGGTTGGTGTCGGCGATCAACGCCAGTTCGCTCAGGATCGTGCCGGGGCCTGCCGTGCCAATCGGAATGCGTTCACCACCCTGCTCCCGGTAGAGCACGATGCGCCCACTGACGACGATATAGGCGGAATCGGCCTCGTCGTCCTCGCGATAAAGCTTGTGGTTGGCAATCAGCCTGGTGTTCTCGGCGCCAAAGGCGAGCAGGCGCAATTGTTCCTGCGTGAAGCCCTCGAAGAGCCTCACGGCGGACAGGACGCGGATGTCGTCATCCAGCGCCATCTAGCTATGTCCCCGAACCGACAGTCCGACTCCTCCTCTGCGAGTTCGATCCAAACCACCCTCCACTGGATCGTACCCGAAAGCGGCCCCGCCCGACCGCTCATTGGATAATGAAATGTTTAAGGAACCAGCTTGTAGCCGCCGCTTTCTGTCACAAGAATTTCCGCATTGGAAGGATCGCGCTCGATCTTCTGGCGCAGCCGGTAGACATGGGTTTCCAGCGTGTGCGTGGTGACACCGGAATTGTAGCCCCATACTTCCTCGAGCAGCACGTCGCGCGTCACCACCTTCTGGTCGGCGCGATAAAGATATTTGATGATCGAGGCTTCCTTCTCCGTCAGCCGCACCTTGCCGCCGCGCGGGTCGAGCAGCAGTTTCTGGCTGGGCTTGAAAGTATAAGGCCCGACCGAGAAGGTGGCGTCCTCGCTCTGCTCATGCTGGCGCAGCTGCGCCCGAATGCGTGCCAGCAGCACGGCAAAGCGGAACGGCTTCGTCACATAGTCGTTGGCGCCGGCTTCGAGACCGAGAATCGTATCCGAATCGGTGTCGTGGCCGGTCAGCATGATGATGGGCGCCTTGTAGCCGCCCTTGCGCAGGATCTTCACCGCTTCGCGGCCATCCATGTCGGGCAGCCCGACGTCCATGATGAGCAGATCGATGAGGCCGCCGCGCGCTGCGGCGACACCTTTTGCCGCAGTCGATTCCTGCAGCACGTCGAATTCCTCGTAAAGGGATAATTGCTCGACCAGTGTGCCGCGCAGGTCGTCATCGTCGTCGACGATCAGTATGGTGCGTGAAGTCATGGATCAATCCGTTGTTTTGAAAAGAAAATTCAGTTGACCGCTGCCTGTTTATGCGGAAGCTGACCGGCGCAACAGCCGTTCACAGTGATTTGTTCCGTGGCACGATCATACAAGAAAAAACACGATCGCAATGCAGCCGGCGCAATTTTGCGAAAAGGGCTGCGTGTGCTGACCGTGCGGGCAAGGCCTGGGCATCCAAGCCAGGGCCTGCTGCAGGCCGGGAAAACGGTGTTTGCCTGTGCGTTGGGGCGCGGTGGCATCTCGGCCGGCAAGCGCGAAGGCGATGGCGCCACGCCGCTGGCCGCGATGCGGATCCTGTCGGGGTATTTCCGGGGAGATCAGTTCTCCAGCGGCCGCAGGACCCGTCTGGCGATGACGCCGATCGGGCCCGATCTGGGCTGGTGCGAAGTGCCCGACGACCGCAACTACAACAGGCCGGTCAAGATACCCTATGGCGCCAGCCACGAACGCATGCGGCGCGACGACCGGCTCTACGACGCCTGCCTTGTGCTCGACTGGAACCTGTCGCCGCGCCGGCGCGGGCGCGGCAGCGCCATCTTCTTCCATCTGGCGCGCCCCGGCTTCACGCCGACGCAAGGCTGTGTGGCTGTCACGGCGCAAACCATGGCGCGGCTGCTGCCGCTGCTGTCGGACCGGACGGTGGTGAGGGTGGTGAGATAGTAGGGGAGTAGGGGAGTAGGGGAGTAGGGGAGTAGGGGAGTAGGCAGTAGGCAGTAGGCAGTAGGCAGTAGGCAGTAGGCAGTAGGCAGTAGGCAGTAGGCAGTAGGCAGTAGGCAGTAGGCAGTAGGCTACCTGTCGGCGCTGACTTAAATTTTCCTCTACTGCCTATTTCCTACTGCCTATTCCCTGACCTTCGCGGTCTCTGCCAGCCCATTCTAGCAGGCCCAGCCGGCCAAGTTCTCTGTCCATTGCGCGAGCGACGTCACGGCGCTCGCCGCCGATATCGCGCAGTTGGCGATCGGAGAGATCCTCGACGTTCTGGTAGGTAATGTCGCGGCGGGCGAGGCGTATCGCGACCCGGGCGTGGCGCAGCCAGTCGAGGGTTTCGGCCAGCCAGGCCGGGCGGGGTGTCGATGAATTCAAAACGATGATGGACATGGTTATGATCCGTTGTCTCCGGATATCAAATCCGGCTTGATGATGTGTCGATGATCGCATCATGCCAGATTGAAATCCCTGCGAGAAACGAGTAGTTTTCTCTGGATCATCAAGTTTTATTTGAGGATAGGATGGCTCGTCTTCTACCCGGGACTCGTGCCTTGAGGACACTGGAAGCAGCGGCCCGGCACCTCAATTTCACCCGCGCCGCCGATGAGCTCGGCCTGACGCCGGCCGCCGTCAGCCATCAGATCAAGGAAATCGAGGATCAACTCGGGCTGGTGCTGTTCACACGCACCAGCCGCACGATCCGGCTCACCGAGGCGGGAACGGTGCTGTTCGACGCCTCGGCCGACGCGCTCGACCTGCTTGGCCGGGCCGTTTCGCGGGCGCAAAAGCTGGCGCGCGGCACCGCCCTTTTGAAGGTAACGCTCGACGCGCAGTTCGCGTCAAAATGGCTGATGCGACGCGTCGACGATTTTCGCAAGCATCACCCCGATATCGAATTGCGATTCGACATTGCCTATGAAGTGCGGGATTTCGAACTCGATGACATCGATGTCGGCATCCGTTTCGGCGCCGGCAAATATCCGGGTCTTCGCACCCACCGGCTGTTCGACAACATCCTCATTCCGGTGTGCAGCCCGAGCCTTTTGACGTCGGGGTCGCCGCTGCGTGAGCCGCGCGACCTCTTCAACCACACGCTTGCGCATATCGAATGGTCGCGGCAAGGCGTGACGTGGCCGAACTGGCGGATGTGGATGGCCGCGGCCGGCATCACTGATTTCGACGACAGCCGGACCGTCGTGTTCGGAAACTCAACGGATGCCGTCCAGGCAGCGCTCGACGGCAATGCCGTTGCGCTCGCCGATTTCGCCATGGTGGCGAACGACCTTTCCCAGGGCAGGCTGGTGCAGCCTTTCGAACTCGGCCTGCGGGTGGCGCCCGAGTTCGCCTACTTCCTGGTCTATCCCGAAAATACCGCCGCCGATCCGCGCATCGTCGCCTTTCGCGAATGGATGCTCGAGGAAGTCGCCAAGACGCGGACCACGGACAAAGGGCAGTAGGACAGTAGGGCAGTAGGGCAGTAGGGCAGTAGGGCAGTAGGGCAGTAGGGCAGTAGGGATAGCAGTCGGTGCCGTTTGCCCCCTATTCCCCTACTGCCCTACTCCCTTCTTGATCAGGTTGCCGCCGCGCCGAACCAGCCGATCACGGCGCCGATGATCAGCAGCACGCCGAGCCAGTGGCCGCCGTCGATGAGGGTCAGGTCCCAGCCGAAATTCTCGTAGCGATGGTTGACCGAGAGCGTCGTGGCGACGAAACCCAGCCAGAGCACGAAGCCGAAGACAAGTCCGGCGATCCATGTCGGCTCGCCGCCGGTCATCGCGCCGACGACCAGGGCCAATATGGTGGCCATGACCAGTTCGGCGAGGAAGCTGATGACGAAGGGCAGCGGCGATTTCTTCATCGTCGCCGGATCGAGCTTGGCGGCCTTCAGCCACGCCTTGCTCAGGCCCATGTACCAAGCGGCGCCGAACAGCCACGCGGCGATCGCGGCAGCGACCACCGCCAGCCAGTTCACTGCCGAAAAATCCATGAGCTCCCCCTCTGATTTGTATGTGATGGAACGCCTGTTCGGCGATCGCGTCAAGCGAACCGCCAGACGGTCGTGCGCTTGACCAGCGCATCCTCCAGCGCCCGCGTGACGGCCACTTCATACACGGCAAGCGGCTCCAGCCCTGCCTTCGGCATATACGAGCGGCCGGGATCGCCGACGAGGATTTCGGCGCCGCGCGCCTTCAGCGTTGCGAACCATGGCATCAGCCGGTCCGCGAAAGATTTGTCGTAGAAAACATCACCGGCCAGGACCACGTCCCAACCTGCATCGGTGCCGATGCAATCCGTGCCGAGGAATTCGGTCCCGACACCGTTGATCTCGCTGTTGAGCCGGATCGCGGTGGCACAGAACGGATCGATGTCGGCTGCGGTCACCTTGGCGGCACCTGCCTTGGCGGCAGCGATGGCGACAAGGCCGGAGCCGGAAGCGAAGTCGAGCACGCGCTTGCCCCGCACCGTGCCGGGATTGTCCAGGATATAGCGGGCAAGGCCCTGGCCGCCGGCCCAGGCAAAGGCCCAGAAAGGCGGCGGCAGGCCGATCTCGACCAGCTCATCCTCGGTCCGCTGCCACAAATCATGCGCTTCGTCGGCAAGATGAAGCAGGATCTCCGGGACGTGCGGCGGCGCCATCAGCGCCGTGTTGTCGAGAATGAATTGCCTCGCGCTGTTGGGCGTCAGCGCCGTCACGGAGCCGGCGTCAAGCCGCCCATGCGGCAGACTTCCTTCCACTCGGCCGGCGTCACCGGCTGCACGGAAAGCCGGCCCAGCCGCACCAGCGCCATGTCGGCAAGCCTGGGATTGGCCTTGACCTGCTCCAGCGTCGGCGGGTTCGGCACATCCCTTACGGCGCGGATGTCGACGCATTCCCAGCGCGGATCGTCCGAGGTGGTGTCGGGATGGGCAAGCGCGCAGACTTCAGCGATGCCGACGACGTTCAGCCCCTCGTTGGAATGGTAGAAGAAGCCGAGATCGCCGATCTGCATCGCCTTCATGTTGTTGCGCGCGGCGTAGTTGCGCACGCCGTCCCATTGCGTGCCGGCCTTGCCCTTGGCCTTCAGCATCTCGAAGGAGAACTTGAATGGCTCGGATTTGAACAGCCAGTAGTTCATGTCTTTCTCCTCCTAGGCGTCGCGCGGGCGACCGGGATTAACTAGCCGCCGGCTTGTTGAACGTCCAGTTCCACGGGCGGATTTCGACGCTTTCGAACAGCCCGGCCTTGGCGTAGGGGTCGGCCGCCGAAAGAGCCTGGGCGCCAGCCAGGTCGGACGCTTCGACGACCACGAGGCTGCCATTGGGCTTGCCCTCGGCATCAAGAAACGGACCGGCGAAGGCCAGCTTCTTGTCGCCGTTCAACCCTTCGAGAAAGGCGATATGCTCGGGCCGCGTGTCGAGGCGCACCTGCAGGCTTCCGGGCTTGTCCTTGCAAATCACAGCAAACAGCATCTTTTTCTCCTGATCGTTCAAAGTCGTGGGGATCAATCGTTGGTTTCGGTCTTCAGCGGCCGGGTCATCAAGGCCGTCACAGCCTGCCGGACGGTGATGGCACCCTCCAGTATGGCGGCGACGGCGGCAATGATCGGCGCGTCGATGTTGCGCTCGGTGGCGATGCGGGCAGCGATCGCCGCCGTCGGCACGCCTTCGGCGAGCGGCAATCCGGCAAGCGGCTTGCCTTGGCCGAGCGCCAGGCCATAGGCGAAATTGCGCGACTGGGTGGACGAGCAGGTCAGCAGCAGGTCGCCAAGGCCGGAAAGCCCCATCAGCGTTTCGGGCCTGGCGCCGAAAGCAGCGCCGATGCGGCGCAGCTCGACAAAGCCGCGCGTCACCATGGCAGCCTGGGCGCTGGCACCGAGACCCGCCCCAGTGACGGCACCTGCGGCAATGGCGAAGACGTTCTTCAAGGCGCCGCCGATCTCGACGCCGATCAGGTCGTCGTTCGAATAGCAGCGCAGGTTTTCGGCGGAAAAGCGGGCGGCGAGATCGGTGGCCAATGCTTCGTCGCGGGCAGCGACCACAACGGCCGTCGGCAGGCCGCGGGCGACGTCGGTGGCGAAGCTCGGACCCGACAGAGCGGCAACGGGATTTAGCGGCAGGATTTCTTCGACGATCGCCGACAGCAAGGCGCCGGTCTCGCTTTCGATGCCCTTGGCACATAGAACCAGCGGGACACCGGCCGGCATATGGTCCTTCGCTGCCGCCAGCGTAGTCCGCAGCGACTGGGCCGGCGTCACCGCCAGCACGCAGTCGGCACCGTCGAGCGCGGCCTGGATGTTGCTCGTCGCCACGATGCCGGGCTGGAGCGTGATGCCAGGCAGATAGCGTGGATTTTCGCCGCGGTCGATCGCGGCCACCGTCTCCGGGTCGCGCGCGTAAAGGCGGACGAAATGGCCGGCGCGCAGCATGGCCAAGGCCAAGGCAGTGCCCCAGGCCCCGCCGCCGAGCACGGCAACGCGCCAGCCGGTTGGCGCGGTGTCGTTGCCGCTCATTGCCCGCTCGTTCATGCCTTGGCTCCGCGCCGGCCGGAGCCGACCATCGGCGCCGAGATGCTGTCCAGCGGCCAGCGCGAGCGCGGCACGAAATCGAAGCCGTTCTCCTGCTCCATGCCGGCGCGCAGCCGCTCGATGCCGGCCCAGGCGATCATCGCCGCATTGTCGGTGCAGAGCTTCAGCGGTGGTGCAATGAAGGTGAAGCCGGTCTCGGCACAGAGCCGCTCCAGCATGATCTTGATCGTGCGGTTGGCGGCGACACCACCGGCAACGACGAGGGCCGGGTTTTTCGTGCCGGGAAATGTCTCGCGAAAGCGCGTCAGCGCGCGGGAAACGCGGTCCGCCAGCGCATCGGCCACCGCTGCCTGGAACGAGGCGCAGATGTCGGCGACGTCCTGGTCGCTCAGCGGCGCAATGGCGCTCGCCGCCTGGCGCACGGCGGTCTTGAGGCCGGAGAAGGAGAAGTCGGGCTGGGCCGAGCCCTTCATCGGGCGCGGAAAGGCAAAGCGCGAGGCACTGCCGGCCTGTGCCGCTTTCTCGACATTCGGCCCGCCGGGATAGGGCAGGCCAAGCATCTTGGCCGTCTTGTCGAAGGCTTCGCCGAGCGCGTCGTCGATGGTCGTTGCCCAGCGCTGGTAATCGCCGACGCCGCGCACGGCGACGATTTGCGTATGGCCGCCGGAGACCAGCAGCAAGAGATAGGGAAAGTCGAGCCCGTCGGTCAGCCTTGCGGTCAGGGCATGGCCTTCGAGGTGGTTGATGGCGATCAGCGGCTTGTTCGCCGCAGCGGCAATCGCCTTGGCCGTCATCAGCCCGACGATCAGCCCGCCGACAAGGCCGGGGCCGGCGGTGGCGGCAATCGCGTCGATATCGGCGAGCGCTGTGCCAGAATCGGCAAGCGCCGCCTCGATGATGCCGTCCAGCGCCTCGACATGGGCACGCGCGGCGATTTCCGGCACGACACCGCCGAAAGCGGCATGCTCCTCGATCTGGCTGAGCACGATGTTGGACAGGATTTTTGGCGCGGCGTAGCCGTCGATGGCCACCACGCTGGCGGCGGTCTCGTCACAACTCGTCTCTATGCCCAGCACGCGGATCAATTCGTCGCTGTCCCTAAAGATTGTATCATGGGGCTTTCCCCGTTAGGAGAACCCCGGAAAAGCCTCGCTTGCCGGGGGGTTATCACGGACTGCGCGCCATGCAAACAATCTTGAGAATCGGAACACGCGGCAGCCCGCTGGCGCTGGCACAGGCGCATGAAGCGCAGGCGCGGCTGATGGCCGCGCATGGCATGCCGGCGGAGGCGTTCGAGGTGGTCGTCATCTCGACCAGCGGCGACCGCATCCAGGACCGGCCGCTGTCGGAAGCCGGCGGCAAGGGCCTGTTCACCAAGGAGATCGAGGAGGCGCTGCTGGCGGGCCGGATCGACATCGCCGTGCATTCGTCGAAGGACATGCCGACGCAACTGCCCGACGGTCTCGAACTCTCGGCCTTCCTGCCGCGCGAGGATGCACGCGACGCCTTTGTCGGCAGGGCGGCGAAGACGATCGCCGAACTGCCGCGCGGGGCGAAAGTGGGGTCGTCGTCGCTGCGGCGGCAAGCGCTGATCCGCCGGATGCGGCCGGATCTCGACGTGGTGATGTTCCGCGGCAATGTGCAGACGCGGCTGCGCAAGCTCGAAGAAGGCGTCGCCGCCGGCACGATCCTGGCCTATGCCGGGCTGAAGCGGCTTGGGCTCGAGCATGTCGTCACCGATCTGATACCGCTCGATGTCTTCCCGCCGGCACCGGGGCAAGGTGCGATCGGCATCGAAACCCGTATCGGCGACCGCGATGTCGAAAAAATGCTGGCAGCCGTCCATGATGTGCCGACCGGCCAGGCGCTGGCCTGCGAGCGTGCCTTCCTGGCGGCGCTCGATGGCTCCTGCCGCACACCGATCGCCGGCTATGCGGCGATCGAGGCCGGAAAACTGTCTTTTGCCGGGCTGATCATCTCGCCGGACGGCACGCAGTCGCACACGGTCGAGCTGCAGGGGCCGGCGCAAGACGCCGCCCGCATCGGCGGTGAAGCGGCCCGGAGTGTGCGCGCCAAGGCCGGCGAAAAGTTCTTCGACGGCTGGCTCTGAAATGCTTCGCGTCCTGGTGACCAGGCCGGAACCGGGTGCCTCGCGCACAGCGCATCGGCTTGAGGAGGCAGGTTTTCAGCCGGTTCTTTTACCCCTGACCGAAACAAAGGCGTTGCCTGCCGCCGCCGGACTGATCCCGGACAATGCCGTCGCGGTGGCCGTCACCAGCGCCAATGCCATGCGTCATGCGCCGGAAGAAATCATCGCGACGCTCGCCGCCTTGCCTTGTCATGCGGTCGGCAAAAGGACGGCGCAAGCGGCGCGTCGAGCGGGGTTTTTGTCGGTCAGTGAAGGCCCGGGCGATGCGGAGGCGCTGGCCGACAGTCTCGCCGTCGATTTTTCTGGAAAGACGATTGTCTACCTCTGCGGACGCGTGCGTTTTCCGGCGTTCGAACAGAGGCTCGGGACGGCGGGCGTTCGGGTCCACGCCGTCGAGACTTATGACACGCTGACAATGGGGTATTCGGACGAAGTCATCCTCGAACGCCTGTCGGGGCAACCTGCCGACGCGGTGTTGCTCTATTCAGCCAAGGCGGCGGCGGCGATGCAGACCTTGGCAAGACGGCCCGCTCTGCGCGGTCTCTTCGAAAAAACATGGGTTTTTGCGCTTTCCACGCGCATCGCGGCAGCCTTCGACGGTGTCGCCAGCGAAAGAATCCGCATTGCCGCGCAGCCCGACGAGGATGTGCTGCTGGCGCTTTTGCAGGCGCCGCGCTGAGCCGCGTCATCACACCGCCCCTTTTCACCGCTTGGTGATGTGCTAGACCCTTTCTGAACCATCATGCGCCGCCAGGCGTTGAGACGAAGCGAATTGTGCGGAGCCCAGGCATGGTCAAGACGCCGAAGATGCGACACTCGAAAAGCCGCCGCGAGCCGGTGACCATCGATCTCGAGCCGGGCGCCGTCTCACGCATCGCCGACGAGGACGCCGCCAGGCAGGAGGCCCGGACAGACGAGGCGAAGGCCGAGGAAGCAGCGAACGCTTCGCAGCCCGAAGTTCCCGAAGAGCCGGTTCACGCCGACCAGACCGATCTCGAGCCCTGGGAGCATACCGACGCCAAGGCCGAGCCGGAGCAGCCGCCGGCAGCGGCGACAAAGCCCGCTAGCGAGGCCGAGATCCCCTATCCCGGATCGTCCGACGAGCCCGGATCGTCCGATGCGCCGGCCGGCAAGACCAAAGCTTACGATTATAGTTTCGAGGACGCATCGGCGAAGCGCACGCAGACCGACGGCAACAAGGCGAAACCCGAGACACGGGACGAGAAAATGGCGCCACCCCCTGAAAAGCGCGGCGGCCTCAACGGCGTCGCCGCCGGCATCATCGGCGGCGTCATCGCGCTGGTCGGCGCCGGCGGGCTGCAATTTGCCGGCCTGCTTGGCGCGCCGGGTTCCGGTGCCGGCGTCTCGCTCGATAGCGTCAACGGCGACATCGCCTCGCTGAAGACCGAAATCGCCGGTTTGAAGGACGCCGGCGGCAACGGCGATGGAGCGGCGAAGATGGTCGGCCTGTCCTCGGGCCTTGAACAGGTCAAGGCCGATGTGGCGGCGCTGAAATCGGCTGTCGAGAAAGGTGGAGCAGGCGACGCAGCCGGGGTCGCCGCACTGGGCGACAAGGTCGCGCAGATCGAGACGGCGGTCGCCGCCCTCGGCAAGGCCGGCAGCTCGGCGCCGGTCGATCTCGGTCCGCTCAACGAGAAACTGGCTGGCCTCGACGCGCTGGTGAAGTCGGCCGGCGAGGCTACGACGGCGCAGGAGGGCCGGCTGACAGCGCTGGAGCAGTCTGTGTCGCAGCTGTCCGGCAAGGTCGAGGCGGCGGCGGGGCAGCCGAAGGTCGCGCTTGCCATCGCGGCGTCGGCCTTGAAGGCGGCGCTCGAGCGTGGCGGGCCGTTTTCGGCCGAACTCGAAACCCTCGCGGCAATTTCGCCCGATGCGCCGCAGCTTGCGGCACTGCGCCCCTATGCTGAAAAGGGCGTTCCGACCCGCGCCGAGATCGCATCGCAGGCTGATGCCGCCGCCAATGCCATGGTCACTGCCGCGACGCCCGTCGATGAGAATGCCGGCTTCCTGCAGAATCTGATGTCGAGCGCCGAATCGCTGGTCAAGGTCAGGCCGATCGGCGCCGTCGAAGGCGCCGGCGCACCGGAAACCGTCGCGCGCATGGAGGCGGCGGTCAACCAGGGCGACTACGCGAAGGCACTCAGCGAGTATGAAACGCTGCCCGAGGCCGCCAAGGCCGCTGGCGCGGACTTTGCCGGCAAGCTGAAGGCACGCATCGAGGTCGAAACCCAGGTCGATGCGCTGATCTCGGGCGCGATGAAGGCATGAGGGCACCACAATGATCCGCCTGCTCGCCTTCCTCATCGTCGTTTTCGCGCTCGGGCTGGGCTTTGCCTGGCTGGCCGACCGGCCGGGCGACATGGTCGTCACTTTCAACGGCTATCAATACCAGGTCAGCCTGATGGTGGCGGCGGTGGCCGTCGTTGCCGTGGTCGCCGCGGTGATGATCCTGTGGTGGCTGCTCAAATCGCTGTGGAACAGCCCCTACACCATCTCGCGCTATTTCCGTGTCCGCCGCCGCGATCGTGGCTATCAGGCGTTGTCGACCGGCATGATTGCCGCCGGCGCCGGTGATGGCGCGCTGGCCCGCAAGAAGACCAAGGAAGCCGCCAAGCTGATCCGTTCCGACCAGGAGCCGCTGATCCACCTGCTGGAAGCGCAGGCGTCGCTGCTCGAAGGCGATCATGAAGGCGCGCGACAGAAATTCGAGAGCATGCTCGACGATCCCGAAATGCGGCTGCTAGGCTTGCGCGGGCTTTATCTGGAAGCCGAACGGCTTGGCGACCGCAACGCCGCCAGACATTATGCCGGCCGTGCCGCGGTGATGGCGCCGCAGCTGGCCTGGGCAGCGGAATCGACGCTGGAAGAGCTGACCGCGCGCGGCGACTGGGACGGCGCCCTGAAACTGGTCGACGCGCAGAAATCGACACGGCAGATCGAACGCGATGCCGCCAACCGCCGCCGCGCCGTGCTGCTGACCGCCAAGGCGCAGGCGCTTGCCGACAGCGATCCCGCCGCCGCCAGGACTGCGGCGATCGAGGCCAACAAGCTGCGGCCGGACTTCGCGCCCGCCGCCGTTGCCGCGGCTGCCGCATTGTTCAAGCAGAACGATGTGCGCAAGGGCTCGAAGATACTCGAGGCAGCCTGGAAGGCCGAGCCGCATCCGGAGGTCGCCGAGCTTTATACCCATGCAAGGCCGGGCGACGCGGTGCTCGACCGCCTCAACCGGGCGAAGAAGCTGCAGGAAATGAAGAAGAACCACGCCGAATCGTCGATGACGGTGGCGCGCGCCGCGCTCGACGCACAGGACTTCTCGACCGCCCGCCGCGAGGCCGAGGCGGCGATCCGGATGGACCGCCGCGAGGGCGCCTATCTGCTGCTCGCCGACATCGAGGAGGCCGAGACCGGCGATCAGGGCAAGGTGCGGCAGCTGCTGTCCAGGGCGGTGCGGGCGCCGCGCGATCCGGCCTGGGTCGCAGACGGCGTGGTATCGGAACGCTGGGCGCCGGTGTCGCCGATCACCGGCCGGCTCGACGCCTTCGAGTGGCGTGCGCCGATGGAGCGTCTCGGCCAGTTGATCGACAGCCATGACGACATGCCAGCCGGTGCGGCGCCGGTCATCGAAGCATTGGCAAAGCCCACGAGCGAAAAAGGGCCGATCGAGGTGATCGATGACGCCGGTGGCGAGACGTCGGCGGGCAAGCAAGCTGAAAGTCGCGAAGAAGATCATGTCAGGCCGATCACGGCAGCGGCCTTCGCCGCGGTGCCGGGCGATGCCGAGGGCGTCGATCCGGCCGAGGAGCTTGCGCGGTTGCCGGACGATCCCGGCGTCGATCCGGACGAGAAAGCGGAGAAATCGCCGCGCCGGTTTCGGTTGTTTTGAGTTGGGCAGGCCGTCAGGCCGTTGGGGTATGGATCTATGTTTGAACGCGTTCTGTCGTTTCTCAGGGATTTGCCGGCCGGCGCCGGCACTCGTGCCAGCACGGACGATCCGCGCATCGCCGCCTCGGCGCTGCTCTACCATGTGATGAATGCCGATGGCGTGCGCCAGGATGTCGAGTGGGAGCGGTTCAAGGCGGTGCTGGCGGAGAGCTATTCGATCAGCGGCACGGAACTTGAGGCACTTGCCGCCGCCGGCGAGCGGGCCGACAATGAGGCGATCGATCTCTATGCCTTCACCAGTGTCCTGAAGCGGCATCTCGATGCCAATGCGCGCAAGGCCTTCATCGGCCTGATGTGGGAAATCGTCTATGCCGACGGCGAGTTGCACGAGCTCGAGGACAACACCGTCTGGCGCGTCGCCGAGCTGATCGGCGTCGAACGCCATGATCGCGTCGAGGCGCGCCGCAAGGCAGCGGCGCACGCGCCCGGCGCCACCGGAACATCGAGCGACGAATAGGATCTTCGCCTTCCCATGCCGCGTCAAACGAGTTCGAAGCCAAAGATACTGATCGTGCTGCATCAGGAGAGTTCGAGCCCAGGGCGTGTCGGCCACATGTTGCTGGAAGAAGGGTTCGACCTCGATATCCGCCGGCCGCCGCTTGGCGACGCCTTGCCCGAAACACTGGACGGCCACGCCGGCACGGTGGTGTTCGG
Organism: Mesorhizobium sp. LMG17149; assembly: GCF_024518695.1. Classification (NCBI taxonomy): domain Bacteria; kingdom Pseudomonadati; phylum Pseudomonadota; class Alphaproteobacteria; order Hyphomicrobiales; family Phyllobacteriaceae; genus Mesorhizobium; species Mesorhizobium sp. LMG17149. Next base: position 229,035 of record NZ_JANIFL010000011.1, read on the forward strand.
CGGTCCGATGAGCGCCAATGACGAGGACGAGTTCGTTCGCCGCGAGACCAACTGGCTGGAAATACCGCTGAGGGAGAACCGGCCATGTCTCGGCATCTGTCTCGGCGCACAGATGCTGGTCAACTATCTCGGCGGCAAGGTCGAAGGACACGGCGAAGGGCTGGTCGAGGTTGGCTGGTATCCCCTGAAAGCGACCGAAGCCGGCAAGCAACTGATGCACTGGCCGGAGATGGTCTATCAGTTCCACCGCGAGGGTTTCTCGCTGCCCAGGGACGCGACGCTGCTGGCGACGGCCGAGACCTATCCCAACCAGGCCTTCCGCTACGGCGACAATGCCTGGGGCATCCAGTTCCATGGCGAACTGACCAGGGTGATGATGCAGCGCTGGGTGGTGCGCGGCGCGCATCGCTTCGAATTGCCCGGTGCGCAGCCCGGCCGCGATCATCTCGGCGGCCGGCTGATCTGGGACATGCATCTCAAGCGTTGGCTGGACGAGTTTTTGCGGATGATTTTCGGCAAGCCGAGCAGATAGCTAATGCATGTCGCCCAAAAGCGACCTCGGTTTTGGGAAAACGACATGCATAAAACAAGACCTAAAGCGCGGCGCGTGAATCTGTTTCGACGCGACGCGCTTTAAGGTTCGAGCACAGGCCGCAGGAAGCTGCGCTCGTAGCTGAGAATGCTGCGATTGCGTTTTTCCATTTCAAACACTTCCTGGCATTCCGGGTCGGCAGCCATACGCTTGCGATAGTCCTCGTAGTCGGCAAGGCTCGGAAAGCTGAACATGGCAAAAGCGATATTGCTCGCCCCCTCGCTCGGAAGGAAATAGCCGTGATGGTTTCCGCCGAGGCGGTTGACCAGAGCTATCCAGCGACGGCCATAATCTTCGAACTCGGCAAGCTTGTAGGGGTCGATGACATATTTCAGGTAGCAAGTGATCATGAGAGCTCCTGTGGCATGGGGGCGGGGCATTTTGGCTTGTCAACTGGAGGAAGATCAGTTGCGTCCGTCGAGATGGCGCACCTTGCGCAGTTGCGGGAACAGCACCATCCACAGGCCCGCGACGGCGATGGCGCCGATGCCGCCGATCACCACGGCCGGCACCGAGCCGATCAGTGCGGCCATCGTGCCGGCGCGGAATTCGCCGACCTCGTTGGAGGCGCCGACAAAGACCTGGTTGACGGCGTTGACGCGGCCGCGCACCTCGTCGGGCGTCCACAGCTGAATTAGCGTTTCCCTGATGTAGACGCTGAACATATCGGTGGCGCCAAGGAAGACCAGCGCCACGATCGACAGCCAGGTGATGGTGGAAAGGCCGAACAGCACGGTGAAGGCGCCGAACGAGGCGGCGGCGACCAGCATGATCATGCCCGCGTGGTTGCGAAGCGGATGCCCGGCCAGCCAGATGGCGACGCAAATGGCGCCGATGCTGGGCGCCGAGCGCAGCAGGCCGAGGCCCCAGGGGCCGAGCTGGAGGATGTCGCGCGCATAGACCGGCAGCAGCGCCGAGGCGCCGGACAGGAGCACGGCGAACAGATCGAGCGAGATGGCGCCGAGCACGATCTTCTCGCTCCAGATGTAGCTGAACCCGCCGAGCAGGTGCTGCATCGTCGGCTTTTCCGACTCGGTCCGCTGCGACGGCTTCGGGATGGTGAAGATCAGCAGCCCGGACACGAGCATCAGGACGGCCGCGGTTCCGTAGGCCGCTTCCGGCGACACGCCGTAGAGCAGGCCGCCGGCGACCGGTCCGACGATGGTCGCCGTCTGCCAGGCCGATGAATTCCAGGCGATGGCGTTGGCGAAATCCTGAGGCGGCACCAGATTGGCGAACAGCGAGGCGGAGGCCGGACCGAAAAAGGCGCGGGCGACGCCGAACATGGCAAGCACGCAGAAGATCGGCAGCGGCCCGCTGATACCGCGCAGCGTCAGGAACAGCAGCGCCAGCGCGCACATCGCCTCCACCACGACCGCCAGCGCCATGATCAGGCGGCGGCCGAAGCGATCAGCGACGACGCCGGTGACCAGGACCAGAAGCAGCGACGGCAGGAACTGGACGATGCCGACCAGGCCGAGATCGAGCGGGTCACGGGTCAAATCGTACATCTGCCAGCCGACCGCGACGGACACGATCATGGTGGCGAATGTGGTGAGGAAACGCGCCGCCCAATAGCTCAGGAAGGACCGATGGCGGAACGCGGCATAGCGCTGGTCCGGCGATATCTGTTCTGCTGTCATGATTTAAGAGGCCCCGTTCGAATGGCATCAGCTGGCGGGGCACTTCCACGATGGGCGCTGGTCCGGCTGGCGGAACTTTTAGCTCAGTTCGCAGCGGATATGCGTCAAAATCAGTGCTGGATCAAGGAATTTTCAGCCTAAAGCGCGTCGCGACTTTTGAGCGAGATGCATTAGCGCTACTGCGTCATGAGTTTCTGGCCGAACGCGGCAATCGTTGACGTTGGCGCTGCCCCTCACTGTCCTGCCGGACATCCTATAGTGACGGGGAGAGAGGGGCGGGCGGCGACGCCGGCATTTCTCCCGCAACGCTGGAGATTGGCGAAATCGCCGATGACAGCACCCCTCTCCCCGTCACTATACGGGGAGAGGATGCCGGCAGGCAGGTGAGGGGCGGCGCAGACGCTGGCCACTATGAACGGTCGCTGTGACGCAGTAGCATCAACCGGTCGCTGGCACGGGAAACTTACTGCCGCAGCGCGACGGAAATGGCGTCGAGGCCGCCACGCAATTCGGCTTCCGTCGGCCAGCCAAAGCCGACGCGGAAGAAGCGTTTTTCCATCTCGAACCAGTGGCCGGGTCCGACATAGGTGCCGTGGTTTTCCAGCAGGTTCACATAGAACCGGTCGAGGTCGAAGCCGGGTTCGACATTGAGGCGCGGGAAGCCGACGACGCCACCTTCGGGCCGCACCCAGTCGACCAGCGGTTCGCGATCGATCCAGGCCTGGACGATGTCGCGGCGCCCCGCCATTTCGGGCAGCAGCGTCGCCAGGAAAGCGTCCCGGCGTTCGAGCATGCCGCGGGCAATGCCTTCGTCGATGACGCTGCCGCAGATGCCGATCTGTTCCTTGGCGGCGAGGAATTTCTCTTGAAGCTCAGCGTCCCGGGTGATCAGCCAACCGATGCGGATGCCGGGAATGCCGAAGGCCTTGGACAATGACGAGACGCTGATCGCTCTCGGGCTCAGTGAGGCAGCCGTCGGCAGCCGCCGGCCGTAGGAAAGGTCGCGATAGGTCTCGTCGACCAGCAGACGGCAGTTGCTGCTTTCGGCAAGCGCCACCAGCGCATCGAGCTCGGTTCGGCTCATCATCGTGCCGGTCGGGTTGTGCGGGCAGGTGACGCTGATCAGCTTCGTGTCCGGCCGCAGCGCCGCCTTGACGCGTTCGACATCGATGGCGAAGCCTTCCTCGAAGGCCAGGTCGACAAAGCTGATGGCGCAGCCGATCGCCCTTGGGGTTTCGATGTTGGTGGCGTAGTTGGGCCTGATGACGACGAGATGGTCATTGGCCGACAAGAGCGAGGTCGAGATGATGAACAGCGCGCCCGCGGCACCGGCAGTGACCAGGACATCATCCGGCGAAATGCCGGCACCCTGCGCCGAGATCAGGGCTCGCAACTGCTTGTCGCCGCGATGCTCGCCATAGAAAAGCGTGAGATCAGGCAGCGACAGGCCGATGTCGGAGAGCTTCTGGTCGGCGATCGAACTTTCCGAAAGATTGTAGCGGATACGGTCATAGCCATATTCTTCCGGCGCTTCTTTCTCGATCACCATCCTGGTGTAGTTCATGGCTTCCCCCAAAGACCTTGCCCGGCCCATCCAAGCCATAAAAATAGGAAGCCTGCCAAGGCGGATTCGCCGGCAGGCTTCTGTTCCAGTCGTCCTAACTGTTGACTCAGGACTGAATATTCAGGCCGAGGCCTTGGCCTTCCTGCCCTTGGCGGGTGCCTTCACGGGGGCAGCCTTGCGGCCGAGGCCGATGGATTTAGCCAGCAGCGAACGCGAGGCCGCGTAGTTGGGAGCGACCATCGGATAGTCCGACGGCAAGCCCCATTTGGCGCGATAGGCGTCCGGTGTCAGGCCGAAATGCACGCCCAGGTGACGCTTCAGCGATTTGAACTTCTTGCCGTCTTCGAGGCAGATGATGAAATCGGGTGTCACCGACTTCTTGGGGTTGACCGCCGGGACCAGGGGGGCAGCCACCGGGACCGCAGGCTTGCCGAGCGCGTTTATCGAGGCGCTGACGCTGGCGATGAGGTCGGCCAGGCCGGAGGCGGGCAAGCGGTTCTTCTCGACGTAAGCGGACACGATGTGGGCGGTCAGCTCGAGCAGATCGATGTCTTTACGGGCACTGTTGCTATCGTCGGTCACTCTATTTCTCCGTCTACAGCGAATGACCTGAAAATCGGATTCGACTTCCGGAAAGGATCATGCGCGAAATCAAAATGCTATGGCGTCCTTCGTGCGTCCACGGGACGAATGGCGTTGGTGTAGCGCGGAATTCCTAGTCGGCAAATCTGCGTATTGCAACGACTTGATGTCAGGTCACACGTTATTTTGAACAACTATATTAAACAATAACAGTATCAGACTATCAGCGCTTTGTCGCGCCACAAACGAAACCCGCCTTCGAAGGCGCGTGTGTTGTCGCCGCGCCTGGAGTCGGTGGGCAATTCATCGAGCTTGTCGACGTTGCCGCCGCCAATCACGACATAGTCCGGCTGCATGGCGGCACGGAGCCGGTCGACGACGTCGAAGACGTATTTGCGCCATTTCTTCTTGCCGCGCTTTTCCAGGCCGCGTTCGCCGACATAATCCTCGAAACTCCTGCCCTTCTTGTAGGGCAAATGCGCGAGTTCCATCGGTTGGGCGACGTTGTCGGCAATCATCGCCGCACCGAGACCGGTGCCGAGCCCGAGGAACAGCATGCGCCCGCCCTCGTAGCTGCCGATGGCCTGCATCAGCGCATCATTTACCACTTTCACCGGTTTGCCGAACGCGCCCGCAAAGTCGAATCCAGCCCAGCCCTTGCCGAGATTGGCGGGGTCGGCGAGCGGCCTGTTGTGATTGACCGGGCCGGGATAGCCCATCGAGACGACGTCGTAGGACAGGCCTTCGGCGAGCTTGTTGACCACGTCGATCATCTGCTGCGGCGTCAGGTCCGGCCCCGAATCGGCGCGGCGCTCCTCGCCGCCGGCGCTGGTGAGGATCTTGACGTGCGAGCCGCCGATGTCGATCGTGAGCACGATTTTTTCAGTGTCCGGCTTTCCGGTGCCCGATGCTGGTTGCTTCACCGCCTTGGCCATCGTGTGGTCCTCTCACTTCACCGGATCGATCCAGCCATTGGGCGGCCCGAACCCGGCCATGACGTCCGCGGGTCCCCATGTGAGCGGCTCGTAGAGGTGCGGCGGCGTGGTGTCGCCAAGCACCGGGCCGACGATGCGCCAGGCCAGTTCGCTGGCGTCCTGGCGGGTGAACAACTGCCCGTTGCCGTTCATGGCGTCGCCGATCAAGCGCTCATAGGGCGGCATGTCGCCCTTCGAATCGTCGAGCGCCGTCAGTTCGACCTGCTCGCCGATCATGTCGTCGCCCGGCGCCTTGCGCTGTGCGCCGATGGCGATCACCACCTGTGGGTCGATGCGGAAGCGGACGTAGTTCTGGTCGGCGGGCTTGATCGGGTCGAAGACATCGAGCGGCGGCCGCTTCAGCCGCACCACCACTTCGGTGACATGCACCGGCATGTTCTTGCCGGCGCGGATGAAAAACGGCACGTCCTGCCAGCGCCAGGTGTCGACGAAGAAACGCACCGCCGCGAAGGTCTCGACGGGCGAGTTCGGCGCCACACCCGGTTCGGCGAGATAGCCGGTGAACTGGCCACGCACGACATCGTCTTTTGTCAGCGTCCTGATCGCGCGCAGCACTTGCACCTTCTCATCGATCAGGTCGTCGGCGGAACGGCCGACAGGCGGCTCCATGGCAAGCAGCAACAGGATGTTGAGCAGATGGTTCTCGATGACGTCCCTGATGCAGCCGACATCGTCATAGAAGCGGCCACGTCCCTCGACGCCGAAATCCTCGGCCATGGTGATCTGCACGCTTTCGACGTAGTTGCGGTTCCAGATCGGCTCGAGCAGCGAATTGGCGAAGCGGAAATAGAGCAGGTTCTGGATCGCTTCCTTGCCCAGGTAATGGTCGATACGGAAGATCGACTGTTCGTCGAACACCAGATGCAGGACCCGGTTCAGCCAGCGCGCCGATTGCAGATCGTGACCGAAGGGTTTTTCCACCATCAGCCGCGCGCCATGCGCCGTGCCCGATTGCTCCAGCCCCTGGACGACGGTCTCGAACATGGTCGGCGGCACCGCCATGTAGTGCAGCGGCCGCTGTGCGGTGCCGAGAGCGCTCTTCAGTTTCTCGAACGTCGCTCCATCGCGGTAGTCGCCGCTGACGTAGCGCAGCAGCGAAGCGAATTTGGCGAACGCTTTCTCGTCGATCTTGCCGAGCGCATTGACGATGCCGTCGCGGGCGCGCGCCTGCAACTGCTTGAGGTCCCAGGCGTCGAAGGCGACGCCGATCACCGGCTCGGTGAGCGTGCCCTTGGCGACCATCTGGTAAAGGGCTGGAAATATCTTCTTGTGGGCGAGGTCGCCGGTGGCCCCGAAGAGCACCAGCGTGTCGGACCGTTCCTGGCTCATGCGCGTGTCTCTCCCAGTGTCCTCACTTGCCGGCCTTCGGCTTCTCGACATGGCCGCCAAAGGCATAGCGCATGGCGGAGAGCAGCTTGTCGGCGAATTCGGATTCGCCCTGCGAGGAGAAGCGGTCGAACAGTGCCGAGGACAGCACCGGAGCCGGCACGCCGGTGTCGATCGCCGCCTTCAGCGTCCAGCGCCCTTCGCCGGAATCCGAAACGCGGCCGCCGAAATTCACCAGGCCCGGATCGCTTTTCAACGCGCCGGCCGTCAGGTCGAGCAGCCAGGAGCCGATAACGCTGCCATGCCGCCAGACCTCGGCCACCTGGGGAAGGTCGATGTCGAACTGGTAGTATTGCGGGTTTTCCAGCGGACTGGTCTCGGCGTCCGCCGTCCGTTGCCGCTTGCCGGCATTGGCCGACTTCAGGATGTTCATGCCTTCGGCATAGGCGGCCATGACGCCATATTCGATGCCGTTGTGCACCATCTTGACGAAGTGGCCGGCACCGCTGGGTCCGCAATGCAGATAGCCGAAGGGCGCGGTGCCGGCATCCCCAGGCGGATTGGAGCCGGCATCGGCGCCCGGTGCCAGCGTGGCGAAGATCGAATCGAGGTGCTGCACCGCCACGTCGGGGCCGCCGATCATCAGGCAGTAGCCACGCTCCAGGCCCCAGACGCCGCCGCTGGTGCCGACATCGACAAGATGGATACCCTTGCCGGCCAGTTTCGCGGCCTGGTCGACGGCGTCGTGGTAGTAGGAATTGCCGCCGTCGATGACGAGGTCGCCGGGTTCCATCAGGGCCGCCACCTGGTCGATGATCCTGCCGGTGATCGCCGCCGGCAGCATCAGCCACACACAGCGCGGCTTGGCCAGCTTGCCGACGAATTCTTCCATCGAGGCCGCCCCTGACGCGCCGTCGGTCACCAGGGCGGCGACGCTGGCCGGGTTGATGTCGTAGACGACGCATTCGTGGCCGTCGCGCATCAGGCGCCGGACCATGTTGGCGCCCATCCGGCCCAGTCCCATCATTCCGATCTGCATGGTTTCGTCCCTGTTTTCTACGAGATTTGCGGGGTTATCGAGGGAAGGTCTACTGGCTGTGATCTACTGGCCATTTTGGTCGCCCGATATGACGGAGAAGTCGACATTCTCCCAATCGCCGGTCCCGGGCCAGAAAAAAGTGAAGAGCAGCGTGCTTCCCTCGGGGAGGCTTGCCGCAGGCAGATCGGCAAGATGGATGCCGAAGGCGTTCTCCACCGTATGGCTGTCGTGGGTGGTCGCCCAGTTGTCGGTGCTCCAGTGGACCGTAGCCGGGTCCAACAATTCGACGCGCAACGTCTTGCCCTCCGGCATGGTGCGGATCTTGTTGTTGAACCGCCAGGTTCTGAACGGCGATACGGTCTTGTCCTCGATATAGCGCTTGACGCCTTGCGGCGGCATGTCGAAGACCGCGCCGTCGCGCAGCGAGCGCAGCAGCTTGATATGCTCCGAATGCGCCCAGACCAGCGGCATGGCGCTGCCCGAGGGTCGGCCGTGCAGCAGTTCGCGCTCCGGCAGATCGGCGCCGTCCCAGACCTGCTCCGGCAATAGGCCGCCCGGCCCGGCCGAGCCTTCCAGCGCTGCCAGCAGGCTGGCTGCCTTTTCCCTGCGCCCCGCCGCCAGCTCATAGTGGGCACGTTCGCCGGCCAGCAGCGGCCAGGAGCGACCCTGGCCGGTGCCGTCGAACGGTGCGCCGTCTTCATGCTCGCCGTAGCCATCGCCGTTGTAGCGATACCAGAGCGGCCCTTGCGGCAGATCGCAGCGCAATTGCGCGTCGATGACCTTGACCGTGTCTGTCATGCGCGGATCGTCGGCCGCCCGCAGACCGAAGCGGACAAGTGCCAGCGCATCCGGGCTGACGATTTCCTCGGGCGGCCGGTCGGTGTCGCCGGGCGGCCGGTTCTTGATCGGGACATAGCCGTCCTTCGGCGAACCGGCCTCGGCGCTGTCGGGTGGTGCTATGCGGACATAGTAGCCTTCGACGCCGACTTGACTGCAGATCGCCGTGCCGGTGACGTAGGTCCAGCGCTCGACCTGGTCGTTCCAGACGTCTGATGTCTCGCGCAGATAGGTCGCGGCGTCTGTCTTGCCGCAGGCGTCGAGCAGGTCTGCCGCGGCAAGCAGTGCGGCGATTTCGACGGCGAGCGTGAACGGGCTGTAGCCGGCATCCTCTTCCCAGCGGTCCTCGCCGGTGACGGGCCCGTTGCGCACGACATAGCCGGCGGCGCGCTCGATCATCGGCAGGAAGGTCATGAGCCTGGCGCGGGGCAAATGGCCGGCGCGGCGCAAAGCGTCGGCCAGCAGCAGCGGAAAGGCGCATTCGTCCATCTGGATGCCGGGCCAATAGGCCGATCCGTCGAGCCAGGCGTTCTGCGGCCAATGGCCGTCCGGCTGCTGGATGGAGCTGAGGTAATCGAGGATTTGCAGGGCCGAGGCAGCATCGCCGGCAGCAAGAAAGCCGCCCGCCGTCTCGACCAGATCGCGCGGCCAGACCAGATGGTAGCCGCCGAGGTCGTCGTCACCCTTGTTGAAGCCCCACGGGATCGACAGGCTGGCGACCGCGGCGCCTGGTGTCGCGATCGACCGGTGCGTCGCCAGTACCGCGGTGCTGGTGCGATAGCTGTTGATACCCGATGATGCCGTGTGTCGATCTAGCGGCAGCAGGCCAGTCTGCCATTGGCGCCAGTTCTGGAGGTAGGATTTCGCTGCGGGTTCAAAACCCTGCTTCAGGCTGGCGAAAGCATGTTCCGCGGCCTCGTCAGGCGTCGCGCCGAACCCAAGCGCCAGCAAGGCCTTGGTCTCTGTGGCGGAAAAGCCGATCTCGCCCGTCAGCGCAACATTGCCGTCCTCGGCCCGCTGGTACGCAGCGTCGAGCTCACCTGTATTGTGGAGTTGCTGCCAACCGTCGGAAAAGCCGACATAGCCGGCCGAACCGGTTCGCCAGGGCAGCGACGAGGCCAGCGCCAGGCAAGAGCCGCGCCCCGAGGCGAACAGCATGGGCTTTCCCTCGTGCTCGCCGACCCAGGCGGTGTTGCCCATGCCGGCATTGACCAGATGCGGCGCCAGAAGCGCGTAGACGCGGTAGTCACCGGGCACCCCTTTCAGCGCCGTGAAGGTGATTTCCTGCAGCAGCGCCGGGCGCTCCGGGTCGGCGAGGATACGCTTTTCGATCCGCCAGGCGCCGTCATTCGCCGTATTGGCCAGCCTGTAGGCGGGCACGCCGTCCTCGAACGGTTCGATCGTATGCCCGGCATCGCGTTTCTCTTCCGAAAAATAGCCGCCGGGACCGGTGACGATCAAGCCGAGGTCGCGGGTGCAGGCGCTGTCGACGCGCGGATAGTAGACTTCGTTGAGGATGCCGTGGCTGATCGTAAACCAGATCCGGCCGGCCGGCGAAAGCGACGTTCCGACGCCACTCTTGGCGCTTGATGTCCAGCGCGCCGGGATCCCCGGGGCGCCCGGAGCAACGTTTTGCGTCACTGGCATTCTGTTTCGCTCTCCTGGCCTCCTCCCTAGACCAGGACGCGAACCCTTTACAATCATTGCACCGCAAGTTGATCGGCCGGTACAACGGCAGGGCAACGAACTCGGGCTGACGGGTTTCTTCGGAGCCTTCGCCCGCCATTGGCTGACGGAGCATCAAGCGAACAACCCGCCTGTGCGGCGGGTCACTGGCGCAAATCAGCACCATGGACAAAAATGTACCATAGCTGAGGTCACCGAGTCAAGAAAAAATTCCTATAGTCAACGGCGCCGTCGTTGACAGCGGCGGCGGCATGCGTCCACTATTTCGCGGCACGGGAGGATCGTGAAAGCAATGGCGGAAGTGTCCCTGGTCCTGATCGACCGGCTGCTGGCGATATCGCGGGCGCTTGCCGGCCATATTGATCCCGGCACGGCGTTCCGCGCGACCGCCATCGAGATCGGCACGCTCATCCCGCACGACCATATCGATCTGGCTGTGCTGTCTCACGATGGGCGCATGCATGCCTGCTACGAAGCCGGTTTCCACACCAGTTGGAGCGAGCTCGCCCAGCATCCGGTGGAAGGCAGTCCGATTCGCTTCGTGTTGTGGGGCAAGACGCCTTACCTGTTGTCGGACAACGCGCTTGTCGACGACCGTTTTCATTTTGCCGGCGCTTTCGACGAGCCGATTTTCGCGGCCAAGCTGCGCAGCCGCATCATCGTGCCGCTCAGGGCGCGCGGTAGCGTCATCGGCGCGCTCAACATCAGCCGGCACGAAATCGGCTGCTACACGCTTGCCGATGTCGCGGTCGCCCAGCAATGCGCCGATCTGATCGCGCCCTATATCTTCGCGCTGATCCAGACCGAGGAGGCGCGCCGCGCCATGCTGGCCGAGAGCGAGGCGCGCAACCGCGTCGAACTGCTGCGCGTCGGCGCCTCGCAATTGACCGAGGGCATGGAGCGCGAACGCCGCCGCATGGCCATGGACCTGCACGACCAGACGCTTGCCGATCTCGCCCGCATCGCGCGCCAGCTTTCGGCCTTGCGCGGCCAGGGCGTGGCGCGGGCCGCGCAGCTTGCCGACCTCGAGCAGGAGGTCGCCGGCTGCCTGACGGAACTGCGCCACATCGTCGACGCCATGCGGCCGAGCGTGCTCGAACTGTTCGGCCTGCGCGATGCGGTCGAAGCGCATCTCAACCGCAGTGTCAGCAAGGCCAAGCCGCCGATCGCCGTGCGCATCGCCGACACCAGCGACGGCGGCGCCGACAGTTTGCCGGAGCCAGTGCGGACCGCGCTCTACCGGATCGTGCAGGAAGCGATCAACAATGCCGTTCGCCATGCCGCTGCGCACCGCATCGACGTGCTGCTGGCGTCGACCGCGAGCGTGCTGCGGGTGATCGTGACGGATGACGGCCAGGGCTGCGGCACCGTCGACCCGGCTGCGTATGGCGGCATCGGCCATATGCACACGCGGGCAGCCCTTATCGGGGCGCGGCTGCGCATCGGCCAGGCCGGCCGCAAGAACGGCGGCACCCGTGTCGTCGTCGAGATCGACCGCCAGCCGTCGCGAGAATTGGCGGCGGCTGCAGCGGTGCCTGGCGAGTTCGCCGTATCGGAGGCCATGTGATGCTTGTGATGATCGCCGAGAATGACGGGCTGCACCGTAGCTTCGCGCGGCGGACGGTGGAGCAGCTGTGGCCCGGCGACGTCGAGGTGATCGAGGCGAGCGACGGCGAGGACGCCATCAACCTGGCGACTGAGCGCGAGCCACTGCATGTCGTGCTCGATTTGCAGATGCCCAAGGCGACCGGAATCGAAGTTGCCAAGGCGATCTGGAACCGTCGCGCCGGCACGCACATCCTGTTCTGGTCGAATTTCGCCGACGAAGCCTATGTGCGCGGCGTGGCGCGCATCGTGCCGCCCGGCTCGGTCTACGGCTATGTGCTCAAATCGGCGACGGAGGAGGGCATGCGGTCCGCCCTGCGCGGGGTTTTCCGCGAAGGCCACTGCATCATCGACCGCGAAATCCGCGGCATCCAGCACCGCGTGCAGGACAAGTTCGAGGGCATCACCGACGGCGAATATGAGAGCCTGATCGACATCGCGCTCGGCCTGACCGACCGGGCGATCGCGGCGCGGCGCGGCCTGTCGATCCGTGGTGCGCAGAGCCGCATCAAGCATGTCTATGACAAGCTCGGCATCGTGCCGGCGGACGACGGCGCCGGCGATGCTTCCGTGTTCAACTCGCGGACACGGGCGATCTATCTCGCCATGGCGCGTGGCCTGATCAACATCGACGCACTGCGCCGCGAACAGGACCGGCTCGATGCCTGGCTGGCGGAGCACTGAAACAGCGGCGGCCACGCCCCGGAACTTCGGAAGGTCAGGCGCATTGCTAGTGAACGCCAACTCAATGCCTGCGGACCCGAAGTGCTACCCTCAATCACAGATTCATGGCACCTGGTGCGTGAAAGCATAGTCGGCTTCATCAACGACAATGCGCTTAGCCATGGTGCTGCGATGGCTTTCTATGCCACCACCTCGCTGGCGCCGATCTTGCTGATCGTGGTTGCGATTGCTGGTCTCGTCTTCGGCCACGATGCCGCACAATTGGCCTTGTCCGCGCAGATATCAGGGCTCATGGGACCGGAAAGCGCCGATCTCCTGAAGACTGCGCTGGAAAGTGCATCCGGCAGCCTGTACGGCACCTGGGCCGCGATCATAGGGCTGGTCACCTTGCTGGTGTCCGCGTCTGGTGTCTTCGGCGAAATGCAGCAGTCGTTGAACACAATCTGGAAGATCGAACCGCAGGGCAACTCCCTGTCGCGTCTGGTGCGGGCGCGGGCCGCCAGCCTCGGGTTGGTGGCCGCACTCGGGTTCCTGTTGCTGGTCTCTCTCATCGCAAGCGCTGCGATTTCGGCACTGGGCGATTTCATCAACGCCCATCTGCCGTTTGGAACGATCATACTCAGCGGGATCAACGGCGTCGTTTCGTTTGCACTTATCTCCGTGATGTTTGCCGCCATTTACAAGGTTCTACCCGATCGAACCCTGGAATGGCGCGATGTGGCAATTGGCGCTATCGGGACCGCGGCCCTGTTCACACTGGGGAAATCGCTTATCGGCTGGTATATCGGCACCAGCGCGGTTGCGTCTTCGTATGGCGCCGCCGGCGGCCTGCTCGTCATACTGCTCTGGGTTTACTACTCGTCGGAAATTTTCCTCCTCGGTGCCGAGTTCACGCGCGCCTATTCCGTTCGGCACGGCAGCCGGTCCGATCTGAAAACCTTGGTTCACAGCCCTTTACCCGCGCAGCACGACTCGGCTCGAACACAACAGGAGTCCAACGCTGCAGGCGTGGTCGTGCTCGTGGCGGTGGCGTGCGCGAGCGCAACCTTGACCGCGCTTTTGCGGAGTGGTCGCCGGCCCTGATCTGACGTCGTCGCTATCCCGTGCTCGATAGGCACGGCCGACTGTGCAAACGCACAGTCGGCCGTGCGCTTTGACCCGTATCGGCTCGTCGGCACCGCGCCTACGCTCTGCCCCAACAAGAAGCCTATATCGGGAAGCGCTCATGCCATTTGTCACCATGCGGAGTAGCACGGCTGTTCGCGCCGGGAGCCGATGATGTCGGTGTCGGCGCGTGCGCGCCATTCCGGCTTCGACGATGTCGTCGGCGATGCGACCATCGAGACCCTGGCGAGCGGCTTCGGCTTCCTCGAAGGTCCGGTCTGGCACCCCTACGAAAAATGGCTGGTCTTTTCCGACATTCCGGAAAGCCGGATGTATCGCCGCAATGCCGAGGGTGAGATCGAGCTGTTCCGCGCGCCGAGCCACAAGGCCAATGGCAACACGCTGGACCGCCAGGGGCGGCTGGTCACCTGCGAGCACGCAACGAGCCGGGTGACCCGCGCCGAACCCAACGGCAGCGCGACGGTGCTTGCCACGCACTATCAGGGCAAGCAGCTCAACAGCCCGAACGACATCGTCGTTGCCACCGGCGGATCGATCTATTTCACCGATCCGGGCTATGGCCGGAGGGAATTCTATGGCGTGCCACGGCCACAGGACCTGCCGTTCCAGGGCGTCTACCGCATCGATGGCGATGGCGCCCGGCTGACATTGCTAGCTGACGATTTCGGGCAGCCGAACGGGCTTTGCTTTTCGCTGGACGAGTCGCGGCTGTTCATCAACGACACCGAACGCGGGCACGTCAGGGTGTTCGGCGTCGAAGCCAATGGCGACCTCAATGGCGGCGCGGTGTGGGCGGTGACCGAGGGCGAGGGGCCGGGAGCGCCCGACGGCATGAAGATCGACAGCCGCGGCAATCTCTACTGCACCGGACCCGGCGGCATCCACATTTTCGACGCGTCGGGCGCCCTTCTTGGCGTCATCCGAACGCCCGAAGATTGCGCGAATTTCACCTTCGGCGACGACGATTTGCAAAGCCTCTACATCACCGCGTCGACGTCGCTGTACCGGCTCAGGGTGCGCGTGCCGGGATTGAGACTGTTTTGAGCTCGCGACAATCCGTGCTCAAATCAGAGTTGGGAGTGAGGCCGGGGTCAAAGCCGGTGGGAATGCAGCAGTCAACACATCTGGGAGGATAACGACATGAAGAAACTGTTCGTTCTGGGCGCTCTGGCGGCAATGCTCGCCTCGGGCACGGCGCTGGCCGATACCAGTGGCAAGAAGATCGCTTTTTCCAACAATTATGCAGGCAATTCCTGGCGGCAGGCGATGCTCGACAGCTATGGCATCGTCACCAAGAAGGCGGTCGCCGACAAGATCGTCGGCGCGGCCGACATCTTCACCACCGCCGACAAGGAGGTGCCGACGCAGGCAGCACAGGTGCAGAACCTGATCCTGCAGGGCTATGACGCGATCGTCATCAACGCGGCCTCGCCGGATGCGCTCAACGGCGCCATCAAACAGGCCTGCGATGCCGGCATCGTCGTCGTCTCCTTCGACGGCACCGTGACCGAACCTTGCGCCTACCGTGTCGTCGTCGACTTCAAGGACATGGGCAAGCAGGAAATCGAGCAGATGGCCAAATTCCAGCCCAAGGGCGGCAATCTTCTGGAAATCCGTGGGCTTGCCGGGACCTCGATCGACGATGCCATCCATGCCGGCATCCTCGAAGGCGTCGCCGCCCATCCCGAGTTCAAGATCGTCGGTTCGGTGACCGGCGACTGGGACCAGACGACGGCGCAGAAAGCGGTGGCGACCATCCTGCCGTCGCTGCCCGACATCGTAGGCGTCGTCGACCAGGGCGGTGACGGTTACGGCGCGGCCCAGGCCTTCGCCGCCGCCGGCAAGCCGCGCCCGACCATCATCATGGGCAACCGCCAGGACGAGCTGCAGTGGTGGAAGGAGCAGAAGGACAAGGACGGCTACCAGACCTGGTCGGCTTCGATCGCGCCCGGCGTGTCGTCGCTCGCCTTCTGGGTGGCGCAGCAGGTGCTCGACGGCCGCACCGACATTCCGCACGATCTGCTGGTGCCGTATCTGGCCTTCACACAGGACGATTTCGAGGCCGAGCTGCCGAAGATCCCCAAGGGCGGCGTCGCCAGCCACGAATACACGCAGGAAGACGCGATCGCGGCCATCAAAGCCAACATCAAGTGAGCCTTGAACAAGCGTTGCCCTCCGGATCATCGAGCGGATATCGTTGAGCATGCCTGAAGGGAACGCTGACATCATCAGACTGAACGGCGCCGAAAAGCATTTCGGCGCCGTTCGCGCACTGGGTGGCGTGGATTTTCACGTCGGCCCCGGCGAGTGCGTTGGTCTCGTCGGCCACAATGGCGCCGGCAAATCGACGCTGATGCACATGGTCGCGGGCACGCTGGTGCCCGACAGCGGCAAGATCGGCGTGCATGGCGGCATCGAGGACAACTACTCGGTGTCGCGCGCGCAGCAACTCGGCATACGCTGCGTCTTCCAGGAACTGTCGCTGTGCCCCAATCTCAGCGTCGCCGAGAACACGCGCATCAACCACGCTTCGCTGCGCGGCTTTGGCTGGCGTCGCAAGGCGGCCGAGCTGATCGCTGCCAAGCTCGACGAGATCTTTCCGGGCCACAGCATTTCGGCGTCCGATATTGTCGGCGACCTGTCGATCGGCCGGCGCCAGATGGTGGAAGTGGCGCGCGCCTTCACCGTCACTCAGGATTGGCTCGACCTCGTCATCCTCGACGAGCCGACATCGTCGCTCGATGCGCATACGGCGGGCCAGCTGCTGGCCTTCGTGCGCCGCTTCGTCGCCGGCGGCAAAAGCTGCATCCTGATCTCGCATGTACTGGGTGAGGTGCTGCGCAACGCCGATCGCATCGTGGTGATGCGCGACGGCAAGGTGGTTGTCGCCGACGCCGCCAGTGCCTTCGACCGCGACCGGCTGGTGACGGCGATGGGCGGAGCGGAGGCGCGCCAGAAGATCGCGGCGCAAATCGCGGCTGCCAAGCCCGCCGCCAGTCCGCTACGGGTCCGGGCGCGGCCCGCCGCGCAGAAGGACGGCACCGACCTTGTCGCCTGTGCCGGGGAGATCATCGGCCTTGCCGGGCTGGCTGGCCATGGCCAGACCGACCTGCTGCTGGCGATCTTCACTGCTGCATCGCGCGCCAAGGCAGGCATCGAGGTGACGGCGCCGGTGGCGCTGGTCGCCGGCGACCGTCAGTCGGACGGCATTTTTCCGCAATGGTCGATCGCGCAGAATATCGGCATCCGCTCGCTGGCGCGGCTGCGCAGCGGGCTGCTGATCTCGCCGCAGCGCGAGGCCGAACTCGCTGCACTATGGCAGAAGAAGATCGGCATCCGCACGCCCGATATGAACAACAACATCTTCTCGCTGTCGGGCGGCAACCAGCAGAAGGCGCTGTTTGCCCGCGCGCTCGGCTCGGACGCGCAGATCGTGCTGATGGACGACCCGATGCGCGGCGTCGATATCGGCACTAAGCTGGAGGTCTATGACCTCGTGCGCGAAGAGGCTGCCCGAGGCCGCACCTTCCTCTGGTACACCACGGAAACCGAAGAGCTCGACAATTGCGATCACATCTATGTCTTCAAGAACGGCCGCATCGTCGCCAATCTGCGCCGCGACGAGTTGACCGAAGAGAAGATCATCCAGTCCTCCTTCGGCGATGCGGCCTGAGATAACGGCCGCCAGCCTCGACACCGCCGCCAGGACGTCCGCCGAGCGAGGCGCACTGGCCCGTGCCCGTCTGTTGCGCGGGCTGCTGCCGGCGCTGTCGCTGGCGCTGGTGCTGCTCGCCATCGCCTGGCTCAACCCGCGCGCCATCAGCTATTTCGGCTTCAGCCTGATGCTCAATTTGGCGATCCCGATCGCGTTGGCGACCATCGCGCAGATGTTCGTTATCGCCGGAAACGAGCTCGACCTGTCGATCGGCACCTTCGTCGGCTTCGTCGGCTGCGTCACGGCGACCTGGCTGAAGGACGCGCCGCTCATCGGTGCCGTCATCCTGCTTGGATCGATCGGCGTATATGCGCTGCTCGGCGCGCTGATCCATCTGCGCAATCTGCCGTCCATCGTGGTGACGCTCGGCATGAGTTTCGTCTGGCAGGGGCTGGCGATTCTCGTCTTGCCCAAACCGGGCGGCAAGGCGCCGGACTGGCTGCTCGGGCTGATGGCGTTCAAGCCGCCCTTCATTCCGTTCCCGATCATCGCCGCGCTGCTGATCGGCCTCATCGTTCATTTCGGCCTGATGCGCACTTCCTATGGCGTGATCCTGCGCGGCTCCGGCGGCAATCCGGCGGCACTCGGCCGCGCCGGCTGGTCGCTGCTCCGAACCAAGATCGTGCTGTTTGCGCTGGCCGGTCTGTTCGGCGTGCTGTCCGGAATGGCGCTGATCGGCATCACCACCTCGGCCGACGCCAATATCGGCAATGGCTACACGCTGCTGGCCATCGCCGGCGTCATCCTCGGCGGCGGCGAATTCGTCGGCGGCCGGGTGTCGCCGATAGGTGCTGTGATCGGCGCGCTGACGCTGGCGCTGGCGGCCTCGCCGCTGCTCACCTTCATGCACATTCCACCCGATTGGCAGGTTGCCGCCAACGGCGCCATCCTCATCATCGTGCTGGCGGCGCGGGTGCTGATCAGCCGCAAGGAGAGGTGAGCGATGACATCGGTGAAATCGCTGCTCGCCAAACCCTGGATCTGGTCGTTCATTGGCGCGCTTCTGGTGTGGCTGGCGACGATCGCCTTCACCGGCGGTTATGGCGCCGGCGGCATGGTGACGGCGGCCCTGTCGCTGGCGGTGTTCACCGTCATTGTCGGCGTCGGCCAGATGTTCGTCATCACACTCGGCCCGGGCAATGTCGACCTGTCGCTGCCGGCCAATATCGGCCTTGCCAGCGCCGTCGCGATGAAAGTGATGGACGGCAATGATTCCATGATCGCGGTCGGGCTGCTGGCGGCGCTTGCCTGCGGGGCGGCGATCGGCGCCGCCAACTACCTGC
Organism: Mesorhizobium sp. LMG17149; assembly: GCF_024518695.1. NCBI lineage: Bacteria > Pseudomonadati > Pseudomonadota > Alphaproteobacteria > Hyphomicrobiales > Phyllobacteriaceae > Mesorhizobium > Mesorhizobium sp. LMG17149. The sequence continues at coordinate 247,711 of NZ_JANIFL010000011.1, forward strand.
TGATCTGGGCGCTGCGCATCCCACCGATCATAGCCACTTTGTCGGCCAGCTTCATCATCCAGTCGATCGACATCAGCTACGGACGCGGCTTGCAGATCAAACCGCCGCCGGGCTTCGCCGATTTCGCCAACTGGCAGATACTCGGCATTCCGGTGCTGGCGATCCTCACCGTACTGTTCACCATCGGTGCGGCGGTCGCCCTGCAGCGCATGATCTATGGCCGCTCGGTGCTGGCGATCGGCCAGAATATCCGCGCCGCCTGGCTCGCCGGCGTCAATGTCGGCCGCATCCGCTTCCTCACCTACACGCTGTCGGGCGCGCTCGGCGGCATCGACGGCGCGCTGCTCGCCGGCTATTTCCGTGGCGCCAATGTCGATATCGGCAATGAGTATCTGCTGGCCTCGATCGCGGTCGTCGTCATCGGCGGCACGTCGGTCGCCGGCGGCAAGGCCAATGTGCCCGGGGTCTGGGGCGCGGCGCTGTTCCTGGTGCTGCTTTTGACCATGCTCAACACGTTTGGGGTGAGTGCCGGCGTAAGGCTGCTGCTGACGGGGCTGATCATTGTCGGGGTGATCACGGCGGCGGGCGGGCAGAAGGCGCCGCGGTAGGCTCCGCCTTCGTCGCCCCAGGTCTGTAATCATTGTGCCAGGCCGACATCCGGTTCCCTTCGACGTCATGGCGCTGTAAATCCCGTTCGCGCGGCCACGGCCGCTGAATAGCGCTGGGAGGTTTGCGTGTCCGATTTCGTGAAGGTCAGCCGTGACGGCGACGTCGCCGTCGTCACTATCGACAACCCGCCGGTCAATGCGCTGAGCTTCCATGTTCGCGAACCGCTGATGCAGGCGCTGGTTGAGTTGCGCGACGATGCTTCGGTTGCCGCCATCGTCATTGCATGCGCCGGCCGGACCTTTGTCGCTGGCGCCGACATCACCGAATTCGGCAAGCCGATGCAGCAGCCCGAGCTACGCGCCATCGTGGCTGTGCTGGAGACCATCGCCAAGCCGACGGTGGCCGCCATCCACGGCACCGCGCTCGGCGGCGGGCTGGAGCTGGCGCTCGGCTGCCATTTCCGCGTCGCCGATGCCGGCGCCAAGCTCGGCCTGCCGGAGGTGAAGCTCGGCCTGCTGCCGGGGGGCGGCGGCACGGTGCGGCTGCCGCGCCTGGTCGGCGCGGTGAAGGCGCTCAGGATGATCGTCTCCGGTACGCCGATCGGTGCGACCGAGGCGCATGCCGCCGGTCTCGTCGATGCCGTCTTCGAAGGCGATCTGACGACGCATGCCGTGAACTTCGCCAGGGAAATTGCCCGCAAGGGTGGCCCCTTCACGCCGGTGCGCGATCGCAATGAGGGGCTCAAGGAGACCGACCTCGTGGCTTTAGACGCCGAGGCTGCGGACCTCGCTAGGAAGGCGCGCGGGCTCGAGGCGCCGATCGCCTGTGCGCTGTCGGTGCGCAATGCCGTCACGCTGCCCTTCGATGCGGCGCTGGCGGCGGAACGTGCGTTGTTCGTGAAACTGGTCGGCAGCGACCAGTCGCGGGCGCAGCGGCATTTGTTCTTCGCCGAACGTGAGGCGGCAAAGGTTTCGGGAAAAGACATCGTCAAGCGCAGGATTGCCCGCGTCGGCGTCATCGGCGCCGGCACGATGGGCGGCGGCATCGCCATGGCCTTCGCCAATGGCGGCTATCCCGTGACCTTGCTGGAAACCAGCCATGAGGCATTGCAGCGCGGCTTGGCGACGATCGACAGAAACTACTCGGTGTCCGTCACGCGCGGTTCGCTAAGCGAAGTCGCCAAGCGCGAGCGGCTCGCCCAGTTCAAGGGCTCCACCGATTATGCCGATCTCGCCGATTGCGACCTGATCGTAGAGGCGGTGTTCGAGGACATGGCGGTCAAGAAGGAGGTGTTCGGCAAGCTCGAAGCGGTGGCCAAACCGGGCGCGATCCTCGCCACCAACACCTCCTATCTCGACATCAACGAAATCGCCGCCTCGACCTCGCGGCCGCAGGACGTGCTCGGCCTGCATTTCTTCTCGCCGGCCAATGTCATGAAGCTCCTGGAGATCGTGCGCGCCGACAAGACCGCGCCCGATGCGCTGGCGACCGTCGTCGACCTGGCGCGGCGGATCGGCAAGGTGGCCGTTGTCGTCGGCGTCTGCCACGGCTTCGTCGGCAACCGCATGCTGGCCGCGCGCGGCTCGGAATCGGAAGCGCTTCTTCTGGAAGGCGCGACGCCCAGCCAGATCGACCAGGTCTTCACCGATTTCGGCTGGCCGATGGGGCCTTTCCAGATGGGCGATCTCGCCGGTCTCGACATCGGCTGGCGCAACCGCAAGGCACGTGGCTTGTCGGCCGTGATCGCCGACACGCTGTGCGAGCAAGGACGTTTCGGCCAGAAGACCGGCCGGGGGTTCTATCTCTACGAGAACGGTTCGCGTACCCCGGCCCCGGATCCGGAGGTCGAGGCGCTGATCCGCGACAAGGCCGCCGAGAGGGGCATCGCGCCGCGCGCGATCAGTGCGGAAGAAATCATCGAGCGCACGCTTTACCCCCTGATCAACGAGGGCGCCAAGATCCTGGAGGAAGGCATAGCGGCCCGCGCGTCCGACATCGATGTCGTCTGGGTCAATGGCTACGGCTTTCCCATCGGCAAGGGCGGACCGCTGTTCTGGGCTGGCCTTGAAGGCCCGGCCAGGCTCATCGAGCGGCTCGAGTACTGGCATCAGCGGACGGGCAAGGACGTGTTCAAGCCTGCGCCGCTGCTGAAGCAGATGGTCGAGACCGGGTCGTGGAACGGCGACGCGATAGCCTGATCAATCGTCATGGGCAATCCACCCAATTGTCGAGGTCTGCGCTGCCCCTCATCGCCCTGCCGGGCGTTCGTTGTTCGAAAAGCCAAGCAGTTGGCGCCTCGACTCCCCGTATAGTGACGGGGAGAAGGGGCTCGCGGTAACCTCGTCGCCTGTCTTGCAACGTTGGAGATTGGCGAAACCGGCAATTACTGCGCCCCTCTCCCCGTCCCTATACGGGGAGAGGATGCCGGCAGGCAGGTGAGGGGCAGCGCCGGCGTTCGCAAAAAAGTGACGCGGATTCGAAATCCGAAGCGATTGCCCAGGTAAACGGCGGGGCGAAGTAGCTACCTTATCCGCGCGTCGATGATCTCGACGAAACGTGCGAACAGGCCAGCCTGCGACTTGATCTTGAGCTTGCGGTAGATGTTGCGGCGATGGACCTTCACGGTTCCCGGCACGATGCGCATGGCCCTGGCGATCGATTCCGTCGAATGCCCCTGCAGCACAAGGTCGACGACATGTTTTTCGCGCGGCGTCAGCGACAGGCTCTGCCAGATGTGGGCGCGGTCGAACTCGTTGACCGGAGTGGTTGTCTCGTCCTGCTGCGCCTCTGCCGGTTCGTCGGCCGGAAGGGCGGGCCAGCGCAGCCTGGCGAAGCTGATCACCGCCGGCGCCATGTCGCGCAGCAATCTGGCATCGGCGGTGCCGAACGGGCCTGAAGCGCGCAGCCGCATCAGTGAGAGCACCAGCGCATCCTTGCCCGGCAACGGCACGAAGAAGCCGACCTCCTCGGCCAGCCTGGTCTGGCTGTAGTAGGAGCGGAAATACTCGCTGGCATAGAAGCGGTCCGGCGCCAGTTCGCGCATGCGCCAGAACCCTTCCTTGCGCTCGACCGCCGCGTGATGGAACGGGTCGAGCAGATAGGGTCCCTCCTGGTAGAGCGCGACGAAGACGTGGCTTTCGGCCGGCGAGAAGGTTTCGAACAGCAGCGGCGGGCGCGCCGCGCCGCGATAGCCGAACACCACGCAGTGGTCGAAGCTGACATGGAGCCGCAGCCAATCGACCAGCGCATTGCCGAACAGGTCGCCACTGGTCTCCCGCGTCGCCGCGACGAGCGTGGCGAGCTGGCTGTATTCGTCGCTGCGGGACAATCTATACCCCCTTAAACGAGAAAATAGATCAGATATACCACCTGAGAGGTATATACTAGCCGCCATTGGCTCTGGTAGCGTCCCGATATTGCCCTGTTGCTGGAGCCATCAGCCTTGACCGCAGTGCCGGACATCGAGTTTCGCGGCGTCACCAAGCGCTATGGCGCGGTGACCGCGGTCAGCGGCATCGATCTCGCTGTCCCGCCCTCCGCCTTTGTCGCGTTGCTCGGGCCGTCCGGCTGCGGCAAGACCACCTGCCTGCGCATGATCGGCGGCTTCGAGCAGCCGAGCGAAGGCCGGGTGTTCATTCGCGGCCAGGACATGGCCGGCACGCCGCCCTACCGGCGGCCGGTCAACATGGTGTTCCAGCAATACGCGCTGTTTCCGCATCTCGATGTCGAGGACAATGTCGCCTACGGGCTGCGCCATGCGCGGCCAAGGCTGTCTTCGCGCGAGATCGCCTCAAGAGCGGGCGAGGCGCTCGAAATGGTGCGGCTCGCCGGCTATGGCCGCCGCAAGATCCACGAACTGTCGGGCGGCCAGCAGCAGCGTGTGGCGCTGGCACGAGCCCTGGTCAACAAGCCGGCGGTGCTCTTGCTCGACGAGCCGCTGGCTGCGCTCGACAAGAAGCTGCGCACCGACATGCAGATCGAGCTGCAGAACCTGCAGCGCGAGATCGGCATCACCTTCGTGCTGGTCACGCACGACCAGGAGGAAGCGCTGTCGATGAGCGATTTCGTCTGCGTCATGAACGGCGGCCGCATCGTCCAGCTCGGGCAGCCGAGCGAGATCTATGACGAACCGGCCGATTTGTTCGTCGCCGATTTCGTCGGCAAGACCAACCTCTTGAGAGGTACCGTCGCCGGACATTCGGGCGAGCTGGTGGAGGTGGCGCTTGCCGACGGCACCGTCATTGCAGCGCGCAAACGAACCGCCCTGCAGCAAGGCGAGGCCGTTTCGGTCAGCCTGCGTCCTGAATCGCTCAGCCTTGGCGCTCAGACGGGCGGCCCCTTCAAAGGCGTCGTCCGCAACCGGATCTTCCTCGGCCCGACGGCGGAATACGCGATCGAGGTCCAGGGCATCGGAACGCTGCTGGCCAAGGCCGATCACCTGATCGGCCACGGCAATCTCTTCAAGCCGGGTGAACCCGTCGCCATCGGCTTTGCCTCCGGAACGCCGCTGGCGTTTGCGGAGACCAAGAACAACGGGGCCAACCAGAGGGTAGATAAACATGTCGAAATCATATCGTGACGGACTGCCGATAAGCCCCAAGAATTTTGTCGATCAGCTGATGCGTTTGAAGCGCGGCTCGATCGGCCGACGCGACTTTCTTGGCCTCACCGGCCTTAGCATTGCCACGGCGGTGATGGCGCGCGAGATCGGCATCATGCCGACACCAGCCTTTGCCGCCGAAAGCCTCGGCGACCGCATGTCGATCGCCACCTGGCCGAACTACCATGACCCGGCGACGTTCGAGAATTTCAAGAAGGACACCGGCGTCGCCGTCGAGGTCAACGTGTTCGGCTCCAACGAGGAGATGCTGGCTAAGCTGCAGGCAGGCGCCTCGGGCTGGAGCCTGTTCGTGCCGACCAACTACACGATCTCGACCTATAAGAAGCTCGGCATCATCGAGCCGCTGGAGATGGCGAAGCTGCCGAATTTCGACGGCTCGCAGCAAGATCCCCGCTTCACCGGGGAAGGCACGATCGATGCGGTGACCTATGCGGTGCCGAAGAACTGGGGCACCACCGGCTTTGCCGTCAACACCAAGAAGCTGACCAAGCCGATGACCAGCTGGAAGGAGTTCTGGGACACCGCCATGGCGGAAGGCGACAGCCGTACCATGGTGCACGACTACCAGCTGACCACGATCGGCAATGCGCTGAAATATTACGGCTACTCGTTCAACTCGCTCAAGCAGGACGAACTGGCCAAGGCGGAGGAACTGCTGCTCAAGGTCAAGCCGCATCTGTTCGCGGTCTCCTCCGACTACCAGCCGGGGATGCGCGCCGGCGACGCCTGGATGACGATGTGCTGGACGAACGATGGCGCGCAGTTGCATCGCGACATTCCCGAGATCGCCTATGTGCTGGGCAAGGAAGGCGGCGAGATCTGGACCGATTTCTACGCCATTCCGAAAGATGCGCCGAACAAGCCGGCCGGCTACGCCCTGCTCAACTACCTGATGAATCCGCAGGTGGCGGTGAAGGAGCATTTGGCCAATGGTGCGCCGTCGACCGATGCGCGGGTCAACAAGCTGCTGCCCAAGGAAGTGCTCGACAATCCGATCCTCTATCCGGCGGCCGACCTGTTGACGCCGCTGGAATTCGGCGCGGCGGCAACGCTGACCGATCCGGGCCGCGCCGAATTGATGGCGCGCTTCAAGTCGGCCTGAGGGGCGGTCTGGCGCGGACAATTGACCGGCGGGCATATGTCCGCCGGTATCGGGGCGGTTTTCAATGCGCGGCAATAGATTTCGTCACAACCTCACGACCGCCATGCTGCTCGGTCCGGCGACCGCGTGGCTGGTGGTGTTTCTGGTGCTGCCATTCATTGCCATCGCGGTGTTCAGCGTCGGCGAACGGGCGCCGGAAGGCGGCTATCAAGCGGCTTTCACCTTCGCGCAATATGCCAATCTTCCGGCGCGGGCGGCTGCCTTCTGGAACACGATGGTGCTGGCGCCGATAGGGGCGCTCGCCTGTCTGCTCGTCGCTTATCCCGTTGCTTATTATCTTGCTCTGCGCGCACCGCAGCGCTGGCGGCTGATCCTGCTGGCGCTGGTCGTCATTCCGTTCTGGACCAGCCTTTTGATGCGGACCTATGCCTGGATGTATATCCTGGGCGGGCGCGGCATCCCGGCTCTGCTGTCCTATATCGGTTTCGAGGATATCAGGCTGATCAACACGCCGGGCGCGGTGCTGCTCGGCATCGTCTATGGCTACCTGCCGCTGATGATCCTGCCGATCTATGTCAGCCTTGAGCGGCTCGACCGCCGGCTGCTGGAAGCCTCCGCCGATCTCGGCGCGACGCCGCTCTCGACCTTCCTCGGCGTGACCCTGAAACTGTCGCTGCCGGGCGTGATGACCGGCTTCTCGCTGGTCATGATCCTGCTGCTGGGCGAATATCTGATCCCGACGCTGCTTGGCGGCGGCAAGGTGTTCTTTATCGGCAATGCGCTGGTCGACCTGTTCCTGCAATCGCGCAATTGGCCGTTCGGTTCGGCCATCGCGATCACGCTGGTGCTGGTCTCGGTGGTGGTGCTGATTGCCGCCAACCGGATTTCGACCCGGGTTTCGGGCGCGCGCCGGGTGGATTTGATCTGATGCGCGCCTTCGTCATTGTGGTGTTCGCCTTCCTCTATCTGCCGATCGCACTGGTCGTGCTGTTCTCCTTCAACGCCGGTCACCATGCCAGCGAGTTCACCGGCTTTTCGGTGCAATGGTACGGCAAGGCGCTGGCGAACCCGTTCCTGGTCGAAGCGCTGAAGAACAGCCTGTTCATCGCCACCACCAGCGCCTTGCTGGCGGCGTTGTGCGGCACGGCGGCAGCACTCGGCCTGGCGCGCGTCGGCATCAGAACACGCGCGGTCTTCGATGCGCTTCTGGGCGCCGCGATCGTCGTTCCGGGCGTCGTCATCGGCATTTCGACACTGGTCGCGCTCGTCCAGCTGTTCACGGTCGTCAATCCGTTCCTCGCCTCGATCTGGTCCGACGACCAGCCGCCGCGCCTGGCGCTCGGCTACGGCTCGATCATCGCGGCGCACGGCCTGTTCTCCATGGCGCTGGTGACGATGATCGTCGGCACGCGTCTCGGCAGCCTCGACCGCAATCTGGTCGAGGCGTCGAGCGATCTCTACGCCACGCCATTGACGACGTTCCGCTCGATCGTGCTGCCGCAGATCATGCCGGCCGTCGTTGCCGGTTTCCTGCTCGCCTTCACCTTCTCCTTCGACGATTTCATTGTGGCCTTCTTCGTCGCCGGGGCGCAGACGACGCTGCCGATCTATGTCTTCGCGTCGATCCGGCGCGGCGTGACGCCGGAGATCAACGCCATCGCGACGATCGTGCTCGTCGCTTCCGTGCTGCTTGTGGTGCTTGCCCAATGGCAATTGCGCCAGCGCAAGCCGTCGAACTGAAAGTCGCATCATGATCCTCAAAGACCGCATCGCCGTCGTGACCGGCGCCGGCTCCGGCATCGGGCGCGCCGGCGCCATGATCATGGGCAGGGAAGGCGCGGTGGTCGTCATCGCCGACAGGGATCAGGCCGCCGGTGAAGCAACGGCTTCGGACATAAGGGCAGTGGGCGGGCAGGCCGAGGCGATCGCCACTGACGTCGCGGACGATGGGGCGCTGGAAAAGCTCATTGCCGGCACGATCGAGAGGCACGGGCGCATCGACATCCTGCACAATCACGCCGGCATCCAGGTCGGCGGAACGCTGACCGAGGTCGAGGTCGGCGGCATGGACGCGTCATGGCGGGTCAATGTGCGGGCGCAGTTCCTGGCGGCCAGGATGGTCATGCCGTCGATGGTCGCACGAGGCGGTGGTGTCATCCTCAACACCGCCTCCAATTCGGGCGTGTTCTACGACCGCGAGATGATCGCTTACGCCACTTCCAAACACGCGGTAGTGGCAATGACGCGGCAGATGTCGCTCGACTATGCCCGGCACAATGTCCGCGTCAACGCGCTCTGCCCGGGCTGGGTCGACACGCCGTTCAACGAACCGTTCATCGCCCAGATGGGCGGACGCGAGGCGATCGAAACCTATGTCCGCACCAAGATTCCGATGGGACGCTGGGCCAGCGCCGATGAGATCGCGGAAGCGATCCTGTTCCTCGTCTCCGACCGCTCATCCTTCATGACCGGCCAGGCGCTGGTAATCGACGGCGGTGAAAGTATCGGCTGAGACTTGTGCTTTCTTTATCAATTGCCCTGTTTCAAAGCCTTTTCGATATACCACGTCACGACTTTCACCCATGCCGCTGGATTCCGGCAGGACTATAGTCCTGCCGGCATGGGACTTCAGTGCCATCGCCGTTCAAGAGCGCTGATTCGTGTTTAATATCAGATGGTTATGCTTCGGGCTGATCGGCAGATCGCGTATTGAGACAGCATTTGTCTAAAGTTTACTCTGTACAATTAGCGATTTCTCATAGGAGGGTCGCTAGCGGTCGGGCCAGGTGACGATTCCCGAGGAGATTACCATGACAAACCGGAAAACTCTGTTCGCGGCGCTTGCCGCATTGGCGCTTCTGGCGTCTCCGGCGCTCGCCGGAGCCGGCGGCAACGGGCACGGCGGCGGCAATGGCGGTGGCAACGGCAACGGCGGGGGCAATGCCGGCGGTAACGGCGGCAATAGCAATGGCAAGAGCGGCGCTTCGCACGGCAAGTCTTCGTCGGCTCGGGGGCAGGTGGCAAAGGCCAAAACGGACGACACCACGGTCGACAAGACCACAAAGGTCTCGTCGGTTCCCAAGGAGAAGAACATCCACGCCAAGCTCGGTCGGCTGAACTCGCTTCAGCGCAACATCAACGCCTATATGAACTCGAAGAGCAAGAAGTTCGCTGCCATCCAGGCCTTCGTGACGCAGTCCGCCAAAGCCAAGGTTGCTCAGGCCGCCGCTGAAGCGGCCCAGGAGAAGCTGGATGCGCTGAATTCTCAGTTGACCGCGCTGACATCGCTGACGCCCGAGCAGATTGCGGCCATGACGCCCGAAGATCAGGCGGCCTTGCCTGGGAAGATAACGGATCTGGAAGCCGAAATCACTGCCCAGGAGGCAGAGGTCACCGCCGCCAATGAGGCGGCTGCCGCGGCAGAGGTCGGCACCGATGATGCATCGCTCGACGCGGCACTGGCGGATATGGCCAACAAGCCGGTCGACGCTGCGGTCACGTCCTGGGCTCAGGGCGTCCTTGCCGACAAGATCGACCAGACGGCCGCCGCGATGCAGGCGGAAACGACGCCGTAACGACTTGCCGTTGAATCGGCAGTAGCCAATCGAAGAAAGATGCCGCCGGGCCTTCGCCCGGCGGCATTGCTTTTTCCCGGTCATGGACTGGCTATCCCAGGATAGCCACCGAGCTGGCTATCCGGAGCTGGCGAGGTTCGAAACACTCAGACGTGCTTGCGGCCACCGGTCTCGCGGAACCAGCTGTCGGGGTACGGATACCACCATTCCTGGATTGCAGGCTTGTGGTCGATGATCACCATTTTGGAGCGGCGGAAGGCGTCGAGCCCCTGGCGTCCGAGCTCGCGGCCGAGGCCCGAGGCCTTCCAGCCGCCGAAGGGCAGGGCATCATTGTCGATCAGCGGGTTGTTGACCCAGACCATTCCGGCTTCGAGCCGTTCAGCCGCCTCGTGGGCTTCGGCCAGATCGGTGGTGAAGACAGAGGCGCCGAGCCCGAACGGGCTGTCATTGGCAAGCCGGATCGCCTCGTCGAAATCCCTGACCCGGCAGATGGCGGCGACCGGTCCAAAGCATTCTTCGCGCACGATTGCCATGTCCGGGGTGACGCCGGTCAGGATCGTCGGCTCGTAGAACCAGCCGGTGTTGTGTGCCGGAGGGATGCGTCCGCCGGTCACCGCCTTGGCGCCGCTGCGGATAGCATCGTCAACGAGGCGCATGACTTTGGTCCGCGCGCTTTCGCTGACCAGCGGTCCGATCTCGGTCTTGTCCATGCCGTTGCCGATGCGCAGCGCCCGGGTCCTTTCGGCGAACAGCGCGACGAAGCGGTCATGAACGGCATCGACGACGAAGAAACGCTCGGCGGAGGTACAGACCTGGCCGGTGAGATGGAAGGCCGCGGTGACGCTGCCGGCCGCCGCTACATCGAGCGGGGCGTGTTGGCTGATGATCAGCGGATCGCTGCCGCCGGCCTCGATGACGCAAGGTTTCATGCGTTCGGCGCAGGCCACCGCCACCGCCTTGCCGGCGGCGACCGAGCCGGTGAAGGCAACCGCATGGGTGCGTTCGGAGGCGATCAGCGCCTGCGCCGTGGCCGCTCCACCAGGCAGGCAGGAGACCAGCCCCTCCGGCAGCGAGCGGAACACGGTCATGTAGTCCAGCGTCGACAGCGTCGTCGCCTCGGCCGGCTTGATGACGCAGGCATTGCCGGCGGCGAGCGATGCGGCGACCGTCCAGCACATCAGCAGGATCGGGAAGTTGTAGGGCATGATGTGGACGGAGACGCCATAGGGCTCGTAGCGCGCATACTGGAACGAACCGGCCTGCGTCGTGCCGGCGATCTTGCCGGCATCGTCGCGCGCCATCTCGGCATAGTAGCGGAAGATCGGCGCGCAGTTGGCGATCTCGCCGATCGCTTCGGGGTAGGGCTTGCCCATCTCGCGCACCATCAGCTCGGCGCAGCGGGTGAAGTCCGCCGCCTCGATGGCGTTGGCGACGGCATGCAGGTGCTTGGCGCGGCTCTTGGCGTCGAGCTTCTTCCAGGCGGCCTGCGCCCTGGTCGCGGCGGTGAGCACGGCATCGATCTCGCTATCGCTGGCTGCAGCGACGGCGCCGACGGTTTCCAGCGTCGCCGGATCGATCACTGGCTTGTTCGTGCCTGCCATCGGCCGGTAGTCCGGGTTGACGAAGAAGGTCGGCCGGTCAGGGGAGAAATCCATGGACATCCTCTCGGATCCGCTCAGCGGATCATGTAGACCTTCTTGATCGTCTCATGGACGGTGCAGACGCCCTTCCAGTCCTGCGGGAAGAAGGCTGCGGTGTCCGGTTCGATCTCGATGACCTCGCCGGATTCGTGGACGTAGGTGCAGCGTCCTTCGAGGAAGTGGCAGAACTCGTCGCGGGTGACATGGCAGTGCCATTTCCCTGGTGTGCAGACCCAAAGCCCGCATTCGGAGCGGCCTTCCTGCCCCTTGTACAGCAGCTTGCCCGAGGTGTGGGATTGCCCCTCGATCATGGTCGGTATGACGCCCCAGTCGACGAGGTCGGTAATGGTGAGCGGGGATTTCATGATGGGTGTGGTCATGTCGATTTCCTTGAAAAGAGTGCTCAGCGGCACATGAAGGCCTTGGTCAGCGTTTGCCTGATGATGGAGATGCCGGTCCAGCCGGCGGGGAAGAACACCAGCGTGCCGGCCTCGACCGGGATCTCTTCGCCGTCGTCATGGACATAGCTGCCACGGCCTGAGAGGAAATGGCAGAACTCGTCGGCGCCAAAGGTGACCTTGCGCGTGCCCGGCGTGCATGACCACAGGCCGCATTCGCTCGATCCGTCCGGGTTCCGGGACAGGACCCTGCCCGAGGCGTGCGGCGAACCGGCGAGCGTGTTGCTGCCCGCGCCCCAGTCCTCCAGTTCCACGCTCGAGGCCTTCGGCCAGTGCGGTGTCGGCATGTCGTCAAGCTCCGTGGTCAGGCCAGCATGTAGACGTTGCGCATGGTCTCATGCACGGTGCATTCACCCGTCCAGCCGGCCGGGAACATGACCACGGTGCCGGCGGAAACGTCTATCAGCTCACCGACATCGGACCGGTAGGTCGCGCGGCCGGCGACGAAATGGCACAATTCATCGCGCGGGATGCTCAGGCGCCAGCGGCCTGGCGTGCACACCCAGATGCCGGATTCCGGCTGGTTGTTCGGGCCTTTGTGCACGAGCCTGCCGGTGGAGTGCGAAGCGCCTTCCAATGCGTCAGGTTGGGCGCCCCAGTCGACGAGGTCGGTGCGGGTGGTGGCTTGGTGGAGGTGGGGAGCGGAGGAGGTCATAGGGGTGCTCCATGATCAAACGCGATCCGTTGCCGCTCTATGAGGCCCCCCTCTGTCCTGCCGGACATCTCCCCCTCAAGGGGGGAGATTAGCAGTTCCTGCGGCGGCGTTTTCCTTACGACCCTTGCGGTTGGCGAAAGCGGTGATGACAGCCAATCTCCCCCCTTGAGGGGGAGATTGCCGGCAGGCCAGAGGGGGGTGCCTTGGCTAGCCATTTCAAGCACCTCACTCACAGCAACCCCTCCAACAACCCGGCTGCTTTCTCCGGCCCGTTCTGCCCCTGCATCTGCGCCGATGTCTTCGCCAGCTTGGCCTTCATCTTGGGGTCGGTCAGGCAGGTTTCGATCTTGGCGATCAGCTCGGCATCGGTCCAGTCGTAGCGCGGCATGCCGAAGCCGTGGCCGGTTTCCTCGACGCGGGTGGCGTTGTCGTGGCCGTCCCAGACATAGGGCATGATGATCGCCGGCTTGCCGAAATAGAGGCACTCGGTGAAGGAGTTGTTGCCGCCATGGTGGATCACCGCATCGACCTGCGGGATGACCGAAGGCTGCGGGAACCAGCTCTCGACGATCACGTTGGCGGGCACGTCCGTGTACTGGTCCTTGTAGCCGCCGACATTGACCAGAGCCCGGTAGCGCGTCTTGCCCAGCGTCGCGATGATGCGCTTCAACAGCTCGACATCGCCGGCGCCGAGGCTGCCGAAGGAGACATAGAGCAGCGGCCCGTCATTGTTTTTGGCGAATGTCGGCACCGTGTAGGGTTTCTCCTGCCGCACGCAGCCTTCCAGATACTGGAACTTTGCCGGGTCGAGCGGATGGCGGCGCTTGAACTTTGCCGCTTCGGGATAGAGCAGCAGGTTCAAATAGGGCGAGGCCTCGAAGAACTGGCCGATCGGATAAGGCGCCTCGTTGTTGGCGGCGAGGAAGGCGTTGAAGTCGTCATGGATCGGCTTGATCACCACGTTGAAATGATCGCGGTAGCGCTGGTGACCGGCATGGTCGTTCTCGCCGCAGCCGGAGAGATGGGGCGGGATGTCCTCGTCGTCGATCTCGTTTTCCGAGCAGGAGATGACGCGCACCCAGGGTTTGCCGAACTGCTTGATCGCCGGAAACAGGATGACATTGTCGACGCAGATCACATCCGGCTTGATGGCTGAGAGAACGCGCGGCAGATCCTTCTGCGCCCATTTGGCGCTGTCGACGATCGCCGTCCAGCAATCCTTGACGTAATTGTCGACCTGATCGTAAGGCGATTTGCGGAAGTTCGGGATGTGGCCGTTGATGAAATCCTCCCAGAATTTCGCCATCTGCTCGGGCGGCATCGGCTCCGACAGGTTCACCGGATGCGCCTCGAAACCGTAGCCCTTGTAGACATCGACAAAGCCGGGGTCGGACAGGAAAACGGCTTTGTGGCCGCGCGCCTCGACCGCCTGGGCGATGCCGACGGAATTGAGCGCCGGGCCGTAGGCCGCTTCTGGAAAAAACGCGATCGTCTTCTGCGCCATCAGGCTTCTCCTTTATTCTGCGAAAACTCTGACATCGGCGGCGTCCCAGCCGAGTTCGACCTGATCTCCCGACGCGACCGGCCGGCGGTCGGCGGCATCAGCGGTGACGCGCACCAGGAACGGCTTTGGCGACAGGGGGGTGCGGACATGCAGCTGCAGGTCGAGCCCCTGATAGGCCAGCGCCTCGACCGTGCCGGCGGTGCGGTTGGCGGTCTGAGCCTCCGGGAACAGCCGGATGCGCTCCGGCCGCACCGAAGCGACAGCGGATGCGCCGGGCGAGAGCGTTGCTGGAACCTTGCCGGATATTCGTGCGCCATTCGCGGCGACAACCCCATCGGTGGCGGCCTTGCCCGGCACGAAATTCATCACGCCGATGAAGTCGGCGACGAAACGGTCGGCCGGATGCTCATAGATCGCGTGCGGCGTGTCGCATTGCAGCAGTCTGCCGTCCTTGAGCACCGCCATGCGGTCGGCCATCACAAGCGATTCTTCCTGGTCGTGGGTGACGATGACGAAGGTGATGCCGACCTCATGCTGCAGGCGCTTCAATTCCAGCTGCATGGCGCCGCGCAGTTTCTTGTCGAGCGCGCCAAGCGGCTCGTCGAGCAGCAGCAGGCGTGGCCGCTTGACCAGCGCGCGGGCGAGCGCGACGCGCTGCTTCTGGCCGCCCGACAGTTGCTCCGGCTTGCGGTCGGCGAAGGGGACCAGCTCGGTTGTCGCCAGGATGGCGTCGACGCGGGAGCGGATTTCCGACGCCGGCAAGCGCTCCATCTCCAAGCCGTAGGAGACGTTGGCGCGGACGCTCATATGCGGAAACAGCGCGTAGGACTGGAACATCAGATTGACCGGCCGCTTGTTGGGCGGGGTTTTGGCAATGTCGCGGCCGTCGAGCAGGATGCGCCCGTCATTGGGCGTCTCGAATCCGGCCAGCATCCGCAGCAGCGTGGTCTTGCCACAGCCGGACGGCCCGAGCAGCGCGAAGAACTCATTCTCGCGGATATCGAGCGAGATGCCGTCGACGGCCGTCACCCGGCCGAAATTCTTCGACACATGATCGATGGCCAGAAGCGTGCGGGGTTCGCTCATTGGCCTATGATCCCACGGTTGAGCCGCTGCGACAGGGTCAGCGCGGTGATCGAGACCGCCATGACGATGGTCGCCAGCGCGTTGATCTCCGGCGTGATGCCGAAGCGGATCATGGCGTAGATCTGCATCGGCAGCGTCGTCGAGGCGCGGCCGGCGCCGGCGGTGAAGAAGGCGATGATGAATTCGTCGACCGAGAGCGTGAAGGCGAGCAGCGCACCGGCGATCACCGCCGGCGCGATGACCGGCAATGTCACCCGCCTGAACGTGGTGAGCGCGGACGCGCCCAGATCAGCGGAGGCCTCGACGATCGACCAGTCGAAACTCTTCAGCCGGGCACGCACCACCGAGCAGACAAAGGCGAGGTTGAAGACGACATGGGCGAGGATGATCGTGTGCAGGCCCATGGTCAGATTGAGCATCGAGAAGAACGACAGCAGCGCGATCGCCAGCACGATGTCGGGAATGATCATCGGCGCGAAGATCAGCGCTTCGAGGCCCTTGCCGTATTGCCGGCGCATCTCGATGCCGATCGCCAGCAGCGTGCCGAGCAGCGTGGCGATCGCGGTCGAGACCAGTGCCACGATCAGCGTGTTGAGCGCAGCGGACAGTATCGCCGAATTGCCGGCCAGCGAGGCATACCATTTCAGCGAAAAGCCCGACCATGCCGTCGGCAGCCCGCCTTCGTTGAAGGACAGCGCGACCAGCACGGCTATCGGGATGTAGAGGAAGGCGAAGACGAGAACGAGGATCGTCCGCATGCCGAAGCTGCGGGCAAAGGATTGGTTCATCGCTGCCCTCCGATAGCTTGAAGCCAAGGGAGCAAACAGCGTCCTTCTCCCCGTTCACGGGGAGAAGATGCCGGCAGGCAGATGAGGGGCAGCGCCCAACTTGGCAGGCGTCGGTGCTGCCCCTCATCCGCCCCTTCGGGGCACGACAGCCTTTCGCTATCGCTCCAGGCGTTCGTTGTTCGAAAAGCCAAGCAATTGGCTTTTCGTCCGCTGCGCGGACCACGCCTCACCCCCGTGAACGGGGCGAAGGAAGGAAGCGCACGCTCAGCCATTCGCGTCGTCCCTTGCCTCAGCCGCATGCCCCGAGGCGCGATTGGCGGCCAGCGCCTGCGCCATCAGCACCAGAAGCATGATGGCGATCAGCGCCATCGCGAGCGCGGCGCCGAACGGCCAGTCGTTGGCGGTCAGGAACTGGTCGTAGACGAGGTTGCCGATCATCTGGAAGCGGCCGCCGCCGAGCAGCGCGGGCGTGACGAAATTGCCGATCGACAGCACGAAGACAAACACTGCGCCGGCGGCAATGCCCGGCACGGTCAGCGGCAGGATGACACGGCGGAATGTGGTGGCGGCGGAGGCGCCGAGGTCACGCGAGGCTTCGGCGAGTTCCGGGTTGAGGCGCGACAGCGGCGCGTAGCAGGCGAGGATGACGAAGGGGAGGTAGTTGTAGACGAGACCGGCAATAACCGCGCCTTCCGTATAGAGCATCGATGGGGGCTCGCCGGTGTAGCCGAACCAGCGCAACAACTGCGTGATCAGGCCTTCGCGGTTGAGCAGCACGATCCACGCATAGGTGCGGATGAGGTAATTGGACCAGAACGGCAGCACGGCGAAGAACAGGAACACCGGCTGCCACCGGCGCGGGGCGGCTGCGATGGCGTAGGCGGCGGCATAGCCGATCACCACCGCGATCAGGGTGGCGGTGCCGGCGATGCGCGCCGAATTGAGGAAGATGCCGGCATAGAGCGGGTCGAAGACCAGCCCGAAATTCTCGAGCGTGAAGGTGTATTCGATGCCGCCATAGACGCCGCGCCGGAAGAAGGCGAGCGCCAGCACCAATGCGCACGGCACCACCATCAAGGCCGCGAGCCAGGCCAGTGCCGGGGCCATCAGCAGGGAGGAGCGGGAGGGGGTGTATTTCACGGAGGAGTGCCCCCCTCTGCCCTGCCAGTCTCTTCAAGGGCATGGAAATGATGTTCGGGCAGTTGCCCCCTCACCCGGATTGCCAACCGAATTGCGAAGGGCAATTCGGGGCGATCCGACCTCTCCCCGAGGGGAGAGGAGGCCGTTGGCGCTAACGCCTTCCTCTTCTCCCCAACGGGGAGAAGGTGGCCGCGAAGCGGTCGGATGAGGGGGCGCTGCGCTGAAGATTGGCGACAGGCCACAACCCAGCCAATCTCCCCCCTTGAGGGGGAGATGGCCGGCAGGCCAGAGGGGGGCGCGAAGGAACGCAAGCTTGATTCCAGCTACCGAAGTGGCGCGCCGCCTACTGCGCCGCCTTGATCTCGCTGACGATCTTCGAATAGTCGCGCTGGGCGTCGCCGACGTCACGCAACTGCTCGAACTTGACGAGATCGGCCACCGGCATCGCCATGTTGGGGAATTTGGCCAGGAAATCGGCCGGAAGACTTTCCATCGCCGGCTTGTTCGGCACCTTGTAGTCGATGTTCTGCGCCGCCCAGGCGTGGTTCTTGGCGTCGAGCATGAAGTTGATGAACTGGAAGGCGGCCTCCTTGTTGGCGGAGGCCTTCATCACCACCATCGTGTCGACCCAGAGGTCCGAGCCTTCCTTGGGGATGACGTATTTGATCTCGGGCTTTTCGGCGATGCCGTAATTGCACCAGCCGTCCCATGCCTGCACCATCAGCGCCTCGCCGGACACCAGCTTGGAATAGAAGGTGGTGTCGTCATAGGCGAGCAGGGTCTTCTTGGCCGAGATCAGCAGATCCTTGACCTCGGCCATCTTGGCCGGGTCGGTTTCGTTGACCGAATAGCCCTTGTCGAGCTGGCCGGCAGCCAGCAGCCAGCGGTCGGTCGCCAGCATGGTGGTCTTGCCCTTCAATTCGTCGGATGGCGCGAGCAGGTCGCTCCAGCTGGTGGGCGCAACCTTCATCAGGTCCGAACGGTAGCAGAGGCCGGTCGTGCCCCAGGTGTAGGGCACCGAGAATGCATTGCCGGCATCGTGCGGCAGCTTGGTTGCCTCGGGATAGAGATTGGTGAGGTTCGGGATCTTGGCGTGGTCGATCGGCTCGGTCAGGCCGAGCTTGTTCAGCACCTCGGCGAAGGGCGAAGAAACGAAGACCACGTCATAGCCCTTGCCGCCGGCGGCGATGAGCTTGCCCATGATCTCTTCATTGGTGGCGTGCACCACCACTTCGCCCGACACGCCGGTGGCGGTCTTGAAGGCGGCCATGGCGTCAGGCGCCATGTAGCCGTCCCAGTTGGAAATGACGAGGTCGGCAGCCGTCGCCGGCGCGGACAGCGCCAAGGCCAGGCCAAGTGCGATCGAAGATGTTTTCAGCGCACGGCGCCGCAGGCTGGTAGCGGTCATGACAGACTCCCATTTCGGTTGATCGTCGAATTGCAGTCGCCGGACCAACGCCTGCGACCCTTGCCGCTGCCTCGATCCCGTTCCCTCGGTCTTTTTCTCGCCGATTGCCCTGACAGTACTATTGCAGAAAAAAGTACGTCAATCCATAATTTGCTAAGCGATCGTGGAATCTGGCCGATTGCGTCCGTGCGGGCGATCGGTCAGATCAATGCGGTCATGTCGTTTTCCACGAGACCAGTCATGCAAGCCGCAGCCCGACGACCTCGCACCAACCACCTCGATCTGGCGCAGCGCATCCTGGATGTGGCGCGGCAGCGCGGTTTTGAGCCCGGCGCACGCTTGCCGGAGCAGCAGATCGCTTCGTTGTGCAATGTCTCGCGCACGCCGGTGCGGGCGGCTCTCGGCCTGCTCGCTGAACGGGGTGTCGTGCGCTGGGAGGCAGATTCCGGTTATCACCTGGCCATCGACCTCACCGCGCAGGCTTCAGTCGCCACGGAACTGCCCGCCGCCGAGGAGGACGAGTTGGCCGAGGCGATCCTGCGCGACCGGTCGGCGCGTCGGCTGGACCAGACGGTGACCGTCGCGGGGCTGATACGGCGCTACAGTGCCGAGCGCAAGACGGTACTAAAAGCACTCAACAAACTGACCGAAGAGAATTTGTTGGACCGAGCGCCTGGCCAGTCCTGGCTGTTTCGGCGCACGCCCGACGATCCAGAGGCGCAAGGCGACAGCTATGAGTTCCGCTTGCTGCTGGAACCCGCGGCCATCCTGACGCCGGGCTTCCGGCTGGATGGCGCGCGGGCGGCGGCGTTGCGCCAGGGCATGGAAGCGCTGGTGGCGTTGCCGGATGCGGCCTTCGACACACGCGAGTTCCAGCGGCTGGACATCGATTTTCACGGCATGCTCGCCGAGGGCTGCGCCAACCGCTTCATCGCCGATGCGCTGGCCGATCACCTCAGGCTGCGCCGGCTGCCGGGCATCTATACCGGCGTCAACGTCTTCCGCTTGCGGCAATCGCTGCGCGAACACCTTGTTATACTCGACCATCTTGAAAGCCTGCAGTATGAGGTGGCGGCCGATCTGCTTCGCATCCACCTGCGGCTTTCCCGCAACCAGCGACCGCAAGCGGCCAGTCGCGGGGCGCCCGCCCTGTTCGGCATGATCAGCCGGCCGGAATGACGAGGAATAATTGACGCGTAAAGCCAGCCCGACCATCGCGCTGTTTCCCGAAGCCAGTTTCGGCGCGGCGTTGAATTGCGTCGGCATCGCGCAGGCATTGCGTGCCAAGGGAGCCCGGCCCGTCTTCATTTGCCATGCCGGCTTTTCCGGCGTCTTTGCCGACTATGGTTTCCAGGAATACCAGCTGCCGACCGACGAGCCGCTGAGCGACAGCGAACGCCAGAGCTACTGGCAGGCTTTCGTGCGCCGGCACCTGCCGCATTTCCGGCTGAGCCCGATCGACCAGCTGGAAACCTATGTCGCGCCGACCTGGCAGGCCATCGTCGACACTGCGGTCAATGCCGAGGCGCCGCTGCGCCAATTGCTGGCGCGGCTGAAGCCGGACGCGGTGGTGCTCGACAATGTCATCATGTTCCCGGCGATATCAGCCGCCGGCTGTCCCTGGGTGCGTGTCGTCTCCTGCGCCGAGACCGAGCTGCCGGATGCCAATGTGCCGCCCTATCTGTCGGGGCTTGGCGCCGACGACCCGCAACGCGCGGCTTTCGAGGCAAGGTATCTGGCGGCTTGCGCGCCCGCACATGACCGCTTCAATCGCTTTCGCATGGATGCCGGCCTGGCGTCGCTGCCGAAGGGCCTGTTCCTCGAGGCGTCGCCCGACCTCAATTTGCTGCTGACGCCTTCGATCGTGCGTCGTGAGCGGGCCGAGCCGCTCGATCCCACGCGCTTCGTCTATCTCGAAGGCTGCGTGCGCTCGGAAGGGCCGTTCGAAGTGCCGGTGTTTCCGCGCAACAAGGGGCCGCTAGTCTATGTCAGCTTCGGCAGCCTCGGCGCCATGGATGTCGGCCTGATCGAGCGCATGCTGGTCGTCTTCGACAGGCTGCCGGCGCGCTTTATTGTCAATGCCGGCGGCCTGCGCGACGCCTACCGTGCGGTGCCGGACAATGTCTATCTCGACGCCTGGTTTCCGCAGCCCTCGGTGGTGGCGAAGTCAGACCTGTTCATCCATCACGGCGGCAACAACAGCTTTTGCGAAGCGCTGCGCTTCGGCGTGCCGTCACTGATCATGCCCTATTGCTGGGACGGACAGGACAATGCGCGCCGCGCCGGAGAAACCGGCGTCGGTGACCATATCGGCCGCGACGCCTGGACCGAAGGAGTGTTGGAGAAAGCGATTCTCGGCCTGCTGGCCGACGATGCCATGCGCGCCCGCCTCAAGGACAATGCAGCCCAAATGGCGCTGAAACCTGGAACGGATGTGGCCGCCCAAGCCATACTCTCTTTGATACGGACATGAACGAAATGCCTGACAACAACACGAATATCTCGCTCTCCAGCGGCAACGACGCCAAGGCTTGGCTGGCCCGGCACGGGATCAACGAAGTCGAGTGCCTGGTGCCCGACATGAACGGCGTCCTGCGCGGCAAGGCCTTGCCGACGGCCAAATTCCTCCAGGCGCTGGAAGATCGCGCGCTCTATCTGCCGAGCAGCGCTTTCCTGGTCAGCATCGACGGCCGCTACTCCGGCTCGATCGACGAGGGTTTTGCCTATTCGGACCCGGACATGCGCATGGTGCCCGATGTCTCGACGCTGTGCCTGGCGCCGGGTGCTGCTCCCGGCAAGGCCTATGTCTTCGCCGATGCCTTCCATATGGACGACCGGCCCTGGATGGCCTCGCCGCGCCATGTGCTGCGCGCCGTGCTCGACCTCTACGCCAGGCGCGGCTGGCGGGCGGTGGTGGCGCCGGAGCTCGAATTCTATCTGACCGCGCCCAATCCCGATCCGGACCAGCCGCTGACCGCTCCGATCGGCGCCAATGGCCGTGCCGAGGGTGTGCAGCATCCCTATGACATGGCCGCGCTCGAGGAGTTCGAGCCGGTGATCCGCCGCGTCTATGACTATGCGGCGGCGGCCGGCCTGCCGCTCGACACGCTGATCCATGAATCGGGTACGGCGCAGCTGGAAATCAACTTCCTGCATGGCGATGCGCTGCCGCTGGCCGACAAGGTGCTGCTGTTCAAGCGGCTGACGCGCCAGGCCGCGCAGCAAAGCGGAATGCATGCGACCTTCATGGCCAAGCCGATCGCCGCGCAGGCGGGAAGCTCGATGCATCTGCACATGTCGGTCATCGACGAGGCTGGCAGGACGCTGTTTGCCGGCAGCGACGATGCCGACACCGCAATGTTCGGCCACTTCATCGGCGGCCTGCAGAAATATGTCCCGCAAATCATGCCGCTGTTTGCGCCCAACGTGAACTCGTACCGCCGCATAAGGCCGAACCACAGCGCGCCGGCCAACATCGAATGGTCGCATGACAACCGTTCCTGCGGCCTGCGCGTGCCGGCCGGGGGCCGCGCGGCGCGGCGGGTGGAGAACCGGCTTCCGGGTGCGGATTCCAATCCTTACCTGGCGATCGCCGGCTCGCTGCTTGCCGGCTATCTTGGCGTCGAACAGAAACTGGCGCGCTCGGCCGAAGCGTCGGGCAATGCCTACAAGATCAAGAGCACGCTGCCGAAAACGATGGAGGAGGCGCTCGACCGTTTCGAGGCTTGCGGCCCGGTGCGAGAGTTGCTCGGCGAGGATTTCTTCCAGACCTATCTGCGCGTCAAGAGCGTGGAGCTCGATCTGTTCCAGGGCGTGGTGACGAGCTGGGAACGCGACCACCTTCTGCTGAAGGTGTGATCATGGCTTCCAGTTCAACGGGTTTCAATTCGGGCCTCGACATCGCCAAATCCTATTATGTCGCCACCGCCAATCCGGCGCCGGATCATCCGGCGCTGGTCCGCGACGTCGACACCGACCTGGTTGTCGTCGGCGGCGGCTGCACCGGCCTGTCGGCCGCCCTTCACGCCGCCGAGCGCGGGTTGAAGGTGGTGCTGCTCGAAGGCGGCAAGATCGGCTGGGGCGCATCGGGCCGCAATGGCGGCCAGATGATCCCAGGTTTGCGCAAGGGCGCCAAGGGCCTGGTCAAGCTCTACGGGCCGGAGCGGGCAAAGGTGCTGTTCGATCTTGCCTTCGAGGCGCGCGGGCTGGTGCTCGACATCATCGAGCGCCATGCCATCGATTGCGATCTCAGGCTGACCGGTCATCTGGTCGGCGCGGTCAACGGTTCCGACCTCAGGGATCTCGAGGAAGAGGCCGAGTGTCTGGCCACGATGATGAAATTTCCGCATGCGGAAATCCTGTCGGCGGCTGAAGCCCGAGCCAAGGTCGACACGTCCTATCATGGCGCGATGTACGAGCCGCTCGGCGGCCACATGCATCCGCTGAACTACACGCTCGGCCTTGCCCGTGCGGCAGTTGCGGCCGGCGTCACGATCCACGAGAACTCGGTGGCGGTGAAGCTGGAGCGTGAGCCTTCGATCCGGGTCTCGACGGCAAAGGGATCGGTTCGGGCCAGACATGTCGTGCTGGCGGGGGATGCGCTGCTCAATGGGCTGGAGCCACGCGTCAACAGCCGCATCATGCCGGTCGGCAACTACATCGTCGCCACCGAGCCGCTGGAGGGCAAGCGCAATGTCATCCCGGCCAATGTCGCGGTGTCCGACACCCGCTTCGTCGTCAACTACTACCGGATGTCGGCGGATGGACGCCTGCTGTTCGGTGGCGGCGAGCGTTACACGCCGTCACCGCCGGCCGATATCGCCGGCTTCGTGCGGCCGCACATGGAAGCCACCTTTCCGCAGCTCAAGGACTGCCGCATCGATCACGCCTGGGGTGGGCTGGTGTCGGTGACGACATCACGGCTGCCGCACGTCGGGCACTATGGCGAGGTCTATTTCGCGCATGGCTATTCCGGCAAGGGCGTCATCCTGTCGACGCTGTCCGGCAAGCTGCTGGCCGAAGCGATCACTGGCGATGCCTCGCGGCTTGACTTGTTCTCGACGCTGACGCCGATGCCGTTCCCGGGCGGCACGGCGCTGCGTGGGCCGCTCTATGTGCTGGGGATGTTGTGGTACGCGATGCGGGATCGCATCAAGCATTGATCAGAGGCAATTGTCGACGTTAGCACTGCCCCTCACCTGCCTGCCGGCATCCTCTCCCCGTCAACGGGGCGAGGGACGCTGTTGTCGCCGGTATCGCCAATGTTGCAGGAAAGGCGATGGCGTTGCGCCAGCTTCTTTCTCCCCGTTTACGGGGAGAAATGCCCGGCAGGGCAATGAGCGACTATCTGTGGTGTCAAGTTGCATTGGCGAACTCCATGCGCGCATCGCGTGCTTTTGCATTGAGAATGACGAGGAGTT
>NZ_JANIFL010000012.1:0-246581 GCF_024518695.1 Mesorhizobium sp. LMG17149
CCGCAGCGCCGCGCCAACCCAACCGTTTGGCGCTGCCGCGAACCCATCATAAGGGGGAAAACTGTTACCTATCTATCCGGTTCAAACTGTTACCCATCTATCGGCTGGACAGATGGCCGCATCGCTGGCGCCTATTCTGCAACATTGGAGATTGGCGAAACCGTCCATGACGGCGTCTTTCTCCCCCGTCACTATACGGGGAGAAATGCCCGGCAGGGCAATGAGAGGCGGCGCTGACCTCGGCGATACCGGACGGACAGCGCGCCACATATCGTGGCGCGCCCTGACCAATTTTACTCCGCCGCCTCATACCCCGCGATGCCCTTGATCTCCAAAAAATCCTCGAGCCCGTATTCGGCATATTCGCGGCCATTGCCGGACTGCTTGTAGCCGCCGAACGGCAGGCCGGCGTCCCACTGGGGATAGTTGATGTAGACATTGCCGGTGCGCATGCGCGCCGCGACTTCGCGCGCCTTCTTCATGTCCTTGGCCTGGATGTAGGAGGCGAGACCGTAGACGGTGTCGTTGGCGGTCTCGACCACTTCGTCGACGCTGTCGTAGGGCATGATCGCCAGCACCGGCCCAAAGATCTCCTCGCGCGCGATGCGCATGTCGTGGGTGACGTCGGCGAACACCGTCGGCCTGACGTAATAGCCGCGATTGAGTTCGGCCGGACGGCCGGGGCCGCCGGCGACCAGCGTCGCACCTTCATCGATGCCGGCCTGGATCAGGTCCTGGATCTTGTCGAACTGGACCTGGCTGACGACCGGGCCGAGCTTGGTGCCGGCGGCGTCGGCGGGGCCGACGGTGAACTTTTCCGCAGCCGCCTTGGCATAGCCGGCTGCCTCGTCATGACGGTCGCGCGGCACGAACATGCGCGTCGGCGCGTTGCAGGACTGGCCGCTGTTGCTGAAGCAGCCGGCGACGCCCTTGCTGACGGCGCTTGCGAGGTCGACATCCCCGAACAGGATGTTGGCCGACTTGCCGCCAAGCTCCTGATGCACGCGCTTGACCGTGTCGGCGGCGGCCTTGGCCACCAGGATGCCGGCACGGGTTGAACCGGTGAACGACATCATGTCGATGTCAGGATGGCTGGACAGCGCCTGGCCGACGCCCGGTCCGTCGCCATTGACGAGGTTGAAGACGCCCTTCGGCACGCCGGCCTCGTCGAGGATTTCGGCGAAGATGATGGCGTCGAGCGGCGCGATCTCGGAGGGCTTCAGCACCATGGTGCAGCCGGCAGCAAGCGCCGGGCCGACCTTGCAGGTGATCTGGTTGAGCGGCCAGTTCCACGGCGTGATCAGCCCGACGACGCCGATCGGCTCCTTGACCACCAGATGGTTGCCCTTGACGTGGCGGAATTCGAAAGTCTTCAGCACGTCGGCCATCTTCTGCAGATGCGCAAGACCGATGCCGACCTGGCTGTCCAACGCCATCTGGCGCGGCGCGCCCATTTCGCGCGACACAGCGACAGCAAGATCGGCGCTGCGCTTCTTGTAGACGGCGACGATGCGGTTCAAGAGGTCGAGCCGCTCGCCAACCTCGGTGAAACCAAAGCTGTCGAAGGCGTGCCTGGCGGCGGCGACCGCCTTGTCGACATCGGCCTTGGAGCCGAGCGAAATCTGCGCGAAGGCATCCTCATTCGAGGGATCGATGACGTCGAATGTGTTGGGCACAACAGGATCGACCCACGCGCCATCGATATAGAACTGCAGATTGTGTGACATGGTTTTCTCCTTGGCCGCATCGTCGCGCCGGGCCGTCATATCTGGCTGGAGATAACGATGCACAAACGCCGCTGTCAAACGCAACCCCCGAAGTGGTTGAGCCAGTGCGGCAGTGATTGAGCCAGAGCGGTTGGGCCAGCAACCGGCTTGGTGAGGATGGACTACAGCAGGATATGCCCGGCCTCGACCAGAAACCGCCTCGCCGCGGCCTGATCCGTCGCTTTCACCAACAGATGGTCGCCATCGAAAGTGGACACCAGGAAGATGCCCAGCCCGTTTTCCGACAACGGCCTGATGACCGAGAGCACGATACCGGTTTCGTCGAAGGCAAACGGGCCCACGAGTTTGAAGGCCACCCAGTCACCGTCCTGCCTGACACTATCCGGCACACGATCCTGCAGGCAAACGATCGAAAGCTCGTCGTCAGTCCTTGTGATGCTGACGAAGCCTGGCCCGTCCGCCCAACCGGGGATGGTCTCCCCCGCCGCCAGCCGGGCAACCGCGTAAAACCCTGGGAGTTGTTTGAGCCTGACGCAGATGGCCATTGTCGAACCCCTCCCTCAGATCGCCGGTGATCCCGCCAGCTTCTTGCTCATGTGGACCGTCATACCGTTCATGAACGGCTCTTCCCGGTCCACGATATAGCCCTGCCTCTTGTACAGCGACACATTCGCCGCGAACGCGCCATTGGTCAGCAGACGAAGCTCGGCACGTCCTGCTTCGATCGCCTTGCGCTCGGCAAGCTCCAGCAACAACCGGCCAATCCCCCTTCCCTGCGCATCCGGTGCCACGCAGACATTCTCGATCCACAGGTGGTCCTCGGCCAGCACGGTTTCGATCATCCCGACGATCCGATCATCCTCGACGGCGAGATCGAACGGATGCTCGGCAACGGCCTTGTCATAGTCGGCGCGCATAGGCAGCGGCTCGCGGCCGATCACCGGCACCCATTTGGCATAGGCGGCACGAACGATATCCCGGATCGCGGCGGCGTCAGCGGGCTCGGCCGGCCGAAGCCGGATGGAAAAATTGTTGGTCATCAAAGTGCTCCAGACATGAAAAACCCCGCCGGCGGTTTCGCGGGCGGGGCTGGAAACGAACGAACCGGGTCTATCCTGCCGGTCTTTGTCGTCGCGCAATCAGTCTGCCGCTCCGCATTGTGCAGGGGCGACGTCGCTTGGTGTTGGTGGGCGCGAGGAAGAACATGGCGCCAAGCTGGAACAGGAAGCGCGGCGCGTCAAGACACCTACAACGGCTTCTAGTATTCCTGCGCCGTCGGCCGGAACAATATCTCGTTAATGTCGACCTCGTCGGGCTGGCTCATGGCGAACACCACCGTCCTGGCAAAAGAATCGGCCGGAATGGCCACCCGGTCGTAGAGTGCGCGTACGCCCTCGGCGACATCGGGCTCGGTGACGCTGCCGGGCAGTTCGGTCGCCACGGCACCGGGCGAGATGATGGTGGTGCGGACGTTGTAGGGTTTCACTTCCTGGCGCAGACCTTCCGAGATGATGCGCACCGCGTGCTTGGTCGCGGCATAGACCGCTCCGCCCGGCCCGACCTTGTGGCCGGCGACCGACGACACGTTGATGATGTGGCCGCTTTTCTGCGTCTTCATGTGCGGCAGTGCCGCGGCAATGCCGTAGAGCACGCCCTTGATGTTGACGTCGATCATGCGGTCCCAGTCCTCGACCTTGCCGCGCTCCAGTGGCGAGTGCGGCATCAGGCCGGCATTGTTGATGACGACGTCGACGCGGCCGTGCGTCTTGACCGCATGGTCGACCAGACGCCGGACCTGGCCGACATCGGTGACGTCGGTCTGAAGGATGGCGCCCTCGCCAAGTGAAAGCGCGCCGGCCAGCGCCTGCAACCGGTCGAGGCGGCGTGCGCCCAGCACCAGTTTCGCGCCCTCCCTGGCCAGAAGCCGTGCGGCGGCTTCGCCCAGCCCGCTGCTGGCGCCAGTGATGACGACGACTTTGTCCCTGATGTTCTCGGCCATGATTCTTTTCCTTCTGATCTTTGGCTTCGCTGCCCCCGGCAGCCTGGGCGGTCGCGTTGGCGGCTCAGCCGGGCAATTCGACCCGACCGAGCCAGCCGGTGACCTCTTCAAGCGTCTGGCGTTCCTGGTCGCACTGCTTGGAAAAACCCTCGATGAGCCGAGCCCCTGGTGCATGATCTGCGAGGACTTTCAGGCTCTGCCCTGTTCCGTAGCCGCCATGGGTGATGAACGGCACCAAGGTCTTGCCGGCCAGATCGTGTTTCGACAGGAAGGAGCGGATCACCGAAGGCGCGGTCATGCCCCAGATCGGAAATCCGAGGAACACCGTCTCGTAGGTTCCGATATCAGGCACCGTGGCGGCCAGCGCCGGTTCGAAACCGGACTCCCGCTGCTGCTCCGCCACCGCAACCTGCTGCTTGTAGTCTTCCGGGTAGGGATCGACGGTCGCGATCTCGAAAATATCCGCTCCCAGAGCCCTGCTGATCTGGGCCGCGATGACCCGCGTGTTGCCGGTGCGGGTGTAGTAGGCCACCAGCCCCTTGGCACCGCCCGCCAGTCGCGCGCTCGACGCTCTGGCGGGCCGGCTCGATCCGGGACTCAATCCGGCGCCCAAAGGCAGTGCAAGCATGGTCATCAGTGCACCTCGTCTTGAGACCGGTTGACGCATATGGCTCTCCTGCGCATGGCTCTAGCGATCGATCCTTGCTTCCTGTTGCGGAGAATAGCGCGCTCCCTTCACCGCGATCGCCGAGACCGCATTCTCGATGTCGGCAAGATCGTCCGCCGTCAGCGCGATGATGGCCGACGCGATGTTCTCTTCGAGGCGATTGAGCTTGGTGGTGCCGGGGATCGGAACGATCCAGGGCTTCTGCGCCAGCAGCCAGGCGAGAGCGACCTGTGCTGATGTCGCCTTCTTCTCGGCAGCGATCACGCCGATCGCGTCGACCAGCGCCTGGTTCGCCTTGCGGGCGTCTTCCGCAAAACGCGGCACGGTGTTGCGGAAGTCGCTGCTGTCGAACGTCGTGCTGGCATCGATGGCGCCGGTGAGGAACCCCTTGCCCAGCGGGCTGAAGGGCACGAAGCCGATCCCCAGTTCTTCAAGCACCGGCAGGATCGCCTCTTCCGGTTCACGCCACCAGAGCGAATATTCGCTCTGGACCGCGGCGACCGGCTGTACCGCATGCGCGCGCCGGATCGTGCGTACGCCCGCCTCGGAGAGACCGAAATGCTTCACCTTGCCTTGGCTGATCAAGTCCTTCACAGCGCCCGCCACCTCTTCGATCGGCACGACCGGATCGACGCGGTGCTGGTATAGGAGGTCTATGTGGTCGGTCCTCAGCCGCCTGAGCGAGGCCTCGACGACGTCACGAATATGCTGCGGCCGGCTGTCCATGCCATCATGTCCGGCTGTCCCGGCGATGTCGATGCCGAATTTGGTGGCGATCACCACCTGGTCGCGGATCGGCTGCAGCGCCTCGCCGACGACCTCCTCGTTCGTGAACGGTCCATAGACCTCCGCGGTGTCGAAGAAGGTGATGCCACGTTCGAACGCCGCCCTGATCAGGTGGACTGCATCCGCCGTCTCCATCGGCTGCCCGTATGACTGGCTCATTCCCATGCAGCCGAGCCCGATGGCCGAAACGTCGAGACCGCTGTTTCCAAGTGTGCGCATCTGCATTGTCGTTATCCCTTCTTCTCGGCGTCGGCTTGTTCGAAGACCTTGCGGGCAATGCCGATCGCAGTGCTTGCAACGGGCCATCCGGCGTAGAAGGCGAGATGCGTAATGGTTTCGATGAGTTCGTCGCGGGTGACGCCATTGTCGAGCGCGCGCTTCATGTGGAAAGGCATTTCGTTGATCCGGTAGCCCGAAATCAGGCTGGTGACGGTGACGAGGCTGCGGTCCCGCGGCGATAGGCCGGGGCGCTCCCAAACGTCGCCGAACAACACATCGTCTGTGTATCTGCCGAGCGCCGGAGCGATATCGGAGAATGGGCTTTTCAGCCTTGGAACGTCGGTCATGGTGGTCTCCTTCGTAGAGTTCGGGCGTTGAACTCGGCGCCACGCGCCGATACTTGGTCAAACCCCGTATTGTTCGTCGCTGACATGCTCCAGCCAGTCGACGACCTTGCCGTCGAGCGCTTCGGCGATAGCGATGTGGCTCATCGCGGTGGTCGGCGCGGCGCCATGCCAATGCTTCTCTCCGGGCGCGAACCAGACGATGTCGCCGGGCAGGATCGGTTTGATCGGGCCGCCCTCGCGCTGCACCAGGCCGGCGCCCGAGAGGACGATCAGCGTCTGGCCAAGCGGATGCGTGTGCCAGGCGGTGCGCGCACCGGGCTCGAAAGTCACGGTGGCGCCGCCGACGCGGGCGGGCTCGCTGCCCTTGAACGGCGCGTCGATGCGCACCGCGCCGGTGAAATAATCGGCCGATCCCCTGGCCGAGGCTTGAGAGCCGTTTCGCGTGATGTCCATGGTTTTGTCCCTTCCTGGCAACAGGCGTGACACGACCGCCGGTCTTCAGA
The DNA here is from genome assembly GCF_024518695.1 of Mesorhizobium sp. LMG17149. Classification (NCBI taxonomy): domain Bacteria; kingdom Pseudomonadati; phylum Pseudomonadota; class Alphaproteobacteria; order Hyphomicrobiales; family Phyllobacteriaceae; genus Mesorhizobium; species Mesorhizobium sp. LMG17149. Next base: position 6,249 of record NZ_JANIFL010000012.1, read on the forward strand.
GGCTGCCGGTAGAGGCGCCCGGTGTGATGACGCCTATCTAGGGTCTGCGATTGGTGCCGATTAGGTGCTATATCCAGCATGATCTTATGAAAGGGGCTCATGAATGCCGCGAGACAATCTGAATGAGCTAACCGCATTCCTCGCCGTCGCGCGCGAGGAAAGCTTCACCAGGGCGGCGGCCAAGCTCGGGGTTTCCCAATCGGCGCTCAGCCACACGGTGCGGGCGCTGGAGGAGCGGCTGGGCGTACGGCTCCTGACTCGCACCACGCGCAGCGTGTCGCCCACCGAAGCCGGCGAGCGGCTGGCTCGCACCGTGGGGCCGAGGCTCGATGAGATCGAGGCCGAGATCGCGGCACTCAGCGCCTTGCGCGAAAAACCCGCCGGCACCATCCGCATCACCGCCGGGGAGCATGCCGCCGATGCGATCCTGTGGCCTGCCCTGGCGACATTCCTGCCCGACTACCCCGACATCAAAGTCGAGATCATCGTCGACTACAGCCTGACCGACATCGTTGCCGAGCGCTTCGACGCCGGCGTGCGGCTGGGCGAACAGGTGGCGCGCGACATGATCGCGGTGCGCATCGGCCCCGACATGCGCATGGCGGTGGTCGGATCGCCGGCCTATTTCGCCAAATGGCCGAAACCGCGCACGCCACAGGACCTGACCACCCACAATTGCATCAATCTGCGGCTGCCCACCTATGGCGGGCTCTACGCCTGGGAGTTCGAGAAGGCCGGGCGCGAGCTGAAAGTGCGGGTCGAGGGCCAGTTGGTGTTCAATACGTCCGCGCTGCGCATGAACGCGGTGCTCGCCGGCCTCGGCCTTGCCTATCTGCCGGAGGAACAGGTAACGGCCCATCTGGCCGACGGCCGGCTGGTGCGGGTGCTCGCCGACTGGTGCGCGCCTTTCCCCGGCTACCATCTCTATTACCCCAGCCGCCGGCAAGCGACGCCGGCCTTCTCGCTGCTGGTCGACGCGCTGCGCTACCGAGGCTAGAACAGGAAACCGGGTTTCCGAAAAAGATCATGCTCAAAACGAGCAGATAGAGCCCCATCCCGATTCGGGAACAGGCTCTCCATCTGGACTGTGCCCGCCGTCGTTCTATCTTCCGGATCGAGCAGATCTGACGAAATCCGGAGCTATCGCCGTGACCGTGACCGACCTTTATCGAGGCTACATCGCCTGCCTCAACAATCAGGACTGGCAGAAGCTGAATCGCTTCGTTCATGACGAGGTGCACTACAATGGCGACCGCGTCGGGCTGTCGGGATATCAAGAAATGCTGGAGCGCGATTTTCGGGAGATCCCAGACCTCTATTTCGACATCCAACTGCTGATCGCCGAACCGCCGTTCATAGCCAGCCGGCTCCAGTTCAACTGCACGCCGAAGGGAACCTTCTTCGGCCTGCCCATCAACGGCGGGAAGGTGTCCTTCAGCGAGAACGTCTTCTATGAATTCCTCGACGACAGGATCAGGAACGTCTGGTCGGTGATCGACAAGGCGGCCATCGAAGCGCAGCTTTAATTCAGGCCGGCCAGAAGATGACGCCGATCGTTCGTAAAAATCGATCATTATGACGAAAATAATTCGTTGGAAAGATTATTTGAGGAATGGCATTCCTCCGGCACACCCCCCTGGAGCATTGCATTGTCTTCCGTTTCCCACTTCGCGAACGATATTCCGAAAAGCGCGTTTCCTGCCGATCTGACACAAGGGCGAAAATCCCTCAACTGGAATGGCATCGTCCCCGGCATCGTCTTGGTCACGATGATCACTGCGGTCGCCTTCTCGGCCCGCAACGTCTCCGGCTTCGCTTTGTTCAGCCCGATGATCCTTGCCGTCGTTGCCGGCATGATCTACTCCAACGTGCTGGGCACACCGGTGCACGCCAAAGCCGGGATCGCATTCTCGCAAAAGCGCCTGCTGCGCTTCGCCATCGTTCTGCTCGGCTTCCAGCTGACGCTGGGCCAGGTGATCTCGATCGGCGCCGGCGGCGTCGGCATTGTCGCGGCGACGCTTGGCGCCACCTTCGTTTTCACCATCACGCTCGGTCGGCTGATCGGCGTCGACGCCAAGCTGGCGCAGCTGATCGCCGCCGGCACCTCGATCTGCGGCGCCTCGGCCATCGTCGCCACCAACATCGTCACCGATGCGCGCGACGAGGACGTCACCTACGCCGTCGCCTCGATCACCTTGTTCGGCACCGTCGCCATGCTCGGCTTCCCGCTCATGGCGCCCCTGCTCGGCCTCGACCAGCACGCTTTCGGCCTGTGGGCCGGCGCCTCGATCCATGAAGTGGCGCAAGTCATTGGCGCTGGCTTCCAGAACGGCACCCAGTCCGGCGAGATCGCTACCGTCGCCAAGCTGACCCGCGTCACCATGCTGGCGCCGATGGTCGTCGCGCTCGGCCTGATGGCGCGCCGCAGGAGCAGCAGTGAGGTAGCGGCGCGGCCGCCCATGCCGTGGTTCGTCGCCGCCTTTGTCGCCATCGTGGCGCTGAACAGCCTCGTCACGGTGCCAGCCGAGGTGAAGTCGGCCATGGCGCTCGCCACCACCATCATGCTGACCATGGGGCTGGCCGCCATGGGCCTGCAGGCCGACATCTCGCAGCTGCGCTCGCGCGGCCTGCGCCCGCTGGCGCTCGCCTTCTCGGCCTTCCTGTTCATCGGCTGCTTCAGCCTGATGCTGGTGAAATTCACCTAGTCTAAACCGGGCCTCAGTCCTCGAACGAACTCGACGCGGCATAGATCGCCGCCAGCGTCTCGATGCCGGCCTGGTCGGCCTTGTCGAAGCGGCCGGGCAGCGGGCTGTCGAGATCGAGCACGCCGAAGACGCCTTCATCGTCCTCGAGCAGCACCACCAGTTCCGAGCGCGAGTCGGCATCGCAGGCGATGTGGCCGGGAAAATCATGCACGTCCTTGATCAGCATCGAGGTGCCGAGTTCGACCGCCGTTCCGCACACGCCCTTGCCGACGGCGATGCGCACGCAGGCTGGCTTGCCCTGGAACGGCCCGAGTACCATTTCCTCGTCCGATTGCAGGAAATAGAACCCGGCCCAGTTGAGGTCCGGCACCATCTGGAAGATGAGTGCTGCGGTGTTGGCGGCGTTGGCGATCGAATCGCGCTCGCCGTCGAGCAGCGCCTTAAGCTGAGTGGCGAGGTCGCGGTAGAACGCGGCCTTGTCTGAGGTGTCGATGGCCTTGGCCGCAAACATGAACGTGTCTCCGTATAGGGGATGGCGGTTCGTCCGATCGCTTGCCAAAGTCCGGCGAGCTCCGCAACCAGACGGCCGCCTGGACAGTCTAGCGTGGATTGCGTCCTCTCCGAAAGCCGCAAGATCAGGATTGCCTCCCGGCGCTGAGCCGGTCGGCAAGGCAGCTATGCGTAAACTTTGCGATGGATCATCTTGAGAATCATGACGGCCCCGATCGGGGGCCGCCATTCACATCTCAAACAGGTCGAACAAGTCCTGGGTTTTAGTAGCCGCCCATGCCGCCACCGCCGCCACCCGCAGGCGCGGCATCCTTGGCCGGGATGTCGGTGATCATCGCTTCGGCGGTGATCAGGAGGGCTGCGATCGAACCGGCATCCTGCAGTGCGGTGCGCACCACTTTCGCCGGATCCACGATGCCTGCCTTGATCATGTCGACATAGACCTCGTTCTGGGCGTCAAAACCCTGATTGTGGTCCTTGCTGTCGGTGAGCTTGCCGACGACGATGGAGCCCTCGACGCCGGAATTCTCGGCGATCTGGCGGATCGGCGCTTCAAGCGCCCTAAGCACGATCGTGATACCGGCCGTGACATCGGCATTGGCGCCGGTCAGGCCGCCAAGCACCGAGCGGGCACGCAGCAGAGCCACGCCGCCGCCGGGCACGATGCCTTCCTCGACCGCCGCGCGGGTGGCGTTCAGCGCATCGTCGATGCGGTCCTTCTTTTCCTTGACTTCCGACTCGGTGACGCCGCCGACGCGGATGACGGCTACGCCGCCGGAGAGCTTGGCCAGCCGCTCCTGCAGCTTTTCCTTGTCGTAGTCGGAGGTCGTCTCCTCGATCTGGCCCTTGATCTGGGCGACGCGCGCCTGGATGGTCGCCTTGGTGCCGGCCCCGTCGATGATCGTGGTGGTGTCCTTCTCGATCAGCACACGCTTGGCGCGGCCGAGCATCTCGATGGTGACGTTTTCGAGCTTGATGCCGAGGTCTTCCGAGATCATCTGGCCTGATGTCAGCACGGCGATGTCTTCCAGCATTGCCTTGCGGCGATCGCCGAAGCCCGGCGCCTTGACGGCCGCGACCTTGAGGCCGCCGCGCAGCTTGTTGACGACCAGCGTCGCCAGAGCCTCGCCCTCGACGTCCTCGGAGATGATCAGCAGCGGCCTGCCGCTCTGCACCACCGCTTCAAGGATCGGCAGCATCGCCTGCAGATTGCCGAGCTTCTTCTCGTGGATGAGGATGTAGGGCTCTTCCAACTCGACGCGCATCTTGTCGGCATTGGTGACGAAATAGGGCGAGAGATAACCGCGGTCGAACTGCATGCCTTCGACGACGTCGAGTTCGGTCTCGGCCGTCTTGGCTTCCTCGACGGTGATGACGCCGTCATTGCCGACCTTGTCCATCGCCTTGGCGATCATCTCGCCGACGCTGGCATCGCCATTGGCGGCGATGGTGCCGACCTGTGCGATCTCGGCCGACGACTTGACCTTCTTGGCGCGCGCCTGGATTTCCTTGACCACGGCGGAAACCGCCTGGTCGATGCCGCGCTTCAAATCCATGGGGTTCATGCCGGCGGCGACCAGCTTGGCGCCTTCGCGCAGGATCGAGGCGGCCAGCACCGTGGCGGTGGTGGTGCCGTCACCGGCGAGGTCGTTGGTCTTCGAGGCCACTTCGCGCACCATCTGGGCGCCCATGTTCTCGAACTTGTCGGCAAGCTCGATTTCCTTGGCGACGGTGACGCCGTCCTTGGTGATGCGCGGCGCGCCATAGGCCTTGTCGATGATGACGTTGCGGCCCTTGGGGCCGAGCGTGACCTTCACCGCATTGGTGAGGATCTCGACGCCGCGCAGCATGCGGTCGCGCGCGTCGGTGGAGAATTTGATTTCCTTGGCAGACATGATTTTTATCCAGTTCGTTCGGAGAAAATGAGGTCAGGCAGCTTTCTTGGCGGCCACGGTCTTGTCGGTTGCGGCCGTCTCGCTCTTGTCGATAACGCCCATGATGTCGGCTTCCTTCATGATCAGAAGGTCCTCGCCGTCGATCTTGACCTCGGTGCCCGACCATTTGCCGAACAGGATGAAGTCGCCGGCCCTGACGTCGAGCGGAACAAGCGTGCCGTTTTCGTCGCGTGCGCCAGGGCCGACGGCGATGACTTCGCCCTCCTGCGGCTTTTCCTTGGCAGTGTCGGGGATGATGATCCCGCCCTTGGATTTGATATCGCCTTCGGCGCGACGAATGACGACGCGGTCGTGGAGTGGCCGAAATTTCATGGGAACTTTCTTTCTGGGGCCGGCACAGGCGGCCACGCCCCTCCTCTATAGACGCGTTGGCACTCGATAGATAGGAGTGCCAAAAATTATTCGCGGGCCAAATTAAATATTCAAAAGTATTATTTCAGCTGGCCGTTTCGTGATATCCGCAGAATGTCAAATAATTCAAAAGATTGAATTTTGCCGATCGAGTGCCTATTTATCGGACAAGTTCACTTTCACGATTTCAGGCACAAGGGAGATTTCTTCGATGGCCGAAGGCAATCAGACGATCATGGAAAAAGCTGAAGCCCGCTTTGTCGACAAGCAGAAGAAGACAGCGGAGAAAAACAAGGCGACCGCCGAATATATGTCCGAGGCAAGAGCCAGGGAGATCAAGACGGCAAGGCTGAGGGAGCTTCGGCTGGCCAAGGAAGAGGCCGATCGTGTCGCCGAGGCCCTCAATCCTACGCCGAAGAAGAAGCGGGCGACCAAGAAAGCCACGGAGGCCAAGACATGAGCCTCACCTTCCCCAACCCCAGCCGCAGCTATGACGAAGCGGGCCAGCGCATTCGTTTCGTCGGCCATGACGGCATGTTCCAGATCTCATTTTCCGTCGCTGCCGACGCCATGGCCAAGATGCGGCCGGGCACTGCTGCCGATGAAGCCGGTTATCTCCAGACATTCGACACCGAGAGCAGCGCCATCCGCGAGGTGGCGTCGAAGGCCTACGACCGCACCCGCAAGAGCATGTATGTGCTGACGGCGGCCGATTTCGGCTGAAATGGCGGCGAGTTGGCGCTGACCGCGATCAGGTCTTGCGCTCGGCCCTTTCGCGGCGTTTGACGTCGCGGACATTCATCTGCACGACCATGTCCTCGGCCTCGCGCGGCCCCATCCCGACCATCACCTTTTGCCGGACAACCGCAGGCTGGCCGGTGAAGACATCGATGATGCTCCAACTCTGGGGAAGCTCCATGCGCACCGTGTAGCGGTTGGCCATGCCGGTCAGCCTTGCATCGTGAAAAACACGGCGCCCAGGATCAGCACCGTCCAGGCGACGACCGACAGTTTCAGCACCATGCCGCCATGCGCGGCCAGAAGCTTCCGCAGGTGCGGCACACCTGCCGGCGAGACCGGTGCCGCCGCCAAGGCGACAGGGGTCTTGAGGCCAAGTTTTCCAAAAACGGGCAGCAGCGACGGTTCACGCACGAAAGGCCTCGAATGTCAGGAAAAAGCGAAGCAACAACGCTCGCCTCCCTTCCATAGCACTCTTTTCGCGAGCGCCTGCATGCCAAATTCAAGACAGGACTGCTTTGACGGCCGGTCCGCACTGCCTTCGCAACACACAATCTATTCGTGGGAACTGACTGCGCTCGGGGCAGATTGGGACGCGAAATTTTGGAGGCCTCGCCTCGGGATCGAACCGAGGCTTCAGAGATTTGCCGTCTCCAGCGTAGCCGCTCCGCCACGAGGCCATGGCTGTCGAAGTAGCGGCCAAATATTTACGGAAAGGTTAATCCCGAGGGATTGTTCAGAATTTTCGGCATCGAGTTTCAGAGCGTTCGTCAGCAAACCTTGCCGGGCCTCGCTTCCGGCGCAGAGTTGCGATCCTTCACGCCCCAAGCGGCAGCCCGCCCCGTGTCGACCGAGGGCCTCCAGCACTGCGACTGACGTTCTTCCCCTGAGCTACCGCTTCCGAGGCTGCTTTTACCCCGCGTTGCATTTCGGAGGAGAGGAGCGGAGGCCAACCAACTTTCCCCTTGAACAGCGATTCGATCTGGCTTAGCTTCATCTGAGAAAAGGTTTTCCCAAGCAATCGTCGTCGGGCTCGGCCACCTGCCGGGCCTCATCCGGCCCGGTAAGAGAAAACCTTTTCCCAACCAAGGATCTCGGCGCGATGCCATCGGACGATCTGCCTGCTCCGGTCTTTTCCAAGCCAGTCACCTTGCGTGACGTGGCCGCCCAGGCCGGAGTCAGCGTCGCCACCGCATCCAAGGCGCTCAACGGCCAGGGCCGGATGACAGCCGAGACGCGCGAACGCATTCGCGAGACCGCCCGGCGGCTCGGTTTCCGGCCCAACAGCCTGGCGCAAAGCCTGCTCCGGCGCCGCAGCTTCACCGTCGGCCTGCTCACCAACGATACCTATGGCCGCTTCTCGCTGCCGCTGATGTCGGGCATTTCGGACGCGCTGGTCGACAATGGCGTCTCGGTGTTCCTGTGCAATGTCGAGGAGGATCCGCGGCTGGGCCAGATGCATGTCGACGCCATGCTCGACAAGCGCGTTGACGGCATCATCGCCACCGGCAAGCGCATCGATCGCCATCTGCCCGTCGACCTCTCCAATCTGCGCGTCCCGGTGATCTATGCCTTCACGCAGCCAGATCCCGGCGCCGTCGCCTTCGTCTCGGACGATGTTGGCGGCGCCCGGCTGGCCGTCGAGCATTTCTGCCGGCTGGGCCGCAAGCGCATCGCCCATGTCACCGGGCCGGCGAGCTTTGCCGTGGTGCACGCGCGCGTCCAGGCTTACCGCGACGTGCTGGTCGAAAACGGCCTGACGGTCAGCGAGCCGCTGCTCGGCTCCTGGTCGGAAGCCTGGGGTCACCAGGCGGTTGCGCAACTGTTCGACGGCAAAAGCGAAAGGCCGGACGCGGTCTTCTGCGGCAACGACCAGATCGCGCGCGGCGTCATCGATGCGCTGCGCGAACGCGGCCTCGACGTCCCCAGTGATGTCGGCGTCATCGGTTTCGACAATTGGGAGATCGTGGCCGAGGCGACGCGCCCGCCGCTGACCTCTGTCGACATGAACCTTGTCGCGCTCGGGCGCGAGGCCGGGTTGACCCTGCTTTCGCTGGTCGGCGGCAAGCCCGCCGCGCCAGGCATTCGAAAACTGCCGTGCCGGCTGGTGGTGCGGCAGTCATGCGGCCATCCGCCGGGTGGCTGAAAACGAAGCGCCGCGCAATCGGCGCCAAGCCGCGGACCGCGGCAACCTTGGAGGAGGAGAACATGAGGAACCTGATTGCCAAACTGACCCTGGCCGCTGCCGTTCTGGGTGGCGGTCTCGGCACTGCCGCCGCCGAGACGGCCAACATCTGGGTGCGCGCCGACGGCTCGAATTTCATGCCGAGGATCGTCGATGCCTACAACAAGGCGCACACCAACCAGGTCAAACTCGACATCATTCCCAATGCCGAGATCATCCCGAAATACGGCGCCGCGGCCGCCGGCGGCACGGCGCCCGACGCGCTGTCGCTCGACTTGATCTACACGCCCTCATTCGCCGCAGCCGGCCAATTGGAGGACATTACCGACTGGGCAAAGTCCCTGCCCTATTTTGCCAGCCTGTCGCCTGCGCATGTGAAGACCGGCACCTACAAGGACCACATCTACGGCCTGCCCTTCTCCGCCGACGCCTCGGTGCTGATCTGGAACAAGAAACTGTTCAAGCAGGCCGGCCTCGACCCTGAAAAAGGCCCGGCCAACTGGGCCGAGATCGCGGCCGATGCCGAGAAGGTCAACGCGCTCGGCGGCAACATCAAGGGCTTCTACTTCTCCGGCAATTGCGGCGGCTGCAACATCTTCACCTTCACACCGCTGATCTGGGCGTCGGGCGGCGACATCCTGAGCGAAGACGGCTCGAAGGCGACGCTGGACAGCCCGCAACTGCGCGGCGCCATCGATCTCTACCGCTCGATGGTCAAGAAGGACCTGGTGCCGGCGGGCGCGCAGACCGATACCGGCGCCAACTTCTTTGCGGCATTTGCCGCCGGCAATATCGGCATCTCGCCGTCCGGCGCCTTCGCCATCGGCGCGCTCAACACCCAGTATCCCGATATCGACTACGGCGTCACCTTCCTGCCGGGCAAGGACAGCGGCTGGTCGTCCTTTGCCGGCGGCGACAATTTCGTCGTCACCAAGGGCACCACGAAACTGCCCGTGGTGAAGGAGTTCCTCGACTTCGCCTATTCGCTTGAAGGCCAGACCATCCTTGCCAAATACGGCAGCCTGCCGGTGCGCGGCGACATCGCCAAGGAGGCGCTGAAGGATCTCGATCCGCGCTACCAGGTCGCCGCCGAGGCCATGACCAAGGGCAAGACGCCCTATTCGGTGGTGTTCAACGACCTGATCAACTCCGCCAACGGGCCGTGGACGCAGATGATCAACGAGGTCTTCTTCGGCGACGATGTCGACGGCGCCATAGCCAACGCACAAGAGACGATGCAATCGATCATCGACCAGGCGCCGCAGAAATAGCCCAACCTCACCTCCCCTTGAGGGGAGGTCGGACCGCAGGTCCGGGTGGGGTCGCCACCGCAGTGCTCGACGTTTCTTGATGTCGGCGCGCTCCGCAGAGGACCCCACCCCCGGCCCACGGCCGGACCCTCCCCTCAAGGGGGAGGGGGACGCAGCGCCAAGGGAACAGCCATGACCATCACCGCAGCAACCCCCGCCCCGCCCCGCGCCCGCAGGGTCGCCAGCCGCCAACAATGGATCGGCCTGCTCTATGTCGCGCCGGCTGTCGCGCTGGTCGTCGTCTTTTTCCTGATCCCGCTCGGCATGACGGCGTGGATGTCGCTGCACAATTGGCCGCTGATGGGCGAGCACAGCTTTATCGGCCTCGGCAATTACGTCGCCATCCTGCGCGACACCAGGTTCTGGAACGCGCTGCGCTTCACCGCCTTCTACACGGTGATCGTCACCATCGCGATCTTCGTGGTGGCCTTTCCGCTGGCGCTGTTCGTCGAACGGCCGCGGCCGCTGACCAATCTCTACCGCACCATGTTCTTCATGCCGGCGGTTGTCGGTTTCGCCTCGGCCAGCCTGCTCTGGTCGTGGTTGCTGAATGTCGATTCCGGCCTGTTCAGCCCGGCCGCTTACGACCTCGGACTGATCGACAGGAAGTTCAACCTTCTGGCCACCTTCCAGCCGGCCTTCTGGTCGATCATCGCCATGGTCGTCTGGAAGGTCGCCGGCTTCACCATGATCATCCTGATGGCCGGCCTGCAATCGATCCCGCAGGACCTGCAGGAGGCGGCCGTCATCGACGGTGCCGGGCCTTTCGCCAGGTTCAGGGCGATCACCTTGCCGCTGATGCGCCGCACGCTGGCGCTGGCGCTGATCCTGTCGGTCGCCGGCTCGATCCTCGCCTTCGACCAGTTCTACATCATCCTGCGCGGCGGCCCGCGCAACCAGACGCTGACGGCGGTCTACTGGATCTTCAACCAGTCCTTCGTGTCGTTCAAGCTCGGCTATGGCGCGGCACTTTCCATGGTGCTGCTGGTCATCCTGGTGGCGCTCAGCCTCGTCCAGCTATGGTTGTTGCGCAAGCCGGAGGGTCTCGACTGATGGCGCAGGCCGCCTCCCGTAGCCGCCGGCTCCTGAGCCGCGTCGCAGAGCATTCTACCGGCATCGTCGCCTCGGTGCTGTTCGCCGCGCCGATTGTTTGGGCGGTGCTGTCGGCGTTCAAGCCGGCGGCCGAAGCACGCCTGCCGCCGCTGCCGCCCTGGCCGACATCAGGCTTCTCGCTGGAGAACTATGCCACGCTCAACAGCTTCGGCGACGGGCTGTGGGTCTCGGCGCAAAACAGCATCTATGTCTCGGTGATGACGGTCGTGCTGTCGGTCGCCGTCAGCGTGCTGGCCGGCTACGGCTTTTCGCGGTTCCGGTTTCCGTTCAAGGACCTGTTCTTCATCCTCATCCTGTCGACGATCATGATCCCGTTCCAGTCGATCCTGACGCCGATCTTCCTGGTGCTGACCAAGCTTGGCCTGCACAACACCCTGACCGGCCTGGTCGGCGTCTATGTGACGCTGCAACTGCCGTTCTCGATCTTCATGATGCGCAACGCCTTCGACGCGGTGCCGCGCGAGATCGAGGAGGCCGCCCGCATGGACGGCGCCAGCAATCTCACCATGCTTTTGAAAGTGATGCTGCCGCTGGTCTGGCCGGGCGTGGTCACCATCGCCCTGTTTGCCTTCCTCGGCGCCTGGAACGAATTCCTCGCCGCCCTCGTGCTGATGACCGACCAATCCAAGTTCACGCTGCCGGTGATGATGACCGCACTGCAGTCGGGCCGCTTCGGAGCCATCGACTGGGGCGCGGTGCAGGCGGGCGTCACCGTGATGATGGTGCCGTGCCTCATCCTCTTCCTGGCGCTGCAGCGCTTCTACATCCGCGGCCTGATGGCCGGGGCCGTCAAATAGAATGGAGTAAGTTCATGACCCCATCGCCATCCGCAAAAGGAAAACCGAAGCTCGCCTTCCGCCCGCTGCCGGTGCCGCAGGTCGACGTGCACGGCTTCTGGGGCGACCGCGCCGACGCTGTCGCCACACGCACCGCCGACATCCTCTACGAGCGCTGCGTCGAGGCCCGCATGCTGGAGCAGATCGATCCGGACCGCCCCTCGCCCGGCATAGTCATCCCCTTCCACTCGCCCTCCCCCGACGAAGCCGACCGCCAGGGCGCGGAATTCACCGGATCGACGGTGACCACGCAGATGTTCTGGGATTCCGATCTCGGCAAGACGATCGAGACCGCGGCCTATTCGCTTTACCGGCGCAAGAACCCCGAACTGGAGAAGAAGATCGATGCCGTCATCGACATGTATGGCAAGCTGCAGCAGGAGGACGGCTATCTCTCGAGCTGGTATCAGCGCATCCAGCCCGGCAAGCGCTGGACCAATCTGCGCGACTGCCACGAGCTCTATTGCGCCGGCCACCTGATCGAGGGCGCGGTCGCCTATTACCAGGCGACGGGAAAACGCAAGCTGCTCGACATCATGTGCCGCTATGCCGACCATATCGCGTCGGTGCTCGGCCCCGAGCCCGGCAAGAAGAAGGGCTATTGCGGACATGAGGAGATCGAGCTGGCGCTGGTCAAGCTGGCGCGGGTGACAGGCGAGCGGAAATACATGGAGCTGGCCAGATACTTCATCGACCAGCGCGGGCAGCAGCCGCATTATTTCGACGAGGAGGCCCGCGCCCGCGGCGCCGACCCGAAGGCCTATCATTTCAAGACCTATGAATACAGCCAGTCGCACATCCCGGTGCGCGAGCAGGACAAGGTCGTCGGCCACGCGGTCAGAGCGATGTACCTCTATTCCGGCATGGCCGACATCGCCACCGAATATGGCGATGACACGCTGCGGTCGGCGCTCGACCTTCTGTGGGACGATCTCACCACCAAGAGCCTCTATATCACCGGCGGGCTCGGGCCATCGGCGCACAATGAGGGGTTCACCAGCGACTATGACCTGCCCAACGAGAGCGCCTATGCCGAGACCTGTGCAGCGGTGGGCCTGGTGTTCTGGGCCAGCCGCATGCTCGGCATGGGGCCGAATGCGCGCTACGCCGACATGATGGAACGCGCCCTCTACAACGGTTCGATCTCGGGCCTGTCGCTCGACGGCTCGCTGTTTTTCTACGAGAATCCATTGGAAAGCCGGGGCAAGCACAACAGGTGGAAATGGCACCGCTGCCCGTGCTGCCCACCCAATATCGGGCGCATGGTCGCCTCGATCGGCAGCTATTTCTACAGCCTGGCCGACGACGCGTTGGCCATCCACCTCTATGGCGACTCGACCGCCCGTTTCGACATATCGGGCGTCCCGGTCGGCGTGACGCAGACGAGCCGCTACCCCTGGGACGGCGCCGTCGAGATCGCGCTCGAACCGCAGGCGCCGGTCGAATTCACCTTGCACCTGCGCATTCCAGCCTGGAGCGCCAGTGCCCAGTTGAAGGTGAACGGCGAGGCCATCAAGCTGGCTGAGATCACCAGCGACGGCTACGCCGCGATCAAACGGACATGGACGAATGGCGATGATGTCCGGCTCGATCTCGAAATGCCTATCGAGCGGCTTTATGCCAACCCGCAGGTGCGCCAGGATGCCGGCCGCGTCGCGCTGTCGCGCGGCCCGCTGATCTATTGCGTCGAGGCATCAGACAATGACAGCCAGCCGCATCGCCTGACGCTGCCGCGGACGGCCACCATCGAAGCGCAGCACCGGCCGGAACTTCTCGGCGGTGTGGTGACGCTGTCGACCGCGGCACTTGCCGATGCCGCCGACGGGTGGCGGGACGGGCTCTACAGGCCCGAGCCGCCGGCCACCGCCGAGACGCGCCTGACCGCCATTCCTTATTTCGCCTGGGACAACCGCGAGCCCGGCGAGATGCTGGTATGGCTCAGGGACGGGTGAGTTGTGATGTTAGCCCGATCTCTTCGGCCACCAGTTCCTGCAGCCGCCACAAATTGCGGTCGCGGATGCCGCAGGCTTCGAGGTGGCGGATCGTCTCGAAAAGATATTGCGCGCCCGAGCCCCAATGACCAACGGCTGTCACCAGCGTCGCCGCGATCGCCTGCTTGTCGAGGTTGCCGGCATAACGCGGATTGGCGGGATCGACGACGAAGCCAAGCGCGCGACATGGGCCGCCTTCGGTCCTGACCTGCAGCCAGCGCGGCACGTTGACGGCGGGCAGGATAGTCATTTCGCGGCGCAGGAGCGCTTCGAGGTTAGCCGCCACCGGTTCCGCGATCTCGAACACCATGCCCTGGCACTGGCCGCCGCGATCGAGCGCCATCATCAGGCCGGGCTGCTCGACCGTGCCGCGAAAACGCTGCACCGTGAAGCAGAACGAACGATGCCAACCGCTGGCCACCGCGCGTTCTCCGCCCCTCACCTCGCCGGCGGGCTTCCACAACAGCGAGCCATAGGCAAATAGTTTCAGCGGCCCGGCCGGAGCGCCGGCCAGCACCTCGTCGCGGATGCGCGCATAGTCGGCATCGGTCATGTGAACCATGCCCGGCGTCGGCCCGGCATCCTCGACAGCACGCATGGTGCGCGCGACCAACGCCTCGGTCAGCGCCATCGGCGTGTTGCGCGGGACCCTCGATGATGCGGTGGAAATGGCCTTGCTCATCTTCGCGCTCCCAGTCCTACCGCCATGTTGCCGAAGGCTGAAGGATTCTCAAGGGCCGTGCAGCCGAGATCGAGTGGCCGATGCCGCTCTTGCGTGATGCGTCTTGGAACGATGTTGCCGGCAAACTGTTCTGTTCCTTGCCGGAGGATGCCATGAACGACGCGTCGGCACAGCCCGCTGGCCCCGTCCTTTCATCGGCGGAGCGCGTCAACACGCTGTCCCATTTCCACCGCGCCGAGATCGCTCGCATGGCGGGATGGCGCGACCGGCTCGACCTGACGACCAATTGGGCAATCACGGTGGTGGCGGCGCTGCTTTCGGTATCGCTGTCGACGGCCAGTGCGCATCACGGCGTGCTGCTGTTCGCCATGCTGCTGATCCTGCTGCTGCTATGGATCGAGGCGCGCCGCTATCGGTTCTTCGATTTCTATCGGGCGCGCGTACGCCAGTTCGAGCGTCACTATTTCGCCCAGATCTTTTCCCCACAGCCCGACTTCGCCTCGGACTGGCTGCTCATCGTCGGCGAAGGCCTGCGCGCGCCGAAATTCCTGCTGTCGCAGCGCGTCGCGCTAGCCCGTCGGCTGCGGCGAAATTACATCTACCTGTTCCTGATCCTCTTGCTGGCCTGGGTGCTCAAGATATCCACACCCAGCCTTCAAACCGTAGGCGTCAGGACCGGCTTTGCCGGCTCGCTTCGCGAGGCGGTGGACAGCGCCGCCCTTGGCCCCGTTCCCGGTGTGGCGATCGTGGTTGTTGTGGCCGCATTCTATGTCGGGTTGCTTGCCATCGTCTTTTTCACGGCCGATGACGACGGCGAACTGTCCTTTGGCGACGTGCATGTTTGACGTTGATGTCCGGCGACACGCCGCTGCAATGTCAACGGCACCCTGCGGCGTTGACATGGTTGGTCCGCCGGGACGTTTGGGGACGGAAGACCCTGTCTTCGCGGCTAGATGCCGAAGAACTGCTTGCCAATCATGTAGCCCAGTGCCGCCACGACCAGCGGAAAAAGTGCCGGCGCGGCTTTGCCTAGAAGGGAGACCTGCTGGTCCTTCGCCGGCGTATGACGTGCATTGCCGAGATTCTTGGTCATTGCTTGCCTCGGGTTCGAAAGACTCATTAGCAAGCGCTGATTAACAGCATGGCCGCATTAACGGCCTGATAGGAAATCAACTCTGATCAGATGCAAATTCTAATGATCGGCACATGGACGGCAAAGACGCGCTGCCCTATTTAGCGCGTTCGAAGCATTGGCCGGGACGCGCGGCCGTTCGCGCCAATCGGTAAAACCGCGCCTGAACAATAAGATAGCTCAGGAACCCGATTTAGCAGATGACGCCAGATCCAGAGCCGCCTCGCCCGAGCCTGGTGTTGATAAGCGCTGGTCGAACGGCAGGCCCGCGGCGTACACAGGCCGCACGCTGTCAAAAAATTCGCAAACCAATGTCGGACTGGCCAGGCTTCGTCCGTCCTTGGGGTATCCAACAGGCATTGATGAAAGGATCCAGCTATGCCCGGCACCGTACGTTTGCACCGCGTCCTGACGACCAGCCCGGAAAAGGTCTATCGCGCCTTCGTTGAAGCGGACGCGCTGGCCAAGTGGCTTCCGCCAAACGGCTTCACCTGCACGGTCCATAGTTTGGAGGCAAAGGTCGGCGGCACGTTCAAGATGTCGTTCCGCAATTTCACCACGGGCGACAGCCACTCCTTCGGCGGCGAGTATCTCGAACTCGTTCCGGGCGAGCGCCTGCTCTACACCGACAGGTTCGACGATCCCAACCTGCCCGGCGAGATCCGGGTGACCGTGATCTTGAAAAAGGTGTCGGTCGGCACGGAAATCGACATCACCCAGGCCGGCATTCCGGACGTCATTCCGGTCGAGGCCTGCTATCTCGGCTGGCAGGAGTCGCTCAGAAACCTGGCAAAGCTCGTCGAACCCGAAATCAAGCAATAGGCTGGGGCCGGAAGAACGGGTCGTTTCTGGCCTGCCGAAGCGTGAGACTTGGACTGTGGCGGGAACTGCCCTTTGTCGCTAGCAATTCATCATCGACATCCCCTGTGACTGGACGTGTCAATGAAGAATGCAGCGGAGGCTGAAAAAGCATGACTCTGACCAACCGAGACATCATCGAGTTGACCGCGTGGCGGCGCCAGCTGCACCAGGCCCCGGAAATCTCGAATGAAGAGGAAAAGACGGCAAAGGAGGTCGTCGCCTTCCTCGCCGATACGGGGCCGGACAAGGTGCTGACACAACTCGGCGGGCATGGCGTCGCGGCCATATATGACAGCGGCAAAGCGGGGCCGACGGTGCTGTTCCGTTCGGAACTCGATGCCTTGCCTATCGAAGAACTTTCAGGCGTACCGCATTCGTCGCGCGTGCCGGGCAAGTCGCATATGTGCGGCCATGACGGACACACCACGATCCTGGCATCCCTCGGTCGTCAGTTGGGGCGCGAGAGGCCTGCAAGCGGCCGCGTCGTGCTGATGTTCCAGCCGGCGGAGGAAACCGGCAATGGCGCGGCCGGCGTCGTCGCCGATCCGCGCTTCGGCGAGATCGCTCCGGATTTCGCTTTCTCATTGCACAACCTGCCCGGCGTGCCGTTCGGCGAGGTGCGGCTCAAGCCCGGCGTGGTCAACTGTGCGTCACGCGGCATGCGCATCGTGCTGGAGGGCAAGACCGCCCATTCGTCCATGCCGGAGACCGGCATTTCGCCGATGCTGGCGATCAGTGAGCTGATGCCGGCGCTGCCGGCGCTCGGGCGCGGGACCTTCGCCGACGACGACTTCTCCATGCTGACGGTCACCCATGCCGCGATGGGCGAAGCCGTGTTCGGCATCTCGCCGGCTCACGCCGAGGTGTGGGCCACGCTGCGCACCCGGCGTGACGAGCGCATGGCAAACCTGTGCGCTGCTGCCGAAGCACTGGTCGCCAGGATCGCGGGCGAGCATCGCCTTTCCGTCCGCTGGGACTATCACGAGATCTTCGTCGCCAGCGTCAACGCGCCGGACGCGGTGGAGCATCTGCGGCGCGCACTTGATGAAGAGGGCGTCGCGCACGGCGAAGAAGCCCTGCCGATGCGCGCCTCTGAAGATTTCGGCCTGTTCGGCCACAGTGCCAAGTCGGCGATGTTCTTCCTCGGTGCAGGCGAGCGGCACCCTGCCTTGCACAATCCCGACTATGACTTTCCCGACGACCTGATCCCGATCGGGTCAAGGATCTTCATGCGCACGGCACGTAATTTGCTGGGCTGACCTCCGCCGACCCCAACACCGAAAGGAACACGCAATGCCAACGATGCCAAAGAACACGATTTGCCTCTGGTTCGACAAGGACGCCGAGGCTGCGGCTCGCTTCTACGCGGAGACCTTTCCCGACACCAGGGTGGGCGCCGTTCACCGTGCGCCGAGCGACTTTCCGTCCGGCAAGAAAGGCGACGTGTTGACGGTCGAATTTACCGTTGCCGGCATTCCCTGCATCGGATTGAACGGCGGCTCCACATTCAAGCAGAGCGAGGCCTTCTCGTTCCAGATCGCCACCGACGATCAGCAGGAAACCGACCGCTACTGGAACGCCATCGTCGGCAATGGCGGCCAGGAGAGCGCGTGCGGCTGGTGCAAGGACAAATGGGGCGTGTCCTGGCAAATCACGCCGCGCACGTTGACCGAGGCCATGGCGGCCGGCGGCGAGGAAGCCAAACGCGCCTTTGATGCAATGATGGAGATGACGAAGATCGACGTTGCGGCGATCGATGCAGCCCGGCGCGGCTGACCTCGATCGCAGCTGAGTTGCTATCGGACCTTGATGACGACCTTGCCCTTGGCACGTCCTGTTTCGACATAGGCCAGCGCCTCGTTGGTCGCCTCGAAGGGAAAGACCCGATCGACGACGGGGCGGATCGCGCCGGATTCGATGAGCGATGCGATCTTGCTCAACTGCTCGCCCTGCGCCCACATGAAGAGAAACGAGAACGTCACGCCACGGCGCTTGGCTCTCGCTCGAATACCGCGGCTCAGCAGGCGAAGCACCAGCCTCAGCACCATGTTCAGTCCCTTTTCCCTGGCGAAGTCCGGATCCGGTGGGCCGGAGATGGAGATGAGCTTGCCTCCCGGTTTCAGCACATTCAGTGACTTTTCAAGTGTCTTGGCGTCCTGGCTGTTCAAGACGACGTCGTAGCCCGACAGGACTTTTTCGAAATCGTCTTTCCTGTAGTCGACGACGACATCGGCGCCGAGCCCCTTGACCAGACCGGCACTCGCCGCGCTGGCGGTGGTCGCAACGGTCGCGCCGAGATGCTTTGCCAGTTGGATGGCGAATGTCCCCACGCCGCCGGATCCGGCTTGAATGAAGACCTTCTGTCCCCTCTTCAGGCTGGCCCTTTCGATGAGCACCTGCCAGGCGGTCAGGCCGACCAGCGGGATCGAGGCCGCCTCTTCCATGCTGAGGTTCCCGGGCTTCAGGGCCACGTCGGCTTCATCCATGGCTATGAACTCGGCGAACGTCCCGATCCGGCCATCGCGCGGCCGCGCATAGACGTCGTCGCCGAGTTTGAACTTGCGGACTTTCGATCCCACGCGGACAACCCTCCCGGCCACGTCGTGACCCAGGATGAACGGCCGGCGATAGGGCAGGATCAGCTTGAACTCTCCGGTTTTGACCTTGGAATCGAGCAGGTTCACCGCCGCGGCGTGGACCTCGACCAGGACATCGCTGTCCCCGAGTTTCGGCTCCGGCATTTCGGCCAGCCGCAGCGTGCCGTTCTTGCTGTATTTGTCGACGACGAATGCCTTCATGGCAGTGACTTTCTGAGAGATTGTTGATGTTCGGGACGAAAGCCGCCCGGTGAGAGGTGTCAGGCCTCGAGAAAGGCCAATGCTTTCGGAACGAAATTCGCGTGGTTCTGGAACACCCCGCCATGGCCGGCATCCGCATAGATCACCAATTGCGCCCCCGGAATGCGGCGGGCGAGATCGTGGGTATTGACGCTCGGCACCATCCTGTCGTGATCGCCATTTGCGATCAGCGCAGGGACGCGGATGGCGCTCAAATCTTGCGGCGCCTGTAGTCCATAAGCCTTCACCGCCCGGAGTTGCGCGCCGAACGCGCTAAGCGATATCGGCCTGTCGCGGTCGGCCTTGCGCTCTGTCAGCCGCTGCAGGAACGCCTTCGCGGCGCGGCTCCCGTTCACCGTTCTGGTGAAAAACAGATAGTATTTCGGATCCCGAAAAGTCAGCGCACCCTTGATCATGTCCACGATCGTCAGTGGCGTCATCTTGTCGATGCCTTGGCCGCCGGCCGGCCCGGTGCCGGCCAGGATGAGCTTGCGCACAAGCCCGGGCTCGGTCAGCACGATCTCCTGCGCCACGAAGCCGCCGAGTGAGAAACCGAAGAGATCGACTTGATCGAACCCCAGCGCCCGGACAAAGGCGACCGCATCCCGTGCCATCTCGGCGATGCGTGACGGCGTTTTGCCGCCTGAAGCACCAACGCCCCTGTTGTCGAAGGCAATCACCCACCGGGTCGCGGCGAGGCCATCGACGATGCGTGGATCGAAATTGTCCAGTTGAGCGCCGAGATG
Organism: Mesorhizobium sp. LMG17149; assembly: GCF_024518695.1. NCBI lineage: Bacteria > Pseudomonadati > Pseudomonadota > Alphaproteobacteria > Hyphomicrobiales > Phyllobacteriaceae > Mesorhizobium > Mesorhizobium sp. LMG17149. Next base: position 26,201 of record NZ_JANIFL010000012.1, read on the forward strand.
GTTCAGCAGGATTACCGGCACGCCCGTCCTTGGTCCGAGCTGCCGATAGACGAATGCCGTGCCGCCGACATCGACGGAGTGCGTTGGCGCGTCCTGGAACGATGCCCGTAAGTGGGGCGACCGCTTGAACCCATGTGTCATGCTTGGCACCTCCGCCTTGCGGGGGCTGGCCAATCGTGTTGTCGTTGCCAGTCGCATGTGCGTAAAATCCTCTGCTCGCTTTTGGTCAAACCGGCAGGCGGAACTGTTTGCGCAGGCTCTTGTCGAATATCCCCGCGGGAGCAAAGCGGCGCAGCAGACTGACCTGGCGCGCTGCCCTGCCGGCGGTGTAGCGCCGTTGCGGACGGGCATCGGTCGCTGCTTTGACGACCACCTGCGCCACCACTTCGGGCCGATCGGCTACGGGCATCACATCGCGAAGCAGCGCTTCCAGCGTAGCTCGAGCCTGATCGTATTCCTGCAACGGCGAATCCGGTTGGATCCCGTTCTGGTCGAAGACAGTGCGAACGAATGCCGGCTCGATGACCGAGACGCGGATATTGAAGGCACGAACCTCGTGGTCGAGCGATTCCGAATAGCCCTCGAGCGCGTGCTTGACCGCCGAATAATGCGCTGAATACGGCGCCGGCACCAGTCCCAGCACAGAGCCGATATTGACGATGCGCCCCTCGCCACGCCGCCGCATCGACGGCAGCACCGCATTGGTCATGCGAATGACGCCGAACAGATTGACGTCGAACAAGGCCTGCACCTGTGCAATCGAGAATTCCTCGGCGCCTCCAAGCTGGCCGACGCCGGCATTGTTGACCAAGAGGTCGATCCGGCCGGTCTGCGACAGCACCGTCGAAACGAGTGCGGCAACGGCCTCACCGTCGGTCACGTCGCAAACCAGCATGGTCACCCCGTCCGGGCCGTTGTCGGCCTTGCGCCGGCTGGTTCCGAAGACTGTGAACCCCGCCTTTGCCAGAGCCTCGGCACTGGCGCGGCCAATGCCCGAAGAGGCTCCCGTCACAACAGCGGTTTTTTCGGAATTCGCATTCATTTCGTGCTCCAAAATCATGAGGGCTAGCTTTTTTGCGCCCGTTGAATTACAGTCGTAATATCAGATTACACTCATAATGCAATAGCAGAAAGGAATAGCAGCCATGCGCTACGAAAAGGGCCGGAAGGACGCCTCGCGCGGACGGATCCTGGAGGTCGCGGCAGAACGCTTTCGCGGCGACGGCATCGCCGCGTCCGGACTGGCGACCATCATGGGCGACGCCGGGCTTACGAACGGCGCCTTCTATCCGCACTTTCAATCCAAGGCGCAGCTTGTCCGCGAAAGCGTGGCGGCGGCGATGGAGCTTCAGGCGCAGCAACTGGCGGAAGCATTGGCTTCGGGCGTGGAGATGGCCATCGGCACGTATCTGTCGGCCGAGCACCGGGACAATCCCGGAAAGGGCTGCGCGTCAGCCGCGCTGCTGCCGGAGCTCGCCCGTCAGCCGCCTGAGACGCGTGAAGCCTATACAGACCACCTGCTGGCTTTGGTGCGCCAGTTGGCGCAAGCGCTACCGCAGGCCAAGGATCCGGAGGGCGTGGCGCTGGCTGTCTTCGCAACGCTCCTCGGCACGCTGCAAATGGCCCGCGCCGTGGGCGGAACGGAATTGTCCGATCGCATCCTCTCGGTGGGGAAAGATGCGGCGAAGACGCTGATCGAGCAGCGTTAGCGCTCCAGGAAGCTGACAGTGAGGAACATGCCGGGCGCGGATAGCCGATCCGTCAGATCTTCCGGCTGGCCAGCAGCCTTGTCAGCCAGTCCGGATTCATTTCCGGAACAGAGGACAAAAGCCGTTCGGTATAGGCCGCGTGCGGTGGCGTGAGAACTTCGCTCTTCAATCCCTGCTCGACGACTTTGCCGCGGTGCATGACGACGATTTCGTCGGCTATCGCGCGCACGGTAGCAATGTCATGGGTAATGAAGATGTAGCTCATTCCGAGTTCACGTTGGAGACGTATGAGAAGCTTGAGAATTTCCTCTTGGACGATCTGGTCGAGCGCGGACGTGATCTCGTCGCAGATGATAAGCTCCGGATCGGCAGCCAACGCCCGGGCAATGCAGACGCGCTGTTTTTGGCCACCCGACAGCTCGCCAGGCAGGCGTTCCAGAAAATCTTCGCTCATCTCGACCATGTGCATGAGTTCGCCGATCCGGCGATCCCTCCGCGCGCCCTTAAGGCCGAGGTAGAATTCGAGCGGCCGAGCTATGACTTCTTCGACCGTTTGGCGCGGATTCAGGGCGTTGTCGGGCATCTGATAAATCATCTGTATGCGGCGCAGGACCTCTTTCGGCCGCGTCTTCAGGCTCGTGGGAAGAAGCTGGCCGGCAAAAGAAATCGAACCTGAAATTGGCGGCAAAAGGCCGGTGACGACTCGAGCGAGCGTCGATTTCCCCGAACCGGATTCGCCGACCACAGCCACGGTTCTTCCGCGCGGAACCTTGATGGAGACATCCTGGAGCACCTTGACCTTTCCTGCATAGGCCGCGGTAACGTTGTCTATCGTCAGCAGATAGTCATCGGCTGGAACTTCGGGCTTGGCGAGCTTGCGTACGGCCCACAGCGTTTTTGTATATTCCTGGCTGGGCGAGGCCAGCATCTGGCGTGTGTCTGCCTCCTCCACGGTACGTCCGTGGCGCAGAACCATGATACGATCCGCCATTTGCGCCACCACCGCCAGGTCATGCGTCACATAGATTGCAGCGGTGCTGAATTCCTCCACGATGTTGCGAATGGAAGCTAGAACTTCAACCTGCGTGGTCACATCGAGCGCCGTTGTTGGCTCGTCGAATATTATGAGGTCCGGACGACAAGCCATTGCCATCGCTGTCATTGCCCGTTGCAACTGCCCGCCGGAGACCTGATGAGGATAACGAAAGCCTATGGTCTCCGGTTCTGGGAGTTGAAGGCGTCGATAAAGATCGACGGCGCTCCGGTTCGCCTCTTCCCGGCCAGCAAGTCCATGCGCCACCGCGGTTTCGACGGTTTGTTCCAAGAGCCGATGTGCCGGATTGAAAGAGGCAGCCGCGCTTTGCGCGACATAGGCAATGCGGGAGCCCCTGAGGCGACGGCGCCCTTTTTCATTGACTGCCAGAAGATCAATCCCGTCGAACAGGACCGAGCCTTGCGTGATCCGGCAGCCCGGCTTGGCATAACCCATTGCGGCAAGGCCAATGGTGGACTTGCCGGCGCCTGACTCTCCGATCAGCCCAAGAACCTGGCCCCGCTTCAGCGTCAGATCGATCCCGTGGACAATGGGATGCCACCGCTCATCCGAGAACCCCTCCACATGCAGATTGCGGATTTGAAGCAGATCCTTTCCTTTTTCGCGTGGGCCTGGGCCGCTACTTTTCATCCCGCAACCCGCTTGTTGCGTGCAGGAACCAGTCCACAACGAAATTCACGGACACCGTAAGGAGAGCAATCGCGCCGGCCGGAAGTAGCGGGGTGACATCGCCGTAGGTGATCAGGGTCGCGTTCTCGCGCACCATTGATCCCCAATCGGCCGTCGGCGGCTGAATACCGACGCCGAGAAACGACAGCGCCGCGACTGTCAGGAACACGAAGCAGAATCGCAAGCCGAACTCGGCGACCAGTGGCGGCATGACATTGGGAAGTATTTCCTTGGCGATGATCCATTTCGGTCCCTCGCCGCGCAATCGTGCCACCTCGACATATTCCATCACCGCCACGTTAAGCCCGACGGCGCGAGAAAGCCGAAAGACCCGGGTGGAATCGAGAAGCGCAATGATGACAATCAGGCTGGTGAGCGACGAGCCGAAGATCGTCAGCAGCACCAGCGCGAAGATCAGACTCGGGATTGACATCAGCACGTCCACCGCACGCGACAAGATCTGGTCGAGCCACCCCCTGTACAATGCGGCAAGAAGGCCGAGCGAGACGCCGACCGCGAAGGACAGCAACGTGGTCGCGACCGCGATAGCGATGGTGTTGCGCGCACCGTAGATCAAGCGGGTGAGCATGTCGCGGCCGAGCTGATCGGTTCCCAGTTTGAACTCCTGGCTCCACGGCGCGAAGGCTTCGCTGAAAACCTGCGTCTCGCCATATGGGGCTATCCAGTGCGCTAAGACCGCAACAAAGACGTAGCCGAGGATCACGACGATGCCGAACCATGCGCTGAACGGTGCCTTCTTCAGCGCAGTTTTCGCCCGGGTGGCACGCGAGCGCCTCAGCCTTTGAACCGCCGCGACAGATTCGGATCTGGTCATCGCGGGTGCAAGAGCCTGGGATTGGTGGCGATGGAAATAATGTCGGCCAGCAGGTTGAGAAGGATGTAAGTCGCGGCGAAAATCAGGGCGCAGGCCTGGACAACCGGAACATCCCTGGATTTCACCGCGTCAACCATCAGCTGGCCGATGCCGGGGTAGACGAAAACGACCTCGACCACGACCACTCCGACGATGAGATACGCCAGGTTGAACGCCACCACAGTGACGATCGGAGCCCAGGCATTGGGCAGGGCATGCCTCAGCACGATCACCATCGGGGACATTCCCTTGAGGCGCGCCATATCGATATAGGGGCTTGCCAGCATGTTGATGATAGCCGCTCGGGTCATGCGCATCATGTGGGCCACGATTACGAGCGTAAGCGTGATTGCCGGCAGGGCGACTTTCCAGAGATGCTCCCAAAATGGCGTCTGATCGTTCACATTCGACAATGTCGGAAATTTGGGAACCGCATTGAGCATCCAGTTCAGCAAGACAGTGAGCCAATGAGGCAGCGTTTGAGCGAAATCGGATCCGATGAACGTGTCGCGCGAGATCACCAGGTAGGCGAGCATATAGGCGACGAAAAATTCCGGGAATGAAATGGTTGTCAGTGTCGCGACATTCACCAGCCGGTCGAACCAGCCGTTGCGGTACAGCGCAGCCAGAATGCCAAGCCCCAAGGCCAGAGGAACAGCTATCAGCGCAGTCACCGCTGCAAGGAACATTGTGTTGTAGAGGCGTGGTGCGATGATCTCGGCCACGGTACGCCGATATCCGGTGCGGCTCGCAAACGAAGAGCCGAAATCGCCATGGAGCATCTGGGCGACCCAAACGAAGTAGCGCTCGACAGGCGGACGATCGATGCCGATTTCCCGCTGGAACGCGGCGACCGTTTCGGGCGTCGCCGATTGCCCGAGCGTGGCCTTGGCGAAGTCGCCTGGAAGCATTGCGATCGCAGAGAAGATAATGATGGACACGATGAACAAAGTGACCAGGCCGAGGCCAAGGCGCTGCAGGACCGTTCTTGCGACGGGGTTCATGTGCGTGGCGTTTCCCTTTGGGCGGCAGCCCTGCACTCGGAGCCAGCTGACCGGAGCCTCAAAACCATCGCGGCTCCGGCCCGCCATCTCATGCCGTGGCGATCCACCAGCGTTCGGCCATTTTCAGTCCATCGTTCTCCCAATTGGGCGCCACATCACCGTGTGCGAGCTTTTTGGATTGGGCGCTGACGAAATTGTTGAAGACCAGCACGATGCTGCCGCCGTCATCGTGGGTTAACTGCTGCATCTCGGCATACATCGCCGCTCGCTTGGCCTCGTCCGTCTCGGCGCGCGCCTGGACAAGCAGTTCGTTGAAATGGGGATTTTTCCAGAAGGACTCATTCCAACTGGAGTCGGCGGCGAAGGCTTGCGTGAACATCCAGTCGGCCGTGGCCCGACCGCTCCAATAGGAAGCGCACCAGGGTTTCTTCAGCCAGACATTGTCCCAATAAGCGTCCTCGGCCTCACGCACGACATTGACGTCGATGCCGCATTGGGCTGCCGTTTCGCGAATGAGCGAAGCCGCGTCCACGGCGCCGGCAAAAGCGGCATCGGCGACCGAGAGGTCCACCTTCAGGTTCTCCATTCCTGCCTTTTTCAGGTAGTGCTTGGCTTTTTCCGGATCGAAGCCGTGTTGCGGTTGCGGATCCTTGGCGAATTTGATGGCCGGCGCGATCGGGTTGTCGTTGGCCACAGTGGCGTGGCCAAGAAAGATCTTGTCGACGATTTCTTGGCGATTGATCGCCCATTTCAATGCCATTCGCACGTCCGGATTATCAAATGGCGCCATCGTGACATTCATCGGCAAGGTATAGTGCCCATAACCAGTGACTTCGACGATCTCCACCTTGGGATTGCGTTTCAACATGCCGAGGGTCTTCAGGTCGGCGCGGCCGATATAGTCCACCTCCCCCGTGGACAGCGCCGCCATGCGAGCGGCAAGATCCGTGATGGCGATGAACTCCACCTCATCGAGATAGGGCTTGCCGTTCTTGAAGTAGTTTGGATTGCGCTTGAGCTTGGCCGAAACGCCGGGCTGGAAATTCTCGACGACGAAAGCACCGGTGCGAACGCCTGAAGCCCAATCCGCCTTGCCATCCTTGGCCGGCATGATGACCAGATGGTAGTCACTCATAATGTAAGGGAAATCGGCGTTGCCGCTCTTGAGCGTGAAAACCACCGTTTCCGGGCCATCCGCCTTGATGTCGGCGACGGAGTCCAACAGCGATTTCGCCGCCGATTTGGTGTCCTTGCCCATGTGATATTGCAAGGAGGTCACGACGTCATCCGCCGTCACGGTCTTGCCGTTGTGAAAGGTTGCGCCTTTGCGCAGCTTGAAGGCCCAGGTTTTGGCTCCATCCGAAGTTTCAAAGCTCTCGGCGAGGTCCGGTTGGACATTGCCTTTGGCGTCGACCTCAGTGAGGCTGTTGGACAGCGAGCCCGAAAATGCGGTTTGTGTGAACGTGTCGGGGTAGCCGGCCGGATCGATCGAATCCGTCGTCGCGCCATGAGCCATGCCGAGCTTGGCGAAGCCGCCCTGCATTGGTTCGGCCCGCGCCGTGCTCACGAACAGCCGGTCGGCGGCGGCAACGGTCAGGCCCGCGGCCAGCCCAAGATGAATGAAGTCGCGGCGGGAAACCTTGCCGCCTCCGATCAGGCTTTGCGCGATACCAAGCTTGTATTCAGATTCTGACATTTGACTCTCCCATTGCGGAGTTCTCCGCGTTATTTCTCGTCAAGCACCGGCGAACAAATCTGCTTATCGGCTCCCGCCACCTTTCCTTCGAATTTTTCCAATCCCAATCGGCTTGCGCCAATCAGGCCGTCACGTAGATGCCGCCGGCTTCGACGGTGACTGGAAATGTGCGCGCGCGAACGGACGGATCGACCAAGGCCGCGCCTGACTTGATGTCGAACTCCCAGCCGTGCCAGGCGCATCGAACGATCTCGTTTTCGCGATGATAGATGAATTGCGCCTGTTCAACGGGCGCGGTTGTGCCGCATTGCGGCCCCTCGCAAAGCGGAGCGCCGCGGTGCGGACAGACATTCAGCAGCGCGTGGAATGAATCTCCGATGCGGAAAATCCCGACCGAAAGGCTGCGGATCTTGGCGATGAACGGAGACCCTGTTTCGATCTCGTCGACGCGGCAGATATATGTCTTCTCGGGCATCGTATGCTTCCTCAGGCGGCATTCGCGGCTTGCGCGCGGGGGATGCGTTTGTAGACTTCCAGCGCGTTCAGTCCCATGATCTTGCTCCTCCAGGCAGGAGGGATTTGCAGCGTGTTGGCATCGTCGTAATCCCAGTGCGGATAATCCGATGCAAACATCAGCGTGTTTTCTCCGTCCATCGCTTCGAGCGTGGACCAGAGATGTTGGATGTTTGCAGGCTGCTCCAGCGGCTGCGTGGAAAAGCGGATGTTGCGCCGGCAATATTCAGACGGCAGCATCTTCAGCCATGGCGTCTCCTTGCGCAGCGCTTTGTAATCAGCGTCCAGGCGCCAAAGGACCGACGGAACCCAGGCGACGCCGCATTCGATGATCACGAAGTAGAGGTCCGGCCATTTCTCGAAGACGCCATGGGCGATCATGCTTGCCACGTGCGACATCGCCGACATGTGCAGAATGGCATGCGTTTCCCAGAAGAATGTTGTCGGGGCGGGAGCAATGGCAGTTGAATTCACGCCGCCATGCCCGCCCAGATGAATGGCGAATGGCAACCCCACTTCCGCGCAGGCTTCGTAGATCGGATGGTAAAACGGGTCGCCATACGGCTTGACGGACCCCTGGGAGGCGAGAACCTGGACCATGCGCGGATGACTGCCAAGACGGCGTATCTCGGCGGCAGCGAGCTTCGGATCCTGTGGCGCGATGATGATCGAGCCCATGAAACGATCGTCTTTCGGCAACCACTGATCGATCTGATAATCGTTGTAAGCGCTGACCAGAGCGCTGGCATAGTAAGGGTTAGCCAGGGTCGACGCCTCGATAGGCTCATCGCCGGTCAGGATCGCCACGTCGACCTTGTATTTGTCGAGGTGCTTCTCTTTCATGATGAGATAGTTGTCGGCTTCCGTTTTCGGACGGATGTCCTTGCGGGAGAAGTCCTGCGGGTGGAACCAGGGCCGATGGCCATGCGGAAAGGCGCCAACGGGACCTGTTTTCTCGCCCTCGATGAACATGTCTTTCCACAAGCCGGAGAGATAGGGCTCCAACACGGTGGCGCTTGACCAGTAATTATGACAGTCGCAGTCGACTATGAACACTTCTTCCGCTCCGTATCCGTATCTCGTCCCGGCGGCGCTGCCGGCCGTTGATCTGCTGCAGCTTCCGCCTTGAGTATTGTTTGATCAAGCTTATGATACGTGGAATATGATCGAGTTTTTCGATTGGAGATTTCATGCAACTTGATCACATCGAGACCTTTCTCGACATCATCGAATCGAGAAACTTCAATCGCACCGCGGATCGGCTGGGATTGACCCAGTCGACGATCAGCACCCGCATCAAGAACCTCGAGAGCGCAATCGGGTCCGAACTGTTCCAGCGCGGACGCGCCGGGGCGGAGCCGACCGCCGCAGGGCGCCGGTTCGAAGCTTATGCAAGATCCTTGCTGTCCACATGGTCGCAGGCTCGCCACGATGTCCGGGCGTTCAATCGTTTCGAAGGCACCTTGCGCGTCGCCGCGCAGGTCGGGATGACCCGCTCGGTTTTGCCGGGTTGGGTGGAGACGCTGTGTCAGGCTCTTCCCAAATCGTCGATCCATGTCGAGTCGGATTATTCAAACCAGATGGTCAGCGACCTGAGCATGGGAAATCTCGATATTGCAGTGCTTTATGCCCCGCGATACCTACCCGAAATCTCCTATGAGCATTTGATGGTTGAGGAATATGTGATGGTTTCCACGGTGGCCAGAACCCTCTCCGAGGTCGATCCCGAAACCTACATTCGTCCGGGCTATACGGTCCTGCTGGAGAAGGCCCATGCCGAATTGCTCGGCGAGTTGGCGATCTGTCGCCTTTCCATGGGATCGGAAACCTTGGCGGAGATGATGCTACGGCGCACGGGCGGCACCTGCTATATGAGAAGTGACGATGCGCGCAGGTTCGCCCTCGAACGCCCATCGTTCATCGTCGAAGGCGCTCCGACGCTGCATCAGCCGGTCCACACGGCCATCCTGGCGCGCCGCAAACACGAACCGATCATCCGCAAGGGAATCCGCGCCCTTCACGTTGCCGTGATGTCACTGGATATGTAATCGAAATAATCGATCATAACTCGGGAGGGATGCTTCTGTTGCGGGAGGCCTGGAACTGGCATCTTGGGTTCGACTTCGAACCGAGATGAATGATGAACGCACACGTTTCCTTGGGGGCCCCCGACCTCCTGCCGATGAGGCATCATCGGCAATGGGCACAAACCACATCGCAGCTTGTACTCTGCCGTCGTGTAATCGAGGAAACGCCCGATGTGAAAACTTTCGTTTTCACATCCCCGACGGATCGGATGTTCTGCTTCAGCGCGGGCCAGTATGTACTCGTGCACCTCAAGATCGAGGGTGCCGCGGTGACACGCTCCTACTCTGTTTCGTCACCACCGACGCGACCGCTCGACCTGCAGATCACGGTGAAGCGAACACCGGGCGGCCTGGTTTCGAATTGGCTCCACGACAATTTGGGGGCGGGCGACGAGATCGAGATCGAAGGGCCGCTCGGCTCATTCAATCTCGATGACCTACCCTATGAAAAGCCGCTCTTCCTTTCGGGCGGCAGCGGGATAACGCCGGTGATGTCCATGCTGCGTGCGCTTACCGACCGCGCGGCCGACCAGGATATCTCATTCGTTCATAGTGCCAGAACGCCTGGTGATATAGTCTTTCGACGGGAATTGGACGCACTTGCCTCTCGCTTTCCCAACGTAAAAGTAACGTGCGTTTGCAGCCAGGAAGATCCCACCTGGAGGGGGCCGACTGGCAGAATAGACAGTCAGATGCTGCTGACCCTCGTTCCCGATCTCCACAACCGCACTATCTTTGCCTGTGGCCCTGAAGCGTACATGAAAGCCGCACGTGCCTGCCTGGATGCGATTGGCGTGGCTCCGTCACGGTACCACCAGGAGAGCTTCGGCGGCGGCAGCAGCCCCCAGTTGGAACCGGCCCCGACAATACCATCTTCGGTCCGTTTCGTCCGCTCCGGGATCGTGCATAACTGCTTGCCCGGAGAGACGCTGCTGGAGGCGGCGCGCCAATGTGGCGTCTACGTCCCAACCGCCTGCCAGCAGGGAGTTTGCGGCACATGCCGCATCGCCAAGCTGTCCGGCGAAGTCGCCATGGAGGATCTCGGCGGGCTGGCCCCTGAAGAGAAGTCGGCCGGCTATGTCCTGGCATGCTGCAGCCACCCTCAGGGCGCGGTTTCGCTCGATCTTTAACCCCGGGTGCTTGGTTCAGCATTGAAGCCGGCGCAGTAAGTGTTGAACTGCCGGTGAAGGCGTTGCGGGCGTAGCGGACTGATGCGCATCGACCTCAGCCGATATTGCTCAGAAGTCGAGAGCAACCATCATGCCACGGACTTCGGCCATTTCCAGCAGCAGGTCCTGCAGTCTGTCGTCCAGCGCGGCACCGGTCAGCGCCAGAAGCTCGGTGATGCTCTCTCTCATCGATATGACGGCGGCGCCTGTCTTCTCGGCGAGCAGCCGTCCGATGGCAGCCCGGATCAGCTCGTCCTGATCAGACATGCTTCACCTCCCGACGCACTGCAACCTCCCCTTGCTTTCCATGCCTCACCACCGCTTTCGACAACAGGGCGTGATTTCCCATACGGTATGTTTTTTGATGCGATCCCCGGCGGCTTTGCTCACGCCAGCAGATCGTCTTTATCGACCTGCCAGTCGTTCAAAGCCGCCAATGAAGGCAGCGGCGAAAAATCGCCGGGTTGGACCGTTTCAACCGCTGCAAGCAGCTCCTGCGGCACTTCGTGCCGATAAAGCCCGGTGCATGCGCCCTCTTCGACCATTGCCGGCAACCCCGTGATCGCGTCGAAAATCGAAAATGTACCCGTTGGTTCTTCCAGGATCTCTAAACGCCTCACCCGAAACCTCCCTCTTGCGCAAAAGTAGCGACTAACGCCGCTATCCCCAAGTGGTTCCCCAGGCCGGCACATTTTTTCGCGCCTTGGTTGTAGCGCATGCCGGCAGGGCAGTCATGCCCCCAGGGTGCATAGCCAAAATCGCTACGCACCACTTTTAAATCTTGACGCGTGTCAATTTTTTATAAAACATGCGCAAATGCCGGATTGGCATCGGCCGGCGCTCTGGGAGGAGCAATGCCTGACATCGAAAAGTGCCCGACCTGGGCTGCAGTCCGCACATTCCAAAGCGGGCAGCAATCTGTTGGCGAACCATCGCGCCAGGCGCCGGGATCGCTTGCGCGCCGTCTAACATTGCAGTCACCGGACAGCGACATTGATGCAGCCCATAAAACAATCAGGAGGAGGAAAAACCATGCGTATGTTCAATTGCCTGAAGCTTGGCACGAACCTGCTTGGCGCAGGCATGCTTGCAGCCATCGTCGCAGCGCCCGCCCATGCCGAGGATACGGCGAAAGTCGCGGCCATCGTCAAAGGCCTCGACAATCCGTTCTTCCAGACCATGCAGAAGGGCATCGAGGAACAGGCCAAGGCAAACGGCGTGAATGTCAGCGTCCAGGCCGCCGCCAATATGGGTGACGCCACCGGCCAGGCCGACCGCCTGACCGCCATGGCCATGCAGGATTTCGATTGCTACCTGGTCAACCCGATCAGCGTCTCCAATCTCGTCCAGGCGCTGGTGCCGGTCGCCCAGAAGAAGAAGCCGATCGTCAACATCGACTCGACCATAGACCCGGAACAGGCCAAGGCCGCCGGCTTCGCCGTCTCGACCTATATCGGCACCGACAATGTCGCCGCCGGCGCGCTGGCCGGCGAAGAGATGCTGAAGCTGGTGCCGAAGGGCTCCAAGGTCGCGCTGGTCGCCGGCATAGTCGGCGATGTCGGCTCCAACGCCCGCATCAAGGGCTTCAAGCAGGCGGTGGAAGGTAAACTCGACATCGTGGTGATGGTCAGCGCCGACTGGGATCGCGAAAAGGCGCTGACCGCCGCCACCGATATTCTCGCTGCCCATCCGGACCTCGCCGGCTTCTTCGCCGCCAACGACATCATGGCGCTCGGCGTCGAGCGCGCCGTGCGAACCTCGGGCAAGGACGTCAAGGTGATCGGCCTCGACGGCATCGTCGACGCGCTCAAGTCGATTGCGGCAGGCGAACTCACCGCCACCGTCGCCCAATATCCCTATGTCGTCGGCGCCATGGGCCTCGAGGCCTGTGCAGTGGCGGCCAAGGGCAAGGAACTGCCGGCCAACGTGCCGGCGCCGGTGCTGTTGATCAACAAGGACAATGCCGAAGCCTCGCTGAAGAACTTCCCGCGTCCCGGCGGCGACTATCCCGATCCCTTCCGCGAGATGCTGAAGTGAGCACACCTGCAGACAACGCACCCGCCGCCCATTCGGCGGGTGCGGAGGAGAGCCGCCCCTCCCTGGCGGCTCTCCTCCTCGATCCCTCCTTCTGGGCCGACTGGGCATCCGTCGTCGGCCTGGTCGGCCTCGTCATCGTCTTCGGCATCGCCCAGCCGGTCTTTCTCAGCGTCGCCAATCTGCAGGCGCTGCTGCTGGCGGCTGCGATCCTGGTCGTGCTGTCGATCGGCCAGACCTTCGTCATCGCCACCTCGGGCATCGACCTGTCGCTAGCGGCAGCCGTCATGCTCGGCGCCATCATCCTCGGCCTCGTCAACGCCGCCGGCTACGGCATCTTTGTCGCCTGCGTGCTCGCGGTTCTCGCCACCAGCGCCGTCGGCTTCCTCAACGGGCTGATCATCACCGCAGGCAAGATCCCCGACTTCGTGGTGACGCTCGGCACGCTGTCAGGCATCACCGGCCTTGGCCTCATCCTGTCGGGCGGCGAGCCGACCATGGTCGGCTCGACCTTCCTGCTCAGGCTCGCTTCCGGCTCGCTCGGACCGTTCGGTTATCCGGTCTGGGTAGCAATCGCAGCCGTCATCGTCGCGCATATCGCACTCTACCACACACGCTTCGGCGTGCATCTGCTGGCGACCGGCGGCCAGACCGAAAGTGCCGGCGCGCTGGGCATCCGCACCAACCGGGTCAAGATCGCCGCCTATACAATCTCGGGCTTCTGCGCCGGCATCGCGGCCATTCTTCTGGTCGCCCGCATCGGCTCGGCCGAACCGCAGATCAACACCAGCCTGCTCTTGAACTCGGTGGCGGCGGTGGTGCTGGGCGGCGTCAGCCTGTTCGGCGGCCGCGCCAGCATTCTGGGACCGGCGATCGGCGCGCTGATGCTCACCGCACTCGTCAACGGCCTGACCTTGCTCAACGTCTCGGCTTTCTACCAACCGCTTGCCGTGGGCGCCATCGTGGTGCTGGCGGCCCTGATCATGCGGTATCAGAAATGAGCGCGCCCCATCACATCCCCGCCGCTGAGGCGATCATCGCCTGCGAAGGGCTGAGCAAGCATTTCGGCGGCATCCGCGCCTTCACCGACGTCGCCTTCCAGGCCCGCCGCGGCGAGGTCACCGCCGTCATCGGCGACAATGGCGCCGGCAAGTCGACGCTGATCCGCAGCCTGGTCGGCGTGCATCAGCCGGACACCGGCAATTTGTTCTTCGACGGACGGGCGCGGCCCTTCGCCAACCCCGACGAGGCACGCAAGGCCGGCATCGAGACCGTGCACCAGAACCTGGCGCTGATCGACGAATTGACGGTCGCGCAGAACCTGTTCCTCAACCGCGAGATCGTGCGCCGCATCGGGCCGTTCGCTTTCCTCGATCGCAAGGCGATGAAGCGCGAGGCCCGTTCCATGCTGTCGCGGCTGTCGATCAACGTGCCGTCGATCAACCAGCGTGTGCGGCGCTTGTCGGGCGGCCAGCGGCAGGCGATCTCGATCTGCCGCGCTGTCGGCTCCGGCGCCAAGCTGGTGGTGATGGACGAACCGACGGCAGCACTCGGCGTGCAGGAGACCGCCAATGTCGAGGCTCTGATCCGGCGTCTGCGCGAGCAGTCGGTCTCAGTCATCCTGGTCAGCCACAATTTCGATCAGGTCCGCCGCCTGTCCGACCAGATCTGGGTGATGCGGGCGGGAAAGATGGCGGCGACCGTGCGCGCTTCCGAAACGTCCGGAAACGAGCTCGTCGCGCTGGTAACCGGCGCGGCATAGTCCTGCAGCATCAGACTTGAAATCAAAGGGAGTTCGCCTGTGGCACCAATTCGTGTCGGACTGATAGGTCTTGGAGAGGTCGCGCAGTCGATCCATCTGCCTGTGCTGGGCGATCAGCGCGACCGCTGGGTGATCGCGGGCGTGTACGACGTGTCGCCCAGCCTGGTGTCACTCGTCACCTCCGAATTTGCGACGGCAAAGGCCTTCGACACGGCCGAGGCGCTGATTAATTCGCCCGACATCGACGCGGTGTTCGTGCTGTCGTCCGACGACACCCACAGCCGCTTCGTGCGGGCGGCGATTGCTGCCAACAAACATATCCTGCTGGAAAAGCCCGCCTGCCTGACAGTGCGCGAAATCGACGATCTGCTGGCGCTGATGCCGGGCTACGACAAGACCCTGTTCGTCGGCTATATGCGCCGCTACGCGCCGGCCTATCTGGCGGCCAGGGACGAACTGCCGGCATACGCCGACATCACCCATGTCCGAATCTTCGACCTGATCTCGGAAGGCCGGCACTTTCTCAAGAAGAGCCAGAACGTCCTCTATCCCAACGATATAGACCCTACCCTGCTGGCGCGTGGCGCAAGCGAACGCGACGCACTGATCCGCGAAGTCGTCGGCGCCGACGCGCCGGCCGACCTGGTGCGCGCCTATCGCGGCCTGACGGCGCTCTCCTCGCATCACATTTCGGCGATGCGCGGGCTGATCGGCGAGCCGGCGCGCGTGCTGGCCGCGCACCGCACCAATGGCGGCGCCAACACATCAGTCACCTTCGACTACGGCCATTTCGCTTGTCTCTACGACGCGGTGGTCGACGATCTCGGCCTGTTCGACGCCATGATCGAGGTGCGCTCGAACACCAGGCGTGTGCGCATTCTCTACGACACGCCCTACATCCGAAGCCTGCCGACGCGGCTGGAGGTCACCGATGCCGGCCCGCTCGGCCCGGTGACGAAAACCTTCGGGCCTCTCTACGGCGATGCTTTCTCGAATGAACTCGAGATTTTCCACCGCCACATCACCGAAGGCACAAAGCCTCTGACCGACCTCGCCGATTCACGCCGCGACCTCGCGCTGATGGCCGAGATCATCGAGCGGATGAAAGAAAGTGGCGGGCGCTGAGGCGCCGCCTGCCGCCTACTTCCCACAGTGATGGTCGTTGATCTTGTTCACCGCATTCGCGTCGGGTCCGACGCGATGATAGGAGCACGCGCCGGCGGCCGTCGTCACCAACTGCTGATCGTAGTAGCGCGGGCCGCCGAACAGGATGTCGATGAGATCGCCTTCGGCGGGAACGTAGCGTTCGGATTGGACCCGGCGGTCGTGGTGCCGGTCGCCAGCGAAAGCCGGGGCGCAAACGCTTGAGCCCATGGCGACAGCGAGTGCTAGGATCGCTACGCATTTCGTGGTCATCGCCAATACCTCCTGGCCATTCCGGAATCACACCATACATCCAAAACCGCCAGCCGGACAAAAGTTCCGGAGAAGACCGCGATAGGCTCTTGCCGAAGCCAGCTGCCTCGCTCATCCATAGGATTGTAACGAAAGCCTGGAACCAGTGATGACCGACGCCAGCCTTCACCTCGTCGAAGCGACGATAGACCAACTGCGCCGAGCGCTCGATGACGGCACCGTCACCAGCGTCGAACTGGTCGGGGCTTATCTCAGGCGCATCGGGCATTTCGACCGCCACGGCATCAGCCTCAACGCCGTCCCAGTGCTCAACCCTGACATGTTTAAGGAGGCGGCAGCCTCCGACCGGCGCCGAAGCAATGGCGCCGTGCTCGGACCGCTCGACGGCATCCCCTACACCGCCAAGGACAGCTACAAGGTGTCAGGCCTGACGGTGGCCGCCGGTTCGCCCGCCTTCGAGCATCTCATCGCCAATGAGGACGCCTTCACCATCGCCCGGCTGCGCGCCGGCGGCGCCGTGCTGATCGGGCTGACCAACATGCCGCCAATGGCCAATGGCGGTATGCAGCGCGGCGTCTACGGTCGCGCCGAGAGCCCCTACAATGGCGACTATCTGACCGCCGCCTTCGCATCGGGCTCATCCAATGGCTCCGGCACGGCGACAGCAGCCAGCTTCTGCGCCTTCGGGCTTGGCGAGGAAACCTGGTCGTCCGGCCGCGCGCCGGCCACCAACAATGCGCTGGTCGCCTACACCCCGTCGCGCGGCGTCATTTCGGTACGCGGCAACTGGCCCCTGGTGCCGACCATGGATGTCGTGGTGCCGCACGCGCGGACAATGCCCGACATGCTCGAATTGCTTGACATCATCGTCGCCGACGATCCCGAGACGCGAGGCGATTTCTGGCGCGCGCAGCCCTGGGTCAAGCTGCCGAAAAGCTCCGATATGCGGCCGCCCCGCTATACCGATCTCGCACTGGCGGGATCGTTGAAAGGCAAGCGCCTGGGCGTGCCCAGAATGTATATCGGCCGCGACAGCGAGGCCGATGCGCCGATCGAAACCCGCGCCTCGGTGCTTGCCCTGTGGGAGCGGGCCGCGGCCGATCTCACGCGGCTTGGCGCCGAGGTGGTCGAGGTCGATTTTCCCGTCGTTTCCAACTATGAGCGCGACCGCCCCGGCACGCGCACCATGGTCGAGCGCGGGCTGATGCCCCAAGAGTTCGCCGAGCGCGAACTCTGGGATCTCTGCATCTGGGGCTGGGACGACTTTTTGCGCGCCAATGCCGACCCGGCTTTGCCCGATCTCATCTCGGTCGACGGCCCAAAGATCTTCCCGCAGCCGCCGGGCACGCTGCCCGACCGATATGAAGGCGGCTTCGACCTGAGGGAATATGTCGAGCGGGCGCGGTCCGGCGTCACGCCCGTCATGGAAATCCCGACGATTGAAGATGGCCTGAAGGGCCTCGAAGCGACAAGGCGGATCGATTTCGAGGACTGGCTGGACGCGCAAGGCATCGACGCCGTGGTGCTGCCCGCGGCCGCCGATGTCGGACCGGCCGATGCAGACATCGACGAGGCGTCCGCCGCCCTTGCCTGGCGCAATGGCACCTGGGTCGCCAACGGCAATCTGGTCTGGCGCCATTTCGGCATCCCCACCGTCACCGTGCCGATGGGAACCATGGCCGATATCGGCATGCCGGTCGGCCTGACTTTCGCCGGCAAGGCCTATGATGATGTCAGGTTGTTGCGCATGGCCGGCGATTTCGAACAGTCGACCCGGCGCCGCACCCTGCCCCCACGCACGCCGGAACTGACTGAAGATGTATTTTCCCGCCGGCCCACGCAAACCGGTGACGGCAAGGCACCTCCGCTCGTCATCGCGCTTGCCGCCGAGACGCGCACGACGGGCGATCAGGACGAGATCACCATCACGCTCGAACTGCCGATCGACGCCGAGGCGGAAAACGCCAGTGTCAAGGTGCATGTCAACGGCGAGCCTGTCGCGATGCAGCGAAGCGGAGCGCGCTCCTGTGGACAGGCATTGGTTCCGGCCGCAGAGCACCAGCGGTTCCACAGCGTCTGGCGTGGCTCGTATGGCTCGATCGTGACGGCTATTGTGCGGCTGGAGGATGGGCGCAGCGCCGGCGCCTATCTGGTAACCGGAGGGATTGGATGAACGCCAGCCGCTAGGAAGGCAGCGAAGTCAGCCATTCTTCCCAAAATTCCTGCTGCATATGGACGAAAACCGGAACCACGTCGACGCCATCATCAAATATGTCGACCAGATCGCTCTCTTGCGGAAATCGCCCCGTCTTCACCTTGCAGGCTATCAATCCGCGACTTTTCTCCATCACGGTATTTTCCGGATAAACATTGGCGCTTGCTCCGTAACAGAAGGGTAGCAGGCCATCGACTTCGAGTGCCTGACGGATTTGGAACAGAGCCTCGAAAAAGTCTTCCTCTTCTGCCTCGATCACCTTGTCCCGATAACTGCATTTCAGATTGCAGGCAGCGCCGTTCACGTGCAGCGTGAACACAGCTTGCTCGTCGTCACCAACGGAACCTGCGCCGATCAGAAAAACAGTACGCTGATGGTCCATCTCATCCCCCTCGCCATGTGACGGGATGGTAGTACGACAACGGCCGCTTTTCCAGCATGGCAGGGATTGGGACGGCCGCACTCCCTCCCGTCGTCATCCGCTGGCCGGGCGTCCCTCCGCAAAGGCAAGGTCCCGCCGAATGGCGTCCAATTTGTCTTGCGCCAGACCGGCAAGCAGCTTTTCATCGAGGTAGCCTGCTCGGATGAGATGAGCGAAGACATAAAGGAGCTGCGAATAGCGGTAGTCGAACGTCCGATCGATATCCCGCCGCTGTTCACGCAAATAGGCTTCCAGCTCCCACATCTGGGAGGGAACCGTCACCGCACTGGCCTTGCTCTTGAATTCGGCCATCGTCTTTGCGAGGGCCGCCTCAAGAGCCTTATCGAAGGCGTGGCGGGCGAGCTTCTTTTCGGAAGCGGACCAACTGAAATCGTTCACTGGATATCTCCGTAGATGTCCTGTGAATTCCACCAGATTTTCACGAACTTCGCCTGCTGCTACCCCCGCGCCGCCCAAAGCAAACCCCGCTCCACCATCAGCGCCATTTCCGGCACCGCGAACTCATCCGCAGTGTGACCAAGGGAACTGTAGAAAACCTTCCCCGCCCCATAGCGCCGTTTCCAGACGACCGGCATGACGACGCCGCCTATCCCAGGAAAATGCGCGTCGGTGAAGGTGGTGGTCGCCAGCACTTCGTTGCTCGGGTCGACATGCATGTAATACTGCTCCGACCGGTAGGCGAAATCGCTGATGCCCGATGTGATCGGCTCGTCCGGCCTGGTGATCGCGACAGTATAGTCGATGATATTGCCGGGGTGCGCCACCCATTGGCCGCCGGTCATGAACTGATAGTCGGGCTCATTGCGGAAACTGTCGCCCATCGTCCCGTGGAAGCCGCCGAGTCCGCTCCCCCCGCGAACCGCATGCATCAGGTTCTGCAGTTCGGTCTTCTCGATCGTCGACATCGTGATGACAGGCACGATGAGATCGAAGGAAGCAAGTTCCGGATCGGCGAACATCGCGGTGCCCTCGCCGAGCGTGACGTCGAACCCGTTGCGTTCAAGCAGGTTGCGAACGATCTTCGCGCTCTGCTCCGGCGTATGGCCCTCCCAGCCACCCCAGGCGATCAACGCCTTCTTCGCCATGCTATCCCTCCCTGGAATGTTCCGCCTTGATCCGGCGTCAGCGCCAGCCCAGCGCTGGAGCGACATGGGTCAGGATCGCCTCGATGACATGCGCATTGTAGTCGACGCCGAGCTGGTTCGGAACGGTGAGCAGCAGCGTGTCGGCCTCGGCGATCGCCTCGTCCTGCGCCAATTCCTTAATCAGCACATCCGGCTCGGCCGCGTAGCTGCGCCCGAAGATCGCCTTGGTGTTCTCCTCGATGAAGCCGATCTGGTCGCGGCTCTCATTGCCGCGACCGAAATAGGCGCGGTCGCGATCGTCGACCAGCGCGAAGATGCTGCGGCTGACCGAGACGCGCGGCTCGCGGCTGTGGCCGGCCGCTTTCCAGGCCTCGCGATAGATCCGAATCTGCTCGGCCTGCTGGATGTGGAACGGCTTGCCGCTCTCGTCGAATTTGAGCGTCGAACTCTGCAGGTTCATGCCGAGCTTCGCCGCCCATTCCGACGTGGCGTTGGTGGCCGCGCCCCACCAGATCCGCTCGCGCAAACCCTCCGAATGCGGCTCGAGGCGCAAGAGGCCGGGCGGATTGGGGAACATCGGCCGCGGATTGGGTTGGGCGAACCCCTCGCCCCGCAGCGTCTCGAGGAAGACCTCGGCATGATGCCGCGCCATGTCGGCGTCGCTTTTGCCTTCCGGCGGCGCGTAGCCGAAATGGCGCCAGCCATCGATCACCTGCTCGGGCGAGCCACGGCTGATGCCGAGCTGCAGGCGGCCGCCGGCGATGATGTCGGCAGCACCGGCGTCCTCGGCCATGTAGAGCGGGTTCTCGTAGCGCATGTCGATGACGGCGGTGCCGATCTCGATGCGGCTGGTCTTGGCGCCGACGGCCGCCAGCAGCGGGAACGGCGACGCGAGCTGGCGGGCGAAGTGATGTACGCGAAAATACGCGCCGTCCGCGCCCAGATGCTCGGCGGCCACAGCCAGCTCTATGGATTGCAAAAGCGCGTCCGAAGCCGAGCGTACTTGCGATTGCGACGAGGGCGTCCAGTGCCCGAACGACAGGAAACCGATTTTCTTCATAGCCATGCGATATAAGGATGCGCGTCAGGCTTCAATGCAAAAGAGATTTTTCGACGCGCCCAATCCAGGCTCATGCATCGCTATTTTCAAACGCGCCGATGCCTTGCGCGATCAGGTTGGTCGCCATGACCAGTGAGACGATTGCCGCGGAATTGAAGACGACGACCCACCATTTGCCCCCGGTCAGGAAGCCGTAGCCGTCGGCGACGGCCAGCCCCCAATCGGCCGATGGCGGCTGAATGCCGAGGCCGAGAAAGCTCAGCGTCGCGATCGAGAAGAACGCGTAGCCCAGCCTTGTGACCAGCTCGATCAAGATCGTTTCCCTGATGTTGGGCAGTATCTCCAGAAACATGATGGCGAGCGGGCCCTCGCCGCCAAGCCGCGCAGCGTTGACATAGTCGCGCTCCTTCTGCTCGCGCACGGCGGCGCGGACGGTGCGCGCCACCAGCGGCGCGTAGGCGATGCCGATCACCAGGATGACCGTTAGATTGGACGGGCCGATGGCCACCAGCGTCATGGTGACGAGAACGATGAACGGAAACGCCATCAGCGTATCGAGCAGCCGCGCGCCGATGGCATCGACCAGGCCGTCGAAATAGCCGAGCACCAACCCGATGATGCTGCCGGCGGCGACACCGGCCAGCGTCGCCAGCGGCGCAACCAGCAGGATGTCGCGCGATCCGACGACTATGCGGGACAGCACGTCGCGGCCGAGCTGATCGGTCCCGAACCAGTGCAGCGCGTCGGGCGGCGTCAGCATCGCCAGGAAATCCTCGGCATAGGGATCGTAGGGAACGAAGAGGTTGCCTGCTATGGCGCACACGACCCAGAACAGAAGCAGCAGCGATCCGACCACGACCGACGGCGGCAATCCGGCGAAAGCACTGCGGATCCGGCGCACTGCCGGAAAGCCGGCCACGGAGCGCGGTGGTGCGGGAAACTCCGCCAGATCTGTCATGGCGAGGTCCGGCGGCGTTGCCGCGGATCGAGCAGCGCCAGTACGAGGTCGCCGGCCGCCGCCGACAGCACGAAGATTGCCGCCATCACCAGCACGCCGGCCTCGAGCATCGGGAAATCGCGTGCCTTGGCCGCATTCAGAACCAGATTGCCAAGCCCCTGGATGCCGAACAGCGCCTCGATCACCACCAGCCCGCCAAGCATGTAGCCGGTCTGCGTCGCCAGCACCGCGATGGTCGGCGTCAGCGCGTTGCGCAGCACGTGCCGAAAGATGATCTCGCGCCGCTCGAGCCCTTTCAGGACGGCGGTGCGCGTATAATCGGCGGCCATTGCCTCGATCACCCCTGCCCGCGTCATCCGGGCGATGTAGCCGGCAAGGTTCAGCACCAGCGGCAGCGCCGGCAGGATCAGATAATAGCCATGCGTCCAGAAGCCCGCGCCATCGGGCGCAACACCGGAGATCGGGAACCAGTTCAGCCACAGGCCGAAAACGATGAGCAGCATCAGGCCAGAAACGAAATCAGGCACAATGCCGAAGGAGACGCCTGCCATCACGATCAGCCGGTCGATCAAGCGGCCCGCATTGAGACCGGCAACGACGCCGGCACCAACGCCAAGCGGAATGAGAAAAATCAGAATAATGCCGGCAAGGGCGGCGGAGCGCTTGAGGCTTTCCAGCACGAAGGGCGCCACCGGCCCGCGCATCGACAGCGAGGTGCCGAAGTCACCGGTGACGGCCTTGCTGAACCAGAGCCAGTACTGGACGAGAACCGGCTGATCGGCGCCCAGCCGCTTGTTCAGTTCCGCCACCGCCTGCGCATCGGCAAAAGGCCCGAGCATCACACGGCCGACATCGCCGGGCAGGACCTGCCCGGCGAAGAACACCAGGATGCTGACCAGCCACAGCGTGAGGACAAGTGTGCCCAGACGCGCTGACAGAATGCGACCGGTCAGCATGTCGCGATCATGCCTGGACGAAGGAAACGCGGTCGAGCAGCAGATGCGAGATCGCGGTGAAGCGCACGCCCTCGACCTTCGAGCTGACGATCCGGCTGTATTGCGAGAAGTAGCTGATGATCGCCGGCGTCTCGTCGAGCAGCAAGGTCTGGATCTTGCCGGCAACGAGGCGCTGTGCCTGCAGATCACGCGCCTTAGAGTAGTCGAGCAGCAGCGCATCATAGGCCGGGTTGTTGAAATGCGCCGCGTTCCAGGCTCCCGAACTCTTCAGCGTGGCGTTGAGGAAGATGTCGGGCGTGCCGCGATGGCCGTAGTCGGTGATGCCGAGCACCGAATCCAGCCAGGGCGAGCTACCGAAGGTCGCCGAGCCGTAATAGGCGTCCTGCGGCAGGACGTTGAGCTTGATGTCGATGCCGGCCTTCCTGGCGAAGTTCTGGATGATCACCGCATAGTCGGGAATGTCATAGGCGCGCTCGGTGGTCAGCGTCACCTCGAAGCCGTTCGGCACACCCGCCTCGCCGAGCAGCCGCTTGGCTTCCGCAATGTCCTGCTTGCGCTGCGGCACCGACGGATCGGCCGATGGGAAGATCGGCGCGAACGGGGTGTCGTTGCCGACGATGGCGCGGCCCTTCAGCAGGCCCTTGACCACCGCCTCGCGGTCGATGGTGAGCGCCAGCGCGCGGCGGATGCGCTTGTCGGTGAACGGCGCCTGGTCGGTTCTGAGATGCACCTGATCATGCGAACTTGCCTGCACGCTCAACAGCTTGAAGTTGGGATTGCCCTCGATCGCCAGTTCCAGGCGCGTCGTGCTCGGGATGACGTCGAGCTGGCCGGCCTGCAGCGCCAGCACCTGCGCCTGCTCGTCGTCGAAAAACTTGATCTCGACCCGGTCGGGCAGCGCCTTGTCGCCCCAGTAGTCCTCATTGCGCACGAAGCTTGCGCCTTGCTTGGGACGGAAGGATTCGAGCTTGAACGGACCGGTGCCGTTGAACGTCTTCTCGAAATCGCCGGCATAGTCGGCCGGCAGGATGACGGCATTGTAGACGTCTGAGGAGACATAGAAGGGGAAGTTGCTGTTTGGGCCATCGAGGTCGAAGGCGACGGTTTCGTCGTCGACCAGCTTGGCGCCGCCCTTGGACAGGATGCCCTTGTAGGCGGACAGCGCCGACGAGCCGCTGGCCGGATCGACCAGCCGCTCGAAGCTCGCCACAACATCCCTAGCGGTGACCGCGCGGCCATTGTGGAATTTCACCCCTGGCCGCAATTTGAAAGTCCAACGACTGGCCGTCTCGTTTGCTTCCCAGGACAGAGCCAGCTTCGGCTGCAGACCATCCTTCGGATCGTCGAGGATCAGATACTCGCCGACCTGGCTGATCACCCCGATGCTGGCCGGATCGGTGACCGAAACCGGATCGATCGCCTTGGTCGGCTGGCCGAGCCCGACACGCACCGTGCCGCCGGCAGCGGCCGCGGCGCGCGCATCTCCAAGCCCCTGCGAGGCGGCAAAGCCGGTCAAGCCGAGCAGTGCTGCATATTTCAGGAGATCGCGGCGTTTGAGAAAGCCGCCCTGATATTCATCGACGGCGACATTCCAGATGTCCCCCGACAGGTTGCGAACTGCGTCGATATCTCTGCGTTTGGTCATGTCAAACCCCTGCTCTGAAATGAAGATTGAAAACCTATGCGATGGGTTCGCCGTCGAGATGGATGCGGTCGACGGCCTGCGGATAGAAGGCGATGAGGCCCTTGATCTTGGGTATTTCCTCTATGGGATCCCGGTAGCTCCAGGCGATGTCAGGGCGCACCGAGCCGTCGCTCAGCAGGCCGGACCAATAGGAGGCGATGCCCTTGTAAGGACATCGCGTCGTTGTGACGGACGCCGTCAGCCGCTCCAGCCGGATGTCTTCCGCGGGCAGATAAAAACGCGTTGGCAGATGCGTCTCGAACAGCAGAACCGGGCGGTGGCTGTCGGCGATCGGCTCGCCGTCGAACCAGACCTGCACATGGCTGGAGCTCTGCAGCACATCGATGCGTGCGTAGGGATCGCGGGCGTGGACGAAGACTTCCTCTTCCTCCTCGAACCATTGGTCGACGGCTTTCCAGGTGAAGGCGATGCGGCCGGCCAGAGGCGCCAGGTTTTCATCCGGTGGCGACACGAACGCCCAGGCCGCGTTGGCGCTGCGCCTGTCACCGCTGTCGATATCCCAATAGGCGGTTTCGCCACCGACCGGGTGCGGTTCGCGATGCAGTGAGGGTCTCAGCACCGACGGGTCGACCGCTGACGGCGGGAAGAAATAGATCGGCAGGAAATGGTTGGAGCGCAGCACGAGCACGTTGCGGCTGTCGGCGATGGTGCGGCCGCCGAACTTGACGCGCACGCGCTTGGGGCTGTGCAGGACATTGACGAGCTGCGGCGCGGTGGCTTCGCGGGGCTGCAATCTTGGTGCAACGGTCATGATCGTTCTCCCGGCCTGACGTCAGGACACCGCGCGCGCATTGTCGCGTTGTTCGGCGAAGCGATTGGCTGGTCGCGCCAGGCCGAAGCGGTCGCGCAACGTTCCCGGCGCGTATTCGAGGGGGAATACGCCGCGCCGCTGCAGCTCCGGCACCACCTGTTCGGCGAAATTCACCCAGTCCTCGGGCAGCAGCGGGAACATCAAGTTGAAGCCGTCGGCGGCACCGGAAACGAACCAGTCCTGCAACTGGTCGGCGATCTGTACCGGCGTGCCGGCGACGGTCGGCACCGAACCGCTGTTGGCGAGTTTGCGGGCGATCTCGCGCAGGCTGAGATTCTGCTTCGCCCATTGCTTGACCCGGTTGAGCGACGTGCGTCCGCCGTTGAACGTGCTCTCGTCCGGCAGCGGCGGCAATGGCCCGTCCGGCGGGAACAGCGACAGGTCCAACCCGCTCCAGCTGGACAGAAGGTCGATGCCGACCTGATCCGGCAGCAAGGTCTGCAGGTATTCCTGCTTTTCCCGGCCTTCTGCTTCGGAGGCGGCGACAACAGGCAGGATGCCGGGCAGGATCTTGAAGCTCTCCGGCCGCCTGCCGTGGCGGGCCAGCCGCTCGTTGATATCCTGACGGTATTTGATGCCATCTTCCTTGGTGCTGTAGATGGCGAAGTGCGCATCGGCCTGGGCGGTGGCGAAGTTCTTGCCGTCCTCCGAGGAGCCCGCCTGGACGATCAGCGGATGGCCCTGCGGCGGCCGCGAGACGTTGAGCGGGCCGCGGACCTTGAAGTGCTTGCCCTTGTGATCGATGGGATGGACCTTGTCGGGGTCGGCGAAATAGCCCGACGCCTTGTCGATCAGCAGCGCCTCGTCTTCCCAGCTGTCCCACAGCAATTTGACGATATCGAGGAATTCGGCCGCACGCTCGTAGCGGAACGCATGTTCGATATTGCCGTCGCGGCCGAAATTGCGCGCCTCCTCGTCCATGGCCGAGGTGACGACGTTCCACGACGCCCTGCCCTTGCTGATGTGGTCGAGCGAGGCGAACATGCGCGCCACATTGTAGGGCTCGCTATAGGAGCTCGATGCCGTGGTGATCAGGCCGATATGCTTGGTCACGCCCGCCAGCGCCGAGAGCAGCGTCAGCGGTTCGAGGCGCGCATTGGCGTAGTGGGCGACGCCGCTCTTGACCGAATCCCAAATCGAAACGTGGTCGGCGACGAAGATGGTGTCGATCCTGGCGCGCTCGGCCGCCTGCACGAGATCGCGGTAGAATTCGAAATCCAGCACCTCCCGGCCCGGTGCCCTGGGATGGCGCCACGACATCCGATGATCGCCCTGCGGGTTGAAGAAAAATGCGCTGAGGATCATGTGGTCTCTAGCCATGACGGCCTCCTTCCAGATCTGCTCCGGAGACCGTCGCGCTGCTCGCCTAAGCCGCGACAATCTCTCCTGAGGCATGAAAGGTAGATTGCGCTTCGGCTTAATCCGAGTAATTTTATAGAGATAATGCACTCCGAAAGCGGAAGCGATTGCCCTCGATGGCGGCGCTCGAAGAAAGTGGTTTCAAGTCCCCATGTCCTCCTCGGTTCTGAACGTAGACCAGCTGTCCGTCGCCTATGACGGGCGCAAGGGATCGCATCCCGCCGTCAGCGGCGTGTCGCTGCACATAGGCCAAGGCGAGGCGCTCGGCCTGGTCGGCGAGTCAGGATCGGGCAAAAGCTCTGTGGCGCTCGCCATCCTGCGTTATCTCCCGAAGAACGCCCGTATCGCGGCCTCAGCGCTTGAATTCCAGGGCCGCGAAATCCGCGACCTTTCCGCCGAGCAACTCCGCCGGCTCAGGGGAAATCAAATCGCGGCCGTCTACCAGCATCCGGGCGCGGCCCTCAATCCAAGCATGACGATCGGCCGCCAGATCACCGAGACGATCATGCGGCACCGCCCGGTGCGCCTCGACGAGGCGCGCGAGCGTGCCGCCGAACTGCTGGGCCGGGTCCGGGTCAGCCATCCGGAGCGTGTGCTGGATCTCTATCCGCACGAACTCTCCGGCGGCATGCAGCAGCGCGCCAACATCGCCATTGCGATTGCGCTCGACCCGTCGCTGCTGGTGCTGGATGAGCCGACGACGGCGCTCGACGCCAGCGTCCAGTCCGAGATCATCGCCATCCTCTCCGACCTGCGCAAGGATCACAAAACCAGCATCCTGCTGATCAGTCACGATATCAACATGATCCGCCGCTCCTGCGACCGGGTGGCGGTGATGCAGGCGGGAACCGTGGTCGAAAGCGGCGTTGCGGGCGATGTCTTCGACAACCCCTCTCACGCCTACACCAAAGCGCTCATCGCCTCGATCCCGGCGCTCAACTACACCAAGCGGGACGGAAGACTGGCGGAGACGGACGGCATGCCAGCGCACCCCACAGCCCAAGGCGAAGACGCCGGCTTGCCAAAAGAACGCCGGATCGCGATCGCCTGCAAAGGCATCAGCCATGTCTTCGGCAGCCAGCCAGTGCTGCACGGCATCGATCTCGACATCGGCCAGGGCGAAACCTTCGGGCTGATAGGCGAGTCCGGTTCGGGCAAGTCGACCCTGGCACGCATCGTCACCGGCCTGCAGACGCCCAGCGCCGGATCGGTCGAGCTGTTCGGCAGGACGGTCGCGCCGCGCGTCGAGAAGAGAAACCTTGCCGAACGCCGCGACGTGCAGATGGTCTTCCAGTCGCCGGATCGCACGCTCAACCCGCGCCAGCGGATAGGCCGCATCCTCGGCCGTCCGCTGCGGCGGCTCGCCGGCCTGCGCCGCAGCGAGGTGAGAGCCCGCGTCGGCGACCTGCTGGCCTCGGTTCGCCTCGCCGGCGCCACGGCCGAGCAGAAGTCGCGCTCGCTGTCCGGCGGCCAGCGGCAACGGGCGGCGATCGCGCGCGCCTTCGCCGGCGTGCCGAAGGTCGTCGTGCTCGATGAACCGACCTCCGCGCTCGACGTCTCCGTCCAGGCGACCGTTCTCAACCTGCTCAACGACCTGCAGCACGACAAGGACACGACCTATCTGTTCATCAGCCACGACCTCAGGGTGGTGCGCTACATGGCCGACAGGATCGGCGTGCTCTATCGCGGACGCCTGGTCGAAACCGGCACATCCGACCAGATCTTTCGCGGCCCCAACCACCCCTATACGGCACTACTTCTGGCGGCATCTTCCGATGAGGCCGAGCCGAAACTATCCGCTCCAGCCGAGATCGA
Source organism: Mesorhizobium sp. LMG17149 (assembly GCF_024518695.1). Lineage (NCBI taxonomy): Bacteria > Pseudomonadati > Pseudomonadota > Alphaproteobacteria > Hyphomicrobiales > Phyllobacteriaceae > Mesorhizobium > Mesorhizobium sp. LMG17149. The sequence continues at coordinate 54,594 of NZ_JANIFL010000012.1, forward strand.
GGCCACCGGTGTCCCGAACACCGGATGCGCCTTCGCCGACCGCTGCCCCCTGGTTCTGCCTGACTGCCGAAAGGCGGAACCATCAGCCGTGGAGGTCGCGGCCGGCCACCGGATCGCCTGCTGGCGGCACGGCCAGGGTTTTTGAGCGGCTCAACAGCAGTCCGAAGGTCCGCAGCAACTCGGTTTCAGCGGCAGGCAGGTCGTCCGATGCATGGAACCTCTCCGACGGCTGGCGAGGCGGTGCAACATTGTCATGGCGTGCTGATTTGCCGACACTGGAAGCCCGGAGTTCCTGGTGCCCGCGCTGGGCCTGGGTGTTTCCTCGCATACAAATATATTCGTTCATGCTAATATATTGTGGTCATGCACATTCGTTCGTGACGAACATGTGGGAGGATGCAATGAAAACCATAAATCGCAGGTCTGCAATTGCTCTCGGTGTGACGGCTGCCGCGATAACGCCTCTGTTCACCCTGGCGGCGTCCGCGAAGGTCAAGAAATACGGCCCGAAGGAAGGCAAGGAGATTGCGCCCGGTGTCAGGGTGGTTGAGGTCAGCACCGGCGACTCCGACATTCCCGCCTACAAGAGCATCGCAGTCGTCGACGTGGTGTTCCAGCCCGGCGCACACGCGCCTCAGATGGTGATGGATAATGACATGGTCTGCACCATTACTTCAGGCGCATTCACGATCAAGAAAGCCGACAAGGAATTCAAGCTCAAGGAAGGCGACATGTACACCTGCGCCAAAGGCAAGACCGACGAGGCGACGAATACAAGCAAGGAGGTCGGCGTCCATCGTATCGCCGTCCTGATACCTGCCTAGAGCATGATGCCGAAAAGTGTGAAGCGGTTTTCGGACGACATCATACTCTATCTCTTTGATTTAGAGACGGATTCAGATTTCAGCTCGATTCGACCTGAAATCATCCGGCTCTAGCAGACCGGATTCCGGCCGGATGGAAGATCGCACGCCGTCCGGCCGTCGCTTGCGTACAGCCGGATGCTGGCCTCGTCCGGCCAACGCCCTTCAGCAAGAGGATTCCGTCGTTGGTGCCAGCCGGATCGCAGTCGCATGCTCGCTTTCCGTTCAGGCACAGTGCGATACCGGAATTGGCTCTTGAACGGCCAAGTCGGACACGCGTAACATCGCGCCATCTGAATTGAGTCTGCTTTATTAGTCCGGACTAACCTCCGGATTGGTTTGGATATTTCCCTTGAACACGCAAGCAATCGGCGGCGCGCCGGAGCGCGGCAAATCGTTTGCCCATGTGGCGGAAGCCTCCTGGGGCAAGGGCCTCAGCACCTTGCTCCGCATCGTACGCATGACGCTGCGCCATCCCTGGCAGGTCGCCATCACCATCGTCTCGACCTTCATCGCCGCGACCTTGCAGCTCTTCATCCCACGCCTGCTGGGACGCGCCATTGACCAGGCGCAGGGCGTCATGGCGGCCGGGGCCGGTACTGCTGCGCAACAGGCGCTGTGGAATACGGCGCTGACGCTGCTCGTCGTCTCGATCCTGCGCGGCCTCTTCACAATGGCGCAGAACTACTATGGCGAGGCCGTCGGCCATCGCACCGGCTATGAACTGCGCCTGGCTTTCTACGAGAAGATCCAGCGCCTGAGCTTCGCCTACCACGACAGGGTCCACACCGGCGATCTCATCACGCTCGGCCTGCTCGATCTCGACGGCGTGCGCATGTTCTTTTCCACTGGCATTTTGCGCGTGGTGCTGCTCGGCGTGCTGATCGGCGTCGGCGCCTATCTCCTGATCAGCACCGATCCCATGCTCGGGCTGCTCAGCCTGAGTTTCGTGCCCTTCGTCGCCTGGCGGTCCTCGGTCACCCAGCTCAAACTGCGCAGCACTTGGCTGACGTTGCAGGAGCGCCTCTCGGTGCTGAGCCGGGTGATGGATGAGAACCTCGGCGGTATCCGTGTCGTGCGCGCTTTCGCAGCGCAGCGGCATGAGCTGGAAAAATTCGACCGCGCCAAGCTGTCGGCGCTGGAGCTTGCCAATCAGCGCGTCGACATCCGCGTCGCCAACACCAGCGCCATGAACTTCTCGTTCCTGGCTGCCATGGGGCTGGTCCTGTGGTTCGGCGGTCAGAAGGTGATCGCAGGCCAGATCAGCGTCGGCACGCTGGCGCAGTTCCTCACCTTCATGACCATCCTGCAGATGCCGGTACGCCAGCTCGGGCTGATGGTCAATTCCTTCGCCCGCGCCTCGACCTGCGGCACCCGCCTGTTCGAACTGCTCGACGCCGAACTCGACATCGAGGACGCGCCCGGCGCCAGGGATCTCGTCGTCAGCGACGGCGTGCTGCGCTTCGACAATGTCGGCTTTCGCTATGAGGGCGCGGGCGGCCGGTCGACACTGTCCGGCATCTCCTTCGAGGCCCGGTCCGGCGAGACCATCGGCATTGTCGGCCCACCGGGCAGCGGCAAGTCGACCATCGCGCATCTGATCCCGCGTTTCTACGACGTCACTTCGGGTTCGATCACCATCGACGGCCAGGACATTCGTGAGGTGACGCTGAAATCGCTGCGCAAGGCCGTCGGCGTCGTGCAGCAGGACGCGTTCCTGTTCACCACCTCGATCGAGAACAACATCGCCTATGGCAATCCCTGGGCGCGCGAGACCCGCATCGGGCAGGCAGCCGAGTACGCCCAGCTGCACAATTACATCATGGGCCTCCCGGCCGGTTACACCACGGTTGTCGGCGAGCGCGGCGCGTCGCTTTCCGGTGGCCAGCGGCAGCGCCTGACCATTGCGCGGAGCCTGATGCTGCGGCCATCGGTGCTGGTCTTCGACGATTCGACCGCGGCAATAGATGCCGGTACCGAACAGCGCATCCGGGCGGCGATGAAGCGCTTCGCCAGGGACCGCGTCACGCTCATCATCTCGCACCGGCTGAGCTCGCTGATGCATGCCGACCAGATCCTGTTCGTCGAAGGCGGCCGGATCGTCGAGCGCGGCACGCACGAGGAACTGCTGGCGCTCGGTGGCCGCTATCGCGCGCTCTACGATTTGCAGCTGCGGCCGGACGATGAGCGGCCTGTCGTGGCGGGAGCCGCATGATGTCGACACAGGCCGACGACGACAAGGAAGATACCAGCCGCCGGCCGACAAGGGCCGTCGTGGGCTCGCATCGCGACGAGGAAGAAGTCTTCGGCAAGGCCTACGACCCCCGCATCGTCAGGCGCATCTGGAGCTTCGTGCAGCCGTATCAGAGCCGGATCTTCATCTCGGTCGCCGCCGTACTGGTGTTCACGCTGACCCAATTGGCGATTCCGCTGGTCATCCGCTACGCCATCGACCACGGCATGACGGCAGGCAAGCTCGACCAATCGGTGATCATCGCCGCGATCGGCGCTTTCTCGGCGATCATCCTCATCAACTATGCCGCCTCCTATGTGCAGGAAAGCGTCGTCGGCAAAGTGGCCGAGAACGTGCTCTCCGACCTGCGCCGGGCCATGTTCAGCCATCTGCAGCGTGTCTCGTTGAGCTTCATGGACAAGACCGAGGTCGGGCGGCTGATGTCGCGCCTGCAGGGCGACGTCAATTCGATGCAGGAATTCCTCGAAACGTCGGTCATGTCGGTGGGCGACATCGTGCTGCTGTTCGGCATCGTCAGCGTGCTTTTGTGGCTGGATTTCCGGCTCGGCCTGCTGACGCTGTCGACCATGCCGGTGCTGTTCATCGTGCGCCTGTTCTGGCTGCCGCGCGCCAAGGTCGCCTTCATGGCCGCGCACGAAACCAACTCGATCGCCAATGGCGCGCTGGCCGAAGGCATCCATGGCGTGCGCACCGTGCAGAGCCTGGAGCGCCAGCACGTCAATTTCGACCTCTATGACGAGAAGGTGCTGGCCAATCTCAATGCCCATCTGACCTCGGCGAAATACGCGCAGGTGATGGTGCCGATCGTCGACACGCTGACCGGCATCGCCATGGCGACCGTCATCGTCGTCGGCGGTTCGATGGTGCTGTCGCACAGCCTCGACATCGGCGTCATGGTGGCGTTCCTGTTCTACATCCAGCGCTTCTTCGACCCGATCCGCTCGCTGACCATGCAATACAGCGTCATGCAGCGCGCCATGGCTTCGGGCCAGCGCATCTCCGAAGTGCTCGACGTGCCGGTCGACGTCAGCGACAAGGACGGTGCTATCGCGCTGTCGCGCGACATGGACGGCTCGGTCGAGTTCAGGAACGTCACCTTCGGCTATAGGCCGAACCAGCCGGTGCTGAAGAACATCTCCTTTCGCGTCAATCCGGGCGAGACCGTGGCCCTTGTCGGCCCGACCGGGTCGGGCAAGTCCAGCTCTATGGCGCTGGTGCACCGCTTTTACGATGTCTGGTCGGGCGAGGTTCTGGTCGGCGGCCATGATGTGCGTGACCTGACCCAGGATTCGCTCGGCGATCAGGTGGCGATGGTGCTGCAGGAGCCGTTCCTGTTCTCCGGCTCGGTGCTGGAAAACATCCGCTACCACAAGACATCAGCCAGCCGCGAAGAGGTGGTGCGCGCCGCACAAGCCGTCGGCGCGCACGATTTCATCGAGAACCTGCCAGATGGCTACGATACCGAACTCGAGCAGCGCGGCGGCAATCTCTCGCTGGGCCAGCGCCAGCTGATCAGCTTTGCGCGTGCGCTGGTGGCGGATGCCAAGATCCTGGTGCTCGACGAAGCCACGGCCAGCATCGATTCCTACACCGAGATGCTGATCCAGAAGGCGCTGATCACCCTGCTGGAAGGCCGCACCGGCCTGGTCATCGCCCACCGTCTGGCGACCATCCGCGGCGCCGACCGCATCATCGTGCTGCAGAACGGCGAGATTGTCGAAAGCGGCAACCACGAACAGCTAATGGCAAGGAAAGGTCTCTACGCCCGCCTCTACAACATGAACTACGCCTCGTTCGACGACATTTCGGAAGGCGAGCTGGAGTTGGATGCGGCGGTCGGCAAGGCGACGTGATTGGGCCTACTGATGACCACAGGCGCCTACGCCATTTCGGGGCGTTTTGAACCCTCGCGGATGGCCTTGTGCACGCCGCGCTGCAGATCCATGAATGCAGGGCTTTCCATCACCTCTTCGCGGCGCGGGCGCTCGATATCGACGTTGAAGGTCTGCGTGATGCGTCCCGGGCCGATCCCCATGACGACGATGCGGTCCGACAGATAGACGGCCTCCTCCACATCATGAGTGACAAACAGGACGGTCAACCTGTGTTCCTCCCAGATCTGGGTCAGCAGTTCCTGCATCTGATGCCGGGTCAAGGCATCGAGCGCGCCGAATGGCTCGTCCATCAACAGCATCTTGGGCCGGTAGGAAAGCGCGCGCGCAATGGCGACGCGCTGTTTCATGCCGCCCGAGAGTTCGGCCGGATAGCGGTCGGCGCTGTCGGACAGCTTGACGAGTTCGAGATGCTCCAGCGCGATCCTGCGGCAGGTCGGGCGATCGTAACCGGCGGCCTTAAGGGCAAATTCGATGTTCTGCCGCGCCGTCAGCCAGGGAAGCAGCGTGTAGGACTGGAAGACGACGCCACGGTCGAGACCCGGCTGCAGGATCGGCGCGCCATCGATGCTGAGATCGCCGGCGTCGAAGTCCTGCAGTCCGGCCACGATCGACAGCAGCGTGCTCTTGCCGCAGCCCGACGTGCCGACCAGGGAGACAAACTCGTTGTCGGCAAGATCGAGATTGATGTCGCGCAGCACTTCCGTGCGCCGCTCGCCGGTGCCGAAGCTCTTGTGGAGACCGGCGATCCGCAATTTGGGGGGGCTCATCGGCTGGACCTCATTGCGAGCGGCCCTCTTGCTTGAACAGCACCTTTTCCAGCGCCTTCATCACCTGGTCGGTGATGAGGCCGAGCAGGCCGAGCAGCAGGATGTAGCCGATGATCGTGTTTGTCTGGAAATAGCGCTGCGACACGGTGATGCGATAGCCGAGCCCCGAAGTCGCGGCGACAAGTTCGGCCAGCACCAGCCAGGTCCATGCCCAGCCGAGGCTGATGCGCAGCGTATCCCAGATGCCCGGCAAGGCGCTGGGAACGACGATGCGCGTCAGGATCTTGCGATCCGGCAAGCCGAGTGTACGCCCAAGGCCAATGAAATCGGCTGGAACCCGTTTCACATTGTCCATGATCATCAGCACCTGCTGGAAGAAGGTGCCGATGAAGATGATCAGGAACTTCTGCGAATCGCCGGTGCCCGCCCACAGGATGGAGAGCGGCACGAAGGCTACGACCGGCATGTAGCGGATGAAATCAACCAGCGGCTCGATGGCCGCTTCCCAGGACCGGAAACTGCCGATCAGCACGCCGATCGGTATCGACAGTGCCGAGGCGATGAGGAAGCCGATGGAGATACGATACATTGAGGCTTTGAGGTCCAGCCACAACGTGCCGTCGGTCGCGAGCTTGGCGATCTGCATAGCTACGCTGCCCGGCGACGGCAGGAAGATCGGCTTTACCAACCCCAGTCCGGTCGCCGCCCACCAGGCAAGGCCGAGCCCGATGAACACGGCCACCGCGATGATCAGGAAGCGCGACCTGGCGATGGGCACGCCGATCCCGGAGGATCGGCGGCGCCTCGCCGGTTTCGTGACCGGTCCTGCCGCCGGTCGCTCCCGGGGCATCTGTGTCACCACCGCGATCCGGCCTTCGTCATTCCGCTGCCTTGACGAAGGCCGGGTCGATCATCTGCTCCGGCGTCACATCGGCCTGCAGCAGCTTGGCGTTCTTGGCGGCGGCTTCGACATCGGCGAAGGTCTTGGTGGTGAAGTCGCCTGTCAGCGCCGTCTTGTTTTCGGCGAGTGAGTAGTAGCGCACCCCGTCAAAGGCGGTGTTGAGGTCCTTGACGTCCGAACCGACAGCCTTGGCGATGATGGCGCGGCCACCGGGCGTGTCGGCATTGTAGTCCTTGAGAGCCGCGTCCCAGCTCTTGATCATGGCCAGCACCTGGCCGGGCCGCGACTTGATCACCTCGTCACGCACCACCAGCACGTCGCTGATCAGGCCGGGATCCTCGCCGGCGGTGAACAGCAGCTTGAGGTCCTTGTTCTGCGCCATGGCGACGGTGAGGTACGGTTCATAGGTCACCGCGACCGGCACCTGGCCGGCGATCAAGGCGCTGCCGGCGTCGGACGCCGGCATCGGAACCGGCTTCACATCGTCGATCGACATGCCGTTCCTGGCGAGCGCGTATTTGAGCAGGATGTCGCTCGTCGTGCCTTCCTCGAAGGCCACCTGCTTGCCCTTGAGGTCCGCGATGGAGGTGACGTCCTTGCCGGCGATGATGGCGTCGGCGGTCATGGAGACGTCGAGCAGCAACACGATCTTCACCGGCAGGCCGGCCGCAACCATGCCCATCGCCGTGTGGGTCGCGATGTTGGCGGCGTCGAGCTGGCCGCTTGCAAGTGCTGCGTTGATGTCCTTGTCCTCGGCGAAATTGACGATCTGGACGTCGCTCAGCCCGTTTGTCTTGAACAGGCCCTTGGCCTCGGCGACATGCCATTGGCCATAGCCGAGCCAGGGCTCGATCCCGATCTTGAACGCTCCTGCCTCGGGCGTGGTGGGAATGGCCGCATCGGCTGCGTAGGCTGCCGGGGCGGCGGCCAGCCCGATGGCGGCGGCCATCACGAGCGCGCGAAATTGTCCTGTTAGGTTACGCATCATCTTTGTTCCCCTTGATGATCAGACCGCTTTTTCTGACTAAGGCAGCCGGTCTGGTGAGACTGCGGGTTTCTGCTCTTGCGGCACTGTGCCTCGGCATCTTACCTGCCACTTCATGGTGAAGTGCGAGGATATTTCAGCGTCAGCGGGAGCGGATGTCAAGGCTAAAATACATACATGCATATACAAGTTGGAAAGACTCAATTTTCACGCTTTTCCGGATCGATCCGGTCGAGGAAATCTGTCGCCCGATCAGCTCCGGCAACGGGTTCGCTGCCGACCATGACCGCGACTGAAAAGGCAATAAGGGAGGAGACCGGCGTGTGGCTGCGCGCGCCGGCCCGCAGGTTCATAACCAGCGTCGGCGACAGGAAAAGACCGGCCCGCAGCACCGCGCGCCAATCGGCCGGCAGCATGCCGCGCCGTTTGAGCTCCAGCAGCAATGGCCGCCACAGCGCGGTCGCCTTGACCTCCAGCAGGTCGCGGCGGACGGGGCTCAGGTCCCAGTCCGTGTCGACATGGAGCAGATTTCCGTCCAGCCGCGCCTGGGCGCGAAAAGCCTCTGTCGCGGTCGCTGGATCATAGAGCCAGAACGGGTGGGCGAAGATGTTGTGGAACGTCGCCTTCACCTCCGCCAGCAGCGTCGGGATATGCGAGCCGGCAAAGGCGGGATCGAAGAAGGACAGTTCCGCCCTCCCCGCCTTAGCCGTGTACCAGACATTGGCGTTGTGGGCGTCGCCATGCGCGACCACGCCGCCGGCATCGGCGAGCCGGTCGGGCCGCAAGCGCACCGCGGCCGCATCGAAAAGCTCACCGACGCTGTGGGTGTACTGCTGGCCGTTGATGACGAATTTCAGCCGGGAAAACCGATCCCAATCCAGCTCGACGCCGGGAAAGACGAACGGCTTGCCGACATAGAAATCGGCCAGCCGGCCGCCTGGTGACAAGCGTGTCTCGGCATCGATCAGCCGCTCATGAAACAGCCTGTGGATCGGCTCCGCCGCCACGTCCTCGCCAGTGACGGGATGCAGCGTCTCGAGATAGACCTTGAGCAGCCTGGCCGACAGGTCGCGCTCGGCAAGAACGGCTTCTTGCCGCTTGCCGGCATCGTCCTGCGCATCCAGCGCGAACAGCACATCCGAAAATCTCGGATCCGTGCGGCGGCGGTAGACAAGGATCTGCTCGCCGGGCTGCGCCGACATGTGTATGGGTTGGTCGACCGGCAGGCCGGCGCGCGACAGAATCTCGGCGCGGTAATACTCGCCCGTCATCGCCTCCTCCCGCTCCTCCTGATGGAACTTGAAGAAGTAGGCCTTGCCGTCGTCTTCGAAGAAGCCGTTCAGGGAATTGAGGCTGTATTTGTCGAAGTTGATGCGCACATTGCGGGGACTCATCGCAAACAGGTCGCCCAGCAATGCCGCCAGCGCGCTTTGTGCTTCGGCAACATCATGCTGCGCGAGTGCCCGGATCTGCGCCGTGCGACTCGGTGTCTGCGTCATCTGTTGTCCTTCTTGGCCCGTCCATTCGAGAGCGAAAGCGTTCTCGTCAGCACATGTATATACATTGACAACGAAACCGCTCCGACTTGCATTCGTCCTGCTTCCGTTAGCTGCTTTTTGAAGGGGAATAGCGGCTGCCGAGCGAGTAGCGGCTGCCGGCATAAGTCAGCTTGCTGATGGTGGCCACCACCGCGCCTGTCCATGTCCGGCGGTGCAGGAAAAGGCAGCAGGCGCCGACATCGATGCCCAGATGCCGCGCCGTCTCGGCGTCGGCCGGGATCGCCGAGATGATATGCTCGACTTCGGTCACCGGGGTTTTCTGCATGAGATAGTCGTAGGTCGCCGTCTTCGAAAAATCCTGCTTGTCGTAATCGGGAATGAGGCTCGGATTGACGAAGCGCTCTTCCAGCTGCACCGGCAGATCATTCTCGAAATTGACGACGACGGAATGATAGATCGAGACGCGCTTTGGAAACTCGAACGACAGCGCCAGCTCCTTTGTCGGCATGATGGTTTCGAGGACGAGGACTTCGGAACGATGCCTGTTGCCGCGCTCGACGATCTCGGCTGCGATGTTGTTGATCTCGATCAGCGTCGATTGCGGCCGCGGCGGCGCGATGAAGGTTCCCACACCTTGCAGGCGGATCAGGAACCCAGCCGAGGTCAACTCTCTGAGCGCCCGGTGAACCGTCATCCGCGACACGCCAAGCGACGCCACCAACTCGTTCTCGGACGGCAGCTTGCGATCCTTGCCCCACCGGCCCGTTCCGATGTTCGCCAGGATGTAGTCCTTCACCTTCTCGTAAAGAGGGCTGGCCGTGTCGGGCAAAGTGATCATTTCAAAAGTCCTTTCCGGCGATTCATCGGAAATCACGACTGCTCGACAGGTTGCCGCATGCGGATGATTGTTTTCAAGCCGTCGCTGTGTCCCGCCAACAGCCGCTCATAGGCAGCCGGAATGTCATCCAGGCCGATCTCCTGGTCGATCAGCGCCAACAGCGGTTCGCTGAGTTCACCTAGCATCCGCACCGCCTCGGGCAGCTCATCGGCAAAGGCGTGGCATCCCAGCAAGCCGATTTCGCGTTCGACCAGCGTATTGGGATCAATGTCGAGGCGGCCATGGAAGATGCCCACCATGGCGATGGTGCCGCCGGAATCGACAACGCCAAGCAACTGGTTGAGCGCCGCGACGCTGCCGGTCGCCTCAATGGCCGCGAGCAGCGGGGCATTGGCGGTTGCGGCGGCAACGGCATCCCGGTTCAGATCGACGATCCTGGCACCCGTCACCTGCGACACGCGGGCGCTGCGAGCTTGGTTGCGGTCGGCGACGAGCACGGTGCCGGCGAAGGTTCGCGACAGCAATAGCGCGGCAAGACCGCCGATCGGCCCGCAGCCGACGACCAGCACCGAGCCGGCCGTTTTCGGCAGGCGCCGCACCGCGTGCAGCGCCACCGCCAGCGGCTCGGCCATCGCCGCGACCCGCTCGTCGAGCCCGGCATCAATGATATGCAAGAGCCGTGCGGGCAGCACCGCCTGTTCGGCAAACCCGCCGTCGCAGACCTCTCCGACGAAGCCCAGTGACGCGCAGAGATGCCGCCTGCCGCCATGACATTGCGCGCAGTCTCCGCACCAGAACCGGGAATCAGCGACCACCCTGTCACCGATGGCGAAGGCGTCCACGCCCGCGCCGATGGCAGTCACCGTGCCGGTCAGCTCATGGCCGGCCGTCGAAGGCGACCGGCTTATCCACTGTCCCGTGCGGAAATTGTGCAGGTCCGAACCGCAAATGCCGGCGGCGTCGACTTTGAACTTCACCCAGCCCGCATCCGGCACGCCCGGCGTGGCGATGTCCTCGATGCGCAAGTCACCAGGTCCATACAGTCGTGCGGCCTTCATCACGATCGCTTCCGCTCAACCGGCGAGATAGCGGTCGCGGATTTCCGAGACCGCGTTCTCATGCGAGCTGAAGCCCTCGTAGCGGGCGAGCCTGCGGGCGTGCAGAGCGAGTTCCGGATAGGCCACCGAGGTGACATAGCCGACCGACGAGCGCTTGACGAAATCCGTTACCGAAAGCGGCCCGTAGGTCCGCGCCCAACGGCTGGTCGGCAGCACAGCATTGGGACCGAGAACGAAGTTGGCCAGCGTCACCGGCGTGTGCGGGCCCATCAGAATTTCGGCCGCCTCGGTGATGCGCCCGAGATGCGCGAACGGCTCCTTCGACAGGATCTCGAGATGTTCGGGCGCATAGTCGTTGATGAAGCGGTAGCTGTCTTCCAGCGACGCGGTCAGCACGATGCCGCCGCGCTTGCCGGTCAGCACCGCGCGCGAAAACTCGACACGCTGCTCGGTCATCCGCGACCAATGCTCGGGAAGTGCAGCAAGCGCTGCTTCTGCAACCTTGCGGCTGTGCGTCACCAGATAGGCCGAGGAATCCGGCCCGTGCTCGGCTTCGATCAACAGGTCGAGCGCGGCAAGGCCGCCGTCAACGCTGTCATCGGCAAAGATGATCGCTTCCGACGGGCCGGCCGGAAGGCCTGTGTTGATGACCGACGACAGCACGCTCTTGGCCGCGACCACCCACGGGCTGCCGGGGCCGACGATCTTGAGCGCGGGCTTCACCGTCTCGGTGCCGTAAGCGACGGCGGCAACTGCCTGGGCGCCGCCGCATTTGTAGACCGTGCCCACGCCGGCGAGACGCGCGGCGACGAGCGTTGCCGCATCCACCGAACCATCCGATGTCGGCGGCGTCACGATGGCGATCTGCGGCACGCCGGCAATCACCGCCGGCACCGACGTCATCATCGTCACCGATGGAAAGGCGCCCTTGCCGCGCGGCACGTAGAGCGCAACGGATGCGATCGGCGTGTACCTGTCGCCGGCATAGGCGCCCGGCCGGACTTCCTTGAGCCACATCGTCTCCGGCTTCTGCTCCTCATGGAAATGCCTGATATTGTCGATGCCGAACCGGATGCTCTGGACGACATCCTTTTCCACCTTGTCGAACGCCGCGTCGAACTCGGCTTCCGACACCTGCAGTTCGCCCTCGGCGACATTGGCCTTGTCGAGTTCCCTGGCGAAGCGGATCAAGGCGGCATCGCCTTCGTCCTTGACGGCCTGGATGATCGGCCGGACCTTCTCGACGAAGACCGTCAGATCGGCCTCGGCGCGCTTCAGCAGACTGGCGCGCTGGTCGGCATCGATGGATGACAAATCGTGGAAGCTGATGTCGGACATAACTGCTCGTCTCCTGGAACTCTTGGAACGCAATGACGGTTGGCCCGTGGATGGCCATAGTTCTGCGGGTCGACAGGCCGACCGGGGCAAGGATCAAAGCCGTCGAGAGGCTTCCCCGGACAAAAGTATATACATGTATGTATGATAGTCGCCAGCAATTTTTCCATCATCCTTCCCGTCGAAACCACGGAGACAAACCTGCCTCGTCAGATCGAGGCGAGAAAGCCGCCATCGACCGGAATGGACTGGCCGGTTATGTAGGCAGCCGCATCCGAAGCGAGGAACACGGCGATGCCATGCAGGTCGTGGAGGTCGCCGAAACGACGCTGCGGGATCTTGGCCAGCATGGAGTGCTGCCATGCCTCGTTGCTGTAGAAAACGTCGGTCATCGCCGTCCTGAAATATCCCGGCGCGATGGCGTTGACCCTTATGCCAAGCTCCGCCCACTCCGCCGCAAGGGCGCGGGTCATGCCGAGCAGGCCCGACTTCGACGAGCCGTATGGCACCGCGGTGGGAATTCCGACTTCGGATGTCAGCGAGCACAGATTGATGATGGCACCAGGACGGCCGGCATCGCGCATCTGCCGCGCGGCGGCCTGGGCGCAGAAGAACGCTCCCTTGAGATTCGTGTCGACGATCCTGTCCCACAGCGCCTCGTCGACATCGAGCGAGGGCCGCACCTCCTCCATCCCGGCATTGTTTACGAGAATGTCGAGACCGCCAAGCAGGCCGGCAGCCTCGTTGGTGGCTGCGCGGCAGCGGCCGACATCGGTGACGTCGAGAGCGATGGCGTGCGCCACTCCGCCGGCGGCGCGGATGGCTGCCGTTGTGTCCTGTAATGACGCCAGGCTGCGCGCCGAGACCGCGACGTCGGCGCCGGCGGCACTCAGCGCTTCGGCGATGCTGCGCCCGATGCCTCGGCTTGCGCCGGTGACAAGCGCCTTCCTGCCGGAGAGATCGAAGAGAGAAGCGTTGCGCATGTGATCCTCCTGGTCGGTGTTGGCCTCGGCGCCGGTATCAATGCTATCAGATCGCAGGTTACATATACAAGCATATACAAATCATTTCAGCTGCGGTACGGATGACGAAATCCACCGCAGAGGAGCCCGCCCGTGTCGAAAGCCTCGGACATGGTCCGCACCGAAGTCAACCGTTTGTCGCCCTACAATTCCGGGCTCACCATTGACGAGGTCATGGAGCGATACGCACCGGCCAGGACCGCCAAACTGGGCTCCAACGAAAACCCGCTCGGGCCCAGCCCGACGCTAGCCACGACGATGCATGCCGGCTCCGAGATGTTCCGCCTCTATCCCGACCCCGCCGGGCGCAAGCTGCGCCAGGCGATCGGCGACAAATATGCCGTCGCCGAGGGCCAGATCATCCTCGGCAACGGTTCCGAAGACCTTCTCTCCGTCATCAGCCGTGCCGTGTTGCGGCCGGGCGACGCGGTCGTCACGCTCTATCCGTCGTTCCCGCTACATGAGGACTACGCAACGCTGATGGGGGCGACCGTCAAACGCGTTGTCGTCAACGACGATCTCACCATCAATGTCGATGCGCTGGTCGAGGCGGTGCGCGAACGGCCGCGCATGCTGCTGTTTTCGAACCCGATGAACCCGGTCGGCAGCTGGCTCTCCGGCGGCGATCTGTCGAGGGTTCTGGATGCGGTCGGCGACGAGACGCTGATCGTCATCGACGAAGCCTATGCCGAATATGCCAAGGGCGACGATTATGCATCGTCCCTGCCCTATCTCGAAAAGCTGGGCCGGCCCTGGATCGTGCTGCGGACCTTTTCCAAGGCGTTCGGTCTGGCCGGATTGCGGATCGGCTTCGGCATCGTCGGTGACCCGGAGCTGCGCGCGCTGCTCGATCGCGTCCGCACGCCTTTCAACGCCAACGCGATGGCCCAGGCGGCCGCACTCGCGGCACTGGCCGACGACGAACACCTTGCCAGGGTCGTCGCGCTGGCCAATGCAGAGAGAAAACGCGTCGAGACTTTCCTGGCGAGCAAGGGCCTCGATGTCGCTGCCTCCAGGGGCAACTTCCTGTTCTTCAACTGCCGGCAAGATGCTTCCGCCTTCGTCGAAGGCCTGCTGCGTCACGGCGTCATCGTCAAGCCGTGGAAGCAGCAGGGTTTTGACACCTATGTGCGAGTCAGCATCGGCTCGACAGCGGAGAACGACCATTTCATGGCCGTTCTGTCGGAGCTGTTGTGAATACACGCTTTGGTCGGGATTCGGACGGGCAAGTTGACCCGCGCCTTGCGGCTGCGATGTGCCAGTTCGGACACGATGACACTCTGCGGTGCAGTTCGTTGAACGAAGGCAATAGATTTTTTGGGCTTCAAGCCGACAGCAGGCCTTAACTTTCGCGGCGTGGGTTTTTACATCTCGGGGGTCTGCAAACGATCGACGCTGAGGAGGCTCCCTTGCAGCAACCAGATGACATCGCCGCCCGCCGATTGGGCATTCTCATCGAGCAATATGTGGAAGCGCGCAAAAAGCGCTACGACTATGTGTCGACCGAGCAGGCCTATCGGGCCATCCGGCAGGTCCTCAAACCCGCCATTCCCGATCGCGAACTCGACGACATGGTCGCCTCGCTTGCCGTGAAGAAGGGCCTGGCGGTCGTTTTCGACCGCCAAACCAAATCGTCTGCCGATCATGTTCCTCGGGGCACAAGGCCCTAGATCAACGCAGGTCTGCAGGCGTCGAGCGCCACATCGATACGGGGCCAAACGGCCCCGTATCGATATGCATCGCCGGAGGAACGAGCGATACACCCGCGCCGTAGGCCTGTGTGCCGCGAGCCGACGGGCGTGGCGGCTTCAGGCGGCAGTGCTGACCTTGCCCGGCTCAAGGATCGACTTGACCTTGTCGGCGACGGCGCGTCCCAGATCGGCGTTGTTTCCGGCAGTAAAATGGATGCCGTCAACACCATCCGTGGTGAGGTAATCGCCGGCATTGAGGAAATCGATCTTCATGAAATCCGCCATCGCCTTGTACTGCCTGGCCAGATCCCTGGATTTTTCGTGCCCGCCACCAAACATGCCCTCGAACCACGGATCGGGCATCGGGGTCAGCGGCGGCGGCGCAATGACCAGCGCCTTGGGAGCCGGATAAGGGGTGCCGATGCCGCCGGCACTGGTCAGGATCTGCCCGACCAGTTTCGCCATTCCATTGGCGATCTCATAAGGCGTCCGGCGGAAATAAGACTTGGTGTCGTTGGTGCCGAGCATGACGATGACCAGGTCGAGCGGCAGATGGCTGGCGATGGCCGAGGGCAGATAGTTCGCCCCGTTCAGGCGCGGATCGTTGGGGTCGTCGAGACAGGTCGTGCGCGCGCTCAGGCCTTCTTCGATGATGTGGTAGCCCGCCCCCAGCGCCGCCGCCATCACACCGGTCCAGCGCTGATCATAAGGGTAGCGGTAGGTCGGCGACCCTTCCTTGACCGGAACCCAGCCCCAGGTCAGCGAGTCGCCGTAGCACATGATGTTTTTTGGCGGTGACATCCATGTTTCTCCATCTGTTTGCAATTGTCTGAACGCCGGCGCACTTGCTCTTCGCCGTTTCAAATCAGGGGTTTCGCACGCGCACTCCGTAGAAGATCGCCGCGCCGAGGATGATGACGCCCTGCGCGATGAGCTTGCCGGGCTCGTCGATGCCGAGCACCGTCATCACCACGAACAGCAGCGCAAAACACAGCGCCCCGAAGAAAGGCCCCCAGACGCCGCCGTCGCCACGACCGAAGACGACGCCGCCGAGGATCGTTGCCGCGACCGCCAGGATCGGCAGGTCGAGGCCGATACGGACGCTGCCGACGGCGATGGAACCGGTCTGCACCAGGGCGGCGATCGCCGCTATCAGGCCGGCGAGCGTATGCGCCAGGATGATCGTGCGCTGGACCGGCACGCCAGAAAAATGCGCGGCTTCGGCATTCTCCCCGACCGAAGCGACGTAGCGGCCAAAGATGGTCCGCGACAGAAGCAGCCACACCGAAGCGGTCAGCAGGACCCAGAACAGCACCGGCGTCGGAACCGACAGGAATTTCGTGTTGTATAGGTCGTTGAACAGCTTCGGCACATCGCCGGGCGGATTGCCGCTCGACAGGAACTGCACCAGCCCGACCAGGATGATGCTGACCGCCAGCGTGACGATGACCGCCGACACCCGCCGGTTGCCGATCATGAAGCCGTTGAACAGGCCGATGACGAGGCCGGTGGCGAGCGCCAGCACGACGAAGAAAGGCATCGACGCGCCGGGGAAAGTGCCCGACGAGATGAAATAGTTGATGAGCAGGATGATGCCGCCGCCAGAGAGGTCGATCGACTTCACCCGCATGACGACGAGCTGCCCCAGCACCAGGATGCCGAGCGGCACGATCTGCCTGACGAAGATGCCCATGATGTTGAGGTTGAGCATGTTCGGCCGCGCGATCCACAGCGTCGCCAGCAGCACGATGAAGACAAAATAGGACGGCGGGATGCGCAGCAGACGCCGGGCGATCGGATTTGCGAGAACGGCGGCCATCGCTCAGAGCCCCATTTTCTTGCGGGATTGCAACCCGACCACCGCCAGCAGGATGCCGCCCTTGATCGCTGTCTGAACAAAGGGCGAGACGTTGGCGAGGTTCATGCCGTTAGCCAGCAGCGCCATGACCAGCGCGCCGATCACTGTGCCGTGCAGGCTGCCGATGCCGCCGGAGAGCTGGGTGCCTCCGAGCGCCACGGCGGTGACGGTATCGAGTTCGAAAAGCAGACCGACATTCGGATCGCCCGACACGATGCGCCCGGCCAGGAAGACACCGGCAGCGGCCGCGAAACAGGAGCAGACCACATAGGCGAGGATAATGTTGCGGCGGTCGGAGACGCCGAAATTGCGGGCAGCGCTTTCGGCGCCGGACGCGATGCCGCCGCCGATCGCAAACAGATGCAGCCCGTACCGAGATCCGTAGAGCAGTTTCCACGCTGCCAGGATCACGATGATGCCCCAGAAAACCGGATAGGGAATGCCGAGGAAACTGCCCGAGACGGCATCGATGACGATCTCCGGCACGGTGCCGCCGGAGACGGGCCGCAGGATGCGCGTGATGCCGAGCACGATGTACTGCGTCGACAGCGTCGCGATGATCGGATGGACGTTGAAGCGGGTGATCGCCAGGCCGTTGATCAGCCCGATGAGTGCCGCCAGCAGAAAGACCGCCGGGATCAGCACGATCGCCGGCTGGTCGAGCGCCAGCACCGCCGTGGTGAAGCTGATGACCGAACCGACCGACAGGTCGAGCCCGCCGATGAGCACGACGACGAGCTGTCCGATCGCCGCGATGATCAGCGGCATCGCCTGGGCCACCAGGTTGAAAAGGTTTTCGGCCGTCGCGAACTGCGTCGTCTCGACGGTCAGCCACAGCGAAATGAGCAAGGCGACCAGAAGCGGCAGGCCCCACAGGCCTTGCCGGGTGTTCCGGCCACTCAGGATGTTGAAAAGCGAACGATGCATGGAGGCCCCTAATGCTGGCGCGTGGAACCGCCCATCAGGGCCGCGTCGAGGATCTTGTGTTCTGTCGCCTGCGCTGCCGGCATTTCGGCAACGATGGTATCGTCGTGGACGACGTAGATGCGATCGCAGAGCCCGATCAACTCGATCGTCTCACGCGACAGCACCAGCACGGCGCCGCCCTTGGCGGTAAAGTCGCGCAGCAGGTGGTAGATCTCGGACTTGGCGCCGATGTCGACGCCGCGGGTCGGCTCCTCGACCAGCAGAAGATCGAGATCGGCGGCCAGGTAGCGGCCGAGCAGGACCTTTTGCTGGTTGCCGCCCGACAGCGAACCGACCGCAGCCGATGGCCCCGCCGCCTTTATGTTCATGACCTTCATCATGCGGGCGATGATGTTTCGATACGGCCGCGCCGGCGCGAGTTCGGATCGCCTCGAATGCAATCCGATAGCGATGTTGTGGGCGATCGGCAAAGCAAGGAAGAGCCCCTCTTCCTTGCGGTCCTCTGGAACGAAGCCGACCCTCAGCTGCTGCAAATGGCGAACGCCTGATGATGCCGGGAGCGGCATTTTCAGCGCTTTGCCGTTGACGGAAATCGTCCCGGCGGAGGGATGATAGCGGCCGATCAGCGATCTCAGGAAGCGCTGCTGGCCCTGTCCCTCCAGGCCGGCCAGGGCGACGATCTCGCCCTTGTGCAATGTCAGCGACAGCGGCCGCGATGTCTCGGTGATCCTCAGGTTCTCGACGCGCAGGATCTCGTCGCCTTTGTTATCAGTACGATCGGGAAAAAGGTCCTGGAGTTCGCGTCCGACCATCATGGCGATGAGTTCGTCGGTGGTGATCTCGGACACCATTCTTGTGCCGACCAATGCGCCGTCCTTCAGCACCGTCACCGTGTCGCACAGCTCGAATATCTCCTCCATGCGATGCGAGATGTAGACGATGGCTTTTCCCTTATCGCGCAGCCGGCGGATGTTGCGGTTGAGCACATCGACATCGGCCGCGTTGAGCGCCGCCGTCGGTTCATCGAGGATGAGCACGCCGGCGTCGGCCTGGATGCAATGCGCGATCTCGACGAATTGCCGCTCGGCTATGGTCAGGTTGGAAACGAGTTGCGACGGGTCGAGCGTGAGGCCGAGTTCGCCAAGCGCCCTGGCGGTCTGGCTTTTCATCGCGGGATAGTCGATCGAGCCGAACCGTGTCGTCGGCTCCCGGCCCAGAAACATGTTCTCGGCGATCGACAGATTGGGCAGCAGCGAATGCTCCTGGAAAACGGTCGAAATGCCGGCATCGAGTGCGGCTCGCGGCGACTTCAAATCGAGCTTCTCGCCGTTCATGAAGATCTCGCCGGAATCGGGCTGATGCACGCCCGCCAGGATCTTCATCAACGTCGATTTGCCGGCGCCGTTCTCGCCCATCAGGGCGTGGACGCTGCCCGCCTTGAGATCGAGGGAAACGGAATGGAGCGCCCTGCTCCCTCCGAACGCCTTCGAAATGTGGGACATCTCGATAAGATTGGTCACGAAACCCTCGAACGAACCGGATTCGACAGATGGAATGGCCTGCGGGGAATGCTTGTCCACTCCCCGCCAGCCACGGCGCCGTCACTTCTTGCCGTAATATTCCTTGAGCTTGTCTTCTGGCAGTTCGCTCGGCCACCAGACATTGGCGGTGAGGTCGTCGCGATAGTATTTTTTGGCCTTGTCCTGGTCCCATCCGTCGGGATTATAGACATAGCGTTTGTAGAGCTGATTGCCTTCCAGAAGGGCAACGGCGGCGCGCACGCCGGCCGCACCTTGGGCGGGGCTGTATTCCGGCGAGATCGACTTGAACCCGTCCGTGATCCACTGGCCGAAATAGCCATTGTTGCCCTCGCCCGAAATCGGCGGAACGGGCGTGCCGAACTGCTTGAAGACATCGACGCAGGCGCGCGTCATGTCAGCGCCGGACGACCAGATGCCGTCAACCTGTGGGTTGTTCAGATAAAGCGTCTCGCACAGCTTCTTGGCCTTGTCGTACTGCCAGTCACCATGCTCCTCGGCGATGATCTGCACGTGGGTGCCTTTAAGTGATTCCAGTAAGCCGTTGTAGCGGTTGGTGTCTTCCGGATGGCCGGCCAGGCCACGCAGGACCCAGATCTTGCCGTTGTCGCCGACGGTCTTGACCAGCCAGTCGCCCATCACCTTGCCGAAATGCTCGGCGCCGCCCTGGATTTCGGTGGTGTAGGCGTCGGAATCGATGCGGCCGGTGTGAAGGATGACCGGGATGCCGGCGGCGACCGCCTTGGCGATGCTGGCATTGGCCGATGTGCTGGTCACCGGCTGAACGATGATCGCGTCGACATGCTGCGCGATCAGGTCCTCGATGTCGGCCACCTGCTTTTTCTGGTCGAAGCCGGCATCGAGCAGGATGAATTTCGAGATGCGCTTGTCCTTGGCCGCGGCGTTCTCCGCCTCATGCGCCACCTGTACTGTCCAGGTGTTGGCGTTGACGCCGAAGTCGCTCATGCCGATGACCCAGGGCGGGTCCTTCTTGAACGCACCGGCCGCGGTCATGCGCGTGTCGTCGGGGCGCGGCGCCACGCCGTCCATCAGCTTGATGTCTTCCGCATGCGCCAGCGACGTCACGGCAAGCGTGGACGCAACGAGCATCCCCAGGCCGACGGTTTTCAGCAATCCTAACATTAAACTCTCCTCCTTGTGGTTGCCCCGGCCTACGAATTCGTATGGCCGGCCGTACGAATGCGTACGGCCATGAGACGCTCTCCCAATGCATGCTCGTTGTCGCAAACCGACCGATGCACGCAATTCTCCCGCCCCCGAACACATGCGTGCCGAAGCCCAATTCCTGCTGGACGATGATGACGGTCGAGAACTCCTCCGGGCACTTTAGAAGCACAGCGGATTCGCCCTGTCAATAGTTAGTCATGTTGAATGACTATTCCCTTGCTTGCCTTTCATCGCTCCTCTATCCATCATGATTGGCGCTCGCCGGCTTCGGCGCGCTGTCAGTCCCGGCGGGAAAAACATGCGATCAGTCTTGTGCTACGGCGACTCCAACACGCACGGGCAGATCCCCGGCAGGGGGCCGCTCGAGCGCTATGGGCCGGGTGAACGCTGGCCGGGGATATTGCGTTCTCAGCTAGGCCCCGACTGGTATGTCATCGAGGAAGGATTGAGCGGCCGCACCACCGTCCACGACGACCCGATCGAGGGCGCCCACAAAAACGGCAGAACCTATCTTCGCCCCTGCCTGCAGAGCCATGCGACGCTCGACCTCGTCATCATCATGCTCGGCACTAACGATTTGAAGATCCGCTTCAACAAGCCGCCGTCGGAAGTGGCGATGGGGATCGGCTGCCTCGTCTACGACATCAAGGAGCTGGCGCCTGGGCCAGGCGGCTCGACGCCCGAGATCATGATCGTGGCGCCGCCGCCGATGCAGGACGACGTCAAGGAATGGAAGTCCATCTTCGCCGGTGCGCCGGAGAAATCGCGCCTGCTCGCGCTCGAGTTCGAGGTTCTGGCGGACTCGCTCGAACTCCACTTTTTCGATGCCGGCTCGGTGGTCTCGTGCAGCGAAGCGGACGGCTTTCACATCGATGCCGAGGCGCACAGATTGCTGGGCACCGCACTTGCCCGCGCGGTCGATGCCATCGGCTGGAGCCGCTCGACATGAGCAACCATACCGCCGCGAGGCAGCGCGCTCTTACCGACGGGGCGACCCTTGCCTGACATGAGGTTCGCACCACCCAATCCATTGCGCATCGCCGATCGTGCGAGCGGGCTGAATGCGTTGAGCGTGCGCAGCTACAATGAGCGGCTGGTGCTGTCGCTGCTGCTTCAGAACGAGGGCATTTCGCGGATGGAAATCGGCGAAAAGACCGGCCTGTCGGCGCAGACGGCCTCGGTCATCGTCCGTTCGCTCGAGCAGGAAGGCCTGGTCTCGCAGGGCGAAGCGCAGCGCGGCCGCGTCGGGCCGCCCACCATCCCGCTTTCACTCAATCCGGAGGGCGCCTATGCGGTTGGCGTCGGCTTCAGCCGCCGCAGGATCGACATCGCACTCATCGATTTCATCGGCACCGTGCGCTTCCACACGCAATTGCCGGCGGATGAAGCCAATCCCTTTCCGCAAAGCAGCGATCTGTTCGGCGCGATCAGGCAAGCCATGACCAGCCTGCCGGTCGAGGCGCGCAGCCGGGTTGCCGGCATCGGCCTGGCCGTTCCCGACGATGTCGACACGATGGCTGCAACCCGCAACGGATCGAGCACCTCGCTGAAAGCCTTGCAGGGGGAGATCGAGGAACAGATCAAGCTGCCGGTTTTCGTGCAGAACGACATCACCGCGGCGGCCGGCGGCGAGAGCATGTTCGGCGTCGCCAAGCCGCTCAACGACTATTTGTTCTTCTATCTGGGAGCACGGCTGCAGAGCAGGCTCATCCTCAACCACCAGATCTACAAGGGAAACTCCAGCGCCAGCTTCGATCATGGCCTTGTGCGCCTGGAGAGCGAACTGACCAAGCGCCGGCGCCCGTCCGAAATCATCTGGAGCAGCAGCCCCGAGTGGCCTGACCTTGGCGAGGCCTACAGCGAATGGCTAGGGGAATGCTCCAACCGCCTGAAAGCCTCTATTTCCGCACTGACCCAGTTTGTCGAATTCAGGACGGTCGTCCTGTCCAGCTACGCGCCGCAGAAGATCGCCAAGGCCTTGTGCGCCGACATCGGCCGGGAATTCCCCGGCATCGAAGCGCTGCCCGCGCGGGTCAGCATCAGCCCGAAGGCCGTCGGCGCGGCAAGCCTGCCATTCAGTTCGCGCTTCATGATCCAGTGATCGAGCCGAACCGGCGTTGCCGGTCGGCCGATTACGGGCTCTCTGCAGGTCCATCGATGATTTTCAAATGACAAGGCGATTCCGCTTGCCAGGACGCCTCACTTAATAGCATGTTAAGTGAACCCTGAGATCGCCATGAAAATCGCTGCGGATCACGCACTCAACGACAATGCCGCAACCAGCGCCGAAGCGCGCCGCTCGACGGTATTGGGCGATCGCATCAAGGCCTATCGCACCACGCGGCGCCTGACGCTGCGCCAGCTCGGCGACATGATCGGCACCACCGCCAGTTTCCTGAGCCAACTCGAGCGCGGCCTTTCGGGAGCCAACACCAGCACGCTGATGCTGATCGCCAACGCGCTCGGCATCAGCCTCGCCGATCTTTTCGACGAACGCGAGGTGTCGCCGCACGCGGTGCTGACACGGGCCGAACGGCCGGCGCTGCCGACCAGCGAAGGCTACCGCAAGACGCTGCTGTCGCGCCGGCCGATCCGCGAGATGGAAGTCTATTGCGGCGAGTTCGCCGTCGGCGGCTCCACCGGCGACGTGCCCTACACGCATGGCAACGCGAACGAGATGTTCCTCGTGCTTCGCGGACGCGTGCAACTGACGCTCGGCGACGAGAGCTTCACCCTCGAAGAGGGCGACAGCATCGAATATTCGACCTCGACGCCGCACCGGACGATCAATGTCGGCGATGCGGTGGCCGAAGTGCTGTGGATCATTGCGCCGCCGACAAGCGGCGCCGTCGACCTCGACCAATATGTAGCCCGGAAAACGCTCGCGCCCGGTCTGCCAAAATCAAACAGCGAGCCATCGGAGGGTTAGAAAATGGGAAGCAGATCAAGATTGGCCGGGTTTTTCGGCGCCGCCGCACTGGCCTTGCTTGCGGCCGCCGCTCACGCGCAGAACGCGCCGCCGGCCGGGACCGTGGTGGACGGGTCGCTGAAGGGCAAGACGCTGACCTTCGTCTCCTATGGCGGCATCTACCAGGACGGCCAGGTTGCCGCGCTTAAGGAATTCGTCGACAAGAGCGGCGTCAAGCTTTTGAACGACGGACCGACCGAAATCGCCAAGCTTCAGGCGCAGGTCGAATCAGGCAATGTGACCTGGGATGTCGTCGACACGGATGATTTTCCGCCCTTCGTGCATTGCGGAAAACTGTTCCAGAAACTCGATCTGACCAAGCTCGACATCTCGCACATCCCGCCCGGACAGGTCGGCGAGTGCAGCGTGCCGGCGATGAATTACGGCATGGTCCTGATGTACAAGAACGACACCTACAAGGACAATCCGCCAAAGGACTGGAAGGATTTCTTCGACACCGCGAAATTCCCCGGCACCCGCGCCATCGACGGCAGCGGCAGCCCGCTCGGCGGCCTGATCGAACAGGCCATCCTGGCCGACGGCGGCAAGGTCGACGCCATGACGCCTGCCGATATCGACAAGGGCATCGCCAAGATCAAGGCGATCGGCCCCGACACCATCTTCTGGAAGACCGGCGCAGAATCCCAGCAGCTTGCCGAATCCGGCGAGGCCGACATGATCATCATGTGGACCGGCCGCGCCATGACGGCGGTCAAGAATGGCGCTGCCTATACGCCGGTGTGGAAGGACTGGCTGGTCGTCATGGATCAGCTGACCATCCCGGTCGGCGCCAAGGACCCCGATGCCTCCTACGCGCTGATCAACGCCTATCTCGGCAAGAAGTCGCAGGAGATTCTGACCGAGCAGACCTCCTACTCGCCGATCAACAACGAGGCACAGCCAAAGGTCGACGCGTCCGTCGCCGCCTTCCTGACCAACACGCCGGACCACGCCAAGCTCGGCTATCAGCAGAACATCAAGTTCTGGGTCGCCAACTTCGCCGCTGCGTCCGACAAGTGGACGGCGCTGATGGCCGGCAACTGAGCCGGCTACCACTGAGGTGACGGCGTGAGCCAGACATCGCATACGCTGACGGCCGGGGGTGATTATCCCCGGCCGTCAGGTGCCGTGCAGGGGCCGCAGCGGCGCCTGCGCCTTGCCGCCTATCCGTCGCTGCTGGCGATGCCGGCCCTGCTCCTGCTTATCGCGGCTATGGGCTATCCCTTGCTGACCGTCACGCTGCGCAGTTTTTCGGACCCGGCCTGGGGCCTGCAGAACTACGTCTGGTTCTTCTCCACGCCGGTGAACGTCACCGTCCTGTGGCGCACCTTTTCCATCGCCGCCTGGGTCACCATCGTCTGCGTCATCGCCGCCTATCCCTACGCCTATCTCATGACGGCGGTCGGGCCGCGCCTGCGGCTGGTCCTCATCCTGTGCGTGCTCGTACCGTTCTGGGTCAGCGGCGTGGTGCGTACCCTGGCCTGGGTCATCCTGCTGCAGGATTCCGGCATCATCAATTCGGTCATCAGGCTGCTCGGCTTCGACGGCGTGAAGCTGATCCGCACGCAGACCGGAGTCGTCATCGGCATGGCGCAGGTGTTGCTGCCGTTCATGATCCTGCCGCTCTATTCTGTCATGCGCGGCATCGATTTGCGCCTCGTGCAGGCGGCGCGCAGCCTCGGCGCGCGGCCCGCACGTGCCTTCCTGCAGATCTATCTGCCGCTGTCGCTGCCAGGCGTCTTCGCCGGCGCCATCATCGTCTTCATCCTGTCGCTCGGCTTCTACATCACCCCTGCCCTGCTCGGCGGCCCGCGCAGCACCATGCTGTCGACGCTGGTGCAGAGCCAGGTGCTCAGCCTGCTCAACTGGGGACGCGGCGGCGCCATGGGGGTCGTCCTGCTGGTCGCGACCTTCGTGCTTCTGGCGCTCGCCGCACCGCTGATGCGCCAGCGCCACAAGCAGGCGGCCAGATCATGAGGCTGGCCCCCTTCCGCATCCTGCTCGGCCTGTTCTGCCTGCTGGTCGCCGTGTGGCTGGTCATGCCGACGCTGGTCATCATCCCGATGTCGTTCAACGAGAAGAAGTCGTTGGCCTTCCCACCCTCCGGTTTCTCCTGGCAGTGGTACGCGAATTTCTTCACCAATCCCGATTGGCTGTCGAGCTTCTTCAATTCGCTGAGGGTCGCGGGCCTCGTCGCCGTTGCCGCCACGCTGATCGGCACGCTGGCGTCGCTTGGCCTCAGCCGCATGAAACATTCCGGCGCCGGCCTGCTGCGCGCTATCCTGATCACGCCGATGATCGTGCCCGGCGTGGTGCTGGCGATCGGCATCTATGCTGTTTACCTCGACTGCCAGCTTGTCGGCACCACCACCGGCTTCGTCATCGCGCACACGATGCTGGCGATCCCCTTCGTCATCATCGCCGTATCGGCAAGCCTCGAAGTCTTCGACGTGCGGCTGGAAACGGCGGCGGCCAGCCTCGGCGCCAACCGCTTCACCACATTCCGCACCGTGACCTTGCCGCTGATCGCGCCCGGTATCCTGTCCGGGCTTTTGTTTGCCTTCGTCACCTCCTTCGATGAAATCATCGTCGCGCTGTTCATCACCAGTCCCTACCTCAAGACCTTGCCGGTGCAGATCTTCACCAGCATCACCCGCGACGCCGACCCGACGGTGACGGCCGTCGGAACCATCATCTTCATTGCCACGACGCTGATCATCAGCGCCGGGCTGATCATCAGCTCGAAATCGACGAGGAGTTGAGATGACTGCGAGGGAACGTGGCGCGGCCATCGACATCAAGGGCGCAACCAAGCGTTACGGCAATTTCACCGCGCTCGATGATGTCAGCCTGCATATCGAGCCGGGCGAGTTCATGACGCTGCTGGGGCCCAGCGGCTCCGGCAAGACGACCACGCTCAACGTCGTTGCGGGCTTCACCGACCTCACCGCAGGCGATCTTGCCGTCGGCGGCAAGAGCATCGTCGCCCTGCCGGCGCACAAGCGCAACATCGGCGTCGTCTTCCAGCACTACGCGCTGTTTCCGCACATGACGGTCGGCAAGAACGTCGCCTATCCCCTCACCTTGCGCGGCATGGACAAGCAGGCGCGCGACCGTCTCGTCGTACGAGCACTGGACATGGTCAAGATGGCCGATTTCGCGCATCGCTATCCCTCCGAACTTTCCGGCGGCCAGCAGCAGCGCGTGGCGCTGGCGCGCGCCATCGTGTTCGATCCGCCGCTGCTGTTGATGGACGAACCGCTCGGCGCGCTCGACAAGAAACTGCGCGAATGGCTGCAGCTGGAGATCAAGCGGATCCACCGCGAACTCGGCACCACCTTCGTCTATGTGACGCACGACCAGGAAGAAGCGCTGGTGCTCTCCGACCGCATCGCTGTGTTCAATCAGGGCCGCATCGAACAGGTCGGAACCGGCCGCCAGCTCTACGACGAGCCGACGACCTTGTTCGTGGCGAAGTTCATCGGCGAATCGACCAGTTTGCGCGGCGAGGCCCAGGCGTCCGGAGACCAGACCAGCCTGACGATCGCCGGCCAGAAGATCGTGGCCTACGGCAAGCTCGCCGGCGGCCGCAAACCGGTGGTCCTGCTGCGGCCGGAGAAGCTGTCGCTTGCCGGCACCAACACGCCTCCCGCCGCCGGGCAGAACAGCCTCACTGGTGAGGTCAGCGAAGCGATCTATCTGGGGTCGGGTTCGAAATACCAGGTGACGCTTCGCGACGGCTCGGTCGCCATCGTGCGCTCGTCGCTGGAAGCCACACCGTTCTCGATTGGTGACACGGTCGATCTGCGCTGGTCCGTCGTCGATGCAAAACTTCTTGCCGACGACGACCGCGCCGACATGACGATGACCTGACCGCTTTTCCCCGCAGGATTTTTAGACATGGACGCCAAAGTCAACGGCAACGTCTCGTTCTGGTATGCCGACATCGGTCTGCCGGCCTACCGCGCGCCGCTTTCAGGTGATCTCGAAGCCGATGTCTGCATCGTCGGCGCCGGCTACACCGGCTTGTGGACGGCTTATTATCTGAAGAAGGCCGATCCTTCGATCCGCATCGCCATCGTCGAGAGGGAGTTCGCCGGCTTCGGCGCGTCGGGCCGAAATGGCGGCTGGCTGTCCGGCGGCTTCAGTTGGTCGCGCGAAAAATATCTGCAGACCTCGACGCGCGGCGCCGTCATCGACATGGAAACGGCCATGCATGGCACGGTCGACGAAGTGATCGCGGTGACCGAGACCGAAGGCATCGATGCCGACATCCGCCGGGTCGACAATCTGACGGTCGCCACCAACCCGCCGCAGCTCGAACGGATCAAGGCCGCCTATGCCGATGCGATCGGCTGGAGCGTGCCGAGCGAGCGTGTCAGCCTGATCGGTCAGGAAGAGGCCAGAGCCCGCATCAACATCAGAAATGTGCTTGGCGGCTATATCCACCACGGCACCGCGCGCGTGCAGCCGGCCAAGCTGGTGCGCGGCCTGTCCGAAGCCGTCGAACGCATTGGCGTGCCGATCTACGAGCAGACCACCGTGACCGGCATCGAGAAGGGCAAGGTCACGACGAGCCGCGGCACCGTGCGCGCGCCAATCATCATCCGTGCCACGGAAGGGTTCACGGCCGGCATACCAGGCAATGAGCGGCTCTGGCTGCCGCTCAACAGCGCGCAGATCATCACCGAGCCGCTGCCGCAATCGCTATGGGACGAGATCGGCTGGGAGGGCCATGAGCTTCTCGGCGACGCCGCGCACGCCTATTGCTATGCACAGCGCACCAGGGAAGGCCGCATCACCATGGGCGGACGCGGCGTGCCCTACCGCTACGGCTCGCAGACCGACGTGCGCGGCCAGACGCAGCAGGCGACGATCGAAAGCCTGCACGCGATCCTCATCCGCCTTCTGCCACAGACAGCCAAGCTTCGCATCGACCACGCCTGGTGCGGCGTGCTGGGCGTGCCCCGCGACTGGTGCACGACGGCCGGTCTCGACCCTGAGACCGGCATCGGCTGGGCCGGCGGCTATGTCGGGCTCGGCGTATCCAGTTCCAACCTGTCGGGCCGCACGCTGCGCGATCTCATCCTGCGGCGCGACACTGAGCTGACCCGCCTGCCCTGGGTCAACCGCCAGGTCAGCAAGTGGGAGCCCGAGCCGATGCGCTGGCTCGGTGTCCACTCGATGTATCAGCTCTACCGCGTCGCCGACGAACGCGAGGAGGCCGGCCTCCAGCACACGTCGAAACTCGCCGCAATCGCCGATCGCATCACAGGACATTAAGAGACTGCCATGACCGATTTCCAGACCTTCGCCCATCTCGCCTCGATCGATCTCGGCGAGCCCGAGCCCAAGCCGACCTCGATCAGCGGCAATCAGTTCGAAGCAGCGAAGACGCTGTGGACCTCGCCCGACGGCACGTTGGAAGTCGGCGTCTGGGAGTGCACGCCGGGCCGCTTCACCGCATCGCGCGACAGCAATTCCGAAACGTGCCACATCGTGTCAGGCCGGGTCTCGCTGCATGGTCCCGATGGCCGCAGCAAGGACGTCGGCCCGGGCGAAATGCTGGTGCTGCCGAAAGGGTGGAAAGGCGAATGGACGATCCACGAGAAGACGCGGAAGCTCTATATCCTGCACTTCGAGGCGTGAGCCGACGTCCGCTTTGGCCGAAGCCTCCCCAACTTCGTCATCCTAGGGCGAAGCAGGAGCGAAGCTCCGTCGCGGAGACCCTGGGATCCATTCCGTGACAGCCATCGAGGAATGCAGCGGAACAGAATTCTGCACCGCTGCAGCGCTTTGAGGTCGCGGCATGTATCCCTTGGGCTGCGGAGCAGCTCCAGGGGTCTGCGCCGCGTCGCTACGCTCCTTGCTCCGCCCGTGGATGACGAAGCGATGGGCGCTACTCGTCGCCCAAACCGCCGGCCGTCGGCTTGCCTTCTATCGCCTGCCGCAAGGCGTCGTTGATGCGGTCCTGCCAGCCCGGCCCATCCTCCTGGAAGTGGTCCAGCACGGCGCGGTCGATCCGGATCGAAACAAGCTCCCTGACGCCTGGAGCGGCGGAGGGCTCACGAACCGGCGCGGCCGGCTTCTTCACCGGCTTGAAAGCCGCTTCGGCGGCCGCCATCGGATTTGTCGGTCGGCGCGGGGGATTTGCCATTGGGATGACCCTGACTGAAGGCGATTCGTGCGCAGCACGCTTACGCCACCATAGCCCAACCAGCGCCGTCGCGCAGGCCCCTTTGGTCGAGACAATCACTCGGCTGCTTGAAGACTTTGCGCGTCGATGATGACCCTGATCTCCGCGCGGCAGGAGCCGCAATTCGTACCGGCATGCAGGGCCGCGCCGATCCCCGCGACGCTGCCGCAGCCGCGGCGCACCGCTTCGGCGATCTGGTTGGCGCCGACGCCGAAGCAGGAGCAGACAATGGCGCCGCGATCGACGTCGACCCCGCCCGGCCGTCCGGCCACGATCGCCAGCCTTCCGCGCCGGTCGACATGATCGGCACTTAACTGTTCCGCCGCCCAGCCGCGCGACACGGCGACCGGGCCGGGCGCGACGAACAAGGCGCCTGACAGTTGATCGCCGTCGAAGGCGGCGATGCGATGCTGGCCGGCGTCGCAGTCATGATAGGCGAGCATTTCCGCACCCGGTGACGCGCCGAACAGTGACCCGGCAAAGCCGGCCCAGTCGATGTCGTCTTCGGCAAAGGCAAGCTCGACCCGCCAGCCGCCCTTGCATTTGGCCACGGCCCAATAGGCCGCGGCATCGGGCGACGGCCTATGCCGCGTCACCGCAAAGCCGAAGGCTTTTGCGGCGAATTTCTCGATGCGGACGGCGACATGTTTCAGCGCCGGCTGGCCGGAAATGGGATCGGTCAGCGGCGCGGTCAGCGTGTCGAGCCGGCCCTTTGCCGAGAACTGATCGGTCCAGTGCATCGGCGCAAACAGGCTGCCCTGGCGCTGGCGTATCGTCACCAGCGCGCGCACCAGCACGTCACCGCGCGGGCTGGAAACGCGCACGATGTCGGCGTCACCGATGCCGAAGCGCTGCGCATCCACCGGGTGGATCTCGACGAATGGCTCGGCGATGTGCTGCGAAAGCCGCGGGCTTTTGCCGGTCCGCGTCATGGTGTGCCAATGGTCGCGGATACGGCCGGTGTTGAGGATCAGCGGATAGTCGGGACTGGTGCGGACTTCCGTGGTCGGACGGATGGCGATGAAGCGCGCCTTTCGATCGGGTGTGTAGAAATTGCCGTCGGCGAAGAAGCGAACCTGGAGCCCAGTCGTGCCGACCCCTTCTGGCCTGCCGGCCATCTCCCCCTCGAGGGGGGGGACTAGCAGCTTTGACACCGGCGCTTCTTCCGCAGCGTTGGCGATTGGCGAAAGCCGAGCGGCAGGCTGATCTCCCCCCTTGAGGGGGAGATGGCCGGCAGGCCAGAAGGGGTCGGCACGACCGGGCGCCGGCCACTGGAACGGCTCAAGCGTTGCGTAGGTCTCGCCATCAACTCCGCCGTAGACGCCAATATCGAAGTCCCGCACACCATCATTCTCGAACCCCGACAGCGCCGCGTGTTCAGCAAAAACTTCCGCCGGCGTCGCATAGGAAAACGCCTCGCCGAACCCCATCCGCTTGCCCACCTCGGCGACGATCCGCCAGTCGGGCAGCACCTCGCCGGGCAGCTCCAAAAACGCGCGCTGGCGCGACACCCGGCGCTCTGAATTGGTGACGGTGCCGTCCTTCTCGCCCCAGGCGGCGGCGGGCAGCCGGACATGGGCATGGCGGACGGTGTCGGTCCGGGCCAGCACGTCCGACACCACCACGAAAGGGCACGCCTTGATCGCCGCTTCGACGGCATCGGCGTCCGGCATCGAATCGACCGGGTTGGTGGCCATGATCCACAGCGCCTTGATGCGCCCGTCGGCCAGCGCCTGGAACATCTCGACTGCCTTCAGGCCGGGCTTTCCGGCAATGGCCGGCGCGTTCCAGAAGCGCTGCACACGGTCGCGATGGTCGGGGTTTTCGATCTCCATATGGGCGGCGAGCATATTGGCCATGCCGCCGACCTCGCGGCCGCCCATGGCGTTGGGCTGGCCCGTCACCGAAAACGGCCCTGCTCCGGGTTTGCCGATGCGGCCGGTGGCGAGATGGCAGTTGATGATGGCGTTGACCTTGTCGGTGCCGGATGACGACTGGTTCACACCCTGGCTGTAAACCGTCACCGTTTTCGCCGTCGCCGCAAACAGGCTGTAGAAACGGCCAAGCTCGTCCTCGCTCAGGCCGGTGGCGGCGGCGACGCCGGCCAGGTCGAGCGCGGAGGCCGCGAAAAGCGCTTGCCCGAAGCCGGTCGTGTGCGTCGTGATGTAGGCGCGGTCGAGCGCATTGTGCTGGCCGAGATAAGCGAGCAGGCCCGTGAACAAAGCGACGTCGCCATCGGGCGCTATCGCCAGATGCATGTTGGCCATGTCAGCGGTCATGGTGCGACGCGGGTCGACCAGGACGATCTTCATCTCCGGCCGCTTTTCCCGGGCAGCCGCGATGCGCTGGTAGAGCACCGGATGGCACCAGGCGAGGTTGGAGCCGACCAGCACGATCAGGTCGGCCAGCTCCAGATCCTCATAGGTTCCCGGCACGGTGTCGGAGCCGAAAGCGCGGCGGTGGCCGGCGACCGAGGAGGCCATGCACAGGCGCGAATTGGTGTCGATGTTGGCCGAGCCGACAAAACCCTTCATCAGTTTGTTTGCGACATAATAGTCCTCGGTCAGCAACTGGCCGGAGACATAGAAGGCGACCGCATCGGGCCCATGCTCGGCGATGGTCTGCGAGAAGGTCGAAGCGACCAGGTCGAGCGCCTCGTCCCAGCCGGCGCGGCGACCATGGATCTCCGGATGAAGCAGCCTGCCGTCGAGATCGATGGTCTCGGCCAGTGCCGAGCCCTTGGAGCAGAGCCGACCGAAATTGGCCGGATGGTTGGGGTCGCCGCGCACGGACACCTGCCCGTCCGCGGCGACCTTCGCCAGCACGCCGCAGCCCACCCCGCAATAGGGGCAGGTGGTCCTCACCTCGCGCGCTTCCTCAATCTCCATGGTTCAGGCCGCGCGGCTGGCCAGCGCTTCCAGCGCGATGAACAGACGTTCGCCTTCGACCCGCACCGGAATGGTGCGCACCGCGCCCTCGTCGGCGCCGAGCGCTTTGCCCGTCTCCAGCGAAATCACCCAGTTGTGCAAGGGACAGGTCACCGCCGCACCGTGCACGATGCCCTGGCTGAGCGGTCCACCCTTGTGCGGGCAATGGTCGTCGATGGCATAGACCTGATCATCGGCGGTGCGGAAGACGGCGATCTTGCCTTCCGGGGTGGCGACGCAGCGCGCGCCGCGGCGGGGGATGTCGGCGATAGAGCCGATGGCGATCCAGTTCATGATTGTCACTCCGCCGCCTGCGCAAACCCGACCGAGGCCATCGGCCGGAATTCGTGCTTGTCCTTGCCGGAAACGCGTTCCGACCACGGATCGACCTGGGCGAATTTCTGGCTGAAGACGAAGCGGTCGTAATAAGCCTTGCGCTTCTCGCCATCGTCCATGATCTGACGCTTGATCTCGGGGATGCCGATGCGTTTGGCCCATTTGTAGATGCGCTCGAGATAGCGACCCTGCTCGCGATACATCTGCGTCAGCGCCACGATATGCTCCAGCGCCTCATCCTCGGTCTTGACCAGGCCCAGCACCTCGGTGCCCTTGATGTCGAGGCCGGCCGCGCCGGCGAAATGGATCTCGTAGCCGGAGTCGACGCAGATCACGCCGACATCCTTGCAGGTCGCCTCGGCACAGTTGCGCGGACAGCCCGACACCGCCATCTTAACCTTGGCCGGGGTCCACGAGCCCCACATGAATTTTTCGATGCGGACGCCAAACCCCGTCGAATCCTGCGTGCCGAAGCGGCACCAGTCGGAGCCGACGCAGGTCTTCACCGTGCGCAACCCCTTGGCATAGGCGTGGCCGGAGACGAAGCCGGCCTGACCGAGATCGGCCCATACCGCCGGCAGGTCTTCCTTGCGGATGCCGAGCATGTCGATGCGCTGGCCGCCGGTGACCTTGACCATCGGGATTTCGAACTTGTCGACGACGTCGGCGATAGCGCGCAGCTCCGCCGCGTTGGTGACGCCGCCCCACATGCGATGCCTTGCGCCTTGGCGGCGATCTCGTCGGCGCGCAGCGCATTCCAGGCCAGACCGATGCGCGAACCGTGCAGCCGATGCGCGGTGACGATGGCGACGACGACCAGTGCGGCCGACAAATAATAGAAATTCGCCTGGCTCGGCAGCTTCCAGCCGAAGATCACCAGCGGATCGGCAAAGGAATGGCCGAACAGGCTGGGCGCCGGAATGCCGACCAGTCCGTTGGGTCCGCCGGTCCAGCTGAAATTGTTCAGCAATTGCTGGACCACGACGCCGAAGGCGATGGTGACGAGCGCGAGATAGGTGTCGCGCGTGCGCATCGACGGGATGCCGATGATGAAACCGAACAGGGTCGCCGCCAGCGCCGCGACCGGCAGCGTCAGCCAGAAACTGACACCGAAATTGACCGCCAGCAGCGCCGACACATAGGCACCGATACCGTAGGAAGCGCCGGTGGCGAAGTTCGGAATGTTGGCGCTGCCTAGCTGGAAATTGAGCGCCAGCGCCAGCACCGCATAGAGCTCGGCGACGATCAGCAGATGGAGGATATAGGTGTTGGATCCGACGAAGAACGGAAAGGCCAGGACGATGACCGCCGCCGTGATCATCGCCACGAGCGGAACCCGGGCAAAGCTCGCCAACGCATAGTCGGCGATCCACGGCAGCCTCTCCAGCAGATAGAAACCGACGCCGAGCAAGGCCAGCAGGCCGACCACCTGCCAGCCGCCGTCGACTCTGAGGATGAGGTACAGGAACGCTGCCCCGATGATTTGCGAGGCGATGGCGAAGACCGTGGCCGCGGCTATGCCCGGCAGGTCGGGTGAAGCACGTCCCTGCATGCTAGACTTTCTCCATGACGGTGCGCCCAAGCAGGCCGGCGGGGCGGAAGATGAGCACGGCGATGACCAGCAGGAAGACGAAGACCAGCCGGTAGGAGGCGCCGTCCGGCACGAATGTCTGCGCCAGCACTTCGATGCCGGCAATGATCAGTCCGCCCAATATGGCGCCCGGCATCGAGCCGAGGCCGCCGATAACCGCGGCGGAAAAGCCGAGCAGGCCGGCCATGACGCCGAAGTCGAACCGTGTCACGCCGGCATAGCTTGCGAACAGAAGTCCTGCGATGGCGCCGATAGCCGAGGCAATGAAGAACGTCGCACGGAAGACGCGTGCATCGCGGATGCCCATCATGCGCGCCACGACCCGGTCCTCTGAGGCCGCCCGGATGCGCAGCCCGAGCGGGGTCATGCGCAGGAAGACAAACAGCATGGCGACCAGCGCGACGGTCAGCACCACCACCAGCAGCGCGAACCAACTGATGGCAACGCCGGAGATTTCGAAAGCCATGCCCGACACCAGGCGCGGGAAGGCATGCGGGTTCGATCCCTGCGGATAGAGATGGCGGATCAGCTCGCGGATGACGATGCCGAGCGCCACCGTCGCCACCAGCGCCATCATGGCGGGCGCATCGCGGAAGCGCCTGATGACCACCTTGTCGAGCAGGACGCCGATCAAACCGACGGCGAGCACGGCGACCGGAACCGCAAGCACCAGCCAGGCGGGGCCCGAGGCGCCAAGAGCGGTCGCCAACGCCTGGGCAAGCGCCAGCGTGATGAACGGCGCCGTCATCGCGACATCGCCATGCGAGAAATGAATGACGTTCAAGACACCGAAGATCAGGCTGAATCCGATCGCCAGCAAGGCATAGATGCAGCCAAGGGTTATCCAGTTCACCAGTTGCTGGACAAGCAGTTCCGCCATGCGGTCGGTCTCTCGATTGAAGCCGACAGGTATCAATCGCCATCCCGGGCGGACAGAACGAATCTCCGAACTCACGAGTCACAATTTCCGAATTTCGTCACTGAATACGCGCCCGTACACTGATGATCAGCCGACGATCACGATCGGCCGGGTCGCTACGACGGCGGCAGATAATTCTGTTTGAGGTGGAACCATGCAAAACAGGCGCAGTGCGCTTATCCGCGTATCGTCAATTCTGGCCGGCTCTCTGTTTGCCATCGCCCTGGGCGCCGCCCAGGCGCAGGCCGACCGGATCAAGCTCGGCTTCATCGGGCCGCTCTCCGGCGGCAACGCCCAGCAGGGCCTCGGCGCCCGCAACGGCTTCCTGCTCGCCATCGAGCAGGCCAATGCCAGCGGCTATCCGCACCAGGTGGAAGGCGTCGTGCTCGATGACGCCTCCGATCCGGCCGTCGGCGTTTCGGCGGCGCAGAAGCTGGTCAACGATCCCGCGGTGGTCGCGGCAACGGGGCATTGGAACAGCTCGGTCGCGTTGGCGACGATCCCGGTCTTCAACCGCTCGCAGATGCCGTTCATCGTCTGGGGCGCGGTCAGCCCGAAGATTACCGAACAGAACTTCCCGAACGTGACCCGCGTCACGCCGACGCTGGTCAACGAGAACAAGCCGCTGGCCGAAGCCATCGCCAAGCAAGGCAAGATCAAGAAGATCGCCATCATCTCCGACACCACCGACTACGGTGCGGCCAACACCAAATGGTTCGGCGATTTCTTCAAGGCGGCCGGCGGCGAGGTCGTTTCTTCGGATGCCGCGGCTGTCGGCACGACCGATTTCCGCGCCATGCTGACTACCGCGAAGGCAGCGTCGCCCGACGCGGTCTATTTCGGCGGCGTCGTCACCGAAGCAGCGCTGGTGCGCAGCCAGATGGCCGACCTCGGCATGGGCAATCTGCCGATGTACGGAATTTCAGGCATCTACGATCCTAAATTCATCGAGATCGCGGGAGCTGCCGCCGAGGGCACCATCGCCGGAACTCCGGCCGTCCAGTCGAACCCCAAGCTCGAGGAGTTCAACAAGGCCTATGAAACCAAGGCTTATCCCGATCCCGCCGGCTCCTATGCGAAATATGCCTACGAGGCGACGCAGATCCTGCTTCAGGTCATCAAGGAAAAAGGCCTCGACGACAAGGAGGCGCTGAGCAAGGCTATTCGTGATATCCACCACGACGGCATTCTGGGAGACGTCTCGTTCGATGCCAACGGACAGACCAACATGGCCATCGACATCGACATGTTCGTCGTCCGCAGCGGCAAATGGGAGAAGATGTAACCACCTGATCGACGCCGCGCCCGTTCTCAGTGGCGCGGCGTCGATCACCTTCATCGCCGAGCTCGCAAAAGTCCTGATCGGAGCGCCTGACCATGAATGACGAGGCCGGCCACGGCGCACCTCGAAAGGCCGTCGAAATCAAGGGCGTCTCCAAGGTGTTCGGCACCTATCAGGCGCTGAAGCCTGTTTCCTTCGACATCTACGACAACGAGTTCTTCACGCTGCTCGGCCCGAGCGGCTGCGGCAAGACCACCCTGCTGCGCATGATCGCCGGTTTCGAGCAGCCGACGGCGGGGCAGATTTTCCTGCACGGCTCGGACATACAGGGACTCCCCCCGCATAAGCGGCGGGTCAACACCGTCTTCCAGAGCTACGCCCTGTTTCCGCATATGAGCGTCGAACAGAACATCGGTTTCGGGCTCGAAAACCTCGGCTGGTCAAAGGACCGCCGCGATGCGCGCGTCGCCGATATGCTTCGTCTCGTCCATATGGAGGCCTTTGCCTGGCGCAAGCCGCAGCAATTGTCGGGCGGCCAGCGCCAGCGCGTCGCGCTCGCCCGCGCCCTGGCGCCGGAACCGGAAGTGCTGCTGCTCGACGAACCGCTCTCCGCACTCGACCTGAAGCTGCGCCAGGCCATGCGCGACGAACTGCGCATTCTGCAGCGTAAAACCGGCATCACCTTCGTCTTCGTCACCCACGACCAGGAAGAAGCGCTCGACATGTCGGATCGCATCTGCGTTCTCGGCGATGGCGAGATCCAGCAGCTTGGCACACCCGCGGCGATCTACGAGGAGCCGTCGAACCGCTTCGTTGCCGATTTCATCGGCGAGACCAACTTCCTCGATGCTGACGTGATTGCCGTGGACGGCGAGCAGGCGACCGTGAAAACGCAGCTCGGCATGACCTTGACCGCTTCGCACAAGAAAGCGGTCGCCGGCCAGAAGGCCTTTATCTCGATACGTCCGGAGAAAATCAGCCTGCCCGCCCAGGACAACCCGATCGCTGTCGATGGCACGATCATGAGCACCAATTATCTTGGCGGCTACACATACTATCTCGTTGAAGCGGGCGGAACCAAGCTGCGCATCTCCAAGCGCAACAGCGTCAGCCGCGGCCAGATGTTCGAAATCGGGCAATCGGTAAAAGTTGGCTTTGCCGCCGAATCCGTGCGGATCCTCGGCGCATGAAGGCACGCACAAAAAGTCCTGACTGGAATGTCCTCGGCCTGCTGCCGGCCCATCTCATCATGCTGCTGACGCTGATCATCCCGATCGGTATCATCATCGTGGTGTCGTTCTCGACGCGCGGACCTTACGGCGGGTTCGAATATGTGTTCACCACAGCGCCCTACAAGCAGCTTTTGTTCAACGAAGGCTGGACCGGCGAGATGGAGTTCAATCCGCAATATCTCATCGTTGTTGCCAGAACGCTGGTCCTGTCGGCCGTGACAACATCGATCTGCCTGCTCCTGAGCTTCCCGGTCGCCTATTTCATAGCGCTGCAGCGGCCGGCGATCAAAGTGCTGCTGATCTATCTCGTCACGCTGCCATTCTGGGTTTCGATGATCGTGCGCGTCTATTCCTGGATCATCATCCTTGGCAAGGATGGTGTCGTCGAAAAGACCCTTCGCGGTCTCGGCCTCGTCGACAACATGGACTCGCTGCTGTTCGGCAACACCGCCATGCTGCTCGGTCTCGTCTACAGCTACATTCCGCTGATGATCCTGCCGATCTTCGCCTCGATCGAGAAACTCGACCCTGCGCTCATCGAGGCGTCGCATGATCTCTATGGCAACCGCGTCACCACATTGCGCCGCGTTATCCTGCCCCTCACCCGGCCCGGCATGATCGCCGGCGCGATCCTGGTGTTCGTTCCAAGCCTCGGCGCGGTCCTGGAGCCGACCCTGCTCGGCGGCGGCAAGACCATGATGATGGGCAATCTCATCCAGCTACAGTTCGGTGGCGCCCGCAACTGGCCGCTCGGCGCCGCCATCGCCATCGTGCTGATGGCCGCGGTCATGGGCTTCCTGATTTTCCAGGGTCTGCGCTCGATGCGCACCGAAGGCCTGGAGCGTGCGGCATGAACGCGGACGATGATGTCAGGCGCTATCCGGGCTTCGGTCTCTTCAGCGCGATCTTCTTCGCCTATCTCTATTTGCCCATCGCCGTCGTGGTGTTCTACTCTTTCAATGCGAACCGGATCGTCTCCAATTGGGGCGGCTTCTCATTGCACTGGTACGCCACCGCTTTGTCCAACGCCAACCTGATGACAGCGGTGAAGACCTCCCTGCTCGTCGCCACGGTCGCCACAGTCGCCTCGACCGTTGTCGCGTTGATGGCGGCATTGGTGCTGGTGCGCGGCCGCGATGTCCGGTTCCGCCGCATCTCCGAAGCGGTGGTGAACCTGCCGCTGCTCCTGCCCGAAATCGTCGTTGCTGTCGCCGTCCTGATCCTCTTCTCCGAGATCGGGCTCGCCAACGGAATGGTGAAGCTGATGATCGCCCACACCACGTTCTGCATCCCGTTCGCCTTCCTGCCGATACGCGCCCGCCTGCAGGGAATGGACTTCGATCTGGAGGAAGCCGCCCGCGATCTCTATGCAACCGGTTGGGTCGCCTTTCGTCGCGTCACGCTGCCGCTCATCCTGCCGGGTGTGTTCGCCGGCGCCATGCTCGCCTTCGTCATCTCGATGGATGATTTCATCACCAGCAACCTGTTGAATTCCGGCGGCGCCACCACGCTGCCGGTCTACATTTTCTCGCTGATCAAGCAGGGCGTGTCGCCGCAGCTCAACGCAATCTCGACCTTGATCATGATTGTTTCGGTGGTGCTGGCGACCGTGGCCTTCCTGCTTCAGCGACGGCAGTAGCAGCGGCGTAGTTTTTCCTAATCAAGGCGTCGGGCAAATCGAATTTATCGAACCCGACGGTTTGTTATCGTCGCCCCTGGGAGAACAACAAACAGGGGAATGACATGACGACTAAAATTGCAGCGCTCACCATGGCCGGTGCCATGAGCCTCGCCTTTAGCGTGCCCGCTCTCGCCGAGGGCAGCCTGGCCATCTACGCATGGGCGGATTCCATCTCGCCCGAGATGGTCACGAAATTCGAGAAGGAAACCGGCATAAAGGTCACGGTCGACGCCTTCTCATCCAACGAGGACCTGCTCACCAAGCTGCAGGCCGGCTCGTCGGGCTACGACATCGTCACGCCTTCGCAGCACTTCGTGAAGATCATGATCGACAGCGGGCTGCTTGAGGATTTCGGCGCCAGCTCGATGGCGGCCTACAGCCAAGTCCTGCCGGACTGGCAGAAACCGTGGTGGGATGCGACAGGCAATCATTCGATCCCGCTCGCCTTCGGCAATGCCGGCTACACCGTCAACCGCGACCTCTACAAAGGCCCGGTCGACAGCTGGAAGACCTATTTCGAGCCACCGGCGGAGCTGCGCGGCAAGATCGCCAGCCTGGCGCAGCCCGACGAAGTCATACCGGCAGCGGAAAACTATCTCGGCATCAAATATTGCAGCGAAGACCCGCAGGAGATGAAGCGCGTGCTCGACCTCTTGCTGGCGCAGAAGCCATTCGTGGCAGCCTATTCCAGCGACAACATCGAAAACCGCATCGGCAGCGGCGAGGTTGCCGCCCATTTCTGGTGGGACGGCAACACCATGAGGCTTCGCCGCAACGACAAGGCCAATGTCGAATACGCGATGCCGAAAGAAGGTCTGGTCGGCTGGCTGGATTCCTATGTCGTGCCGAAGGGCGCAGCCAATATCGAGAACGCCAAGAAGTTCATCGATTTCATGACCCAGATCGACAACGCGACGGCGCAGTACAATTATTACGGCCACTCTTCGCCGGTGAAGATCGACGAGAGCAAGGCGCTCTACAACAAGGAGAACGCTCCGGAGCTGTTCCCGACCGTTCCCGTCAAGATGGGCCAGGCCTGCTCGCCGGCGGCGCAGGAACTCGTCACCAAGGTCTGGACCCAGCTTCTGCAATGAGCCGCTCAGCCGGGGCGCGCGCCGCCCCGGCATCTCCATTCTCAAAGGGGCTGGCCATGCAGACCGAAAATCTTGACTACGATTACATCGTCATCGGCGCAGGCTCGGCCGGTTGCGTCCTTGCCAATCGCCTGAGCGCCAACCCGTCCCACAAAGTGTGCCTGATCGAAGCCGGCGGCAGCGACAGCGGCCTGCGGGTCAAGGTGCCTGCCGGCATCCTCTCGCTCTACGGCAATCCGAACTATGACTACTGCTATGTCGGCGTGCCTCAGTCCAACCTCAACGGCCGCAGGATTCCGGTCAATCGCGGCAAGGCGTTGGGCGGCTCCAGTTCGATCAACTCGATGGTCTACATCAGGGGCGCCGCGCAGGACTATGACGAGTGGTCGCGACTCGGCTGCGCAGGCTGGGCATTCAGCGACGTGCTTCCCGTCTTCAAGAAGCTAGAGCGCAACCTGCTTGGCCAGGACCCGCACTACCACGGTACAGGCGGGGAACTGCTGGTCGACAAGCCGCGCGATCCGAATGTGCTGTCGTCGATGTTCGTCAAGGCCGGCAACAATGCCGGTCTTCCGGCCAACAGCGACTTCAATGCCGAAAGCCAGTTCGGCCTCGGCATCTACAATGTCACCCAGGATCGCGGCCAGCGCTTCAGCAGTTTCACCGCCTTCATGCGCCCGGTGCTCGATCGCAAGAATCTCACAATCCTCAGCGAATGCGAAGTGATCGACCTCGATATAGCCGAGGGGCGCGCGACAGGGGTACGGGTGCGGCACAGGGGCGAGCAGAAGACGCTGTCGGCCCGCCGCGAAATCGTGCTTTCGGCCGGGGCGATCAATTCACCGAAGATCTTGCTGGCGTCCGGCATCGGCGCAGCCGCCGAGCTGCAGGCGATCGGTATAGAGCCGATTGTCGATCTGCCGGGCGTGGGCAAGAACCTTCAGGACCATATCGACGGCATGATCACGGTCCGCTCCTCGAGCACGAAGACGCTCGGCCTGTCGCTGCCCAACCTGCCCCGCGTGCTGGCTGCGCCCTTCCGGTATTTTGCCGGCCGCAAGGGCATGTTCACCACCAACTACGTCGAAGCCGGCGGCTTTGCCCGGACGAAGTATACGAACGGCATTCCCGACATCCAGTTCCACTTCGTGCCCGGCTATCGCAGCCATCGCGGCAGGCTGGTGGAGTACGGCCATGGCTACGCAATCCACACCTGCGTGCTCAGGCCCAAAAGCGTCGGCGAACTCAAACTCTCAGGCCAGGCGTCGAACCGGGATGTGCTGATCGATCATCGCTTCTTCTCGAACGACGAGGACGCCAGGGTGTTGGTCGAAGGCATCAAGATCGCGCGTCAAATCTTTGCCGCATCCGAGTTCGACCCGATCAGGGGGACGGAGATGCTGCCGGGCAAGGATGTTCGCAGCGATGACGAGATCCTCGCCTATCTGCGTGCCGAAGCGCTCACCGTCTATCATCCGGTGGGGACGTGCAAGATGGGGACCGATGCGATGGCCGTCGTCGACCCGGCAACGCTCAAGGTGCGCGGCATCAGTGGCTTGCGGGTCGCGGATGCGTCCGTGATGCCGAAGCTGATCGGCGGCAACACCAATGCCCCCAGCATGATGATCGGGCACCGGGCAGCGGAGATGATCCTGGGCCGGGGATAATTTCTGTAGCGCAACTCCAGGAAAGGCGTGCAGCGGCCTTCCTTCAGTAGCCGCGCAAAAACAATGAGTTGGAACGGTTCAGTGAATCAAACACTGAAGCGCCGATTTTGCAGCTGGGCTGCGGCGGGCACGCGCCGTCGAATTCAAGCGGCTTGATCGTCCCGCTCATCCGCCTCGCCGTTGATCTCGCGCAGCAGCCTTTCGATGTCGGCCTTCGGGAGACGGTTCGGCGAGTTGGTCGCGCATCAGCCGGCGCAACGTCGAGGTCAGCGCGCCCGGCGTCGCATTGTAGCGCGCCAGCAGTGCCCGCTCGCTGATGATCCCATCCAGGACACCGAGTGCCATGTCGCGCATCACTTTCTCGTCGAGAGAAAGCGATCCCACCTGATCTTGGCGAGCGCCCGGCTGGGTCGCTTCGAGCAATCGAGCCGCGGTTGGGCTCGTAAGTTACGACCCCTTCGCCCTGCAATTGCACCAGAGCGTGACGCACAGGTGTACGCGAGACGCCAAGGGTCGCCGCGATCTCCGCCTCGTTGATCCGCTCACCGACTTGAATTCGCTCGAAGAACTGAGCCCGAAGCTGATTGCGAATGCGTTCCTGGAGCGGCGAGGCTGCGGTCATACTGACCCTGCATGAGCGCCGCCGGGCCGAGCCGGATCGAAGCCGAACCGCATGCGTATTCCGAAGACATGGACACGACAAACATGGCGCGCCACTACATCGCAACTTGGCTATCGTGGCCTTGGGAGACGCGGTTTACCACCGAAATGAAATCCGCGACCAGCTTGTCCGGCGTGCCTCGATAATCGATGGCGATGACGCATTCCTGCATGGTCGGGCTTATTTGGCAGCCTGATCGTAGCCTTCGTGCTGTCGCTCAATGGCCGGAAATATCTCGTTCTACCCGGCGCCACGCCTACCATGCCATCAGTCGCCTGGAGCGCACTGCGCTATGGCGTCAAGCCGGAGCTCTATGCGCTTCGTCGATCACCAACATTATGGTATTTGCCGCAATCGCGGTGCTTATTTCGTTGCACGCTCGGACAGAAACGGCCGATGGAGTGACATGTCATGCTTGTGGTGCTTTCGGCGGGCCGGAATTCTGGTGAGGCCTGCTTGCACGTCCTGCATTGTGCCCCAGGGGCTGGCGAATGACGATGGGGGTCCCCGACGAGAAAGTCGATTGCATCGTCATCGGCGCCGGCGTCGTCGGCTTGGCGATTGCGCGGCGGCTGGCGCTCGAGGGACGCGAAGTTCTTGTCGTGGAGGCCGAGGACAGCCCCGGGCTGGGCACGTCGAGCCGCAACAGCGAGGTCATCCATGCCGGCATCTACTATCCGAAGGGCAGCCTGAAAGCGCAGCTATGCCTCGAAGGAAAGAACGCGCTTTACCGCTATTGCGAAGCGCGCGGGATTCCGCACAAACGCATCGGCAAGCTGATCGTCGCCGCCAGCGACGCGGAATTGCCGATTCTGGAGGGGATCCGGACCAAGGCTGCGGACAATGGTGTTGCGGACCTGGAGATGCT
The DNA here is from genome assembly GCF_024518695.1 of Mesorhizobium sp. LMG17149. Taxonomy (NCBI): domain Bacteria; kingdom Pseudomonadati; phylum Pseudomonadota; class Alphaproteobacteria; order Hyphomicrobiales; family Phyllobacteriaceae; genus Mesorhizobium; species Mesorhizobium sp. LMG17149. The sequence goes on from NZ_JANIFL010000012.1 coordinate 98,635, forward strand.
CAGCCGCGCGGATGTGGAACGCCTTGAGCCTGAACTGGACGTTGCCGGCGCGCTTTTGTCCCCAAGCACGGGGATCGTCGACAGCCGCGCGCTGATGCTGGGGCTACAGGGCGATGCCGAGAATGCCGGTGCCACCTTTGCGTTTCGCGCGCCGGTTCTCGGCGGCAGCGTCGACGAAACGGGCTGCGAGCTCCAGTTTGGCGGCGATATGGAAGGCTATAGGATCGCCGCAAATCTGGTCATCAATGCGGCCGGATTGTCAGCCCATCTCGTTGCCCGGAGCCTTGCGGGCGGGCATGGCGGCAAAATCCCAGATGTCACCTACGTCAAAGGCAATTACTTTGCGCTTGGACGCCAACCGTCCTTCAACCATCTTGTTTATCCGGTTCCGGAACCAGGCGGCCTCGGAGTTCACCTGACGCTGGATATGGCCGGATCGGTTCGTTTCGGGCCGGACGTCGAGCCCGTCGATGAGGTCGGCTACGCGGTCGACCCAACTCGGGCCACACCATTTTACGCGGCCATCCGACGCTATTGGCCGGGGCTGAGGGACGGGGAACTGGAGCCGAGCTATTGCGGGCTGCGGCCTAAAACGAACGGGTTGCAGTTCGGCGATTTCGACATTCTGGCAGATCCGTCCGGACGGCTGATCAGTCTTTTCGGAATCGAGTCACCTGGCCTGACAAGTGCGCTCGCCCTGTCGGATAGGGTTGTCCAACTAGTCAGAACGACGAACTCGTCTTGCTTTAGCCTTTGACCGCTCCAGCGGTCATGGATCCTGATATCTGCCGATACATCACAAGACCCAGCAAGGCCGGCGGCAAGGCACCCAGCATCATGACCGCGGAAGCGGTTCCCCATTTTACGCCGCCGCCGCTTGCGGCGAAGAAGAAGGACGCGCCGACCGTCATCGGCACGGCACGGCTGGTTGTCAGCATGAGACCGAAGAGGAACTCGTTCCAGGCAGTGATGAAGCCGAAAATGAAGGTTGTGACGAGCGCCGGTCGGATGACGGGCCGGACGATCATCATCATCACCTGCAAGGAACTTGCGCCATCGACTTTCGCCGCCTCGTCGAGTTCGACCGGTACATCTGAAATCGCGTTCACCAGGATGACGAGCGCAAGCGGCGCGTTGACGATGGTCAGGATGAGCCCGAGCCCGATCCGCGTATCGAGCAGGCCCAGCCACTGGTACATCATGTAAAGTGGGATCGCGAAGATGATCAGCGGCACGGCGCGAAGATTGATGACGATCGGCAGGACCAAGCGCTTTCCCGCCTCGCTACGCGCGATCGCATAGGCAGCCGGGAACGCGAGCACGATCGCAAGGCCGGTTCCGATCAGCGCCGCCACGGTGCTGTTCAGCAGGTAGGCATAGATGTTGAAGCGGCTGGTCTGCGTCAGGACCTCCAGGTAGTTGTCGAGCGTCGGTTGGCTGATCCACAAACCGGGGTTCGTCGAAAGCTCGCGCTGGCTTTTGAGCGATGTGATCAGCGTCACGATAATGGGGAAATTCATCGCCAGCACGGCGATGGCAAAAACGATCCAGCGCAGTGCCCTGACCATCGTCAACGCTTCCTGCGGCCGGCAAGCCGGTTAAGGCCGTGGAGAACGATGAACGACGCCAGGAACAGGATAACCGAAGCGGCGACCGCCTTGCCGATAGCCCCTTCCTTGAAGAAGGCCTGGTAGATGTAGATCGACAAGGACGTCGTTGAACCGCCAGCGCCACTGCCGGTCAGCGCATAGACATTGTCGAACACCCGGAAACCGTCGATGAAACGGATGAAAAACGCGATGACCAGCGTCGGCTTCATCAAGGGCAGATCGATCCAGCGGACGATCTCAAACGGTGATGCGCCATCGAGCGAGGAGGCTTCGCGCACGTCGAGCGGTATGGCCGAATAGGCCATGTAGAAGAGCAGGAAGGCGAAAGGCGTCCATTGTAGCGTCTCCACGACGACAAGGGTGCGGAAGGCATTGTCGATGTCGAGGAAGGCCGGGCTGTCGCCGAACCATTCGAAGAGATAGTAGGGGACGGGGCCCGCGAATTCATGCAGCACCAGCCGGTACATGAGACCGACCATGGCCGGCGCGACCATCAGCGGCAGCATCAACGGCGCCATCAGGACTGGACGCTTGCTCAGAAGCGGCGCCAGGAAGATGGCAAGGAAAAGGCCGATCAGACATTCCGCTGATGCGGTAAGAATACCGAAGCGCAGAGAGAACCAGGCCGAGCTCCAGAATTCGCGGTCGTTCAACACCGCGACATAGTTACCGAAACCGCTCAACACCGGACTGCGCAAGGTCTCGAATGTAACGGTCGAAACGGAATAGATCAGATTGACGATCGCCGGAAAGCCGAGAAACAGAAGCAGGAAGCCGACCAGTGGCGTCAGATACATCCTGCCTTCGGCACGTGTCACAAGGGCCATGTCGATCCGCCAAACGCGCCGGACACCGGGCCTCGGCCCGGCGTCCGGCAAATGGTTCATTTCTTGAGAAGGTCCTGCATGCCCGCCTTGGTGTGGGCGAGCGCGTCCTCGAGGCTCTGCTGGCCGGACCAGTAGCCGGTGAACTCCTTTGCCTGCAGTTCATAGACCGGGAGCGCACTCGCGGACGTCGCTCCGGTCATGACATAGCCGTACTTGCTGGCGAATTCGCCGAGCTTGACGAGGTCGGGACGTTCCTTCGCAACCTTGGCGACGACATCGGGAGACAATGCCGGCGAACCGCCGCTGCGCGCATAGAGCAAGGCCGCATCCTCGGTGGCGAGCCACTTCAGGAACTTGACGGCGCCTTCCTTGTTCTTGGCGTTCTTGTTGAGGCCCAAACCAAGGCCGTGGATGTGATCGGCGCGTCCGTCGGGACCTGTTGGCGGCGCGACGATCCCGGTCATCTCGGCGACGGCCGGGGATTTTTCGGTGCTGGTCAGATCCGCCGCCGCGGCATTCCACTGCAGCGCTGTTGCGGCCTGGCCGGATGCGAAGGCCGCGTTGGTTTCAGCATATTCGTAGCTAAGCGAATCCTTGGGCGAAGACCCGGCATCATAGAGTTTCTTGTAGAGCTCGAGGCCGGTCCTGTAGGCATCGGAATCCACCATGACATTGCCGTCCTTGTCCATCCAGTCGCCGCCGTAGGAGCGCGGCAGCGACTGGAAGACCATCATGTTGAACAGCAGGTTTTTCATCTGCAGGACCGTGCCGTAGCGCACCGGGCTGTCGGGGTTCACCTGCTTGGTGAAATAGAGGGCGGTGGCCGCCCAGTCGTCCCAGGTCCAGCTGTCCGGGTCTTTCGGCTGCAGCGGCTTGCCGAGATATTTCCGGGCGATTTCACCATAGGTCTTCCTGGCGGCGTCATCCCTGATCAAGGCGTCGATGAGATCCTTGCGGTAGTACATGAAGTGCAACGAAAGGTCTGTCGGGACGCCGTATTGCTTGCCGTCGAACTGCATCGTCTTGAGAACGGATTCGCCGAAAATCTTGGCCGCGTCCGCGCCAAGATCGACCGGCTCCATATAGGGCGCGTAGCGACCGAGCGAGTAGGTGGCGACGAGGTTCACGTCGAAGGCGTTGGATCCGGCCGCCATGTCGGCCTGCAGCTTGTCGTAAAAGCCTTCGCGGTTGAAGAACAGCAACTCCACCTTGTCGGCATCGCTGGCCTGCTTGTTGTAGGTTTCCACGGTTGCCCGCAGTGCGGTTTCCTCGGAGCCGCCAGGCCAGCCGAGCACGGTCACGGTTGCGTTGGCAAAGGTCGGCAAAGCCGTCCCCGCAAGGAGGGTGGCCATAAGCGCAAAAGATGTCCTGCTCAATTTCATGATCGTTCCCTTCTTTTTTGATGATTTTTGCATGACACGACCGGGGCGCCGTTACCTTGCCCATTCGGCAAGATCGGCAACACCGATGACGCCGGCGTGGCCTCCGAGCTTCGCCGCCACGAGATGGGGGGAAAGGCGCGGCGGGACCTCGCTCAGATGTGCGCGCACCCGGTCGAGATAGCCTTCTGCAAGACCGATGCTGCCGCCGATGACGATCAATTTCGGATCGAACATCATCTGAATGTCCCGGCATAGCGCCGCGACCCGCGAGGCGCTCCGCGAGACGATGGCGCCGGCCCAGTCCTCGCCCTTCAGCGCGTGTCCGAACACATCGGCGGCGTCCGCCTTGGAACCGGCCTTGAGGGCCTCCGAAGCGATCCAGCGGCCGGAGGTGCTGTCTTCGAGCGGAGCCCGGTCTTCAGACAGACCACGGATCAGACCGAAGTGACCGGCTAGACCGGACAGCAATCGGTCGTTGCAAACGATGCCGCCGCCAATTCCGGTCGAGATGGTCAGAAAGACGATGTCGCGACCTTGCCCGGCGCCGAATTTGTATTCGCCCCAGGCAGCCGCCTGGGCATCGTTGAACGCACAGACCGGCTTGCCGAAAACAGCGGATGCCCTTTCGACCAGCGGGTAGCCGTCGGGAATGCCAAGGGTTGCCGGATTCAATGCCGACCAGCGTCCATCCTGCACCAGTCCGGTCACCGCAATGCCGATGCGGCTGAAGCGGCTCGACCAGGCTGACGTGCTTTGCGCGAGGGATGCCAGCCAGGCGTCGGGTCCAGCCTCTCGCGCGGTCCGCACGATCTTGTCCTCGATCACCGTGCCATCGCTGACCAGCGCGGCCATGGTCTTGGTTCCCCCGATGTCGATGCCCAGGACGGATGGGCCCAGGACGGATGGGCCCAGGACGGTTGGGCCCAGGACACTTGTGCCAAGGGCGGTTTGCGCGCCCCTCGCCGCATAGGCGTCGGAAAGCGCCTGGTGGAACCATGAGGTGACGTGCTCGGTACGGGTGATCGCCGAGCCGACAACCACGGCATAGGCGCCGGCGCGCGCGGCGGCAGCCGCCTGCTCAGGCGACCGGATACGCCCTTCGGCAATGACGTAGGGGGTCAGGGTTCGCATTTCAGCGATGAGGGCGATATCCGGATCCTGCGGCTCCGGCCCGCCGACATAGCCGGAAAGCGTCGTGCCGACGAAATCGACACCCGCGGCAAGGGCCCGGCGCGCATCGTCAAGGCAAGAGCAATCGGCCATGGTCAGCTTGTTCCTGGCCTTGACGGCTTTCACAAGCGCTTCGACAAGAACGGGACGGACACGCTCCGTCGCATCGAAAGCGATGATATCGGCGCCCGCCTCGGCCAGGGCCTCGACATCGGCCAGATAGGGTGTGATGCGCACGGGGCTGTCGGTGAGATCGCGCTTGACGATACCGATGATCGGCACGCGGACAGCCAGGCGGGCGGCCGCGACATAGGGCACGGATTCGATGCGCAGGGCCTTGGCTCCGGCTTCAACAGCGGCCCTGGCAAAGCCCGTCACGAATTGCGCACTGTCCATCGGGCCGCCGGGAACCGGCTGGCAGGACACGATGAGACTGTTGGCGATGTCTTGTCGCTGCACGTCGGCACTCCCTTGTCGCCATCACGATAAATGGAAAATACCAGATTACAACCAGTTCATAACTGGTATTACCTTTGCAGCTCGAAGACAAAATCGTAGACGTCGCCTTTGTATCGTGTCTCGCAGTATTCCACGATCTGTCCGTCGGCGAGAAAGCAGCGGCGCTCGGTCATCAGCAGCGGTGCGCCCATCTCGCAATGAAGGTGTTTTGCATCCTCCAGCGATGCGCCGCGCGAGCGCATGCGCTGGATTGCCCTCTGAGGCAGGAAGCCGCGTGCATCAAGCGCTTCATAAAGGGAATCCTGAACCATCTCGGGCGAAGGAAGGAAGCGAACCGGCACGGCCGAGACCTCGACAGCGATCGGCGCGCCATCGGCTGTCCGCACACGACGCATGCGAACCACATTGGTATTGCCCGCAATACCCAGGGCCATCATTTCGGCCGGGGATGGACGGCTTATCTGCTTGGAAAGCCATAGACATCCAGGCTTCAGGCCGCGCGCCAGAATGTCCTCCGAAAAGCTCGTCAGCGTCGAAAGCGATTTTTCGACCCGCGACCCGATCTCGGTTTTGGAACCATGCCGGCGATTGAGCTGCCCTTCCTCTTCGAGCAACGCCAGAGCTTTTCTCACGGTGACACGCGAGATCGACAGGGCTTCCGCCAGAACCCGCTCGCCCGGCAGAACCGCGCCGGCTTTCAACGCATTGGAGCGGATCGCCGCCTCGATCGCCGATTTCAACCGTCTGTAAAGCGGCACATCGGACGCTGTCGCTTCCATTTCCCGACTGACAAGCCCGATCAGGTTCACGGTTGTCATTGCCCTTCCTCCCGCGCGAGAAGCACCCAGGATCAAAACATTCCTGACTGGACCTATACTGGTATTATCAATCCGGTGCAAACGGCCAGCGGACGGTGCTTCGCCGCGCCCTCAGCGCATCACGATCCCTTAGCGAACCCTCGGTGACAGCTTCATGGAGATGCGATCGCAGGCAGCCCGCAGGACCTCCAGAGTATAGGCATGGCGGCTTTCACGCGTATGGCGATTGATATAGGCGACGATGATGGAGGCGACGGCACTGCCGTCCGGCCCGATGACCGGACAGCAGATATCGGTGATGCCGACGAAGTCGCGGCTCTCGCGCATCCAGTAGCCGTCCGCGCGGATGGTACGAAGCTGCTTTTCCAGCGCGTCACGATCCAGCGGCGCCGGTGAATGCGCCGCACATTCATCGATCATCCGCGCTGCGACCTTTGGTGACTGGAAGGCAAGTATCACATGGCCGGAGGTCGCGTCGGTGGCCAGGCGGCCGTAGCCGAGGCGCAGCGTGAACGCCATGTCCTCGCCGCCGGGAGCGGCCGCGGTCACGACGGTCAAGCCATGATTGAAGACGACCAGGTGCGGCGACTGATTTGAGTCCCCGGCAATCTGCGTCAGCTCGGGCATGGCGGCGGACATGAGATCCTGAGCGCTCGGCGTGTGCAGCCCCAGCTTGAAAAGCTTGTCGGTCAACGAATAGGCGTCGGTCTCGGCGTTGCGCTCGATATATTGACGCTCCTGCAGCGCGATCAGCATCCGGAAAATCTCATTCTTCGAACGGCCGAGGCCTTCCGCGATCTCCTTCATCGTCAAGGGCGCCCGCGCCTCCGCCAGCAGTTCCAGGACATCCAGACCCTTGGTCAGCGCCGGGGCCGAATAGGTCGGTTTGCCACTCTCTTTTGCGTCATCTGCCATTCGAAGAATCCCCGGTGGTCCCGCACGATAGAGACAAGAAATCGGAATTGCCATTGGTTTTATATCCAAACTTGACACCATATATAAAACTGACATGATGACGGGGACAATGAATTTCGAGGCCGACCCGATGACCGTCCAGAGACCTGCAAACACTGTCCGCGCGACCATCATTCCCCGGAACAACAGTGTTTACACGTCCGTCGATTTCGATCGCGAGGGCAAGCAGATGGGCTTCTTCCATGTGCCCCAATCGCCGCACGACGATGCCTGGGGTACGGTCCGCGTTCCGCTCGCCGTCATCAAGAACGGTGACGGTCCAACGGTCCTGATCGAGGGTGGCAACCACGGCGACGAATATGAGGGGCCGATCGCGCTCGGCGAGCTTCTGCGCGAGATCGATCCACGGGATATTGCCGGACGCATCATTGCGATTCCGGCCATCAACATTCGGGCCGTCGAGGCCGGCACCCGCACCTCCCCGGTCGACGGGTTGAATTTCAACCGCAGTTTCCCGGGCGATTTCAACGGCACGCTGACAAGCCAGATCGCGGCTTACGTGCATGACGTCCTGTTTCCGATGGCCGACTACTTCCTGGATCTCCATTCCGGCGGTTCGTCCCTGATGATCCTGCCGAGCGCGATCATCGAGCCCTCCCCGACCGCGCAGGGGCATCGCAAGAACATCAGGGCGACGCTCGCCTTCGGGGCGCCGACCGTTGTCATGGTCGACAATCTCGGTGAAACCCGGACCTCGACCGCGTCCGCCAACCACCAAGGACTGATCGTTATCGGCAGTGAGATGGCCGGCGGCGGCCTTGTCAGTCCGGATGCGCTGGCCATCTGCCGCAGGGGCATCCGCAATGTGCTGAAACATGCAGGCGTTCTGAAGGGCGCGCCTGACATCGCCCCTGGCGCCAACGCACGCGTGCTCAAGGTTCCCGGAAGCGAAGGCTATCTGCTTTCCGAGGAGGACGGTGTCTTCGAGCCCTTGAGCCCGCTCGGCAGTGCCGTCAGCAAGGGCGACCTTGCCGGACGCATTCACTTCCTCCACACGCCGTCACGCGCGCCCATCGATCTCCTTCACCCCATCGACGGTATCGTTTTCGCCAAGCGTCAGCCCGGCCGTGTGCGCCCGGGGAATTGCTGTTTCGTGCTTGCCAACGAATATCCGGAGGCACTGACCGATGGGCCATAAGGACATCGAAGCGGCTGCCCGGCGCATTGCCCCCTTCATACGGCGCACCCCGGTCGTCAAGCTCGACCATGCCACGGGGGCAAACCTTCAAAATGATGTCTATTTGAAACTCGAATGCCTCCAGGTGAGCGGCTCCTTCAAGATCAGGGGCGCCACGAACCGGGTGAAAACGCTCGAGCCAAGCCGGATCGAAAACGGACTGGTCGCCGCATCCGGCGGCAATCACGGCCTGGCCACCGCCTATGTGGCTGCCCGGGCCGGCGTTCCCGCCACCATTTACCTGCCGAACAATGCAAGCCCGCTGAAGGCGGAAAAGCTTCGCAAATGGGGGGCTGACGTTCGCTTCGAAGGCAATGTCTGGGATGAAGCGCATGAGGCTGCATCGGCCGAGGCAAAGGCGTGCGGCGCCTTCTACATGCATCCCTTCGCCGATGCGCAGATCGTGTCCGGTCAGGGAACCGTGGCGCTGGAGATGGTCGATCAGATTCCCGATGCCGACATCTATATCGTCGCGATCGGCGGTGGCGGGCTCATCAGCGGCATGTCCGAAGTCCTGAAGCACGTCAAACCCGAAGCCAGGATCATCGGTGTCGAGCCGACCGGTTCACCGACCCTTCACGCCTCCGTGGCTGCCGGCCGTGTCGTTCGCTTGCCCGAGATAACGACGAAGGTGGCGACCATGGCCTGCGGCCGCACGGACGAAAGCATCTACGAGATCGTCGCCAAGCACGTCGACGACATCGTCCTTGTCGAGGATGCGGACATGCAGAAGGCCGCTGAATTGCTCTGGTTCGAATTCGGCATCGCCGCCGACCTCAGCGGCGCGGCATCGCTGGCCGCCTTGATGAGCGGCGCTTTCAAGCCACCGCGCGGCGCTCGCATCGCCGGGCTTGTCTGTGGCGCCGGTGTCGAGGGCCTGAATGGCTGAGGTTGAGCAAGGCCGGTCCACGCAGACGCGGCCCTGACATGGATACGGCACGAGTGCCGCGAAATACCGCCGGAATGCCTGTCACTGGGACGGTCGTCGTGCGGGACATGAAAAAGAGGCGAAGAATCGTCCTGTCGCAACAAGAGGAGAACTGAAACATGCGCATTTCCCTGAAAGCATCCATTGCTCTGCTCGCACTCGCCATCGCGACGCCCTCGCTTGCCGCGGAAAAGGTTTTGGGGCTTGCGGCAATCGACCTGCAGAACTCCTTCTTCGTCCGCATGAAGGAAGCGGGCGACGTGGCTGCCGCCGACTATGGGGTGAAATCCACTTGGCAGAGCGCCGAGGGCAGTCTGGAAAAACAGGTCAGCATCATCGAGAATTTTATCAATCAGGGCGTCAGCGCGATCCTGATCGATCCGATCGACAAGAACGCGGTCATTCCGGTCATCCAGAAAGCCACCGCCGCCGGCATTCCGGTGATCACCATGGGCAACAAGGTCGAGGCCGGCTCGAACTATTCGACGCTCTATCCGGACTACGACAACATGTCGATGGTTGCCCGCGCGCTCGGCAAGTCGCTTGGCGGCAAGGGCGAAGTCGCCCTGCTTGTCGGTTCGCGTGGCAACTTCGTGTCCGACACGCGCGAAAAAGGCTTTGTCGAAACCCTAAAAAAGGAGTTTCCGGACATCAAGGTTGTCGGCATCGAGCCGACCGGCTGGGACGCAGCCAAGGCAACCAATGCCGCCCAGACCTGGCTCACCACCTATCCGGATCTGAAGGCCATCGGCTGCATCTCCGACAGCCTTTGCCTGGCCGCCGATTCCGTTGCCAGCTCGATGGGAACCCAGTTGCTCTACGGCGGCTATGACGGCGACGCCGAGATGAAGCCGCTGATCGACGACGGCAAGATGGTGATGGACGTGCTGACCGGCGCCTATCGTGTCGGCTACTGGAACATCGCCGTTGCCGCTCGCCTGGCCAACGGCGAAAAGCTGCCGCAGGATCTCTACATGCCGACCTATTTCGTGACCTCGGATGCGACGGCCGCGAAGCTCAAGGCGGATGGCCTCACCTTCGAATACATCAACACCGACAAAGAGGCGGTGGAAGCCAAGAACTATACCGAGCAACTCGGTCCCAAGGTTCCGGCGACCGCCATGACCCTGGCAAAGTAACAGCCTAAAGCGGCTCAAGCGCCGGATGACATATCATCCGGCGTCCCCTTTTCCTGACGATCGCCGTCGCCGCTTCCGTGGTGACCGCGCATGATGCTCGATAAGAGGACCGACCCATGTTCCAGTCCTGGACCTCTCCGTTACTGCGGCGCAACGAACCGGTTCTCATCGCGGTGCTACTGGTCGCCATCGCCGTCTTCGGCTGGATCGATCCGCGTTTTCTGTCGACCGGCAATCTTGTCAGCATCGCGCAGCAGAGTGCGGTCATCGCCCTCATCTCTTTTGCCATGACGGCCGTGATCATCGCGCGCGGCATTGATATTTCCGTCGGCAGCAATCTTGCCTGCTCCGGCATCGCAGCGGGTCTTGCCTACACGGCAACCGGCTCGGCGAGCTTGAGCCTTCTCGCCGCGATCGGTGGCGGTGCCGCAATCGGTCTGCTCAATGGAACGCTGATCGGCTTTGCCGGCATCTCCCCATTCATCGCAACGCTCGCCACCATGGCGTTTGCGCGCGGCCTGGCGCTCAGCCTCTCCGGCGCATCCAGCATCGCGGTCGCCGATCCGGTCCTGCTTTTCGCGGGACGCGAGACGATCGGCCTCCTGCCGGTCTCCGTCATCATCGCCGCCATCTGCCTGGGCCTCTGGTGGTTCGTGCTCAATCGTACGGTCTACGGACGCTGGATCTATGCGGTCGGCGGAAATGCGGGCGCGGCGCGGGCCTCACTGGTTCCCGTCGACCTCGTGCGCATCTCCGTCTACCTGATTGCCGGTGCGACAGCCGGACTCGGCGCGATCCTCACCATCGGTCGTCTCGGTTCGGCACAGCCGCTTGCCGGCACCGGGCTCGAATTTACAGCCATTACAGCCGCGATCATCGGCGGCACGAAACTGTCCGGCGGCCAGGGCTCCATCTGGGGAACGGCGATCGGGGCGCTGCTGCTGGGCGTCATCAACACCGGCCTGTCCTTCCTGCAGGTGCCGCAGATCCTGATCTATTTCGTGACCGCGAGCCTCATTCTGGTGGCCGTTCTTACCAGCCAGCCGGAGAGTGTCGCCGCCCTGTTCAAGACCGGTGGCCGCAAGTCCACCCCGTCGCCCCGCAACATCGCCGCAACACCCGTCGGCAAACACAGCATCGCCTTGCGCGGGCTTGGCAAGTCTTTTCCGGGCGTCAAGGCACTCGATGGTGTCAGCTTTGCCGTCTCGGCCGGTGAGGTGGTGGGACTTGCCGGCGAGAACGGGGCCGGGAAATCGACGCTGGTGAAGTGCATTTCCGGTCTGCATCGCCCGGACGAGGGTGAGATCATGATCGACGGCAACGCCGTCCAGTTCCACTCCCCCAGCGACGCCAAGGGCATCAGCGTCATCCATCAGCATTTCAGCCTTTCGCCGGACCTGACGGTGGCCGAGAATCTCTTCATCGGCCGCGAACCGCATACCCGCCTGGGATTTCTCGACCGGGCCCGGATGCGGCGCGATGCGAAATCCATCATGGACGAGCTGTCGCTCGATATCGACATTGGCGCGGAGCTGCGAACGCTTTCCGTCGGGCACCGGCAGATGGTGGAAATTGCCCGTGCCGTTCTGTCCGATGCCTGGTTCTTCATCATGGACGAGCCGACCAGCGCGCTCTCCAACCGCGAGCGCGATCAGCTCTACGACCTGATCGACAGGCTGAGAGCTCGCGGCGCCGGCATCCTCTACATCTCCCACAAGATGGAAGAGATCTTCAGCCAGTGCGACCGCGTCGTCGTTCTGCGTGACGGGCGCTTCATCGGCGAACGCCAGACCCGCCAGACCAGCGAGGCCGAGATCGTCTCGATGATGGTCGGGCGCGATGTCGGCGACATCTTCCCCTATCTCGAAGCGCAAGTCGGCGAAACCGCGATCGAAATCAGCAACATCTCCGATGGCAAGCTCTTGAAGTCGGCCACGCTCAGCGTGTGCAGGGGCGAAATCGTCGCGCTCGCCGGCCTGATGGGAAGCGGCCGCTCCGAGGTGCTCAGGCTGATTGCCGGCCTCGAGACCATGTATGGCGGCACGCTCAGAATTTTCGGCGGGCAGCAGACCGGCGGCGACACCAAGGCCGCCAATCGCGCCGGCATCGTCTACATACCCGAAGACCGGCACCTGGAAGGATTCGTCGGCACGATGTCGATCAGGGACAACCTGTCCCTCGCCTGGATTCGCGACAACAGTCACTTCGGCCTGCTGAGACCTCGCCGCATCCTGGCACTCGCCCGCGATCTCATCGGCTCACTCGGCGTGCGGCCGGCCCAGCCCGACAAAATGACCATCGAGCTTTCGGGCGGCAATCAGCAGAAGGTCGTCATCGGCAAATGGCTTGCCACCAAACCGAAGATCATCCTGCTCGACGAGCCGACACGCGGCGTCGACGTCGGCGCGAAGTCCGAACTCCATCACCTGATCGCAAGATTGAAGGCCGAGGGCGCGGCGATCCTCATGGTGTCGAGCGAGTTGCCCGAGGTTCTCGGCGTTGCCGACCGCATCGTCGTCATGCGCGAAGGCCACTCTGTCGGCACGCTGGCTCGTGGGGCGACGGAAGAAGACGTGATGACGCTGGCCTTCGGTGATCGCACGATCACACCGCCAGCCTGCGCACCCCGGCCAGCATTCAACCTTGCACCATGCCTGTAAGGAGAACCCTTTGAGCAAGCTGAAGATCGCCATTGTCGGTGCCGGCTACATGGGCCTCCTGCATGCGCAGGTGGTTGCCGCGAGCCCTGTCGCGGAACTGTCGGCATTCGTTGATCCGAATGCTGCCACGGGGAGCAAGGCCGCGTCCGATTTCGGTGCCCGGCATTTCCGCGATGCCGCCACCGCGCTGGCCGCCAATGCCGCCGACGCCTATATCGTGGCGGCACCCGACACGCTGCATGAAGACGTCTGCCGCACGCTGCTCGATGCCGGCAAGCCGGTGCTGCTCGAAAAACCGATGGCTCACGATCTTTCCGCTGCCAAGGCGATTGCTAGAGCGGCGGAGAGAAACGGCGCGCGCCTGTTGGTCGGCCACATCCTGCGGTTCGACCCGCGCTATTGCGAGGCCGCGGCAGCGGTGAAATCCGGGCGGATCGGCGAGCCGATCCACGGCAGCAGCGGCCGTTTCACCAATCGCGAAGTCGGTCTTCGCATGAACGGAAACTCGAGCGTCTGCTTCTACCTCGGCGTGCACGACGTCGATGCGCTGCAATGGATCTCAGGTTCGGACATCATCGCCGTCTACTCTCGGCCCGTCGCCAAGCTCATGCCTTCGCTCGGAGTTCGATCCGAAGACGCGATCTTCTCCACCGTCGAGCTGTCGAACGGAATGAGCGGACAGCTCTATTTCGGCTGGACGCTGCCACCGACCGTTCCGACCGGCATCTGGGCACGCACGGAAATCATCGGCACGGAAGGCATGATCGACCTCGACGTGCGCGACCACGGTCTACGCATCCTGTCGCGTGGACAGTGGTCGCAACCCGACGCCCTGCACTGGCCGACCGTCAATGGCCGTATCACCGGGGATCTCTTCGAGGAGGTCCACCATTTCATTTCGGCGGTTCGCGACGACACCCCTTTCGTGATGCCGGTCGGCGACGCCCTGCGCGCCGTCGCCGTCAATGATGCCATCCTGCGCAGCGTCAAATCAGGCCTGCGCGAACCGGTCGAAGATTGGCACATCCGATGAGAGGATCCTCATGACCCGCCAACAGAACATCTGGTGCAGGCGCTTTCTCGACCTCTCGCCGTTGATCCTGCTGGTCATCCTGCTGGCGATCTTCGCGCTCATCGACGCCCGCATCGTTTCAACCGCCAGCCTCATCAACATCGTCGCCCAGGCGACCCCGATCGCCATCCTGGCGCTTGGGGCTCTGATCGTTCTGCTGACGGCGGGCATCGACCTGTCCGCCGGCGTCGGCGTCGCCTTCTGCGCCGTCTTCATCGCCAGCCTGATCGACGGCGGCGCCGGCCTGCCGCTTGCCCTGCTCGTCGGCTTTGCCGTGATGGTGGTGATCGGCCTCGCGAACGGCGCCGTTATCGCATTGTTGAAGATACCGCCCTTCGTGACGACACTGGCCACAATGGTCGCGCTGCAGGGCGCAACGCTTGCGGTTGCCTCCAAAGGCGTCCTGATGCTGAAGGATCCGACGCTTCGCGCGGTCGGCATCGAGCGCAGCTTCGGCATTCCCAATGTCATCTTCGCAACACTGCTGATCGTCGCCGTAGCAGCAATCCTGATGCGGCACAGCCGTTTCGGGCTGCGTACCTATGCGCTCGGGTCGGATGCCGGAGCCGCGGAACTTGCCGGCATCCCGGTGACGAAACACACGATCCTCGTCTATTGCGCCTCCAGTATCTTCGTCTTCCTGACGGCTGTGATCATGATCAGCCGGGTGCATGTCGTGACGCCCAATATCGGCGGTACCTCGCTGCTTCTGGACGCGATCGCCGCTGGCGTGCTCGGCGGCACCAGTATCTTCGGCGGACGGGGAACGGTGTGGGGCGCGGTCGTCGGCGCCCTGATCGTCAGCCTGCTGACGACGGCGCTTCGGGTGTTCGGCACGGACCCGTCCAGCCTCGAACTCTACAAGGGGGCAATCATCATGGTCGCTCTCCTGGCCGATTCCGGCATGACCTACGCCAAGGCCCGGCTTGTCGAGGCAGCACGATGAGCGAGCCAGTTCCGGCATTGCCGATCCCGCCTGGGTCCAGCTTTGCGCTGATGACCTCGCCGGATACGGAAAGACACGCGACAGCCGGCGTGCATAAACCCGTCGTCATTCTGCCGCTCGGCGCTGTCGAGCAACATGGCCCGCATCTGCCGCTCGGCGTCGATTGCTGGCTTGCGGAAGCGGTTGCGCTCGCCGCGGCGGAAGGACAGGCCTCCATGCGTGTCGCCGAACCTATCGCCTATGGCTCGTCCGAGCATCATCGCTCCTTCTCCGGCACCATGAGCCTCAGCCCGCAGACCTTCATCGCCGTTCTCGTCGATCTCTGCACCTGCCTTGCCGAAGACGGCTTCCTGCCGGTCATGCTGAACGGCCATGGCGGAAACCGCGCCGCGATCCAGGTGGCGATCACCACCCTTGGCCAGCGTGGCATCGTCACCGCGGGTTTCTCGTATTTCGATCTCATCGCCGACGTGGCGGCGGAGGCCCTGCCCGATGCCGCTACAGGCACCGGTCACGCTTGCGCGCTTGAAACCTCGTTGATGATGCATGTGCTTGGCGACAGCGTTCGCCGCGATCTCATCCCGCCGGGCGGCACCCCGCCATCCTGGCCGGATCCTCACCTTTACGCCGCGCCGGCCGTCACCGTCTGGCGCCGTTTCGAAGCCATCCGCGGCAACGGCGTCATCGGTACGCCGTCGCAGGCGGGCGCGGAGGCCGGCAGCAGACTTTTCATCGCAGCCGTGGAACGCAGCCGCGCCGCCATTTTGAACATCCAATCCGAATTCGGCCAAAGGAACGCATGATGACAGTCCATTTCAAATCTTCTCTCGAAGGCCCCAACCTGCGCGGCATGGCGATCGTCTCGGAGCCGGAAGCAGCCGCCCGCATCGGCATCAACCGTATCGGCGGCGAGTGGATTGCCGGCAGCTCCGGCAAGTTCCTGAAAATCGACAGTCCGTCGACGGGCGAGCACCTCGGCTATCTCTCACTTTCCACCCGCGCCGATGTCGGCCGCGCGGTGAAAGCCGCCGAAGGCGCACGCGAGGCCATGCGCAAGATGGGAACCTTCGCACGCGCTCAACTGTGCATGCGCATCGCCGACGCGATCGACAGGCGCGCCGAGGAACTCGCGCGCCTGCTCTGCCTGGAACAGGGTAAACCCTTCCACAGCGAGGCAAAGGCCGAAGCATCGGCGGCAGCTCTCGGTTTCCGCAATGCGGCAGAGCAGATGAAGTGGCTGGAGACGGCGGCGTTTCCGCTTGCCGATGCCAACAAGCGCGCCTTCAGCTTCCTGCAGCCGAAGGGTGTCTTTGCCATCATCACACCTTGGAATTTCCCGCTCGCCCTGCCCTGCCTCTATTATCTCGGACCGGCCATCGCAACGGGCAACACCGTCGTCTGGGTGCCGGCGCCGACGACGTCGCTGATTGCCACGGCACTTGTCGAATGCTTCATCGAGGCGGGCCTGCCGGACGGCGCCATCAATCTCGTTCTGGGTGACGGTGCGGAGGTGGGCGACGAGGCGGTCGTTCATCCGGGCACCCATGCCATCGGCTTCACCGGCAGTTCTGTCACAGGCGCGACGATCGCCCGGCGTGGAGCGGGCAAGCCGCTTCTGCTCGAAATGGGCGGCAACGGTCCGACCATCGTGCTGGCCGATGCCGATATCGACATGGCCGCCGCCCGGGTCGGGGCCGGCTGCTTTGCCAATGCCGGGCAGATCTGCACGGCCACCGAACGCGTGCTGGTGCATAAATCCGTCCATGACCGTTTCATCGAAGGTCTCGTGAAAGCGGCCGCGCAGGTGAAAATGGGCGACCCTTTCGATCCCGCGACGACGATGGGTCCGATCAACAATGCGGTGGCCGTCGACAAGGTGCTCAGCCACATCGCGGACGCCCGCGCGCGTGGCGCCGAGATCGTTACCGGCGGCAATGTGGCGTCGGGTTTTGCCACCAATCTCTATTTCGAGCCGTCGATCGTCACAGGACTGACCCGGGAAAGCCTGCTCAATGTCGAGGAATCCTTCGGGCCGATCGCACCCGTGCTGATCTTCGAGACCGATGAGGAGGCGATGGAACTTGCGGCGTCCAGCCCCTACGGCCTGTCGGCCGCGGTCTTCACCAGCACCATCAAGAACGCCTTTGCCTTTGCTGAAAGCCTGAAGGTCGGCATCGTCAACATCAACGAGATGAGCTGCTATTGGGAGCCGCATATTCCTGCCGGCGGCGCCGCCGGGACGCAGAGCGGCCTCGGTCGCACCGGTGGGCGGCACACGCTGATGGAAATGTGCGACCTGAAGACGATTACCGTGGATATCACCCGCTGACATCCAAGGCCCGCGCCTTGTGCGCGGGCTTGCCCTCGAGCTGTCAGATGGACCGGCGCAGGCTGTCGGCCATTTTCTCGCCAATCATGATCGAGGTGAGATTGGTGTTTGCCTGGCAATCGAGCGGCATGATCGACGCATCGATAACCCGCAGTCCTTCCAAACCGTAGACCCGGCATTCCGGATCGACCACGGCCTCGCCGGGCCTTCCCATGCAACAGCCTCCGATCCCATGCTGCGCATCGGAAGACTGCGCCAGCAGGAAATTGTCGACCTCCTCGTCGCTTGCCGTTTCGAGCCATGACAAAGGCAGATCGGAATCCCCCAGCAGGACGCGCTCGGCGATCGCCTGGATCGGCGCCTGCCGGGCAATCTCGCCAAGGTGGCGATAGGCGATACGCATGCGCTGGAGATCCATTGGATCGTCCAGCATGTTCTCTTCCACGATCGGCTGGTCGAAAGGGTTGGCGGAACGCAGTTGCACGGTGCCGCGGCTCTTGGCCTCCATCAGGATCAGATTGACCATGGCCTCGCCGAACTGGGCGCTGTCGGACTCCACGCCGATACCGCCATGGTTCATGGCGACGTAGAGAATGTCGTCGCGCTCAGCGCCCGGCACGCCCGAACTCATCCGCACACAGCAGTTGGTATGCCGCGCGTCGACATCGGTCGCCTTGAATCCCGGCTTCAGCTTCAGTTCGATGCGGCAATAAGGATGGTCGAAGAAACCTTCGCCGACCGGCAGGTCGGCAAGCACCTCGATGTCCTTTCGTTTCAAGAGAGCCGCGGGACCGATGCCCGAGCGCTGCAGGATGACCGGAGAGTGGATGGCGCCGGCCGAGACGATGACCAGCGGCGCCTCGAATTTGCGAACCTGCCCGGCCACGATGGCCAAAACGCCGATCGCTTTCCTGCCGTCGAAAAGCACCTTGTCCACCGTCGCCTGCCCTATGATGGTGAGGTTCGGCCGGTCGCGGGCAGCTTCCAGATAGCCGTCATTGACCGACACGCGCTTGCCGGCTCGACTGTTGATGGGATAGGTGCAAGCCCCTTCGGCATCCGGAGCATTGAGATCGTCATGCCAGGGATGGCCGAGAGCCATCGCGCTTTGGCGCATGGCCTTGTCGACGCTGCCCCAGCTTTCGACAGGCGCGCGGTAGATCGGAATCGGGCCGTCGCTGCCGTGAAAATTGGCCGCGATCGGGTCATCTTCCAGGCGGCAGAAGCAGGGCAGCACGTCGGCTCCCGACCAGCCCTTGCATCCGATTTCCTCCCAGCGGTCGAATGCATGGAGCACACCGCGAATGGCAATCTGCCCATTGACGGCCGTCGAACCGCCAAGCCCC
This sequence comes from Mesorhizobium sp. LMG17149, assembly GCF_024518695.1. Classification (NCBI taxonomy): domain Bacteria; kingdom Pseudomonadati; phylum Pseudomonadota; class Alphaproteobacteria; order Hyphomicrobiales; family Phyllobacteriaceae; genus Mesorhizobium; species Mesorhizobium sp. LMG17149. Next base: position 117,473 of record NZ_JANIFL010000012.1, read on the forward strand.
TTGCCGCGCCAGTAGACCCGGTGCTCCTGCCGCTTCGTGCGACGAGCCATCAGGTCGGGATACATGTATTGCTGCTGAAAATGATCGGGAAGCAGCAGGTTGAAGGGATTTGGGCTCGCCATCTCGGCAGGTTGCTCGCCGCTCCGGTAGTCCGGCCCCGCTTCCAGCAAAAGCACGTTCGTGGCAGCATCTTCGGTTAGCCTGGCAGCAAGAACAGCCCCGGCTGCGCCGGCTCCGATAACGATGACATCAAAGGGCATCCGCACTCCCTACATCCGATCAATGCACGGCTTGCTCGACCGCGACATCATGTTGATTTCATTTGCGCACGATCATCTGCTGGCATTCAGGCTCAGCGATGTACGCCGGAACCAACCACCTTAGCCGCGCTGCACGACTGCAAGATCATCATGATTTGTTTTATATGTAAATATGATTTCGTATATGAACTCCCATCTACTCCATATGGCGCGACGAACCCCGGTGCTCTCCGTCACTGCCGGCGATTCTCACACCGTCATCGTCCATCGCCTTTTGATAGCGATCGGCTCTCGACAAAAGCGGTATTTGGCGTGCTGCCCCTTCCGAGTCGCGCCCAGGGAACAACTGCTTCCATGGAAAGTTAGTCCATGGCTACACCGCCGGTGAGCTTTCATGACAATCCAAGGGAGACAAATCATGGCGACTGCAAAAAGAGCGACGACAAAAGGACTGGAGGCTTTGTTCCTCGATGGGCTGAAGGACATTTACTACGCTGAAAAGAAGATACTCAAAGCCTTGCCGAAGATGGCAAAGGGCGCCGAATCCGAGGAGGTGGCCGCGGCCTTTGAGAAACATCGCATGGAAACCGAAGGCCAGGTCGATCGGCTCGAGCAAGTGTTCGAACTTATGGACAAACCGGCCCGCGGCAAGACCTGTCCGGCGATCGACGGCATTCTTGAGGAAGGGTCGGAAATTCTCGACGAATACAAGGGTGACCCGGCGCTGGATGCAGGACTGGTCGGCGCGGCACAGGCCGTCGAGCACTATGAAATCGCGCGCTATGGCACGTTGGTCGCGTGGGCTGAACAGCTTGGCAAGAGCGACGTGGTCAAGCTCCTCAACGAGACATTGAAAGAGGAGGTCGCGACGGACGAAGCGCTTTCCGGGCTGGGCGAAGGCGGTGTCAATGAGCGCGCCCTGCAGCAAGCTGCCTGATTGGGCGTCGTCGCCCCGGCGCCAAGCCGCCGGGCGACTTCGCGACCCGGCCTCGCGGCCTCTTCGTCGGTACCCTTCAGATGCAATCAGACCCACCCCGATACTTCGGGGTGGGTCTGCTGAAATCACACGCGATCAGCGGTTTTTGTGGCTTTGTTCGCCAGCTTTCACATGCTGTTCGTGGGTTCCACCACGCATGCCGGATCCATCGCCCTGCTGCCGTTGCCCACCACCAGCGGCCTGCTGTTGCTGACGATTTTTATTGTCGGCATTCTTGTGGCTCTGCTGGCCTGCCTTCACATGCTGTTCGTGGCTACCACCTTGATTGGGCATTGTTCTTCTCCTTCACAATCCGCGAGGCGACAACCGCCTCGATTGCCTAAGACGAGTCAGGCGCGAACGTTCCCTCACGTAATATTTTGTGAAGACCATCAGACAAAGCCCACGGCGTTCGAAGGCGCCTGAGATGGATGCCGGATTTATTTCTTGGCGTTGGCAACGAGTTCATCTTGGCCGTGACCGACGTTGCCGGCGGATCTCATACCTGTGCCCACCAGGAGGAAAATGCATGTCATTCCGATCCGAGGGATTTACAACCACTTTGACCTATAGCGACGATGAAAGAGCGCAGGCCGCCGCAGCGCTCTATCAATACAACATCGCACAGACCGGGATCGACGACCGAGCTGATATCGGAGCGGAGCTTCGCGACCAGTCAGGAAAGACCTGGGGCGGGCTTTGGGGCAGGACGGAGCTTGGGCTCCTGTTTCTCGACATGTTCTTCCTGCCTGAGCAGTTGCGTGGCCAATCCTTTGGCTCACAACTTCTCACGACGATCGAGGAAGAAGCCATCCGGCGGGGCTGCAAGAAGGCCGTCGTGGAGACGAGCAGTTTCCAGGCGCCGCTATTCTACATGCAGCACGGGTTCGAGGAATTCGGCAAAGTCGAATTCGGGATCCCTGGACATGCCCGAGTCTTCCTTCGGAAAGATCTGCTGTAAGTCTTGGGACAGGGCGCACGGATGGCCATCGGCTAGTTGTTTCAAACGCCAGATGCTCTGGAACAAATCGACGAGTGCGGAGTTAAACGCGTCGCGACGCGCAGTCTTGCAGCGACGTGTCGAATAGAGTGCATCCCGCTGGAGAGGCATGTGCGTACTGGACATTTCAGAAAGCCGATTAGCATTCAACCTGGCCGGATAGACCGCGACAGGGTTGTGGTTTCGGTGTCGGACGCAGCCGAAGTGCTGCTGCGGGACTGGCCAAAGCCGACATCCGAGAGGCGTCTTGCCGCGATCAGAGCGTGCCTTGCCGTCATGCGAGGCGAAAAGCCTACAAGGACCGCACGACAGGCGTTCATCGTTGCGGCCAAGGACGCCAAGATTCTGCTGAGCGAGCAAGTCTGACCGTGGTGGGTCGCCTCGCCGGTGCCTGCAAGTGCGACTCTGCCGAGATTGGTTCGAAAGGGAGAAATCATGATCAAGGTTTCAAGTCCCACGCCTGCCGCGGCCAGAAGCGAAGTTCAGGCAGGAGCAACGCAGGACAAAACGCCGGGGTTCGATCCCGCCATTGCCCCGCTTGAGACAGACGCCGAGGCCGCGGACACGCAAAATTCGGTCGCTGGGACAAGTCCGCCGCGCACTCGCCCAAAATTCGAAAACGATGCCAGCTTTGCCAATGCCATGCGCCCGGTCGAAGGCGAGCCGGAACTGCGGCCCGGCGTCAACTGGCCGGTGTTGGTAATTGCAGCTGTCGTTTTGATAGCAGCCGTGGTTTTCCTGACGGCAGGCATGCTGCGCTGAGAATGATCCCGACGATGCGGCACCACGACCTATTCCTGGAGGTCTGGTGCGCCCTTCATGCCCGAGAGTTCGGTCATTGGGCACAGCAGCCGCGGTCGCGCGGGATCGGAAATGTCGAGCTTGTTCCAAGGGATGCGATATAGACCGCCGCGGCGGCGCAATCGGAAAAGATCCAGCACTGCCACGCCTATGGCCGAGGCCGAGAGGCGCTCGAAAGCGGCGTAGACCCCGACATGGAATTCGGTGACGACGAAATCGTCACCATCCCGTTCGGCGTGGATCTCCTCGATATAGCCGACATTCTTGCCGCGCTGCGAGAGTACGCGTCGCCCAGCCAGATGCTCAAGATTGACGGTGGTCATCATCAAGCTCCCGGAATGCGCCCGATGACATGGTCGCGCAACCAGTCCTGCCAGGCGAAGATCGACGTTTCTCGCACATCGATGTCGAACTCGATATCGATGCCGATATCTTTTACCTTGTGCCAGGCGATCCGATGGGGCTCGCCATGCTGCTTGCCACCCAGCTTGACCGCGAGCCGCGCCATCCACCGCCCAGGCCGTGCGCCGAGGCGACGTGCCAGGGTGATGGAGCCGAGCTCGATGGCAATGATCCGAGGCGGCTTGCCAGGCCGTAACTCCGCCACCAGCCCGTCGACCTTGCCGATCTTGATCTGCTCGCGGTCGACCACCTGCTTGTCGAGGAGATCACGCAGCAACTTCATCATGTGCCTCCGAATATCTGCAGCGGGATGGTCACCACCGCCAGTACGAAGCCGAGCGCGATGATGAAGATGACGGCGGCATTCGACAAAATGCCATTGCGATGCTCGCCGACATAACGTTTGTCGTTCAGCAGAAACAGGAAAGGAACGACCGTCAGCGGCAGGCTGGCTGCCGTCAGCGCCATGGAGAAGATGGTGAGCCTCAGCGGATCGAGACCAAGCGCGATGGGAATAGCCGCCAAAAGCAATGATATCGTGTAGGTGGCGCTGAAACCCGGATCGTCGCGCGGCTTGCGATCCTCGCCCCAATTCCAGCCGAAACCTTGGGCCACAAGATAGGCCTGTTGCAACCCGACCTCTAGTGCGGCGCCGAAGCAGGCAATGGCGAGGGAGGCAACAAACAGCACGAAGCCCCAGAAGCCGAATATAGGTATCAGCATCAACGGCAACTGGTGATAGTCATCCACTTGGGTGACGCCATGCGTGGCGAGCACGAGAGCGGCCACGATCAACACGCCGATCGAGATGGTCCCCCCGAAAGTCATGCCCAACCCCGCTATGGCCCGATTGGCTCCGAGATAGCTTTTGTCCCACCGGTCCTCGATGGCCCCCGAGGAATAGAACATGAAGAGGTAGGGCGATATCGAGGCGCCGAGAATGCTGACCGCCATGAACCAGTAATTGGCGGCATCGTGGACCGGCAGCGAAGGCACGGCGCCCCTTGCGACTGCCGTCCAATCGGGTCTCAGCATCACCGCTCCGACGACGAAACACAGCGTCACCAGACCGAGAATAGATACGCCCTTCTCGATGAAGCCGAACGTGCCTTTCCAAAGCAGCAGCCACGCCAACAAAGCCACCGGCAGTGCCCACCACTGGAAGCCTATGCCGGTGGCAAATTCGAGTGCAATGGCGACGCCGCCGATCTCGGCGGACAGCATCAGGAAATTGACCAGCAGGGCGGCAAGCAACGGCCATAGAAAGACGTTGAAGCCGAATCTCTCGCGGATGCCGTCGGAGATTGTGTGATGGCTCACGGCCGCGAACCGGCCGGACATTTCGACAAGGAAGATGATGCAGATGGTGCCGAGCACCACCGCCCAGATCAACTGGAAGCCAAACATCGCGCCTGCCTGCGCCGCCGTCGCCATGGACCCAACTTCGAGGAAGCCGCCGACGCTGGTGACGACGCCGAGGGATATTTCCATGAGCTTCTTCATGGCTTTGGCGCGAAATATTTGGCGTAGGCGGTAGCGAGCGAACGCGACGCCAGCCGTAGATCCTGTTGCGCATCTTGGACTTCCGGCCGGTCGCCCGCCTGCAATCCGGCCTCTGCACGTGCCACCGCGACCGACAAATCGTTGACTGCCTTTGTCAGCGAAGCTTGCTCGGCGGGTTCACTGGTTTCGGCGGACCGGATTTGCTCCCCGGCATCGGCAAGCGTCTTGCCGATCGATTGCAGCGTACCCGCCGTGTATGCGGTCGGCGCCGCCCCTGCCGCCCAGGCGTCCAGCGCCATTAACACGGTCTGCGATGCGGAGGCCGCTGTTCGTGATTGCTGCTCGATCTGATCGGAAGATGAGCATGCCGACAACATCATCGACAGCAAGCACAAGCAGTCGAGCCTGAGATAGCGGCGTCTAACGATCAAATCAGGCGTTTGGTGCGCCACCGAATAGTCTCCCCCGACCCAACAAAACCGTGGCCGGCGTAAATCTGATCTAGAGCGCTCGTCGGGTCCGTCAACGACCGCGCCCGCCGATCCGGAGCACGCGGCGGCGAGCCAGGTCCCGATCGGTTTCAATTGCCGCATCAGCGTAAGCTGAAGGTTAGGCAGGGCGATCCCCGTTCGGAGCGTCTTGGATTCTATATTCGTGAATGAGGCCGAGAACCTGAGTTCTGACTGTGTCGCGCGCGTCGGGCTGGATGAAAAACATCAGCCGTTCGACCGCTTCAACGACTGCTTCGGGCAGATCCGAAACCGCATCGGTGAATTCGCTGCCATGCTCGTACATATTGTCCGTCAGTTTCTTGTCGAGGTCGGAAAGGATGCCCATCATCCACACTCCAGATCCGTGCTGTATCGAACTCACTTCGGCACCGTCACCGCGACGTCGCCTCGCCTGTTGCTGCCGGCCGTCGATCACTGCTGCCCCGGCATTTCCGTGTTTTCCCTAGGATTTTTCTGGACGCCGGCAGCCGGGGCGGTGTCCGCGGGGGCATTGCCGCCCTGGTTCTGCTCCGGCGCGCGTTTCAGCGGCGAGGTCTGCCAGCCCATATCGACGTAGAAAAAGCCCACGACGAAACCAACAATGATGACCGCCGCTATCATCAGCGAGATTATTGCGTTGCGTCGCTCCATAGGCCTAGCCACCACTTGGCTTGGGAGATGCCGGCTGGGTTGGCTGCGTACCTTGCTGGTCGCCGCCGGTGCTGGTCTGCGGTGTTGGGTTGGTGTCCGTCGTGGGATTCTTGTCGACCGGCTGGCTGTTCGTAGTATCCGTCTTGGACTTGGCTGGATCGGCATTGTCGTTGCACCCCGCCAAGGCGAGCAATGCCGCTGACATCAAGAACACTCCCCTCATGCTGATTTCTCCTGGCTGAGTCCGGGCGAAGCCGCCTGCCAATGACCTATCCGGTCGAACCGCACCGAGAGCCCCTGTTTGACCGCGCTTCTAGCCAGCAAATGGTCTAGCTCGGCGTCTTCGATCGGACTTCGTACGACTTGGCGAATGGCCTTGCAGGCAAGTTCCGTCGAGACGAAATCATATCTCCTGCTCCTGGCGACGACATATTGTTCGACCAGCATTTTCACGCGCCTGAGCGCGATTTCTTCGGCGTATTGCATTTTATTCCTCCTGCGCCCCGAACTGCCGAACGGGTTTGTTGTTCCCTCCTGGATCTCAAAACATCACCGTCGCCATCAGGAAAAGCCCGCGCCTCCCGGACAGGGCACGCGCGGGCTGGACCAGGCTGAGGGGACCCGATCATGCAGCATCAAAAAGGGGGAGCAACGACGCTGCACGGACATCGAACTCGCATCGACCTGAGTTGTTCCGTTCATGGCTCGGATGGCCGCGCATCAAACCGCACGGAACAATCAGCCCCGACAGTGGTTCGGCCGAAGCGAGGTTCGGAGGACGTGATGAAGAATGAAAAGTTGGCCGTGGTGACGGGCGCCTCAAGCGGCATCGGCAAGGAACTCGCCAAACTGTGCGCCAAGGACGGCTACCACCTGATCATAGCCGCCGACGAGCCCGCGATCCAGCAGGCTGCCGCGGCGCTCGGTTCGCATGATGTGACCGTTGAAGCCATCGAGACCGATCTGGCGACCGAGGAGGGTGTCGATCGTTTGATCGCCGGGATCGGCGATCGCGATGTCGACCTGTTGTTCCTGAATGCCGGACGTGGGCTCGGCCGTGGTTTCGTCGATCAGGATTGGAAAAAAATCCGCCGCATCATCGACACCAACATCACCGGGACCGTCTATCTCGCGCATCAACTCGGAGCCAGGATGGCACGCCGCGGCCGAGGCCGCATCCTCTTCACAGGATCGATCGCTGGTTTCATGCCCGGCACTTTCCAGGCGGTCTACAACGGCACCAAGGCATTCATCGATTCCTTCTCGATCGCACTGCGTCATGAGTTGCAGGACACAGGGGTCACAGTCACCGTGCTGATGCCCGGGGCAACGCAGACGCGGTTCTTCGAACGCGCCGAAATGATGGATACCAAGGTCGGCACCGATGAGAAGGACAATCCCGCCGATGTCGCCAAAGCAGGCTACGAGGCGATGATGGACGGTGAGGAACAAATCATCAGCGGTTGGAAGAACAAGCTGCAGGTCGCCGCAGCGCATGTGACGCCGGCAGGCACGCTGGCCGAACAGCACCGCAAGATGGCCGAGCCGGGTTCGGCGTCCAAAGACTGACCTTCGGCCTTCAAGCAAACCCCAAAAAAATGTCCGGCGATCTTCTTCCAAGACAGGAGCACCATCATGAAAGCGCTCACATGGCACGGCAAAGGCGACATTCGATGCGATCAGGTGGCTGATCCCGCCATCGAGGATGATCGCGACGTCATCATCAAAGTCACCTGTTGCGCCATATGCGGCTCGGACTTGCATCTGATGAACGGATATATGCCGACGATGAAATCGGGCGATGTGCTCGGACACGAGACGATGGGCGAGGTCGTGGAAGTCGGCAGCGGCCATTCGAAGTTCAGAAAGGGCGACCGCATCGTGGTGCCTTTCAACATCTCATGCGGCGAGTGCTGGTTTTGCCAGAAGGGGCTGTTCTCGCTTTGCGACAGGTCCAATCCCAATGCCAAACAGGCTGCCGAAGTGATGGGACAATCCCCGGCTGGCCTGTTCGGCTATTCGCATCTGGTGGGCGGCTATTGGGGAGGGCAAGCCGAATATCTGCGCGTTCCTTTCGCCGACGTCGGTCCGATAAAGGTGCCCGAGGGAATGGACGACGAACAGGTGCTGTTCCTCTCCGACATCTTTCCAACCGGCTATATGGCAGCTGAAAACGCCGGCATCGAGCCAGGCGAAACCGTCGCCATCTGGGGTTGCGGTCCGGTTGGTCAGTTCGCCATCCAGAGCGCATGGATGCTCGGCGCCGGCCGCGTCATTGCCATAGACAAGGTGCCGGAGCGGCTGGCGATGGCTCGCGAGCACGGCAAGGCCGAGACGCTCGACTTCAGCAATTCCGATATCTACGACGCTTTGATGGCGATGACCGATGGCCGCGGTCCGGATCGCTGCATGGACTGTGTCGGGACCGAGTCGGATCCCGCCGCCAGTGCCGACTCCATGCTCGACAAGGTCAAGGCTGCCGTCTATCTCGGCACCGATAGGCCGCATGTATTGCGCGAAGCAATCTACTCCTGCCGCAAAGGCGGCACCATCTCGGTGCCCGGCGTCTATATCGGCCTCGTCGATCATATTCCGTTCGGCGCCGCCATGAACAAAGGACTGACCTTCCGGATGGGTCAGACGCACACGCAACGCTATCTCGAACCGCTCCTCGCCATGGTGCAGAAGGGCGACATCGATCCCTCCTTCGTGATCACGCACCGGGCAGACCTCGAAGCGGGACCGGACCTCTACAAGACGTTCCGTGACAAGCAGGATGGCTGCATCAAGGTGGTAATGCGACCGCATGGCTGAGATGTCGGCATCTCGCACCAGGTCTGCCCTGAGCAAGTTCGCTGCCGTGAACCGCAACGGACCCGTTGGCGATCTGGAACCTTCGATCGCGGCAGCGGTTGACCTGCAGAATTCACGGCGGCGAGACCGCCGTGCCCCACCGGCTGCAAAGGAAGGTGTTGCATGACCAATGAGAATTCCACATCCAAACCTAGCGTCCGGTCTCCGAACGCCGATGGTCTGCCGCACCCAAAGCGGGATGCCAATGGCACCGATGCCGGTGGCAAGCCGGAGACGCCGAAAACCGCAGGCACATCCCGGCCGTCGACCGCGCCGCTGGACAATCCGGTTGCCAATCGCAACGCCGGGCGGCCGCGTCAGGCGAGCACCACGCCTAGGCCGACGGACAAGCCCCTGGACTGATCGAAACCGGCCTCTTGAATTCATAACGAGTGTTTGTCGGGACGAAGCGATGCCAGGTCGGCCAGGGCGTTGAGAAGTGCAGCGTCGCCTGCCGGCTTCGGCACGAATTTGCAGTTTCGGAAGGGTGTGGGAACGTCGCGCGGCCCAAATCCGGTCATGAAGGCGAAGGGGATGCCGCGAGCCAGCAATGTTTCGGCCACGGGCAGACTTGTTTCACCGTTCAATTGAATGTCCAGCAGCGCCACGTCGGCTTTGCCTGCATCGATAAGCTGACGAGCCGCGGCGGCCGACGAGACCGGGCCGATCACCGGATAACCCGCCGCACGCAGGCGTGACGCGATGTCTTCGGCGATCAGCCATTCGTCCTCGACCACCAGAACGCGCGGCTTGTCGTCGCTCACGGCGCCTCCTTGTGGTTTGCCGGAAACGCGATCTGGACGCTGAGGCCGTCCTTGTGGAACGCGGTTTCGACGTGGCCGCCGAGCCTGTAACCGATTTCTCCCTGCAATAGGGTCAGGCCAAAGCCGTTGTCCAACGGCGCCTTTACAAGAGGGCCGTCCTTTTCTCGCCAGCCAAATGTGAAACTGTCGTCCTCGATCGACCATTGCACACTGACCTTGCCATCGGTTTTTGACAAAGCGCCGTATTTGGCCGCGTTGGTGGCCAGTTCATGAATGGCCATACTCAGGGAAAGCCCCTGTTGCGGACCTAGTTTGACATCCTCGCCATCGAGTTCGATCCGCTCGATGCCGAATGGTTCGAGCTCCTGCTGGAGCAATTCCCTGACCGAGGCTTCCTTCCATCTCTCCCGGGTAAGCAGGCCGTAGGCCCGCGACATGGCATGCAGGCGACCGATCAGCGCATCCGCGAACTCCTCCTTCGTATCAGAACTTTCCCGCGTGCGGCTTGCAATGCTGGCAATCACCGCAAGCATGTTCTTGACCCGGTGGTTGAGTTCCGAGATGAGCACCTGTTGATGCTCTTCCGCCTGTGCCAGCGTGGTGACATCGACAAGTGTCACCACCACGCCCTGGATCCTGTTGCCCTTGTCGCGATAGGGATTGATGCGGACCATGTGGAACAGGCCCCTGGCATCGCGTGCCAGATGGTGATTCAGGATCTCGCCCGTCTCGAACACCTTGTCGATGTGCTGCTTCAACTCGGGATAGTCGAGTTGGCTCGACAGATCCGTCAGCGGCCGGCCGACATCGGAGGGGCGCAGGCTGAAGAAAGATGACGCCGCCGGCGTGAAAGTGCGGACCACAAGGCTGCGGTCGAGGAAAATAGTCGCGATGTCGGTGCTTTCGAACAGGTTGCGCAGATCGCCGTTGGCGTGGTCGAGCTCTTCTATCTTGGCCGTCAACTCGGCATTGATCGTGTTGAGCTCCTCGTTGAGCGACTGCATCTCTTCCTTCGAGGCTTCGAGTTCCTCGTTGGTGGATTGCGCCTCCTCATTGACGGAGACGAGTTCCTCGTTCGACGATTTCACCTCCTCCAGCGCGGTCTCGTACTCCTCGATGGTCGATTGCAGGCGCTCTCTGGTATCGCGCAGTTCCCGCTCGAGATCGGCGGTGCTGTCACTGTCACGGCTGCCGCCATCTTCGTTGGACCGGGCCTGGGTCGGCCCCGACGGCTCGAAAAGGACAAGGTAGAGCGGCTCGCCATTGCCGCGTTCGGCGAGCGGCTCGATCGTCAGCCTGATCGGCTGGACCCGCTCGTCGTCTTCCTCCACGGTGAGGTTTTCCCGCACCACTGTGCGGCGCGTGGTCGTCGCTTCGCGCAGTGCGGCGCGGAGGTCCAGCCGCAACCCACGCCTTGCCATCGTCAGCAACTGCCGGCTGGGAATCCCTTGTGACGCTTCGAGATATCTGCCGGTCCTGGCCGAATAATAGACGACATCGCCGTCGGCGTTGACCAGGACATGCGGCGGCGCGAACCGTTCCAGCACCTGCGCCTCGACCGCCTGCCGCAGGGGATAGCCGACAAGTCCCTTCTTCGAGCCGGCACTTTCGGATGGGAAGACGTTGGAATGGCTTTCTCCGATCAGGGCCGGCAGTCTGATGTGCGGTGAGGCATGCTCCCGCGCCTGGAAGATGCGATGCTTCTTGTCGACGGTGGCGAACAGATCGTCGTGCTGCCCGACGCTTTCGGAGGTGCCGAGGAAAAGGTATCCGCCGGGCTTCAGCGCATAATGGAAGACAGGGATGACGCGATTTTGGATGGTCGGGCCGAAATAGATCAGCAGATTGCGGCAGGAGACCAGATCCATGCGCGAGAAGGGTGGATCGCGAATGACGCTGTGCGGCGAGAAGATGCACAGTTCGCGTATCTCATTGCTGAGGACATAGCTCTCGCCATCGCCGTTGAAAAACCGCTGCTTGCGTTCAGGAGAAAGACCTTGCAGCAAGGCTTCCGGATAGCGTGCCGCCCGCGCCACCGCCAGCGCCGGCTCGTCTATGTCGGTGGCGAATATCTGGACGCGCGGAACGACCGTAAGCGTCTCCATGTGTTCGCGCAGCAGGATGCCGATGGAGAACACCTCCTCGCCCGTGGCGCATCCCGGAACCCAGACCCTGACGGTGTCGCTGGCGGTCTTGCCTTCGAACAGGTCCGGTATGATCTTTCGCTCGAGCAACTCGAAGGCATCGGGGTCGCGAAAGAAGTTGGTGACGTTGATCAGCAGATCGCGAAAAAGGTTCATCACCTCGCGAGCATCCTTCTTCAGCCAGTCTATATAGCCGCTGATGGAATGGACCTGGGCGATCTGCATGCGTCGCTTCACGCGGCGCAGGAACGTCTTGGTCTTATAGCCCGAGAAGTCATGGCCGGAGTGGCTGCGCAGAATGGCGTAGATTTGTTCTCGCACCTTGTCGATGTCGGGCGTTTCATCGCCATCGTCTTCCGCCAACCCGTCCAGCGTGTCGAAGCCGCGGGCGAAAGCCTCCAGCTTCGCCCCGATCTCCTCGGCAGTCACTGCGACATCGACGAGCCCACTGGCAATAGCGCTCTGCGGCATGTCGGGATTGCGCGGCCCGTAGCCGTCCGGCGCTTGCGCGACGATAAACCCGCCCCGCTCCTTGATGGCCTTGGCGCCCAGGGTTCCATCGGAATCACCGCCCGACAGGATAACGCCGACGGCATATTCGCCCTGGTCTTCACCCAGTGCGCTGAAGAAGATATCGATGGGCTTGCGCTCCTGGGTAAGCCCATTGGGCCGACGCAGGTGCAGCACCCCCGATTCAATGGCCAATGTCACGTTTTGCGGCATCACATAGACGTGGTCAGGTTGAACCACCGTGCCATCCTCGACCACCGAAACAGGCATCTCGGTGTAGCGGCTGACAACCTCATGCAACAGACTCTCCCTGTTGGGGCTGAGATGCGTGATGATGACGAACGCCATGCCGGGCTGGCCGGTCACGCCCTTGAAAAGGCCCTCCATCGCGGGAATGCCGCCCGCGGACGCGCCTATGCCCACGATGGGAAATCTAGTCGATCGGGCAGTCACGGCATGTCCCCCTTTCGCCGACCCGACATGAAGTCTCCTCAAGGCCGGATCGAACAGGACACAACCATATAGCGCGCAAGACGGATGGAACAAGACGTCAGGGATGACGTTGAACCCGATATCAATGGTGGTTCAATGGCAAAACGATCTGCTGACATAAAACTCCCGACGCCGGTGGTATCAGGAGCGCCTGGATCGCTCGAAGGTTCCCATGCGGGGCCCGTCCCGGATCGCATGCTGACGCTTGCGAAACGGTTGCAGGCGGCCTTGGATGACAGAATTCGGAAAGCAAATCCTCTGCATTCTAACCTCCGTTCCAAGAAAGGATGACGACGTGCGCGACCTGCGGGGGCTGCATATTCTGATAGTCGAAGACGAATGGACGATGGCGGGAGATCTTGCGCGGTTTTTCAGCAATATGGGCGCCATAATCCTTGGTCCCGCTGCAACCGTCGAACAGGCTTCCAAACACACCGGGACGGCCGAAGCTGCAATCCTCGACGTCAATCTCAATGGCCGACGCGTGTTTCCAATCGCCGATGAGTTGATGCGCCGGGGTGTCCCCTTCGTGTTCTTCAGTGGCGATGACGACATCGCCATTCCCGATCATCTCCGCTACGCCAGCAATTTGCGGAAATCCTCGGGCAGCCAGGCGGTGTTCAACGCACTCTTTCCCCCGCAGGCATCGGGGCGGGCGACCCCCGGACCGGACCCGTCCGACGACGTCTTCGCGCTTTTGCCCAAACTGCGACTTGCGGCGCGCCTTTTGCTGGGAGACGTCGACGCATCGGATCGGCTCGTCGAGAGGACGCTCGAGCAAGCGATCCTGGATGTCGACCGCAGACAGCTTGGTCAATCCACTGAAAACTGGCTCAACGGCATCATGCGAGAGATGGCGAAAACCCGCGGCGCAAAACTGATGCATTAATTTTACCTTCCAAGGCCTCTCAGGCTGAAGTTCCAAGCCGCGGGGCCGTCATTGTTCACCACATCTCGAAAACTTGGCCGTACAGATAGGCCGCTTGACCGGCGTCATCAGCCCTTCTGATTGCGCTCGACGAATTTGTTGAAACGGCTGGCTTTCCCCTCACCGGTCTTGGCCTGATACAGAAAGGCCAGATCATTCTCGTCGAATATCCGGAAGAACTCGTCCCATTCGATGGGCTCGAATGCTTCCTCGGGCTCGCCGAAGTCGATCCGCAGTATACCGCCCTCGCCTTTGGTGCGCACCACCGCCGGCCGGCCGTCCCGCTCCTCGGCCCATTTGCGAATTTTGTCATGGTTGGTGGTCGTTTGCGACTGAGACATTGAAATCTCCTTTGATCGGCGTTGCCACATGGGACGCGCGGGCTGTCGGGCGTCCTAACAGCACAAGGGCGTCAATGTTCCAGCACAGCGCGGTGATCGCGGCGCCGGCTCCCAACGAAGCCGGCCAAAGGAACTTTGTTGAAGCAAAGGGAACAAACCTTTTGCCGAAAAGTTCGGGGCGCCGAGGTTACTTGTCTGAGGAGTCGTCGTGAAACGCATATTGGTTACAGGAGGCTGCGGCTTCATCGGCCGGCATGTCGCACAGGAACTCGTCGAGCAGGATTATTCGGTTCGCATCCTCGATGCCTTGCTGGAGCAGGTGCATGCGGGCGAAGCCGTCGCGCTTCCCGCCGGGACCGAGCTGATCAAGGGCGATGTCCGGGACCGGGAGGCGGTCGCCAATGCGCTGGAAGGCGTTGACGCGGTCATTCATCTGGCGGCGGAAGTCGGCGTCGGACAATCGATGTACGAGATCGCGCGCTATGTCGGCGCCAATGATCTCGGCACCGCAACGCTGCTCGAGGCGCTGATCAAGCACCCGGTCGAACGGATCGTCGTCGCCTCGTCGATGAGCGTCTATGGCGAAGGGCTCTATGCAACGCCAGACGGCCGGCGTATCGACAATGCTCGGCGCAAGGCGAGCGACATCAGGAGCGGGCAATGGAACCCGCTGTCGCCAGGTGGAGACGCCCTCTCGCCGCTGCCGACGGACGAAGAAAAGCCGGTCGATCTCGCCTCCATCTATGCGCTGACAAAATACGCCCAGGAACGCGCCGTGCTGATCTTCGGCGAGGCATATGGCATCGATGCGGTCGCGCTGCGCCTGTTCAATGTCTTCGGCGCCGGCCAGGCGTTGTCGAATCCCTATACCGGCGTGCTGGCCAACTTCGCTTCGCGTCTCGCCAACGGCCAACGGCCAATGATCTTCGAGGATGGCGAACAGAAGCGCGATTTCGTCCATGTGCAGGACGTCGCCCGCGCCTTTCGCCTTGCTCTGCAGCAACGCCAGGCAAAGGGTCATGTCATCAACATCGGCAGCGGCCGCGCCTACGCGATCAGCGAAGTCGCGCGATTGCTGGCCGAGGCCATGGGGACACCGAGCCGCTCGCCGGAACTGCTCGGCAAAGCCCGCTCCGGCGATATCCGCAACTGCTTCGCCGATATTTCCAAGGCCCGTGAGCTGCTCGGTTTCGAGCCGGTGCGGCAACTGGAGAATTCGCTCGGCGAGTTCGTTTCCTGGGTGCGTAACACGTCCGCCGTCGACCGCGGCGCCGACATGAAGCGCGAGCTCGAAGAACGCGGGTTGGTCTCATGAACACACGCAATCGACGCGACGCGCCGGTCGCCATCATCGGCGGCAGCGGCTTCATAGGATCGAACCTCGCCGACAGCCTGTTGTCGGATGGCGAGCCGGTACTGGTGATCGACAATCTCAGCCGTCCGGGCGTCGAGCAGAACCTTGAATGGCTGGCGCAAAAACACGGCGGTCGCCTCACGGTGGAGACGGTCGACGTGCGAGACGCCAACGCCCTGGCGCCTGTCTTGATGGTTTCGAAGGCAATTTTCCATCTGGCCGCGCAAACCGCCGTCACCACAAGCCTGGTCCAGCCGGGCGAGGATTTCGACATCAACCTTCGGGGAACGTTCAACGTTCTGGAGGCGGCACGACTGAGCGGCGAGCGTATCCCGGTGATCTTCGCCAGCACCAACAAGGTCTATGGCAGCCTGCCTGACGTCGCGGTCCGCGAGGACGGCGATCGCTATGTGCCTTGCGACAGCGTCATCCAAGCGCACGGCATCGATGAGGCTCGGGGCCTGGACTTCTGCACGCCCTACGGTTGCTCCAAAGGCGCGGCGGATCAGTATGTGCTCGACTATGCCAAATCCTACGGCATGCCGACGGCGGTGCTGCGGATGAGCTGCATCTATGGACCGCGCCAGTTCGGAACCGAGGACCAGGGCTGGGTCGCACACTTCCTGCTCAGCGCGCTGACGGGACGCCCAATCACCATTTACGGCGACGGCAGGCAAGTGCGCGATATCCTGCATGTCTCCGATGCCGTTGCCGCCTACAGGGCCGTGCTCGATCGCATCGAGACCATCAAAGGCCAGGCATTCAATCTTGGCGGCGGCCCGGAAAATGCGGTCAGCCTGCGCAGGCTGTTGAGCGAGATCCGTAGCCTGACCGGCCATGAGCTTTCAATCCGCCATGATGGGGAACGCACCGGCGACCAGCCCTTCTTCGTCGCCGACACCCGCAAGATCAAAACCGCGCTTGGCTGGATGGCCCATGTTTCATGGCGCGAAGGCGTCCGCGACCTCGCCGACTGGCTGCAGCGCCATCGGCTCGAGCCTCGCCCTGAAGCCGTGAGGTACGTCGCATGAAAATCGCTTTGGTAAACCCATTCTGGACCTACGACGACAGCATCTATTTCGGCTGCCGCCAACCACATCTGCCGCTGGAACTCGGCTATTCGAAGGCCCTGCTCGAAGCCGCCGGACATGAGGTGCTGATGCTGGATGGGCAGTTGCAGAGGCTCGATAATTCCGGTCTCTGCGAGCGGGTGGCTGATTTCGCCCCGGCTATGACCGTCGTCAGTACCGCCCCGACCTATCTGTTCTGGCGCTGCGCACCGCCGGAATTGCGTGTGCCGGCCGATTTCCTCAACCGTCTCGCCGGGCGCGGTGGACGCACGGTCGCGGTCGGGCCGCACGGCTCGGCGACGCCCGCGCCGACCTTGCGCAAGCTCGGCGTCGACATCGTCGTGCGCGGCGAATGTGAAGAAGTCGTCGAGCAACTTGCCCGGCGCGACGATTGGAGCGCCGTGCCCTCAACCGCTTATCTGCGGGATGCCAGGGTGGTTTCGAACGGCGGCGTCCACGCCAGCTCGTTTGTCGATCATCCGCCACTCGAATGGCCAGCGGACTGGATCGCAGCCCATTCGCATCACCATCACAGGTTTGACGACAATCAGGTGGGGTTCGGTGCGGAAGTCGAGGCATCGCGCGGCTGTCCCTACAATTGCAGCTTCTGCGCCAAGATCGATTTCCGTGATGCCTATCGCCGTCGAAACCACGAAGCGGTGGTGGCGGAGATCGATCGGCTGATTGCCCAAGGTGTCGGCTACATCTACTTCATCGACGAGATCTTCCTGCCGCAAAAAGCGTTGCTGGAAGCCTTGGTCGATCGCGACGTGAAATTCGGCGTACAGACCCGCATCGATCTGTGGAAGCCCGAGCTGCTGGAATTGCTGGGCGCCGCGGGCTGCGTCTCCATCGAGGCCGGTCTCGAAAGCCTGACCGTCGAAGGTCGGGCAATGCTGGCCAAGCGCTGCCGGCTGGGTACCGAGGAACTCGCCGCGCTGCTCGTCGATGCCAGACGTCACGTTCCATTCGTTCAGGCCAATCTGATCGGCGTGGTCGAGGATGATCCCGCCCTGGTCGAGCACTGGCGAACCCACCTGATCGACCACGGCGTATGGGCTAACGAACCTGTGCCGCTTTATCCGTATCCGAGTTCGCCCAGCTACCGCGAGCTTTGGGGCGAACCCGACGACCTTGCTTGGGAACGCGCCCATGACCACTACCTCGCATCTTTCCAGAAATTCAGTGACATCCAGGAGAGGCGGCCGCGGCCGCTGGCGGAACTGGAGGCGACATGTTGCGGACACTGACGCCGCGCTCGCGGCGCATCCTGATGACCGTCGATGCCGTGGGCGGCGTATGGCGCTATGCCCTCGATCTGGCAGGGGAACTTGTGAACGGCGGCGACAGCGTGGTGCTTGCCGGCCTCGGTCCGCAACCGTCGAGGCAGCAGGCCGAGGAGGCGGAGGCTTTCACGACGCTGATCTGGTTGAATACGCCGCCGGATTGGATGACCCGCAGCGGCGGCGACCTCGACGCGCTGCCGCGGGAATTGCTTGCGCCCATGCGCGACCACGCCATCGACCTAGTCCATTTCAACGCGCCGACGCAGGCATCGGGATTCGATGCGCCATGCCCAGCCGTGGTGGTCTCCCATTCCTGCGTGACGACATGGTTCCACGCCGTCAGGAAACAGGCGGTGGATGGCGCATGGGCTTGGCAGAAGGAGCGCAACAGGCGCGGCTTGGATCGGGCCGACGCAGTCATCGTGCCGAGCCGCAGCCATGCCGACATGCTTGAGACCTGCTATGGCCCGATCGCGCGTCTGAGTGTGGTCGGAAATAGTGCAAGTCCGGTGCCGAAGACCGAAAAGCGCCAACCGTTCGTCTTCGCCGCTGCCCGCTGGTGGGACGAGGGCAAGAATGCGGCGGTGATCGACCAGGCCGCGTCGCTGACGCAATGGCCCGTTTTTGCCGCCGGTTCGATGCACGGTCCCAACGGCGGGCGTACCAGCTTCAGCTATGCTGTTCCTCTGGGAGCACTGCCGTCTCACGAGGTGCGCTCCTTGATGGCGCGCGCCGGCATTTTCGTGTCGCCATCAATCTATGAGCCATTCGGTCTGGCCGCGCTGGAAGCTGCCATGTCGGCGACGCCCCTGGTGCTTTCCGACATCGCAACCTATCGCGAACTATGGGACGAGGCCGCGATGTTCTTTGACGCGCGCAATCCGCACGACCTCGCTGCCTGCCTCAATCGTCTCTCCAGCGATGCCGAGCTCAGGCGAGAGCTCGGCCAGGCAGCCCTGCGACGAAGCCGCCGGTTTACACTGGCCAGGCAAGCGGCGGCCATGCGAGGCATCTACGACAAGGCGGCCCTGGCCATGGCGGGGCGCTGACCATGCGCTTTCTGTTCTACACCCACTCGGTCGTTTCCGACTGGAACCACGGCAATGCCCATTTCCTGCGCGGTATCATGCGGGAACTGGTCGCGCGCCGGCACCAGGCGGTCGCGCTGGAGCCGTCCGACGGCTGGAGCCGTTCGAACCTGCTGGCTGAGAAGGGATCCTTCGCCATCGAACGCTTCCGCAAGGATTTCCCAGAACTGATGCCGGTGACCTATGATGCCGGGTTCGATCACGAGGCCTGGATCGCTGAGGCCGACGTTGTGATCGTTCATGAGTGGACGGATCCGGAGCTTGTCGCACGTATCGGCCGTGCCCGGGCCGCTGGCGGCAACTTCATCCTTCTGTTTCATGACACCCACCACCGGGCGGTATCGGCGACCGAGGCAATCTCGGCGCTGCGGTTGGAGCACTATGACGGCGTTCTCGCCTTTGGCGAGGCCTTGCGCGAGAGCTATCTGCGCGCCGGCTGGGGCAAGCGCGTCTTCACTTGGCATGAAGCCGCGGACGATCGCCTGTTCAAGCCACACCCGGAGATCCACTCCACGTCCGATCTGGTCTGGATTGGAAACTGGGGCGACGATGAGAGGACCGCCGAACTCAAAGAGTTTCTAATCGAGCCGGTACACGATCTCGGTCTCGATGCCACCGTGCACGGCGTACGCTACCCCAAGCCCGCACTTGCGGATCTGGCCACCGCCGGACTGCGCTATGACGGATGGATCGCCAATGCCGACGTGCCGAAGGCGTTCGCCGCGCATCGTGTCACCGTCCACATCCCGCGGCGCCCCTATCGTGAGGGTTTGCCTGGAATTCCGACGATCCGCATGTTCGAGGCACTCGCCTGCGGCATTCCGCTGATTTCAGCACCATGGTCCGATGTCGAGCAGCTGTTCAGGCCCGGCGTCGACTTCCTGTTCGCCCACAATGGCTCGCAAATGCGGCAACACCTGCGGGCGGTGTTGGCCGATGCGGATTTCGCGGCTTCCCTGGTGACTTCGGGTCTCGAGACCATCCGCTCGCGGCACACCTGCCAGCACCGCGTCGACGAGTTGTTCGGCGTGCTCATGGAATGCACAACCGAACATACCATCAACAAGACCACCGCAAAGGAAGCCGCCGCATGAAGATGGCATTCTATGGATCGAGCCTCTTGTCGTCCTACTGGAACGGTGCCGCGACCTACTATCGCGGCTTGCTGAAGGCGCTTGCCCAATTGGGCTACGAAATCACCTTCTATGAGCCCGACGTCTACGACCGGCAGAAGAACCGCGACATCGAGGCCCCTGACTGGTGCACTGTGGTCGTTTATGAAGCGACCCAGCACGCGTTGATGCAGGTCGCGGCACGCGCCGCCAGCGCCGACATCGTCGTCAAGGCGAGTGGCGTCGGTTTCGAGGACGAGGCGCTGCTGCGCGCCGTTCTCGACCATGCCCGCAGCGACGCGCTGGTGGTATTCTGGGACGTGGACGCTCCGGCAACCCTTGCCCAGCTGCGCGACGAACCGGACCATCCGCTCCATGGCGCCCTGCAAGAAATCGACCTTGTGCTGACCTATGGCGGCGGCGACCCCGTCGTCTGGGCCTACCGTGCCATGGGGGCGAACGAATGCGTGCCGATTTACAATGCGCTCGATCCCCAAACGCACCACCCGGTCGCCAGCAATGCGCGTTTCGCTTGCGATCTGGCGTTCCTCGGCAACCGGCTGCCGGATCGTGAGGCGCGTGTCGAAGCATTCTTCCTCGATCCCGTAAGCCAGCTGCCGAAACAGCGCTTTCTGCTCGGCGGATCGGGCTGGGGGGACAAGCCGCTTCCCGCCAATGTCGGCTGGCTCGGTCACGTTGGCACCCGCGATCATAATGCCTTCAACGTCACTCCCAAGGCCGTGCTGAACATCAGTCGCGACAGCATGGCCGTAAACGGTTTTTCACCGGCCACGCGTGTCTTCGAGGCGGCCGGCGCCGGTGCCTGCCTCATCACCGACGCATGGCTGGGCGTGGAACTGTTCCTGAAACCAGACGAGGAGATCCTGGTGGCACGGGACGGCGGCGATGTCGCCGAGATCATGCGCTCGCTGACCTCCAGTCGGGCGAAGGCAATCGGCCAGGCCGCACTTTGCCGCGTGCTGGCCGACCATACCTACGCGCTGCGGGCGGACGTGGCCGATGCCGTCTTCAAACGTCATTTCGAGCAGGGGACCGTGGAGGCAGCGGAATGACCAAGCAATTGGACATCGTCTTTCTCGGCCTGTCGCTGTCCTCGTCCTGGGGAAACGGCCACGCCACGACGTTTCGAGGCCTGCTGAAAGGTCTGCACGAACTCGGCCACCGCGTGACCTTTCTGGAGCGAGACGTGCCGTGGTACGCCAACCACCGCGATCTGCGAGATCCGGATTTCTGCGCCTTGCGCTACTACGAAACCACTGCGGAGTTGCAAAGCGACTACGCCCGGTGCCTGGAGCAGGCCGACATTGTCGTCATGGGCTCCTTCGTGCCGGAAGGGCGCGTGGTCATCGACATCGTCGCTTCATTTTGCAAAGGGCGCTTCTGCTTCTACGACATCGACACGCCGGTAACCGTGGCGCAGCTTTCAGCCGATGATTGCGATTACCTGAGCTGGCGGCAGATTCCGTATTTTGATGTCTACTTCTCGTTCACCGGCGGGCCGATGCTTGGCCGTCTGGTGGAGGAGTTCGGCGCGCGCCGCGCCGAACCGCTCTACTGCTCGGTCGACCCGGAACGGCACCACCGGACCGGCGATCCGATCCGCTGGGATCTCGGCTATCTCGGCACCTACAGTGCCGACCGGCAGGCAACGCTGAACGCGCTGCTGCTCGAACCAGCACGGCGTATGCCGGACCGCCGTTTCGTCGTAGCCGGCTCGCAATACCCATCCGACATCACCTGGCCGGACAATGTCGAACGCATCGAACATTTGCCGCCGGCCGATCATGCCGCGTTCTACAGCCGTCAGCGTTACACGCTGAACGTCACACGCAGTTCCATGATCGCTGCCGGATGGTCACCCAGTGTGCGCCTGTTCGAAGCGGCTGCTTGCGGCACGCCCATCATCAGCGATCGCTGGCCAGGGCTCGACAGCTTCTTTCCCGCATCGGCGATCCACAACGCCGGGGAAACGGACGATGTCATCGAAATCCTCTTCGGCGAGTCCGAGCGCACACGCCTCGCCATGGCCCGCCGGGCCCGCGAACGCGTCCTCGCATCCCACACCGGTGCGGCCAGAGCGCGCGAATTCGTGACGGCGTTGACACAGCCAAGGGCGGCGGCCCTCGATTTCGACATCGGAAGCGCAGCATGACCGGCATACAGGAGAAAACGACGATGCGACAAAAAAGAAACGCGCAAAGGGCAAAGGCAGTGCTTGTCGCCGGCGGTGCGGGATTCCTCGGTTCGCATCTTTGCGAAGCATTGCTCCGCGACGGCTGGCGCGTGATCTGCGCCGACAATTTCCTGACAGGGCGCATGGAAAACATCATCTCGATCATGGATCAGCCGGGTTTCCGATTGATCGAGCAGGACATCTGCCGGCCATTGGATCTCGGCGAGCCCGTGGATCGCATCTACAACCTGGCATGCGCTGCCTCGCCGCCGCGTTACCAGGCCGACCCGATACACACCACGCGAACCTGCGTGATCGGCACGCTCAACCTGCTCGAACTCGCTGTCCGATATGACGCGCGGCTGCTACAGGCCTCGACGAGCGAAGTGTATGGCGATCCGGAGCAACATCCCCAGAGGGAGGACTATGTTGGCCATGTGAACTGCACAGGCCCGCGCGCCTGCTACGACGAGGGCAAGCGCACTGCCGAAACGCTTTGCTTCGACTATCTTAGAGCCGGCAAAGCCGACGTGCGCGTCGCGCGCATCTTCAACACCTACGGTCCGAGAATGGATCCGGCGGATGGCCGCATCGTCTCAAACCTGATCATGCAGGCGTTAGAAAAACGTCCTCTGACGATCTTCGGCGACGGCTTGCAAACGCGGTCCTTCTGCTATGTCTCCGATCAGATCGATGGATTGAGGCGACTGATGGACATCGACCCCAATCCGGGCAAGCCGGTCAATCTGGGCAATCCCGGAGAATTCACCATCGTGCGACTGGCGGCGCTGGTGAAGGCGATGACCGGCACCAAATCGGATTTGAGATTTCTGCCGCTGCCGCAAGATGATCCTCGGCGCAGGCAGCCCGATATTTCGCGTGCAAAAGCGCTGCTCGGCTGGACACCGAAGGTGCCCCTCAACGAAGGGCTCAAGCTGACGATCGATTATTTCGCGGCGCTCGAAGGCAGTCGCATCGGCGATCAGATGACAGGCTTTGCCAAAAGAGCGAGGCCGGCATCCGGCGGGCTGCAGAACCTTCCGGCGTGATGCGAGACGGCCGCCGAATCTTTCCCGAGATCGCGCGGAACATCCGCCCAAGCTTGTGGTTTGGCGGGAGGAACCGATACGGAGGATCATCCTCATGCAACCCAAGCGACCCGCGAGGGATATCGACCAGATGGCCGAACGCGAGACGGCTGCCTATCTGCGGCGCGCCTCGATCACCTATCTCGAGTGCTGCGTCAGCTTGATGATGACGCATCTGCAGCGCGAGGAAGTGGCCGCTATTCTCGAGCAGGAAGCAGACATGCTGCGAAGGCTGGACTGATCGGAACGATCATATCAGCCATTCGTCCAGGAATCCTATCAGTCGCATCCTATATCGGTCTGCCGTCGCGGCGAGCCTTGCTTCTTCCCGGCCATTTTCGGATTGCGCAGCCGTGCTCCAGAGCCCGAGCTGGAATGCCAAATAGCACGGTTCGAAAAAGCCGATGTGGCCGTTGTCGATGGCAAGCTTCATTCCTTGGACCAGGGTCGTCACATCGCTGTCGGATAGCCCGTACTCGACACGGGCGCCGGCAATGTCCCACTCTATTGGCTGGCAGCCGATCAAATCGTGTGCCCGGCAATGGTCGACAGCATCTGTCTTGAGCACCCTGCCGTCGGCACGAACGAGAAACTCCCATGGTTGGAGCTTTCCATCGATTTCAACGCGCTGCAGCCCGCTCGCGGGGGCCTGTTTCGAGAGCCAACCGCGCAAGGCTGCCGCGCGTATTTCGCCCAGGGCTTCCGACGTATTGGAAACAGCCATCTCCGCGAGAGCAAGCAATGATGCACCCGGTTCGCAAGTTCGAAGATTGAGCGCACGCCAGGCCAGGTAATTTGTGAACTCCGCGATCAGTCTTTCCCTGGGTAGCGGCGCCTGATCCATCGTGGTGCCGTCAATCCACCGTTCAACCAGAAAGCCATGGCAAAGCGCGACAACTTGCGATCCGAACTCGGCTTCATGCAACATCGTCGCGGTTCGTTTCTTGCGCCGTCCGGTTTCGCCGAGGCCCGCGAATTTGACGAGCCAGCGGTCACGCCCGGCGGACGCCAGGAATTTACGCCGCTCGGTACCGCGAGGGCTCGGCGGCCAGCGCCCTTCGTCGGCGTAGTGGGCGGCCCGCCACTCGCCGCCAGATAGCTCGGTCAGGCCTAATTCCGGCCTGCCGACCGCCTCGGCCACCCAATCGCGCAACGTGGGAATTTTCGAGCTTTCGGAGAAGGTGCATTCAAACGCCGTCGCCACATGCTTCGGACAGCGCGACCATGTCTCCCGAGCCTCCCGCGACGCTTCGATGCCCGGGCCGCCTGAATGGCTGGGAAACAGGTGAATGCGGTCCGTATCGATACCCAGTTCACGCAGCCACACGATAACGGCATGCATCGAACTGCCGGACAGGCCAGGACCCTCGTCGACAACGGCGAAACGCGCCGATGGATTGTTCATCCAAGTGGCGATCGACTGCGGATCGGCGTTGATATACCTGCGGAAGGGGTGGCCGATCGGGCGAACGCTGAATGGTGCCGGCGCACCAATCGAGGCCGCCACCATAGCTGCCAGCCCGAGGCCGATGCTGCGGACGCCGATCACGCATGTGTTCGCATCGAGACCCGACTTCTGCGCCGCGTCCAAATAGCTTTCGGGATAAAGCGCATAGTGCGCATAACCCTCGGCAGAGCCGGTCACAACCTCGGCCTGGCAGTCGAGCCCGGCCAGCTGTTTGAGAAGTCCCGGATCGATGCCACCGCCGACGTCGAAACCGCTTCGCCACGACTTCGCCACCTCTGCCGCAAGTCCCACCAGCAACCTGGCACCTTGCTGTTGCCGCGGCGAAAAGATGTCGATGCCGCTGGTTTGGAAATCGACATCGGCAAGCGCCTGAACCAACTCCGACACGCTGATGAATAGTCCGACCAATGCAGCATGGCGTTGGACGCCATGAGACATCCGATCCAGGCTTTCGGCCATTTCGTTTGCTGCTTCCCGAAGCTGCTGTGCGCTCTCGGTCTGCCTGTGGTCGCCGTAGACGATCATCGATCGGTTTTCCAATGCTTGCCGTGCGGCAACGCATCGAATGCAGCTTCGATCCATGCAGTCTCGCGCAATTTTTCGATGGGCGGAGGAACATTCCGGCACGCTGATGGTTCGGCGCCAGGAACTTACCTTTGAACAACATAGGGTGGCGGTTTCGTGGGATCGAAAAAGGTTCGTGTTGGTATCGTTGGGGTCGGCAACTGCGCATCCTCCCTGGTGCAGGGCCTCTCGTTTTATCGTAACGCGAAAAGCAACGAACCAATCCCTGGGCTGATGCATGCCGACCTTGGCGGCTACCATGTCGACGACATCGAGATTGTCTGCGCATTCGATGTCGCCAGGAGCAAGGTTGGCCGCGACGTCGCGGAAGCGATCTACGCCGCCCCGAACAACACGTTCCGCTTCGCCGACGCGCTGACAACCGGCGTTCGCGTCGAGCGCGGGCCGACGTTGGACGGGATCGGCAAATATCTGCGCGACGAGATTGAAGAAGCTCCGGAGCCGGTTGCCAATGTCAGCGAGATCCTGCGCGACAGCAACGCTGACGTGCTGGTTTCCTACCTGCCGGTGGGTTCTGAGGAGGCAACTTGCTTCTATGCCGAATGCGCACTTGAGGCCGGCTGCGCCTTCGTCAATTGCATACCAGTTTTCATCGCCTCACGCCCGGAATGGCGCCGGCGCTTTGAGCAGCGAGGACTGCCGCTGGTCGGCGACGATATCAAGAGCCAGGTCGGCGCGACCATCGTGCACCGGCTGCTGGCCAACCTCTTTCGCGAACGCGGCGTACGCATCGACCGGACCTATCAGCTGAATTTCGGCGGCAACACCGATTTTCTCAACATGCTGGAACGCGAGCGGCTGGAATCGAAGAAAATCTCCAAGACGCAGTCCGTGGCCAGCCAATTCGACGTTCCGCTGGAGCCGGGCAATATCCACGTTGGGCCCAGCGACCACGTACCGTGGCTGACCGATCGCAAATGGGCCTATATAAGGGTGGAAGGCACGACCTTCGGCGGCGTGCCCCTCAACGCCGAGCTCAAGCTGGAAGTCTGGGATTCTCCAAACTCGGCCGGCGTGGTGATCGATGCGGTACGCTGCGCCAAGCTGGCGCTCGATCGCGGCATAGCCGGTGCCCTGACCGGTCCCTGCAGTTATTTCATGAAGTCGCCTCCCGAACAGTTCACCGACGCCGAAGCGCGGCAGCGCACGCTCGCTTTTATCGCAGGCAAGGACGAGCCTTTGCTCGATGCTGCCGAATGACGACGACCTTCTTTCTGATCCGCCATGCGGCACACGACAATGTCGGCTCCTATCTGGCAGGCCGTATGGACGGCGTTTGCCTCGGGGATGCTGGTAAGGCGCAGGCAACGCAGCTTGGCTGCCGCATGGCCCGGGAGCCGATTGCAGCGATCTTGTGCAGCCCGCGCGAGCGGACCCGGGAGACGGCCCTGCCAATCGCGTTCGCCTGCGGCGTCGGGGAAATCGCGATCTGTGCCGAACTCGACGAGATCGACTTCGGCGACTGGTCGGGAAAGACCTTCGATGAGTTGAGCGGCAACGCCGGCTGGCGAGCCTGGAACGACCAGCGGCAGGAGGCCAGGACACCAAACGGCGAAACCATGCTGGATGTCCAGCAGCGCGTCGTCGCGGTGATGAACGCTGTCCACGAGCAGCATCAGAATCAGTGTGTCGCCCTGGTCAGCCACGCCGATGTGATCAAGGCCGCTGTCTGCAAAGTCCTTGGCTTGCCGGCCGGCGACTGCTTTCGCTTCGACATCGATCCCGCCTCGATCACCACGATCGTGTCGGGCGACTGGGGGGCGAAGCTGATCCGATTGAACGAAGTTGCCTGACGAGGATTTGCCGGATGCAGATGGTCATTTTCGGTCTTACCGTCACGTCTTCATGGGGTAACGGCCATGCCACCTTATGGAGGGGACTGATCAGAGCCCTCGCCCGGCGCGGCTGGTCCATCACCTTCTTCGAACGCGACACACCCTACTATGCCGGAACGCGCGATCTTGATCATCTGGACGGCGGCAACATCGTGCTCTACCCGGACTGGGAGGATATCCGCCGGGTCGCGGAGCAAACGATCAAACGATCGGATGTCGTTATCGTCACCTCTTATTGTCCAGATGCCGTGGACGCCTCGCGGCTGGCGCAGCAGGCAGGGCCCGGACTGCGGGTCTTCTACGATCTGGACACTCCGGTCACGCTTGCCCGCATCGAACAAGGTGAGCGTCCACCCTATTTCGGCCCCGAGGGTCTTGCCGATTTCGACATCGTCCTGAGCTACACAGGCGGCCCGGCGATCGACGAGCTGAAGGCGGTTCTGGGCGCGCGTCACGTGGTGCCGCTCTATGGGCATGTCGATCCGGATCAACACCGGCCGGCTACGCCGCGGGCCGAGTTCAAGGCCGATCTCTCCTATCTCGGAACCTACGCGCCCGATCGCCAGGCGGCCGTCGAGAATCTGCTGGTTCGCCCAGCTGCGCGCTTGCCGGACCAGCGCTTCATCATCGGCGGCGCACAATATCCGCAGGAATTCCCGTGGAGCGACAACATCTTCTTCGTCAGGCACCTTCCGCCGGCCGATCACCCGGCGTTTTTCTCATCCTCTCGTCTGACACTGAATGTGACCCGCGAGGCGATGGCGCAAAAGGGCTGGTGCCCTTCGGGCCGGTTGTTCGAAGCAGCGGCATGTGGAGTGCCTATCGTAACCGACACATGGCCGGGCCTAAGCAGCTTCTTCGAACCCGGCAGCGAGATCCTGCTGGCCCACGACACCGATGACGTGGTCGCGGCGCTCGCCTTACCCGCAGGAGAACTCGATGCTATCAAAACCCGTGCGCGCCAACGGGTTCTCGACGAACACACATCTGGCCGGCGCGCGGCGGAGCTGGACCAGATTCTAAACGACGCCTTTCAAAGATCTCCCGGCGAACCGATGATGGAAGCAGTCTGATGTTGGGCATTGTGCCCGCTGCCGGGCGCGGCAGCCGCATTCAACCGCTCGGCTTCTCGAAAGAGCTGCTGCCGGTCGGCAGCCGGATCGATGGACAGACCGAGCGTCCCTGCGCCGTGAGCGAGTATCTGGTGCGGCGGATGGTGCACGCTGGTGTCGACAAGATCTGTTTCATCATTGGATCGGGCAAATCCGACATCCTCGAATATTACGCTGCCGGCTATGGTGACGCCGCGGCTCTCTTCGTGGTGCAGCCCAATCCCGTTGGACTTTGCGATGCGATTTTTCGGGCAGCGCCTCTCGTCGCGTCCGATGAGGTCGTCCTGGTCGGCCTTCCCGACACGATCTGGTTTCCCGAGGACGGCTTCTGTCATTTGCCTGACGATCAGCTTTCATTTCTGCTCTTCCCGGTGGATCGTCCGGAATTCTTCGACGCCGTCGTTGTCGATGACCACGAGCGCGTGATCGAAATCCAGGTCAAGCAACAGGACGCCGCCACGAACTGGGTTTGGGGTGCGTTCAAGATGCCGGGCCAGATCCTGCATCAGCTTGCGGCACTCTGGCGTGAACGGGAATGCCGTGACGAATATATCGGCACGTTGGTCAACGCCTACCTTGCGGCCGGAGGTCAAGCCTCCGGCGTCAAGGCTGGGTCGGCCTATGTCGATGTCGGCACTTTCAACGGCTATCGCACGGCTCTGCGGCTGCTCGAGGACGGCGCCGCACCCGTCCATCACCAACCCGCCACGATTATGCCAGGTGCCCGTTCGCATGTGCCTGTCGTTCCCGGCGAAGGAGCCTGATCATGCTGCATTCCCATGCCGAAATCCGCCGACGTATCGATGCTCTCGGCCCATGGTTCCACAACATGGAACTGGCGGGTGTCGAAACCGCTCCCAACCATTTTCTCGGCAATTATCCGCTGATCAAATGGCGCAAATTCGCCGAGGCCATTCCCGCCGATCTGACAGGCAAGACGGTGTTGGATATTGGTTGCAATGCCGGTTTCTATTCCATCGAGATGAAACGGCGAGGTGCTGCCCGTGTCCTCGGCATCGATTTCGATGAGGCCTATCTGGCGCAGGCCCGCTTTGCCGCCGAGATCGCCAATTGCGAGATCGAATTCCAGAAACTTTCGGTCTACGACGTCGGCGCCCTGAGTGAAAGGTTCGATGTCGTGCTGTTCATGGGGGTGCTTTATCACCTGCGCCACCCCTTGCTCGCGCTCGACCTTATCCGTGAGCACGTCGCCGGTGACCTGATGATCTTCCAGTCCATGCAGCGCGGCAGCACAGATCTGCCCGAGATGGAAGAGAACTATCATTTCTGGACGCATGACCTGTTCGACCGGCCGGAATTTCCCAAGCTCCATTTCATCGAGCACCGCTATGCCGATGACCCGACCAACTGGTGGATACCCAACCGCGCCTGCACCGAAGCGATGCTGCGCAGCGCCGGTTTCGAGATCGTTCTGCACCCCGAACAGGAGGTCTATTTCTGCCGCGCCGCCGGCGACGCGGCCAGTGGGGGTCCCGTCTACCCCTCGAAAGGACAGCGCCATGATTGAAGCCGCGATGATCTGGAACGAGCCCAATAACAAATCGCATTGGGATCCCGAGCTCGACCCCGATTGGAGCCGCTTCGCCGGGATGGCAATCCTGGCGGCGGACGCAATCGCATCTGGAAACCCGGCTTTGACCAAAGTGCTCGGTGGCATCTCGCCGATAGATCCGGGGTTCATCACCCGCATGAAGGGATTCGGCGTGCTGGACCATGTCGACGCCGTCGCCGTGCACGGCTTTCCCCTCGACTGGAACCTGTGGCAAATCCAGGAATGGCCGCAGAAGATCGGCGAGATCGCGACCGTCACCGACCTTCCCATCTGGGTCAGCGAAGTCGGCGTATCGACCTTCGGCGCCGAGGAAATCCAAGTCTGGGGGCTCAAGCGCACAGCTGAATTGCTGCTCGGCAATGCGCCACGCATCCAGTGGTACAGCCTTTACGATCTTCCGCGTGAATGGGAAGCAACGACGCGTCACCGCGAAGCCGAGGGCTCCTCTTACTATCGGCATTTCCATATGGGGCTGCTACGCCAGGACGGCACGCCAAAGCCCGCGCTGGAGGAATTCCTGCGCCATACACCCGCAATGGGCCTGGTGCAGTGGTTTCATTTCGAAGACCCGCGGCTGGACGATGCCGTCGCCTGGATGAAGCGGCTGGGTGTCACCAATATGCGTACCGGGCTTTCCTGGGCGGACAGTTTTCGGCCGAATGCGCTGGACTGGTTCGACCGGCAGATGGAAGCACTCGCCGATTTCGATGTGACGGTCACCTTCTGCTTCACACCTCAGCACCGCGGAATGATGCCCCACCACACCAGCCCGCCCCTGGTGCCGGAGGAGTTCGCTGAATTCTGTTCAACCATGATCCGCCGCTATGCGCCTGGCATGACATCCGCCTCGCTCCCCACGCAGCGGGCCTCGGCCGCGTGAAATGTCATGCTGCCCATGCATCAGATGCAGGACTTCGCGACGCCGTTGACAGGTGGAGATACGGCGCGGGGCAACGAGACGCGCCCAGGCGAGACACTCACCGTCCTCAATGTCGCCTACCCTCTCGCGCCCGTCGGTCCCGACGCTGTCGGCGGTGCCGAACAGGTTCTGTCGATGCTCGATCGGGCACTGGTTCAGGCCGGTCATCGATCTATCGTCATTGGCTGCCGAGGCTCCAGAACGAGTGGCACGCTTGTGGAAATACCGGCCGAAAACGGCGTACTCGACGAGGCGGCGAAGAGCCGCGCGCAACAGGCCCATCGCGAGGCGATCGCGGCTGCCCGCGCCCGATGGCCCATCGACGTGGTTCATCTGCACGGCATAGATTTCGACGCTTATCTGCCCGACGATGGTCCGACCTTGGTGACCCTCCACCTGCCATTGGATTGGTATCCGGCCGCGGCATTGCGCCAGACGCGCGGTGATCTCTGGCTCCATGCGGTCTCGCCCACCCAGCAGAAAACCGCGCCATCAGACGCCCGGCTGACGGCGCCGATTCCGAACGGCGTTGACATCGAAGCACTGACCCTGCTGCAGTCGAAGCGCGGCTTTGCCCTTGTTCTAAGCCGGGTTTGTCCGGAAAAGGGCGTCCACCTGGCGCTCGACGCAGCCAAACAGGCAGATGTGCCGCTGGTCATCGGCGGCAAAGTCTATCCCTATGAAACGCATACGCGGTACTTTCGCGATGAGGTCCAACCTCGCCTCGATGGCCGCCGCCGCTTCCTTGGCCCTCTCGGCTTCACCGCCAAGCGACGCATTCTCAATGCGGCGCGCTGTCTGGTCATTCCGAGTCTCGCAGCCGAGACCAGCTCGCTTGTGGCCATGGAGGCCCTCGCCTGCGGTACTCCGGTGGTCGCCTTTCCAAATGGTGCGCTTCCCGATGTCATAGAGCACGGCAGGACGGGCTTTCTCGTCGATACGGTCGACGAGATGGCCCAAGCCATTCTTGCGGCGCCCAGCTTGGATGCCGAGACATGCAGGGCCGAAGCGCGACGGCGGTTTTCGCTGGAACGGATGATCTCGTCTTACATGGACGCCTATCAAGCGCTGGCACGGCTTGGCACTGGTCGCCGGCGCTTCGCGGCGACGCCGTGAGCTAAACTGTGCTGCGCAGCGAAATCATCGGTGACCTCACACAATTGGACGCCTTAACGCCGCACTGGTGGAAACTGTGGCAGCAGAGTCCCTCGGCGACTCCGTTTCAATCTCCCGCCTGGCTGGTGCCGTGGTGGCACGCATTCGCACCTGGTGAACTGGCGACGGTCGCGGTCTGGCGCGGCGGCGATCTGGTCGGGCTGGCGCCATTCTACCTTGAGCATGGGATATCCGGTTCGAAGCTGCTTCCGGTCGGCATTTCGCTCAGCGATTATCTGGACATTCTGGCTGTCCCTGGGAGCGAAGCCGAGGTCGTCGACATTGTCGCCGAGTCGATCCTCTCGATCGGGTGGGCGCAATGGATCTTGTCGGACTTGCCGCAGGACAGCCTCTCCCTTGCGATGACGCATCCCGAGATGGATTGGCCGACCGCCCATGCCGCCTGCCCCGTGCTCGCCCTCGCCGGCGACGAAACGCTTGCAGGCTGCGTCCCCGCAAGACGCAGACGCCAGTTGCGTCGGGCGCGTCAAGCCGCATCAAGATGCGGCCGGATCGCGCTGTTGTCGGCAAGCGGCAGTCCGCAAACTTTCCTCGATCAATTGATCCGCCTGCACAATATGCGCTGGGCCGAACAAGGAGGCGGTGTGTTGGCCAACGCCGCCGTCGAGCAATTCCATCGGCTCTCACTTCCCTTGCTCGACGCTCACGGTCTGGTGCGATGCTGGCTGTTGGCGATCGATGGCGGAACCGTCGGCGCCTATTACGGATTTCACCACCGCGGCCGTGCCTATGCTTATCTCGGTGGCTTCGACCCTGCTTATGCCGAGGAGAGCCCAGGTGCGATCCTGATTGGCCACGCAATCGCGGAAGCGATCCGCGAAGATGCGCGCGAGTTCGATTTTCTGCGCGGCCAGGAGGCCTATAAATATGGCTGGGGCGCCGTCGACAGGTGGACGATGCGCAGGGTCTGGACGCGGAGTTGATGCATGAGTGTAACCGCACCGAAAGCCGCCCAGCGCCGGACATCGGTCAGGCTGGCGGTTGAAGACTGCATGGCCGATGGCATTTGCGCCGAAGGTGTTCTCGTCAGGCTGGCGCTCCACCTGCCGCCCACAATTGGAGCGGCGGAATTGGCGGAGGTCGTGCTGAAGGTCCAGCCGGCGGATGCCGGCGACGCAGCAAGGCTGCGAAAGGTCGCCGGACTGCTGCGCTGCAAACCAGACGTCTTTGCCATGTTGCGGGCAACGGGTGGCGCCGTTCGGCATGAGCGCGATGAGGACGAGACGAATGTCGCTGTCGTCATGCGGCTGGCCTCCAGCTTCGATGCCGCGGCAGCGATTTCGGGAGCCGCGAGTGTCCAACTGGCATCCCTCGGCGATGAGGCAAGGCTCACAGTCACGACCAACGAAATCGTCGCATGGCTGGAGGCGCGAGAATTCACCGGAAGGGAACGGAGCATTCTCGACATCGGTTGCGGCATCGGCCGTTTCGAGCGCGCGCTGTGCAAATCCTTCAAGTGGATGGTCGGCATCGACATATCGCCGCGGATGATCTCCATCGCCTCCGAGCAATGCGCCGCACTCGGCAATGTCGAGTTGCGACAAACCTCCGGTCTCGATCTGTCCGAATTCGCCGACGCCAGTTTCGATTGCGTGCTGGCGGTGGACAGCTTTCCCTATCTGGTTCTGGCCGGCATGGCTGATCGGCATTTCGACGAAATTGCGCGCGTTCTGAAACGGCCGGGCTGGCTCGCCTTGCTGAACTATTCCTATCGCGGATCACTTCTCTCAGACCGCGATGATATCGGCCGTCTGGCGCAAGCTCGTCAATTGCGGGTCCTCATCGACGGCGAGAAGCCGTTTCGATCGTGGGATGGCGACGCCTTTCTGCTCGCTGGGTGAAGCGGAACATTACAGCGCGATGCCAGTTCGGACGTCGAACAACGGGCACCGACGAGTGTCCCCTATTTGAAGGAGGATATCATGGCATCCGGCGGTAAAAAACAATTCGGCCGCAGCAGCCAGGCAAGAGTGCCGGCGCCGGCGCGATGACCTCCCTGGAGAGGGACAAGATCGAAGAAAACGCGGTCTTGTCGAATCGCAACAAGAAGCAGCATGGCCAAGAGCGCGGGCTGGACGGCAATCGGATCAAGCCCGATCAGTATCAGGATCACGCCGCTGACCGATTGCCTAGGGATTGAACGCCACCGCCGCGCGTCCATGGCCCGGGACGACGAAGGAGCAGCAAGGAAATAAACCTGTGCAAGGGGCCGCTGGTGAGCTTCTTGGCGGTGGACACCGCCTTGTAATGCCAGGCGCTTATCACCACACTAGGATCAAGGGACCCGCTATCAAGAGAATGTGATGTCTCGTTCGAGCGACGATACCCCGGATACGCATGTCGAGATGGCTGTGGATCAGGAGATTGCTTCCCTGCTGGCCGCCATAGAGCAGGAAAAAATTCCAGACCGCCTGACCAAGCTGGCGATCGAATTGCAGAACGCGCTCGTCGAGAAACGTCGGCGCGACGTGAAGAACTGACTATCTGCGGCCGTCGACCTCGACATCGAGCTGACCATCCGACAGCTGGTTTCGTCTTTCTATCAATGTCTGCAGCGAACTCTCCCCCAGGAATTCAAGGATGTTGGCGCGCGCACGGTTCAGGCGGCTTTTGACCGTTCCGACCGCGCAACCGCATATGTCGGCAGTTTCCTCGTAGCTCACTCCCAAAACGCCGATCAGCATCAGGACCTCGCGTTGGTGTTCAGGCAGCCTTTGAATGGCGCCGTGAACTTCCTTGCTCTGAACGGTCCATTCCTGGGTGGCTTCCGAAATTGGCCTCGAAGAGGCGCAGTCGAGCAGGCCGGGCGCCTCCCGGGCAGCGATCTTGACCCGGGTGTAATAAGTGTTGCGCATGATGGTGAAGAGCCACGACTTCATGCGCGTACCGGGTTCGAACTTGTCGATGTTGGCGAGACCCTTGGTCAGTGTCTCCTGCACGAGATCGTCAGCGTCGTCGGGGACGCGGCAGAAGGTGCGCGCAAATGCCCGCAGGGCAGGTATCAGGTCAACGATGGAAACTTCATTGGTTTCCTGGTCGGCCAAAAGGCAGCCTCCGGATGACAATGGTCCAGCTCCCAGAAGAAAGAGTGTGTGAACGCAGCCCCAGCTAAATGCATGGAAGTTTGGTTCGTTCCTCGTGCCGGAGACAACTCTTCATAAATTGTGCGCAGGTTGAGCTATCTGTCATCCGATCGGCGCGCACCATCGCCGCAGCAGCCACGGCTCCTCCGACAGCGGTGTCTCCAGCGTCCATTTTTTACGGGAACAAAGCTGCTCACCGGCAGTTTGATGGCTTGACCACTTCAACCTTCCGGTATCGATCGAGGATCTGTCATGGCCAAATCCGCTCGCCCCTCCGCTCGCCAATCGGCAAGTGGACTGGATCAGAATAGCGCGCGCGGAAATGGCGGCGAGTTGCACCAGATCGCGGGGGACGACACGCCTGCCCTTACGACGGCGCTCGGAACGCCTGTCTCCGACGACCAAAACACATTGCGGATCAGTGAGCGCGGACCATCGCTGATCGAAGACTTTCACTTTCGCGAGAAGATTTTCCACTTCGACCACGAACGCATCCCGGAAAGGGTCGTTCATGCCCGCGGCTATGGCGCGCATGGTTATTTCGAGACCTACGAGTCACTTGCCAAATACACACGTGCCGACATTTTCCAGCGAGCTGGTGAAAAGACGCCGGCATTCGTTCGTTTCTCGACGGTTGCCGGCAACAAGGGCTCATTCGATCTCGCCCGCGACGTGCGCGGCTTTGCGGTCAAGCTCTACACCAAGGAAGGCAATTGGGACCTGGTCGGCAACAACATCCCGGTCTTCTTCATCCAGGACGCCATCAAGTTTCCCGATCTGATCCACGCCGCCAAACAGGAGCCCGACCGCGCCTTTCCGCAGGCACAGACGGCGCACGACAATTTCTGGGACTTCATCAGCCTGATGCCGGAATCAATGCACATGGTGATGTGGATCATGTCGGATCGCGCGATCCCGCGTTCCTTCCGCTTCATGCAAGGCTTTGGTGTGCACACGTTCCGCCTCGTCAACGCGAAGGACGAATCCACCTTCGTCAAATTCATCTGGAAACCGAAGCTCGGGCTGCAATCGGTGGTCTGGAACGAGGCGGTCAAGATCAATGGTGCCGATCCCGACTTCCATCGCCGCGATTTGTGGGAGGCCATACAGGCCGGCAATTTCCCGGAATGGGAGTTGACGGTGCAACTGTTCGATCAGGCATTTGCCGACAGTTTCGACTTCGATATCCTGGATTCAACGAAGATCATTCCCGAAGAGGTCCTCGAACCAATTCCGGTCGGTCGGCTGGTGCTCGACCGGATGCCGGACAATTTCTTCGCCGAGACCGAGCAGGTGGCGTTCATGACGCAGAATGTGCCGCCCGGAATCGATTTCTCCAACGATCCGCTACTGCAAGGCCGCAACTTCTCTTATCTCGATACCCAATTGAAACGGCTGGGCAGCCCGAACTTTACCCATCTGCCGATCAACGCGCCGAAGTGCCCGTTCGCCCATTTTCAACAGGACGGGCACATGGCCATGCGCAACCCGGCCGGTCGTGCCAACTATGAGCCGAACTCATGGGGACTGGGACCGCGCGAGGATCCGCAGCGTGGCTTCCGTTCTTTCGCCGATGCCGAAGAAGGGCAGAAAGTACGTCTGCGCGCGGAGAGCTTCGCCGATCACTACAGCCAGGCCCGGCAATTCTTCAACAGCCAGACACCACCGGAGCAGCGTCACATCGCGATGGCGCTGACATTTGAACTGAGCAAGGTCCAGGCGCCGGCGATCCGCGAGCGCATGGTTTCGCATTTGTTGAACATCGATGAAACGCTGGCGACCACGGTCGCCGATAAGCTCGGCATCCGTGACATGCCCGAACCTGCCGAAGCCGCCGTTCTGCCGCGCGATGACTTGCCGCCGTCGCCGGCGCTTAGCATCATCCAAAACGGGCCTGACAGTTTCGAAGGCCGCAAAGTCGGTGTCATGCTCAGCGATGGAGCCGATGTCGCGCTGTTCGAGGAACTTCGTTCCGCCATCGAAGCGGAAGGCGCGGTGATGGAGGTGGTTGCGCCCAAGGTGGGCGGCGTCGAAGCCGACGACGGCACCCACATCGAGGCAAGGCACATGATCGACGGGGGCCCGTCCGTATTGTTCGACGCTGTGGTGCTGCTCCTCTCCGAGGCGGGCGCCGAGCTACTGGTCAAGGAGGCCGCCGCGAAGGATTTCGTGTCTGATGCGTTTGCGCATTGCAAGTTCATCGGCTTCACCCCGGGGGCCGAGCCGCTCCTGGCCAAAGCAGGCGTCGCTCCCGATGCCGATGAGGGGCTGACGCGGCTGGATTCGGCAGCTTCGGTAACTGCATTTGTGCGGTCATGCCGGAAGCTGCGGCTCTGGGCGCGGGAGGCGGCTGTCAAGCTTTGATGCGATGACGTCAGCTGTTTTCCGCTGGCATGTCCGAAGGCTTTGGTTTGCCGCCAACCCAGCCCGCACCCCGATCTACGAGCGATCTTCCTTGCTGGACGCTTGCCGCTGCTTTTCCAGGACCTCGTCGGTCCCGACCAGCTTCTTTGCTCCGCCTGAAATGGTCGTGGACACCACTGAGGGCGGATCGCTCGCCGGAAAGGAATCCTCCAATCCCGCCTGCAGTTGGTCCTCGAGCGTGCGTGGTTCTTCGGAACGGCCGGGCGTTCTGCGCGTGTCTATCTTCTCAAGCGGCTGTTTCCTCTTTGGCGAATCGTTGGCGTTCCGGACCAGGGCGTAAAGTTGCTCGATCGCGAATTCCTTGATCGTTTCGAAATCGGCGCGATCGTCCTCTGCCGCCTCGATCTGATCAACCATGGCTTTCTCGAAGCGGTCGAGGCTGTCGCCTCCGCAGGCATGGGAAAGGCGCAACAGGGCTTCGTTCAGCATCAACGGAGCAAAATGTGCTGAAGCTTCAAGCCTGAGTTGTCTTAGACGATCCGGAGTGGCGGCCTGCAACTTTGACATGGACAACCTCCTTTCTCCCACAAGCGTCTCAACGACAATTGACCGCCGATGTTCCACCGCGCCTGAACATCCTTCCCGCCCGGCGAGCTACAGGAACCAGCTTGCCACCAGTCCCGCCGACGCCGCAAAAATCGCCAGGGTCGTCACGCCGCCCAGGATGTTCGTGCTTGTGCTGTTGACCTTGTCGCCCATGATCTTGCGATTGTTGGTCATGATCAGGATGAGAAGCAGCAGAGGTGGCGTTGAAAATCCTTGCACGATGCCCGACCAGACCAGGGCCTTCATCGGGTTGAAGCCGAAGAAATTGAGGCCCACCGCCACCAGCGTTATGATCCCAATCACGATGTAGAATTTGGGAGCCTGGCGGGGTTTGGCATGCAGGCTATTCTTCCATCCCATCGCCTGAGCGAAATCGAAAGCGGCGCCAGCGGTCATGATCGGCACGGCCAGAAAGCCAACGCCAATTACACCGGCCGCAAACAGAATGCTGGCAGCGTCGCCGGCAAGCGGCCGCAGCGCTTCGGCCGCCTGCGCCGCTGTCTCGATCTGCGTCTGCCCGGCCTTGTAGAGCGTCGAACCTGTCGAAAGAATGATGAAATACATGATCAGATTGGAGAACGTCATGCCGATCAGGATGTCGCGGCGGGATCGGCGCAGTTCGCTCTCCGTGGCGCCTTTGCGCTCTTCGAGGCTCGTTCGACCCTTGGCTATCTCCTCCTCCACCTCCTGATTGGACTGCCACGTGTAAAGGTATGCGGAGAGCGTGGTCCCGATGATGGCGACGAGGATGGACAGGTATTCGCGGCTGAATTCGATTTTTGGCAACAGCGTGCCGCGCAGGACAGAGGCTGCATCCGGTTTGGCAAGCACCGCGGAGACCACATAGGCAAGCAGAGCCAGAGCCAGCCACCGGAACACATTTCGGATCAATTTATACGATCCGAACACCTGCAGGGCAAAAATGACGACCGCAACGGCAATGACGACCAAGGGAGCAGGCAGAGGAACGAACAGCACGATGGCCGCCGACATGGCGCCAAGATCTGCGGCTGCCTCGATCGTGTTGCCAATCAGCACGCCCACCAGCACGGACCATAGCAGCCAACGCGGATAGAAGTCCGATATGACCTTGAAAAGCCCGCGACCCGAAACCTGGCCAAGCTTGGATGAAAGATAGACGACGACATACATCATCGGCAGCGTGACAGGTGCCGTCCACAGCAGGTCAGGCCCGAACCGCGCTCCGGCGCTCGCGTAGGTACCGATGGCCGAGCAGTCGTCATCGGCCGCGCCGGTGATCAGACCAAGCCCGAGAGCCCGAACGACGCCGCCCTTTTTTTGCCCGCTTGCCCTTTGGCCGGCATTGTCAGACGGCTTGTTCATTGCAGGCGCGTCTTTACCGGGGCCACGCAAGAAATCATGACGAAAATTCCAATCGGATGCCGATGAAGCAGCCGTTTCAAGCTGCATCGAGATCGAGTTCGAACCTCTGGTCAGTCTTTTTGTTCCTGGACACGGTTCCGGCCCGCGACGGCGATTTCGGCGGAGCCGAACCTCCAAGCGAATGCTCGGTCCTCTAAAGAAGAGAATGCTTGTGTCGAAGCCTGTCCTTCAGGCGACGTGGCACAAAAGCTATTCCTTCAAAGTCAGCGGCTCGTACCGCCGCCGATGACCATCCGTAAGCCGAGGCCGATGATGAGACAGCCGGCGAGCCGCTGCTGCCAAAGCCTTGCGCGAGGGTGCCGCATGACCCATGCCCCGGCCGCGCCCGATGCCAAGGCATAGGCTCCCAGCACCAGCACACCGGTTATCTTCTGTGTTGCGCCAAGCAGCACCAGCTGCAACGTGACGGAGCCCCTGTGCGGATCGACAAACTGCGGCAGGAACGCAACCATGAACATCAAAGGCCAGGGATTGCTCAGATCGGCGATCATTCCTTCCCGGGCGGCGGCGATCGGCCGCAGGGCCTTGAGGTCACCTGTGGGAATGGTTGCCGAGGGTGAAAGCAGCAGCCGGACACCCAGCCAGACGATGTAGGCCGCCCCGGCCCATCGAAGCAGATTGAACGCCAGGGGCGAGGCGTGGACAAGCGAGGACAGGCCGAATGCAATCAGCGGAAGCTGCACAAGTCCGGCGCCCAGCGTCATGCCGAGCACCGTGAACAGCGCCACGTCGCGCCCCTGTCCGATGCCGCGGGCCATCACCAGCATGCTGTCGGGACCGGGCGGCACCTGCATGAGAATGACGGTTCCGACAAAAGCTATCCACAATGAGGGATCGATGGGGCATCTCCGTTAGCGCTGCCGATGACATCAAAGCGGCCAGCCGTCATCCGGGTTCCGCGGCAAATGAAAAAGTCCCATCGCGAAGAACCAGGCATGAACCGTCAGATGGAACGCGGTGCCAGTCCTGGAAGTTGAAAAAAGCCGGAGCCGTTCCTGAACCGGCTTTGGAGGCCTACCCGTGCATGAACCAATAAACGCCTTCCCGCTCCCGCTGGACACGTCTCCGATGGAGGCCAAGCTTGCCGATGAAATCCCCCGGGATGGAAACCGCTGGCAGTACGAGCCCAAATGGGACGGGTTTCGCTGCCTGGCTTTCAAGAGCGACGACACCGTTGACCTGCGCGCCAAATCCGGCAAGCCGCTCGGCCGCTATTTTCCAGAAATCACGGACATTTTGCGTGACCTCAAGTGCGGGCACTTCGTCATCGACGGCGAGATTGTCATTGAGGTTGACGGTGAGCTTTCCTTCGCGGCGCTGCAGATGCGCCTTCACCCGGCACAAAGCAGAATCCGCAAACTGAGTTCGCAGACGCCTGCCAGTCTGATCCTCTTCGACATGCTTGCCAGGCCGGGCGGCGAGGTCATCACGGGCAAGCCACTTGTGGAAAGGCGGCGAGCGATCGAGGACTTCGTGACCTCCTCGAACAGTCCAGATCTTCGCCTGTCGAAGTGCACTTATGATGCAGCCACGGCGGCTCGATGGCTACACGGCTCCGGCCATGCATCGACCGACGGCATCATGGCCAAAGTGCTTGATGAGCATTATCTGTGCGGGGAACGTGCGATGGTGAAGGTAAAGCCGAGGCGCACCGCCGATTGCGTTGTCGGCGGTTTCCGCTATCTCGCGGACAGTCGTGAGGTTGGCTCGCTGCTCCTCGGCCTCTACAATGACGACGGCAAGCTCGATCACGTCGGCTTCACGTCGACCATCGCCAGGACCGACAGAGGAGCGCTCACGCGCCGGCTGGAAGGGCTGCGGTCAGGGCCCGGATTCACCGGCAAGGCGCCCGGCGGCCCGAGCCGCTGGAGCACGGAGCGCAGCGGACAATGGGAACCCTTGCAGCCTGAACTGGTGGTGGAGGTCCGCTTCGACCACGTTACCGGCAATCGGTTCCGCCACGGCACCAAACTGCTGCGCTGGCGCCCCGACAAGGCGCCACGGCAATGCACGTTTGAGCAGATCGAATAGACCGCTCCTGGAAGATCGCTTCCAGAAACCTTGTCACGATTTATTGTGACGAAGGAACCAACTCGGGATTCACCGGTTCGGACACCATCCACCGGAGCTACCCCGACATGCCAAATGCAGCAGAAATTCTCATCGATACGCTCGTCGCCTGGGACGTGGAGGTGGTGTTCGGCTTGCCGGGAGACGGCATAAACGGCGTCATGGAAGCGTTGCGGACGCGGCGCGACAAGATTGCCTTCGTTCAGGTCCGGCATGAAGAGTCGGCTGCCTTCATGGCATGTGCGTATGCCAAGTGGACAGGAAAGCTGGGCGTGTGCCTTGCGACGTCCGGTCCCGGCGGAACACATCTTCTGACCGGCCTCTATGACGCCAAGCTCGACCAGGCTCCGGTGCTGGCGATTACGGGCATGCAGTTCCACGATCTGATCGAGACGTTCACGCAACAGGATGTCGATCTGACGCGCGTGTTCCACGATGTCTCCGTTTACAATGCACATGTCGCCGACGCCGCGCATATGGAAAACGTCGCCAGCCTTGCCTGCCGAACCGCGCTGGCGCGCAAGGGCGTCGCCCATCTTTCGATTGCCAGCGACATCCAGGAGCAGGAGAGCGATCCGTCGAAGCGCTCCAAGCGCAATCGCCCG
The DNA here is from genome assembly GCF_024518695.1 of Mesorhizobium sp. LMG17149. NCBI lineage: Bacteria > Pseudomonadati > Pseudomonadota > Alphaproteobacteria > Hyphomicrobiales > Phyllobacteriaceae > Mesorhizobium > Mesorhizobium sp. LMG17149. The sequence continues at coordinate 159,581 of NZ_JANIFL010000012.1, forward strand.
GCGCACACGCCGCAGGATATGTTCGCCGGTCACAGCGTACCGCTGGAGGTTGAGCTCGACAAAGCCGCCGCCATTCTCAATGACGCTTCGCGGGTTGCGATCCTGGCCGGACGCGGCGCCATCGGCGCGGCCGCCGAACTCGAACACACGGCGCGCCTGTTGCAGGCGCCTGTCGCGAAGGCCTTGCTGGGCAAGGCGGTGCTGCCGGACGACCATCCTTACACCACCGGCGGGATCGGCATTCTTGGAACCCTGGCTTCGCAAGAGGCGATGGAGAGCTGTGACGCGGTGCTGATTGTCGGTTCGACCTTTCCCTATATCGAATACTACCCGCAGCCCGGGCAGGCCCGTGGCGTCCAGATCGACTGCGATGCGCAGCGGATCGGCTTGCGCTTTCCGGTCGAGGCCGGCCTTGTCGGCGACGCGGCCGAGACATTGCGCGCGCTGAACCAACGTCTGACGCAGAAGCCCTCCGATGAGTTCCTGCACCGTTCCCAGGAGACCATGAGGAAATGGCGCGAGATGATGCGGCAGTCGGAAGACATGCAGGCGCAACCCTTGAAGCCACAGGCGATTGCCCGGGCGTTCGGACAACGGTTGGCCGACGACACGGTGCTGGCCACGGATTCCGGTCAGAACACGGAACTGGCCGCCCGCCATGTCGATCTTCGCAGCGGCCAGGCATTTGGGGTGTCCGGATCGCTGGCATCGATGGCTTGCGGTCTCGCCTACGCCATCGCTGCCGGCATAGCGTTTCCCGGTCGACCGATTGCCGCCATCGTCGGGGATGGCGGCTTTGCCATGCAGCTCGGCGAATTCTCGACGGCGGTGCGCTACAAGATCCCGCTGAAGGTTCTGGTGATCAAGAACAACATGCTCAATCAGATCGCCTGGGAGCAGATGATGTTTCTGGGGAATCCGCAATTCGGTTGCGAATTGCAGCCGATCGATTTTGCCATGGCGGCGGAAGCAATGGGCGCAAAGGGTTTTCGCATCGAGCAGGCCGATCAGATCGAGACGGTTCTCGACCAGGCTTTCGCCACGGAAGGCCCTGTCGTGATCGAAGCGCTGGTAGATGCGTATGAGCCGCTGATGCCGCCCAAAATGCCGACAGATTACGCCAAGAACTTCCGCCAGGCCCTGCCGCGGACACCGGGACACGAACGCATAGAAGAAAACATCGCCCGGGAGCCGGCGAAATCGATGATGGACGCCTAGAGGCACGGAGGTGAGAACAGCGCCTCAGTGGCTTCAATCTGGATCTTTCCAGATGAACCGGAGTTCCGGTGCTCTTCCGGCTGACGGATGCGGATCATGAGCTTCGACGCGCTCTTTTCGACCGCGATCTGCTATGGCAACGGCGCCCCGCAAGCCGGTTGGACACTGGCGCTTCCCATCACATTGCCTCTCCTGGCAGTCGTGTCGCTCTATACAGCGGGCGCCAGCCGACTGTGGCGACGGAGCGGACGCGGACGTCGCTTGCGATCACGGCAGGCCTTCCAGTTTGCTGCCGGCTGGGCCGTCCTGGCGTTCGCCCTTGTAAGCCCGATCCATGCGTTGGGCGAACATGTGTTTGCGGCGCACATGATCGAGCATGAATTGCTGATGGCGGTCGCAGCGCCTCTGCTGGTTGCCTCCCGCCCGACAGCGGCGATGATGTGGGCACTGCCGGTACAGCTGCGCCAGATATTCGGAGCGGCCGGACATGCAAATACGCTTCGGGCGATCTGGGCGTTCATCAGCCGCCCTGTGGTCGCGACCGTCCTGCACGGAGCCGCGATATGGATCTGGCATGTCCCGGCGCTGTTCGAGGCTGCCCTCCAGCAGGGTTTCCTGCACTATGCCCAGCATGCGAGCTTCCTCGGTACCGGGCTTTTGTTCTGGTGGGTGCTGCTGCCTCGCCCTGGCCGCGAGCACGCTTGCGGCAATGCGGTGATGCATCTCTTCTTCACCTCGCTCCACACCGGGCTGCTCGGGGTTTTGCTCGTCGTCTCGCCAAAGCTGTGGTATCCGGCTAATGCCGTCGGCTCGGATCTGTGGGGGCTCAGCCCGCTCGAGGACCAGCAACTTGCAGGCTTGATCATGTGGATTCCCGCTGGCCTGATCTATGGCGGAGCCGCACTGCTCCTGGTCGCTTTCTGGATTCAAACGAGCAGTCGGCGGCGTCAGCCTCCCCAGGAGTTGCGCATCGTCTAACCCGCACCGCTTCACGTCGGTTTTCACCGGGCGGTGTTGCCAAGCATCCTTTTTCAGCCAGCTGCGTTATGGCCTTGGCAACGATGGTGGATCCTTCATGGCGAGGTGCATGAGTCCGTTGGCCCGCTCTCGCAGGCGGACATGACCGCAAATGTCGCTTGCCTTTACATGTCCAACGCAAATCCTGACTGGCATTGTTCCGGGAAAGGCTGCGCAACCGCGTTTGAGGTGGGTCAGCGCAGCGTTGACGTTGGTATTGGCAGGATGCGGCGATCGGCAATCGGCCCTCCATGCACACGGTGCGAACGCCCGGAGAATCCTTGATCTGATCTGGTCTTTCAGCGCAGTCGCGGCGGCCGCGTGGCTGCTTGTCATGCTGGTCTTGGCGGCAGCGCTTTTGCGTCGCCGCCTCTCCGAGACAACGCGCTCGCCGCTCGAGATCGATTCACATCAGGAGCGCCGATTTACCCGCGCTGTCGGCAGCGCCGTTGCGTTGACCGTTCTGGTGCTCGTCATGATGACGATAGCGAGTTTTTTCGCCGGCAAATCCATTGCTTCGCTGAGCGGAACGGAAACGCTTGCCGTGCGGATCACGGGGCACCAATGGTGGTGGGAGGTCCGGTATGCCGGTAATGATCCCTCGCAATCGATCGTCACGGCAAATGAAATCCATGTCCCGGTTGGCGAACCGGTCAAGGTCGAACTCGATTCGCTCGATGTTATTCATAGCTTCTGGGTGCCGAACCTTGCCGGTAAGCGCGATCTCATTCCGGGCCGGCCAAGCCAGCTTACCCTCATCGCCGATAAGCCCGGCATCTATCGTGGCCAGTGTGCCGAATTCTGCGGCTATCAGCACGCCCATATGGCCATCACCGTCATCGCGGAAAGCCGCGAAGCGTTCGACGCATGGCAATCCAGGCAAAACGCCGTCGCATCCGCCCCTGGCGGCGAGGAAGAACGCCGCGGCCAACAGGCATTTCTTTCCACCGGCTGTGCGCTCTGCCATACGATAAGAGGCACGCCTGCCAGCGGAACGGTCGGTCCTGATCTTACGCATCTCGCCAGCCGACGTGCACTGGCCGCAGATACGCTGGCCATGACCCCTGGCGCGCTCGCCGCCTGGATTGCCGATCCACAGTCGATAAAGCCCGGCGCCAAGATGCCGCGCATTGCCCTTAGCGCCGACGATCTCAACGCGGTCGTCGCCTATCTCGGAAGCCTCGAATGAGCGGCATTGGGGGAAAGCCGGCCGAGCATACCCAGGAGGGCCTGAAAGGCATCCGTGACACCGGCCTCGAAGAGGTGAGACTGCGCGCCTTTCTGGCGCATGCCTGGCGAACGCCGAAAGGCTTCTACGGCTGGCTGGTCACGGTCGATCACAAGCTGATCGGACGGCGCTATATCGTGACGGCTTTCCTGTTTCTCGCCCTTGCGGGTCTATCAGCGCTCGCCATGCGTTTCCAGCTTGCCCAGCCGGAGGCCGGCCACATCGGCCCCGATCTCTACAACCAGCTGTTCACCATGCATGGCACGACGATGATGTTTCTGTTCGCCGTGCCGGTGATGGAAGCTTTCGCCATTTACCTGGTGCCGCTGATGATCGGCACTCGCAATGTCGCCTTTCCGCGGCTCAATGCATTCAGCTACTGGGTCTATCTTTCCGGCGGGCTGATGATCTGGATCGCCTTCGCCTTCGAAACCGGTGCGGATGCCGGCTGGTTTTCCTACGTACCGCTCGCCGGACCCGAATATGGCATCGGCAAGCGCCCCGATTTTTGGGCGCAGATGGTGACCTACACTGAAGTGTCCGCGCTCGCGGTAGCGGTCGAGATCATCGCGACAGTGTTCAAACAACGTGCTCCCGGCATGTCGCTTGACCGCATCCCGCTCTATGTCTGGTCCGTCCTCGTCACGGCTTTCGTCATCCTGTTCGCCATGCCGGCCGTGATGGTCTCGAGCACAATGCTGATCCTGGACCGCCTGGTCGGCACGAAATTCTTCGATCCCGCTGCAGGCGGCGATGCACTGCTGTGGCAGCATCTATTCTGGTTCTTCGGCCATCCCGAGGTCTACATCATCTTCATTCCGGCGACCGGCTTCGTCTCCGCGATCCTGCCGACCTTCGTTCGCCGCCCGATCTTTGGCTATCTCGGGATCGTCCTGTCGTTGATCGCGATCGGTTTTCTTTCCTTCGGCCTGTGGGTGCACCACATGTTCGCTACCGGCCTGCCGCAGCTCGGCGAAAGCTTCTTTACCGCTTCCTCGATGATGATCGCCATTCCGAGCGGCATTCAGATCTTCTGCTGGATTGCGACGATCTGGGGCGGCCGGCCGATCTTCGCCACGCCCATGCTTTTCGTGCTCGGCTTCATCTTCACCTTTGTGATCGGCGGCCTGACCGGGGTCATGGTCGCCTCGGTGCCGCTCGACCTGCAGGTACACGACACCTATTTCGTGGTTGCCCATTTCCACTATGTGCTGGTCGGGGGCGCCGTCTTCCCCCTGCTCGGCGCCGTTTACTACTGGTTTCCCAAGATCACCGGACGCATGCTGTCCGAGAGGCTCGGCCGCTGGAATTTCTGGCTCGTCTTCCTCGGGTTCAATCTCACCTTCTTCCCCATGCATATTCTCGGTCTGCAAGGCATGCCGCGCCGCGTTTATACGTATCCGCCGGCGAGCGGCTGGGGCGAGATGAACCTCTTCATCAGCCTCTCTTCACTGGTGGTGTTCGCTGGCTTTGCGCTTTTCTTCCTGAACCTCCTGCTCAGCCTTCGCAACGGCCGCATTGCCGGAGACAATCCCTGGGGCGCGAGCACGCTCGAATGGGCGACGACGTCGCCGCCACCCTCCTACGATTTTTCGCGGCTGCCCGTGATAACTCACCGCGAACCGCTTTGGGCCGAGCCCGATACGCTTCCCGTGGTCGAGGGTCTGCGTGTCGACGCACGCGAGGTGCTCGCCGGCACGGTCGCCGATGCGGTGCCGCAACTAAGGGTGCCATCGGCTGACAACTCGATCTGGCCGCTTCTGTCGGCCATTGCGGTGGGCGGTGCATTTCTCGGTTCGATATACACGCCCTGGGCGGTGGTCTGGGGAGCGATCCCGGTTTCGATCGGCTTCATCTGTTGGTTCTGGCCGAAAGGCGAGCCGGAGGACGAGGAATGAGGCACCGTCCCGTCGCCGACGTCAGCCACCTGCCCACATATGATTTCGGGTCGGCGAGCCCGATGTGGTGGGGAACCCTTGCCTTCATTGCTCTCGAGGCAACAGGCTTTGCCTTGGCGATAGGCACCTACTTCTATTTGGCCGTGCTGGCCCGGCATTGGCCCATTGGAGCGCCGGCGCCAGATTTGCTGCCGGGCACGGCAGTGTTGATCATTCTGGTTGCGAGCGTCGTGCCCAACCACCTGATCGAGTTTTGGGCGCGTCGCCAGGACCTCGCGAAAGTTCGCCTTGGCATGGTCGTCATGTCGGTCGTCGGGATTCTTCCGCTGATCGTTCGCATCTGGGAATTTCCGGCGCTGCGGATTTCCTGGGATCAGAACGCTTACGGATCGATCGTGTGGTTCCTGCTTGGACTGCATACCACGCATCTTCTTACCGATGTCGGCGACACGATCGTCCTGGCGGTTCTCATGTTCACGCAAAAAGGCAAGGCGGGCCGCCGCTTCAGCGACGTCTCGGACAATGCGTTCTACTGGGACTTCGTCGTCGTCTCATGGGTCGTGCTCTATCTTGTTATTTATTGGGCTCCGAGGATGTGAGATGCAGGCGATCCGTACCGGCGTTTCCTGGGCAGGTCTGGTCAGCGGGCCAGTTGCATGGGCAATAGCCCTGCAACTCGATTACTCCATTGCATCCTGGCAGTGCCATGCCGGCTTTCGTCCCACTGCCTTGTTCTCATTGATAGGCGCCGCTGTCGCCCTGGCAGGCACGCTCCTGTCGTGGCACGCCGTTCATGACCGCGGACATGGTACGATCCCGCCCCGGAAGGCGCGCACGCGTGCGTTCCTTGCCAGGACTTCGGTGGGCATCGGGGCGCTGTTCACGCTCATCTTGCTGGTGCAAGTGGTGGCAGGACTGATCTTCAGCGGATGCGAACTGTGACGACGCCAAAGACCTGGAGATTGGCCATCCGCCGGTGCGCGCTTTGGCCTGCCATGGGCATTCCATTCCCGGCCGTCACCTCCCGGGCGGTCGCGCTCGTCTTGGCATCGTTGCCCCTTTGCACCGAGCTGCGGGCGAGCGAAATCCAGAGGGGTGAATATCTCACGCGAGCGGCCGACTGCATCGGCTGCCACACGTCCAATCCGAGCCGCCCCTTCGCTGGAGGCTATCGCGTGCCGACACCCTTCGGCGATGTATACTCGACCAACATCACACCAGATCTCGAAACGGGCATCGGACGCTATTCCGCGGACGAGTTCGTGCGAGCCGTCCAGAAAGGTATCAGGCGCGACGGAGCCGATCTCTACCCCGCCATGCCCTATGACAGCTTCGCCGCAATGAGCCGCGAGGACGTGCTTGCGATTCGGGCCTATCTCCTTGCGCAGCCGCCGATTTCCCAGCCGCGGCCGCGAAACATTCTGCCTTTTCCATTCAACCAGCGCTGGACGGTTGCGCTGTGGAAGCTCGCGAACCTCCAAAGCGGCAGTTTCACGCCTGATCGGAGCCGGACCGCCGCATGGAACAGGGGAGCCTACCTTGTCGAGGTGCTCGGCCACTGCGGTGCCTGCCACACGCCAAGGAATGCGACGTTCGGCATGGATGAAGACCACAAGCTTGCCGGCGGCACCGCCGGCATCTGGCACGCCTTCAACATCACCAGCGACAAGATCGCAGGCGTCGGCGGCTGGAGCAACGAAGAGCTGTCTCGATTCCTCAAAACCGGCGCCGTGCCCGGGAAGGCCTACGCGGGCGGGCCGATGGCGGAAACGGTCATGAACAGCCTGCAGCATCTTTCCGACGACGACATCCAGGCTATTGTCGCCTATCTCAGGGACGTGCCCGCCCAACCGGGAGACGAGAAGCAGCCGCGTTTCTCATGGGGTAACGCGGCCGCGGCCGACGGCGATGCTGGAACCGAAGGGATGACGCAAGGCAGCGGAACCGCAACCGGCGATGATCTCTATCGATCGCTCTGTTCGACGTGCCATGGGGCGAACGGAGGCGGATCATCAGACGGATCCTATCCGTCCTTGACCCGCAACAGCACCCCCGGCGCGGCCACGCCCGAGGATGTCGTCATGACCATCCTTGAAGGCGTCAAAGCTGGTGACGTGGCCGGGCGTCAATCGATGGCGGCCTTCGGCGGCTGGCTGGACGATGGCCAGGTGGCAGCTCTTGCAAATTACGTCACCGCGCGGTTCGGAAATCCCGACCTCAGCGTCACCGCGGCCGATGTACGCCAGATGCGGGCAGGAACGACAACCAGCAAGGCGATCATGATTCTGGCGGCTCAATCACTTGTAGCGGGCGCCGCCGTGTTGATGCTTGGCCTGCTGCTTTTGCTGGCAAGACGCCTGCGCCGTGGGGCGACTTCAGCGCGCCTCATGTTCGCGCATAGAGATAGGCGGTAATGTCGCGCGCCTCTTGAGGCGACAGATTTGTATTGGGCATGGCCGTCTTCGGGTCAACGTCCCGCGCCCTGCTGATCCAGCGCATCATCGCATCCGGGGTGGCTCGCGACGGCCCGGTATATCCTCTTTCGACGACGCCTTGCAGGGACGGACCGACGGTGCCACGGGCGCCGGGCACTCCCGGGATTTCGTGACATCCGCCACAGCCGTTGCGGTATCATTGCCGGGACGGCCCGGTCAGGGTCGCCACCGATGGCCTGTGCAATGGTGGTTTCCCGGAGATTGTCGCCGCGGACCAAGTTGACGGCGCAAACTACCGGAACAATGGCGATTGCCGCGGATACGCCTGCCACCCAGGGCAGCGCGGATGGCATCAACCTGACGGGTTGTCGGCTCATCCGCGCCTGCTGCCGCAGTCGCAAGACGCGGCCCGGTGGCCGCTGCAAGCGCCCTCAAACGCCCGATCATCCCCGGATCTCGCTGGAAACAACTCAATCATCGGCGATGAAAATCATACCAGCGGGCCGAACACGAATGTAGCCAGCAGAACAAGGAAAATCACAGCAGTAACTGCGATCGCCCACATGACGATCCTTCTTGTCCCCCGTTGCTCTTGCTTGCGAGAGATATCTTCTGACACAGTACGAAATCCTTGCTGCCAAATTCAACTGACGATAAGGCTCGGCATCTGCATGAGCCGGACCTGCCGGACTGTTGGGCCGCGTCTTGGAATTGGCCGCGGCCCGGGGCTCACGTGCTTACCAGCCCTGCCGACCGTACCAGTCATCGATATCGCGCCGCACACGGTCCTTTTCGAGGCCGTAACGCTCCTGGATCTTGCCTTCGAGTTGATCGCGCTTGCCGGCGATGCGGTCAAGGTCGTCATCCGTGAGTTTACCCCACTGCTCCTTGACCTTGCCTTTCACCTGTTTCCAGTTTCCTTCCACGCGGTTCCAGTCCATGACACCGTTCTCCTTCGGTTTGAAAACGTCTAACCTCGGAGAGCAAACGCAAATCAACGACGGATGTTCCTGGAACTCGACGCTCGTCTTGCTCTCACAGGCCGCGATCCATTCCTTTACGCTCAGCCTGCGTCATCAATTGAGGTCGTCCTGCTCGAAGGCGACGCCATGACCTTCGACCCAAGACGCCTCCACACCTTCCGCAACAGTTCCGCCACCAAGCAGGCGCAAGCGCTTTTCATCCTGTCGCCGCCATCCGTCTAGAGGCAAAGTCATCTTAAGCCAGCGTAGTCCGATGATGTCGGCTTTCGGGAAACGGCGAAGCTGGTCTTAACGACCGACTTGAGGCGCAAAGCCGCCATTCGGCTTGAGATAAATTCGGCCAGCGAAATGGCTGGACCAGCTTCCTGAATCGATTTGAGCGAACGGCTTCGTAACCTGTTGACAAATAATGATTATGTCTCTGAGGGTCAGTGCTTCCTGCACAAATCAATACGTTAGGGGCTGGACTGGAGTGGCGGCCTCATTTTGTAAAAATCCGGGAGTTGGCAGCTTTGCCAGCTAAGCAGCGACGCCACCTAAATAGGCGCTGATGACCGCTTCGTTGCTCGCAAGATCACTGCCTGGTCCCTCAAGCACAACGCGCCCAGCCTTGAGGACATAGCCATAGTCGGCGAATTTCAAGGCGACTTTGCTATTCTGCTCCACAAGCAGGATGGTCACGCCTTCACGATTGAGGCGCTGCACGATGTTCATGACTTCCTTGATCAGTTGCGGCGCCAGACCCATGGAAGGCTCGTCGAGCAACAGCACCTTGGGCGCGGCCATGAGGGCCCTGCCGATCGCCAGCATCTGTTGCTCGCCTCCCGAGAGGTTCCTTGCATCGCCATTCTGTCTGCGCGCCAGGATGGGGAAGAGCTCGAAAACATGATCCAGCCGCCGGCGGCGCTCGGCGTCGTCGGCAAGCGTGAAAGAGCCCAGGTCAAGGTTCTCCTTGATCGTCATGTCGCCGAAAATACGCCTTCCCTCCGGAACGTGGACGAGCCCGCGATGCGGCAGGCGATGGGCAGGGACTTTGGTTATATCCTCGCCCAGGAAGCGGACACATCCGGAGGATGCGGCAACGAGGCCGGACAGCGTGCGCAGCGTGGTGCTCTTGCCCGCACCATTCGCGCCAAGCAGGGCGACGATCTGGCCGCGTTTGACCGAAAGGCTGACACCATGAAGGGCTTCGATGCCGTCATAGCGCGCGACGATGCGGTCCGCGGAAAGAACGATTTCGGCGTCCATCATTCCTCCGTACCGAGATAGGCTTCGATGACCCTGGGGTCTGTTCGCACGGCCTCCGGCGGTCCGTCGGCGATCTTCTGCCCATAGTCGAACACCACGATCTTCTCCGACACCTGCATGACCAGGCCCATATCATGCTCGATCAGCAGGACCGTGACGCCGGTTTCGTCGCGGATGCGGCGGATCAGGTGCACAAGGTCCAGCTTCTCGCGCTCGTTCAGGCCGGCGGCAGGCTCGTCCAGCAGGATGAGTTCGGGTGCCGACGCCAGGGCTCTTGCGAGTTCGAGCCGCCGTTGATCGCCATAAGAGAGACCGCCGGCGCGGCGATGCGCATGCTGCTCGATACCGACAAAATCGAGCCAGCGCATGCCAGCCGCGCGGATCGTCTCCTCCTCGCGCCGCTGTGCCGGCAAGTGCAGGATCGCCGACATGATGCCGTGGCGGCTGCGGCAATGCTGGCCGGACATGGCGTTTTCCAGAACGGTCATTTCCTTGAACAGCCGGATGTTCTGGAATGTGCGGGCGAGGCCGAGCGCGGTGATGCGATGCGGCGGCAAGCCGGTGATTGGCCGGCCGCCCAGACTGATCGAGCCGCCCTTCGGCTTGTAGAAGCCGGTCAGGCAATTGAAGAGTGATGTCTTGCCGGCCCCGTTCGGCCCGATAAGACTGTTGATGGCGCCTTTCTCAACTGAGAACGAAATGTCGTGAAGGACTTTCAGTCCTCCGAAACTGAGGCGCAGATCGCGGACTTCCAGCAGCGCCATGGTCAAACTCGCTTGTCCGGCCACAGCCCGTTCGGCCTGAAGAGCATGATTGCCAGCAGCGCAACCGCAGTCACCAGGGGACGATAGGTCCCCGCGCCGCGCAGCACCTCCGGAAGCAGGGCCACGAGAACAGCACCAAGGACGACGCCGGGAATGCGGCCCATGCCGCCCAGGACGACGCCGAGAAGGATGAGCAGCGATTGGTTGAAGGTGAAACTCTCCGGCGAGATGGCCGTCATCTTGGCTGCGTAGAGGCATCCGGCCACGGAAGCGATCACGGCGCCCATCATATAGGCTTGCAGCTTGGCCGTGACACGGTTGATGCCGATGCCAGCGGCGGCGTCCTCATCGTAGCGAACGTAGAACCAGGCTCGTCCCATTCGCGATCGCTCGACGCTCAGACAGACGAAGGCGGTGAGCAGCGCAAGCACCAGGAACGCATAGTAGAAGTGCTGCACCTGCATCAACCTGAAGCCGAATATCTCCGGGCGCTCGATGCCGATGAGTCCGCTCGCGCCACCGGTGATGTCGAGGTTGCGGGCGATGATGCGCACGATTTCGCCGAAGCCCAGCGTCACGATCGCCAGATAGTCGCTGCGCAATCTCAATGTCGGAGCCCCGATGATGATGCCAGCCACGCAGGCTGCCGCCATGGCGACCGGGATGGTGAGCCAGAAATTGAACCCGAATTCGGCGGTCAGGATGCCTGACGTGTACGCGCCGACTGCGAAGAAGGCGGCGTAGCCGAGGTCGAGCAGGCCTGCATAGCCGACGACAATGTTGAGGCCGAGGCACAGAACGACATAGAGCAGCGCCGTGGTTGCCACCTCCGTCACATAGCCGTTGGCGAATTGCGGCAACACCAGCGCGACGGCGAGTGCCGCCAGGCCGGGCAGCACGACGGACCAGCGCATCAATTGCGGTTGCACGGCTGCCGGCATGGTTCTCACTTCGTCGATCATCACACCCGCTCCACGACAGAGCGTCCAAGAAGGCCGGTCGGCTTGAACACAAGGAACAGGATCAGGGTCCCGAAAACGAAGACGTCACGCCACTCCGATCCGACGAAGGGCAAGGACGAACCGAAAGCCTCGAGCAGGCCGAGCAGCAAGCCGCCGAGCATGGCGCCCGGCACGCTGCCGATCCCGCCGATGACAGCGGCGGTGAAGGCCTTGAGCCCCATGATGAAGCCCATGAAGAAATGGACACTGCCATAATAGGCGCCGGCCATGACCCCACCGCCGGCAGCGAGCGCCGAGCCCATGAAAAAGGTCAAGGCGATCACCCGGTCGACATCGATGCCCATCAGGCGGCTCGCCCCCATGTCGATGGACACGGCGCGCATCGCCTTGCCGTACATGGTGCGTGAGACAAAGGCCTGCATGCCTGCCATAAGAGCAATGGAGGCGGCCACCAGAACCATCTGCGTGTAGGTGATATGAACGGTGGAAATGTCGACACCGGCAAAACCGAGGTCGGTGTTGAAGGCGTAATGCCGCCCGCCGGTCAGGGCGAGTGCCGTGCCGTTCAACACCATCGAGGCACCGAGCGCCGTGATGAGGATGGAGAGGCGCGGCGCGTTGCGCATCGGCCGATAGGCGAAGCGTTCGATGATGACGCCGAGCAAGCCGACAGCCAGCATCGACACAAGCAGGGCGCAGACCACGCCCAGCCAGCCATTGCCGACCCATATGCCGACAAAGGAGAAGACGATGAGGCCGACGAAGGCGCCGTTCATGTAGATGTCGCCATGGGCGAAATTCAGGAGCTTGATGACGCCGAAGACCATGCTGTAGCCAAGCGCGATCAGGGCATAGAACGAGCCGACGATAAGACCGTTCACCAGTTGCTGAATAAGCAGGTCGAGCGTCATTGATGCTCCAGGGCAGAATTGAAAAGTCTTGTCTGGGCGCAGCGTCGGCGCACCAGACAATCGGCGGTGACGCCGAGGCCGCCACAAGGCCTGCCTCGGCATCAATCCGGTTGGCCTTTATTCGACAGCCACCCACTTGCCGCCCTTTGCAATCACCGGGCGGAAGTTCGAGGTCTGGAGCGTGTTCTTGTCGGTGAACTTGATTTCACCGGCGAGGCCCTTGAAATCGCTCGCCTTGAGCGCCTCGATGATCGCTTTCTGATCCGCCGACTTGGCCCGCGTGATCGCATCGACGATCAGGTCGCCCACATCGTGGGAGAGCGCCGCATAGGCGCCGGCGTCGCGGCCATAGGTTTCCTTGTACTTGGCCTTGAAGTCGGCGGCGCCGGACAAGAGGTCGACAGTCGGCGGAGACAACAGGTACACGCCCTCACCGGCCGACCCGGCGATCTCCAGATATTCCGGTGAATTGTTGCCGTCGCCCAGCACGATGCCGCCCTGGAACCCGGCCTGCCGGAGTTGCTTGGTGAGCAGAGCGCCACCGGCATGGTAGGCGGTCCAGAAGACAGCATCGGCGCCGCTCGACTTGATCTTGGTGACGACCGCCGAATAGTCCTGCTCGCCGGCCGTGGTGGTCTCCTTGGCGGCAATTTCGCCGCCAGCGCTCTTGAAAGCTTCGGCGGTCAACTTGGCCAGGTCGGACGAATAGGCATCGCCTTCGTCCACGAACGCGAACTTCTTGTAGCCGTTCTTCTTGAAGAGTTCGACGGCTGTCGTCGCCTGCATGTCGCCGGTCGAATTGGCGAGGAAGGCATTGCCCTGATTGGCGGCGACCAGCTTGGTCGAGTTCGCTCCGATGATGACGAACGGAATGCCGGCGTCACCATAGATCTTCAATGTCGGCAAGACGGCGCCCGAGCAGTAGCCGCCGACGATGGCGGTCACGCCTTCCGAGACAAGCTTGCTGCCTGCGGTCACCGCCTGTTGCGGATCGCAGGCGTCGTCGGCGGTGGTGGTAGTGATCTTGTCGCCGTTTACGCCGCCCTTCGCGTTGACGGCATCGATCGCCATCTTCACGGCGTTCTCCATATCCTGCCCTTCACTGGCCAGTTGGCCGGTCATGGGGGCCACGATGCCGATCTTGACGTCGGCAGCCGCGGCCATCGTGGTCAGAGCCAGCCCGGCAAGGGCGGTGGCGCAAGCTAGCCTCTTGAAGGAAACAACCATCAATTCTCTCCATTTTCCCCTGTTGGTGCATCCAGGCGGCGTGCCCGAAATGCATTGTTTCGCCCCCGGTTAGCTGCGGAGCGGTTATGTTGAGCAGGATCGCCGGCCGGCCACACGATTGTCACCGGCAAGGACTGACCCGGCAGATCAGTGACTGCCGCTTGAAGCCCGGGCATAGGCTCCCTGATAACGGTTCTCCTGGATGCTCTGCATGATCTCGGCCTCGCGGGCTTCCTGCGACCGGACGGCCGCCAGCAAGGCCGCGGCACCGTCGATTGGAAATGCCACGACGCCATCCTCGTCGCCGACGACGATGTCGCCAGGACCGACGACCATGCCGCCTATGCAGACGGGAACATTTATGGCTCCCGGACCATCCTTGTAAGGTCCGAGATGGATGGCCGACCGCGCGAAACATGGGAACGGATTGCGGCCGATGGCACCGGCATCGCGAATGGCGCCGTCGATGACAATGCCTGCGGCGCCACGCGAAGCCGCGACACTTGTCATGATTTCGCCGACCAGCGCGCGCCCCTCATAGCCACCGCCGTCCACGACAATGACGTCGCCGGGCTGCAGCAGATCGAGCGCACGATGGATGAACTGGTTGTCGCCGGGGCGGGTCCTGACCGTCAGCGCCCTCCCCGCCATGACGCCGCTGACCCGATGAAACGGCCGCAACCCGACAGCCCCGGGGACACGAGCGAGATTGTCGCTGATCAACGGCGTCGCAAGGGCGCGGAACGCGTCGATCAGTTCGCTTTCCTGAGATCCATCCGCCATCGCCTACACTCCTCGCCGTCGTCACTTTATGAATATAGTATCCAATCACAATTAATTCAGTGGAGTCAACCGGCTTAAGATGGTTGGCAGAAAAAAGCCAAAAGTGGCTTAGGAACGGCAAACGGCTGCAGAACCGACCCAACAGATCCACTTATCCGGGGCTTGCAATGGCGTCGAAGTTCAAGATAGATTGGATAACATATCCATAGATGCGTAATTGTGAGAAGGGATTGGTTTGTGAAGCACGCAGGAAAAGTCGTGATCGTCACCGGGGCGGCACGAGGCCTGGGCCTTGCCTGCGCCGAGCGCTTTCATGCCGATGGCGCCAAGGTGGTGCTTGTCGACATACAGGCCGATCGCGGGCGCGAGCATGCCGAACGTCTTGGCGAGCGTGCCGCCTGGCTATCGGCGGATCTCTCCGAATGCACGCAGGAAATGGCAGCCGATATTGTTGCCAAGGCCACGGAGCGATTCGGCGGCGTCGACGTCCTCATCAACAATGCCGGCATCATCCATCTGGACGATTTCGTCGACTTCCCCGAGGAAGCCTTCGACCTGGTTCAGCGGGTCAATCTGAAGGCGCCCTTCCTGCTCGGACAGGCCGCGGCACGAGCCATGATCGCGCAGGGACGCGGCGGCTCGATTATCAACATGTCATCGATCAATGCCATTCTGGCCATTCCCAATTCCGTCGCCTATGCCGTGTCGAAGGGCGGCATCAAGCAATTGACGGCGGTGATGGCTGTCGGACTGATCCCGCACAATATCCGCGTCAATGCCATCGGCCCCGGCACCATCCTGACCGACATGGTCAAGAGCTCGGTCATGGCCAGCGAAGCGCAGCGCAAGACTATCCTGTCGCGCACGCCGAGCGGCCGCTGTGGCGAGCCATCGGAGATTGCCAGCGTCGCTTCCTTCCTGGCCAGCGACGACGCTTCCTACATTGTCGGCCAGACCATCTATCCGGACGGCGGCCGTCTGATCCTGAATTATACGGTGCCGGTGAAGGACTGACCGCTCATGGTTGTCGGTTCGCCCCACATCAGTCTTGCGGGATCGGGCGCGCTGCTGCTCGATGGAATGCAGGGGGCTTTCAACGATGCCACCCAGGAACTGGTCTGGGCGGTAGCGAATGCCGCGCTGAGCCTCGAAGGGGTGCGCGAGGCCGTTCCCGGCATGAACAACCTGCTGGTGGTGTTTGACCCGCTCGCCACAGACGCCCACAGCGTCGGAGATCAACTGATGTCGCTCTGGTCCGCCACCGATGCCCACCCGGTGACCGGCACGCATCATACGATACCCGTTCACTACGGCGGCGCGCGCGGCGAGGATCTCACCGGCTGGGCCGCGCATTGCGGCCTGTCTGTCGACGAGACCGTCAGGCGCCACGCAGCGGCCCGCTACACCGTCGCCGCCATCGGCGCCATGCCGGGTTTTCCCTATCTGTCCGGTCTCGACCCGCTGCTTGCCTGGGCAAGGCGCAGCACGCCTCGCCTCAAAGTCGCTGAGGGCGCCGTCATCATTGGTGGCGCGCAGGCGGGTATCATGCCGATGACCGCGCCGTCCGGCTGGCACATCATCGGCCATACCGACGTGAAGCTCTTCAAGGCCGAAGCGGAATTGCCCGTGCTGCTCAGGCCCGGAGACAAGATTCGCTTCGCAATTGCAGGGATCGAGGCATGATCGAGATCCTCACCACCGGCCTGCCGAACACGGTCCAGGATCTCGGCCGGCCCGGTCATCTGGCGCTGGGGGTCAGCCACGGCGGCGCCATGGACAAGCAGGCACTGGCGATCGCCAATCTCATGCTGGGCAATAATCCTTCGGCTGCCGGGATCGAGGTCGCGCTTCATCCGTTCCGGCTGCGCGCGCATATCGACACCGCCGTCGCCATCACCGGCGCTGATTGCGCCGTCAGCATCGGCGACCGGCCCTGCCCGCCCTGGTGGGCCATGACGATCCGCGCAGGCGAGACCCTTGTCCTCGAGGCGCCGCGCGCCGGTGCTCGTTCCTACATCGCCTTTGCCGGCGGGATCGATCTGCCGCCCGTCATGGGGTCGCGCGCGACGGATGTGAAAGGCGGTTTCGGCGGGTTCGCTGGACGCGGCCTGTCGCGCGGTGACCGGCTTGCGCTCAAACCTGCGCAATGCCGCCTTCCCGCGGGCGGCGTCGGCGCAGCGCTGGAGGAGCGACGAGGCGCGGCGGACGCCTTGGCCTCGGCAATCGAATTGCGGGTTCTGCCGGCCGCCGAGTTCGACGCCTTCACGCCGGAGGCCCAGGCGGCCTTCGCCGGCAGCGAATGGCGCATCACCAACGACGCCAACCGCATGGGATATCGCATTGCTGGAGAGACGCTTTCGCTCCTCTCACCGCTCGAATTGCTCTCGCACGGCATCGTACCAGGCACAGTCCAGGTGCCGCCGTCCGGCCAACCGATCATCCAACTTGCCGATGCCAACACTTGCGGCGGCTATCCGAAGATCGCTACGGTGATCGAAGCCGACCTCTGGCGGCTGGCGCAAGCGCCGGTCGGCGCGCGCCTGCGTTTCTCAGCGGTCTCGATAGAAGCGTCGACGGAAGCGCTTCGCGCGAACCGGCAGCAAAGTCACGACTTTATCGCCGCCCGAAACCTTATGGCCGGCGAGCAGAGGACTCTATGAAAATTCGCCCCTTCACCATCGAGATTGCCCAGTCTGAAATCGACGATTTGAAGAAGCGCATCTCGACCTGGCGCGAGCCGGACCAGTTGGAGTCAATAGGCTGGGCGCAGGGAACGGAGCACGAGCAACTGCGCCGACTAATGCAGCACTGGCGCACCGGCTTCGACTGGCGCAAGCAGGAAGCCGCCTGGAACATCCATCCGCACTACCAGACGGATATCGGCGGCGAAACCATCCATTTCATCCATGCGCGCGCCGCTGTGGCGACCAACAGAACGGTCATACTCACCCATGGCTGGCCAGGCAGCGTCTTCGAATTTCACAGGCTGATCCCGCTTCTGACAGACCCGCTTTCGCATGGCGGAAAGCAGGAAGATGCCTTCAACGTCGTGGCCCCGTCGATTCCCGGCTATGGCTTTTCAAGCCGGCCGACCAGGCCTGGCCTCAACCTGTTCACCGTCGCCGACCTTTGGGCCGAGTTGATGAGCCGTCTCGGCTACAAACGATATCTCGCGCAAGGTGGCGATCTGGGCGCCGGCGTGTCGACCTGTCTGGCGCACGCGCATCCAGGCAGTCTCGCTGGTGTGCATCTGAATTTCATCCCCGGCTCATTCTCACCGCCTCACGATGCAAGCCCGGACGGTGACTTGACGTCGGAAGAGCGCGCCTTCCTGGAACGGAAAGCCGGATGGGCGGATCTTCATGGCGCCTATGCTCATATTCAAGCGACGCGCCCGCAAACGCTTGCCTACGGGCTGACGGATTCGCCTGTCGGACTGGCGGCCTGGATGATCGAGAAGTTCCGCGACTGGAGCGATTGCGATGGCGATCTGGCCAACGCCGCTTTTTCGCGCGACGACATGCTCGCCAACATCTCGCTCTACTGGTTCACCCGGACCGTCGCTTCGTCGATGCGGCTCTATTGGGAAACGCGCGCCCGTCCGCTTGCATTCGCGCCCGGCACGGCGATCAACGTCCCGCTTGCAGTGGCTTTGTTCCCCAAAGAGCTGCCGATGCCGCCAAGGAGTTGGGTCGAGCGCGTGTTCAAGGACATCCGCCAGTGGACAGCGATGCCGCGCGGTGGTCATTTCGCAGCCCTCGAGCAGCCCGCTTTGCTTGCACAGGATCTAAGAGCCTTTGCCGGTGGTCTGGATTTTTAAAGGCAGCGTTAGCGCGCAGCCAAACCCGAAGGCCAGAAATGACCAACACCACGATCACCACCGATGCCCTGCATGAGCGCGTCGATGCAATTTTCCGCAAGGCCGGACTGAACCCCATTCAGGCCAGCGCCATTACAAGGGTCATCGTCGCCGCGGAACGCGATGCCTGCAAG
Organism: Mesorhizobium sp. LMG17149; assembly: GCF_024518695.1. Lineage (NCBI taxonomy): Bacteria > Pseudomonadati > Pseudomonadota > Alphaproteobacteria > Hyphomicrobiales > Phyllobacteriaceae > Mesorhizobium > Mesorhizobium sp. LMG17149. The sequence goes on from NZ_JANIFL010000012.1 coordinate 178,248, forward strand.
TCGCATGGCATCTACCGGATCGAGGGCGCCCTACGGACAATCAAGGCCGGGAAGGTAAAACCGCACGCGCTGCCCGAGTTGTTGCCGCAAGACGCTCCCGCCCTCGTCAAAGTGGATGCGAAGCATGGTTTCGCCAACCCAGCCTTCGAATTGGGTCTGCCGGTGCTGATCGAGCGGGCACGGTCGTGCGGCATTGCCGCACTCGCGATCAACGATGCGGTGCATTTTTCCGCCCTTTGGGTGGAGGTCGAAGCTTTGACACAGGCAGGCCTGACCGGCCTGGCCATGTGCCCGAGCTATGCCACCGTCGCTCCGACCGGTGGCAACGGACCATTGCTGGGCACCAATCCTATTGCCTTTGGCTGGCCGCGAGAAGAGCAGCCTCCCTACGTTTTCGACTTCGCGACCTCGGTTGCCGCGCGCGGCGAGATCGAGCTCCACCGCCGGGCAGGCAAGAAGCTGCCGGAAGGCTGGGCCATGGATTCTGACGGCAGGCCAACGACGGACCCCGAAGCTGCCCTGGCGGGCGCCATGCTTCCCTTCGGCGGGCACAAGGGCTCGGCCATCGCGACGATGATCGAACTGCTCGCCGGGATCATGATCGGCGACCTGACCAGCCCCGAGGCGCTCGAGCTGCTTGGCACCACGACGCTTTATCCGTCGCACGGAGAGTTGGTCATCGCTTTCTCGCCGAAAGCCTTCGCCGCCGGCCGGCCCGGCAATCCGCTGGGCCGTGCTGAAGCGCTGTTCGAGGCGATCTTGGGCCAGGGTGCGCGCCTGCCCTCGCAAAGGCGGTTCCTAGCCCGCGAGACGTCGGAGCGCGACGGTATCGTCCTCTCGCACCAGGAAATGGAACAACTCGATCGTTTTCTCGAACGGGGGCTCGACGCGGTCTGAATCGGTATCGCCAGGGCCAAGACCAATCACAGGAGGAGAAAAATGCGCTGGACGAAAACATTCACGGTCGTCGGCTGCCATGCCGAGGGCGAAGTCGGCAACGTGATCACCGGAGGCGTCAAGGACGTTCCGGGCAAGACCATGTTCGAAAAGAAGGAGTATCTCGAAGCGCATATGGACGACATTCGTGGGCTGCTCTTGTTCGAGCCGCGCGGTGCGCCCTACGTCAACGGCAACATCATCCTGCCGCCTTGCGATCCCTCGGCGGATCTCGGCTACGTCATAATTGAAAGCACGGAATACCCGCCCATGTCCGGCTCAAACACCATCTGCGTCGCCACAGTGGCGCTGGAGACGGGGATGGTGCCGATGAAGGAGCCTGAGACATTGCTGCGCATGGAAGCGCCGGCCGGCATGATCGAGGTGCGCTGTCTCTGCGAGAACGGCAAGGTGAAGCAGGTGGAGTTCACCAATGTACCGGCTTTTGCACTCCACCTCGACACGCATGTCGAGGTGGAAGGGCTCGGCACGATCACCGTCGACACCTCCTATGGCGGCATGACTTTCGCCCATGTCAATGCGCGCGCACTCGGCTTTTCCATAACACCCGACGAGGCCCACCAGATGTCGCTGATGGGCCAACGCATCAAGAAGGCGGTCAACGAACAGCTCAAGGTCGTGCATCCGGAGAACCCGAAGATCCGCGACGTGTCCAACGTGATTTTCGAAGGTCCGATCGAGCGCGTCGACGGGCGCGTGGAAAGCGTCAACGGCACGGTATGCCTGCATGGCAGGCTCGACCGCTCACCGACAGGCACCGGCACCACCGGGCGGCTGGCGGTGATGTCGGCAAAGGGGCAGATCGTCAAGGGCGAGCTGTTCCGTAACAGATCGATCATCGGGACCCATTTCGATTCCCGCGTGATCGCCAATACGCGCCTCGGCGATCGCGACGCTGTCGTGGTCACCATCGCCGGACAAGCCTGGATCACCAGCATCGGCCAATATGGCCTCGACCCGACGGACCCTTATCCACGCGGGCATCGCCTCAGCGACGTCTGGTTCTGAAACGGACGCGGCCGTGCTCAGGCCGCGAACGCTCTGACCCTGACGCCGCTCGCCTCCAGCCGTCGCCGAACGCGCGCGGCGATGGCGACGGCTGCCGGCGTGTCGCTGTGGACGCAGATCGAATCGATCGGCGTCTGCAGCATCTGCCCGGAAAGCGTCTCGATGGCGCCTTGCTTGACCATCCGCACGACCCGTTCTGCCGCCTTCTCGGCGTCGTGGATGACAGCGCCTTCCAGCTTGCGCGAGACAAGAAAGCCTTCCTCCGTATAGGCGCGGTCGGCAAAGATTTCGGACCTGACCGTCAGGCCCGCGTCGCGCGCGATCCTGTCCTGGAAGCCGAGCGCAATGGACAGGCAGATCAGGCCGGGATCGACGGCCTTGACCGCGCGCGTCACCGCTTCGGCAACGCCACGGTCGGTCTGGGTAAGGTTGCCCAGCGCGCCATGCGCCTTCACATAGCGGATCGGGTGGCCGGCATAGGCGGAAAGCGCCTGCGCCGCGCCGATCTGGTAGGCGACCAGCCTTTCGATCTCATCCATGGAATGCGGGATGATGCGGCGTCCAAATCCCCACAGATCGGCAAAGCTCGGATGCGCGCCAACGGCGACGCCCTTGTCGCGCGCCATCGAGAACGTGGCCGCCATGATCTCGGGGTCGCCGGCATGAAAGCCGCAGGCCACATTGGCTGAACTGACGATGTCGAGGATCGCCGCATCGTCGCCGAGCCTGTAGGCTCCAAAACCCTCGCCCATGTCGGAATTGATATCGACCTGCAATCCTTGGGCCGCCATGGCGCTTTCCTCAGTGGTTCGAACCATCGCCTTGCTTCACACCAGCTCGTAGAGCGGCGTGCCGTAGCCGACGACCGCTCCGTCCTCGATCAGCGCTGCACCCAGCACACCGTCTGCCGGCGCAACGATTGCCTTCAGGCATTGGCCGACCTGCAGGACGCCGACCGTCTCGCCCTTGCGAACCGTCTGGCCAGGTTCGGCGATCGGGCGACCGGTCGTCGGGTGATCGAGACGGAACACGCCGACGCCGGGCGCGCGCACGCCCTTGAAGGCCGTTTCGGCCTTCGGGGCTTCGGCCAGGGGTGTCGAGGCAACAACGGATTGCATGTGCAGGCGCAGCGAAAACCCGGCCTCCGACACTTCGATCTCGCCGATGCCGGCGCTAGCGCACCAGGCGGCCAGCCTTTCGATCTCCTCAACCGTCATCGCCGCCACGTCCTTCGAGCAGACCGCCTTCAATGAGACGTTCGAGATGATGGATATCGAAGCCTCCGGCGGCGAAACCGGGCTCGTCCATCAGGATGCCGTGCAGCGGTGCGTTGGTGGCGATGCCGACAGCCTCCATCTCGCCCAGCGCGCCGCTCATGCGCCGGATCGCCTCGGCTCGCGTCACGCCATGCGCCAGCAGCTTGGCCACCAATGAATCGTAGTGCGGCGGGACGGTGTAGCCGGAGTAGAGATGCGATTCGACGCGGATTCCGGGACCTCCGGGCGGCGTCCAGCGCTCGACCCGGCCCGGATGCGGGCGAAAGCTGTATGGATCTTCAGCGTTGATGCGGCACTCGACGGCGTGGCCCTGGATGCGGATGTCTTCCTGGCTGAACGACAGGGGTTCGCCCCGGGCGATGCGGATCTGCTCGCGCACGATATCGATGCCGGTGACGAGTTCCGTGACGGGATGCTCCACCTGCACGCGGGTGTTCATCTCGATGAAAGAGAAGCGCCCGTCCTCGTAGAGGAATTCGAAGGTGCCCGCGCCTGTATAGCCGATGGTCAGGCATGCGTGGGCACACAGCTCGCCGATCTCGGCAATCGCCTCGCGGGCGATGCCGGGCGCCGGCGCCTCCTCGATGATCTTCTGGTGGCGGCGCTGCATGGAGCAATCCCGCTCGCCGAGCCAGACCGCCCTACCATGCTTGTCCGCAAGAATCTGGATCTCGATATGGCGCGGATGCTCGAGGAATTTTTCCAGATAGACTTGCGGGTTGCCGAAGGCCCGGTCCGCCTCTTTCACCGCCATTGAAACGGCTTCCATCAGGGCGTGCTGCTCGCGCACGATGCGCATGCCGCGCCCGCCGCCGCCGCCCGCTGCCTTGACGATGACCGGATAGCCGATGGCCTCGGCAATGGCGCGCACTGCCTGCTCGTCCTGCGGCAGCGCACCCTCCGACCCTGCAACGCAGGGAACGCCGGCGGCGATCATCGTGCGCTTGGCGGAGACCTTGTCGCCCATGGTGCGGATCGCCGCCGCGGACGGCCCGATGAAGATGAGACCGGCATTCTCAACAGCCTCGGCGAAGGCGGCGTTTTCCGAGAGGAAACCATAGCCCGGATGGATCGCGCCGGCGCCGGTAAGTTGCGCGGCCGCGATGATCTCGGCGATGTTGAGATAGCTCTCCGTCGCGGCCGCCGGTCCGATGCAGATCGCCCTGTCCGCCAGCGCGACATGTCGAAGGCTCGCATCCGCTTCCGAGTGCGCCGCCACCGTCTTCAATCCGAGGTCGCGGCAGGCGCGCAGGATGCGCAGCGCGATTTCACCACGATTGGCGATAAGGACGGTGTCGAACATCGCCTCAGCCCAAATCTTCGAGAACGAACAGCACATCGCCGGACTGCACCGCGGCATGGTCGTCGAACGCGATCTGGACGATCCGCCCAGCGCGATCGGATTCCACGACATTGAACGTCTTCATGGCTTCGAGGACACCAACCTTCTGCCCTTCCACGACCATATCGCCAACCGAAGCGAGCGGCGGTTCACCTTCGGTGCCGGAGCGGTAGAACACGCCCGTCAGCGGCGCGCGGATCGAATAGCGTGCGATGGGCGGAGATGTCGAAGCCGGATTTGTGAAGACGGCAGGGACGGCGGCTGGCCCCGACTGCGACGCAGATTGCGCTTGCGACGCGGATTGCGCCGGCGCCATCTGCCTGGACATGCGGATGCGAACGCCATTGCGCTCGATCTCCAGTTCGGCAATGGGCGAACGCGAGACAAATTCGATCAGCTTCTGGACGAAGTCGAGATCCATCGCCGACCCTATCGCAGCGCTTCGACAGCCTTGGCGATTCGCCCGATCGCTTTTTCGATCAGATCCATCGACGTGGCTATGGAAATGCGGAAATGCGGCGACAGCCCGTAGGCAGAGCCCTGCACCACCGCGACCCGCGCCTGATCGAGCAGGTAAAGCGAGAAATCATCGTCGCTGCCGATGGGAGTGCCGTCGGGGCGACGACGGCCGATCAGGGCCGAGCAATTGGGATAGAGATAGAAGGCGCCCTCGGGCGTCTGGCAGGTAAGGCCGGGAATCTTGCGCAGCAGCTCCAGAGCGCGGTCGCGCCGAGCCTGGAATTCGAGCGCCCGAGGGCGAAGAAAGTCCTGGGGACCTTCCAGTGCGGCAATGGTCGCGGCCTGCGAGATGGATGACGGGTTCGACGTGCTTTGGCTCTGCACGGTGGCCATGGCGCGGATCAGCGGTTCCGGCCCGCCGGCATAGCCGATCCGCCAGCCGGTCATGGCATAGGCCTTCGACACGCCATTCACTGTCAGCGTACGGTCCTTCAGCCTCGGCTCGACGCCGGCGATGGTATGGAAGGTACGTCCATCGAACAGGATATGCTCGTAGATGTCGTCGGTCAGAACGTGCACATGCGGGTGATCGAGCAACACCCCGGCCAGGCCGGCAAGTTCGTCGGGGCTGTAGACGGCGCCAGTCGGATTGGAAGGCGTGTTGAGCAGCAGCCATTTGGTGCGCCCGGTGATCGCGGCTCGCAGGGCTTGCGGTGTCAGTTTGAAGCCCTGCGCCTCCGTGCAAGGAACGACCACGGGCTTGCCTTCGCCGAGCAGGACGATGTCGGTGTAGGAAACCCAATAGGGCGCGGGGACGACCACCTCGTCACCGGGGGCCAGCGTTGCCAGCAGGGCGTTGTAGATGATCTGCTTTGCGCCACCCGCGACGCTGATTTGCGAAGGCTTGTAGTCGAGGCCGTTCTCGCGCCGGAATTTCTCAGCCACCGCCTTCTTCAGCGCGGCGGTGCCGTCGACCGCCGTATAGCGCGTTTCACCCCTGCGCATCGCCTCGTAGGCCGCCTCGACGATGTGCGGAGGCGTTGGAAAATCCGGCTCGCCGGCGCTCAGGCTGATGACGTCGATGCCGGCCGAGCGCATTTCGATTGCACGCGCGGTGACCGCCATGCTGGGGCTTGGCTTGATGACGTCGAGACGGGGAGCGATGAGGCCCACGGGAAATCCTCGTCATGGCTGCCGCGACGTTGCCGGGCAGGTGATATCTGGTGGAAATTGGATAATGTATTCTGATTTTCGCGTCAAACCCCTTTTTCTGCATCGAAGACCGGGTTATGTCTTGTTTTAGTGGTGGGCCGATAGAGGAAAGTATCCAATCCTTCGTCGCCACGGATGATATTCGAGATAGGGAACACGATCGGAATGGGCACAAGCTATGATGTGGTGATCGTCGGCGGCGGCGTTGTCGGCAGCTCGGTCGCCTATTTCCTGTCAGCCAATCCGGATTTCGATGGCAGTATTGCGGTCATCGAGCGGGACCCCTACTACACGGCCTCCTCGTCTTCCTTGTCGACCAGCGCCATCCGCCAGCAGTTCGGCACGGCGCCGAACATCGCCATGTCGAAGTTCAGCATCGACTTCCTGCGCCAGGTAAAGACGCGGCTTGCCATCGGCGACGAGTTGGCCGACATCGGCCTGCATGAGCCCGGTTACCTCGTGCTGGCGACACCCGAGCGGGCAGACGCGCAGCGTGCCAAGAACCGCGTTCAGCGCGGCATGGGCGTCGACGCCGAACTGATCGAGCAGGTCGATCTGGCACGACGCTTCCCGTGGCTCAACACGGACGATCTCGCCCTTGGCTCGCTCGGCCTTGGCAGCGAAGGCTGGTTCGACGGCCCCGGCCTGATGCAGGCCTTTCGCCGCAAGGCGCGCACGCAGGGCGTGGACTATCTTGCCGCGACGGTGACCGGACTGACCATGGCGTCTCCCCAAAAGGTCGGCGAAGTGGTGCTCGACAATGGCGACCGGCTTGCCGCCGGCACGGTGATCAACGCGGCCGGACCGTGGAGCGCGGGCATCGCCAGGATGGCCGGCGCCGAACTGCCGGTTGTCCCGAGCAAGCGCTGCGTCTTCGTCTTCGAAACGCCGGCAACGATCGAAAACTGCCCCTTCGTCTTCGACACGAGCGGCTTCTGGCTGCGGCCGGAAGGCCAGCTCTTCCTGTGCGGTATTCCGCCGGTGCGCGAGAACGAGCCGGACGATTTTGGCCTGGATGTGGATTACGACCTGTTCGACGAGTTGATCTGGCCGGCGCTCGCCCATCGTGTGCCCGGGTTTGAGCAATTGCGCATGTTGCGCGCCTGGGCGGGGCTCTACGAATACAACACCTTCGACCACAGCGGTATCATCGGCCGGCATCCCGAGGTTTCGAACTTTGTCCTGGCCACCGGCTTCAGCGGCCACGGCATGATGCATGCAGCGGCGACCGGGTCGGGCGTCAGTGATCTCATTGCCTATGGCGAGTACCGCTCTGTCGACCTGTCGGCCTTCCGCTACGAACGGATCGCGGGCAATCAACCTATCGAGGAACATGTCTACTGAAGCGAAACGGGCGACATGGCATCGCAGTGACAACGGTGCTATGCGTCCACTTCTTCAATCAAAACGGCGCCAGTCAACAAACACGGCGGCCGCCTCAGGCTGATTCATGCTCGTACAGAAGAAAACCATCTCGACCCAGGTCGCCGATGCCATCAGGCAGAAGATCTTGATCGGCGAATACGAGGCCAACTTTCAGCTGCGGCAGGAGCATCTGGCCACCGAGTTCGGCGTCAGCCGAATTCCGGTGCGAGAGGCGCTGCATCAGCTTCATTCGGAAGGCTTCGTCACGCTGGTTTCCCACAAGGGCGCCGTCGTCACCTCCATTTCCCTGGACGAGATCCTCGAGCTCTACGAATTGCGGGCCCGGATCGAAACATGGCTACTGGCCCTCGCCATTCCAAGGATGACGGAGGCCGACCTCGCGCTGGCCCGGGAGCGTGCAAAGCAGCACCAGGAGCAGGGCAAGACCGGCGAGTATTCGAACCAGCTCAACTGGAACTTCCACGCCGCGCTCTACGCGCCGTCCGGCCGCAAGGCGACGATCGAACTGGTCGGGCGCATCTATCAGCAGCTGGAACGCTACACGCGCATGATGGTGACGCTCACCGAGATCCAGGCCCAGTCCGACCGCGACCACTGGCAGCTCATCGACCTATGCGAAGCCAAAGATACGCTGCGCGCCGTCGGCCTTTTGGAAATGCATATCATCACCAGCGGCAAATTCCTGGTCGACCGGCTTGAGGAATTGCGGGGCAGTTGATCAGTCGCCCCGTCTCCTTGTCCAGCCCCAATCCTTCGCGCGAAGATCATTTGCCGGGCAGATTGGTCGCCCTCGTCAGCAGGATCACGCCCGCCTTGTCGGCCGTATCGTAATAGGTGAAGCCGGTGCGGTTTTCCCGGCGCCCGCGCATCAGCACGGGAAGCCCGTCGTCCTGCGCCTTGGCCTCGGCTGCATCCGCATCGCGAACCTCAAAGCCGATATGGAAGACGCCTTCACCCTTGCTATCGAGATGAATCCGCTGCGGTGAAGGATCGCCGTTCGGCTCGCACAGTTGCAGCTGAACGTTCGGCAAGTTGCAAATCCGGTATTGCATCGCCTTGAAACCCTCGGGGCTTGGGACCTGGAGTTCTTCGTATTCGGCCAGCGGCGGATAGGACTCCCATGGCCCGATGCCTATGGAGTCATAGTAGGCCTGCGCCTTGTCGATATCGTGCACGACGATGCAGATGTGATGCAACTTGTCGAAGTTACCCATTTTCTCACTCCTTGATCGGGACCGTATAGTTCAGAACCCGACGCCCTCCGTCGGGGTAGATCGTCTCGCCGGTGATGTAGGAAGCGTCGTCGCTGGCCAGGAACGCCACGACCGAGGCGATCTCGGCTGCCGTGCCGAGGCGCCCGAGCGGTGTCCGCGAAAGAACCGCCCGTCGCATTTCTTCCGAGTCGATGAATGTCCCGTCCATGACCATGTCCGTGGCGATGGTGCCCGGCCCGACACCGACCACGCGGATGCCGTGGGGGGCGAAGGCGACGGCCGCGGTGCTGGTGACCTGGTTCATGCCGCCCTTGGAGATCGCGTAGGTGGCGACACGTGGGTTGGCGAGGCCCGAATTGATCGACGACATGTTGATGATGACGCCGCCTCCACCTTGCGCGATCATCTGGCGGGCTGCGGCCTGGGTGCCCATGAACGCACCCTTGAGATTGACGGCGAGAACCCTGTCGTAGTCCGCCTCTGTGATGTCGAGAAAGTCCTGGACCGGAGCGATGCCGGCATTGTTGACCATGATGTCGACACGGCCGAACTTCGCCACCGCCGCTGCAATCAGCCCATTGACCTGGTCCTTCTTGCTGACATCCGTGACGACCGCCAGGACGCTGTCGGTGGTACCGATTTCAGCGGCACATTTTTTTAACTCCACGGCATCGATGTCGCCGAGCACGAGCTTCGCGCCTTCGGCCAAAAAGCGTTCCGCGCAAGCGCGTCCGATGCCGCGCGCCGCGCCTGTGACAACCGCCACCTTGCCTGCCTGTCTCATGTCCAATCCTTCGATCATTTGTAAGTCGGCCACCGTCTCAGGGAGCATGGGCCGAGCTTGGCTAGGAATGGGGTTTCTCCCACCGAAGCCTAGCCTAGCGGATAACGAAGGGATTGGTGGTCTTGCCGGCGGTGTCTATCCACACCGTCTTGGTCTGTAGATAGGAATTGATGGCGTCCTGCCCGCTTTCGCGCCCGATACCGCTCCTCTTGTAGCCGCCGAAGGGCGCCATGTAGGAGACGGCACGGTATGAATTGATCCAGACCATCCCCGCTTCCATCGCGGCCGCGCCGCGCAGCGCCCTGCCCATGTCGCTGGTCCATATTCCCGCCGCCAGCCCGTAGGGGCTGTCATTGGCAATGGCGAAGGCCTCGTCCTCGTCGTCAAAGGGGATGACGGACAGGATCGGCCCGAACACCTCCTCACGCGCGATCCGCATGGTGTTGTTCACGCCGGTGAAGATGGTGGGCTCGACGAACCAGCCCTCGGCCAATTCACCCGAGGCCGGCTTGCCGCCGCCCAGCACGCAAAGCGCACCCTCGCGGCGCGCGATGCCGAGATAGGACAGCACCTTCTCGCGCTGGGCTTGCGTGGTGATCGGCCCGACCTGCGTCTCTTGCAGCGCCGGATTGCCCAATCGAGCGCTGGACGCCAGCGTTATGACGCCTTCCACGAACCGGTCGTGGATTTTGCGATGCACCAGCAGCCGCGAACCCGCGATGCAGGTCTGGCCGCTGGCCGCGAAGATGCCTGAGATCGCGCCGTTGACCGCGCTCTCGATATCGGCGTCGTCGAAGACGATGTTGGCCGATTTGCCGCCGAGCTCCAGCGTGACGGTCTTTAGCTGTTCGGCAGCCGCCCGATAGACCGCGATCCCGCCAGGCTCACCACCGGTGAAGGCGATCTTGGCGACGTCGGGATGAGAGACGAGTGGCGCGCCGACATCAAGCGGCATGCCGGTAACGGTGTTGACCACGCCGGGCGGGAAGCCTGCCCGCGCAAACAGTTTCACGAACTCCAACGTCGAGGCCGAGGCGTGTTCCGACGGTTTGATGACGACAGTGTTGCCTGCCGCCAGCAGCGGCGCGAGCTTCCATGTCAGAAGTAAAAGCGGCGAATTCCAGGGCACGATCGCTGCAATGACACCCAGCGGCTCGTGGCGGGTGAAAGCGAACATGCCAGCCTTGTCGATCGGCAGCACCGACCCTTCGATCTTGTCGGCAAGACCGCCGAAATAGCGGAACCATTCCGGGATATAGCGCAGCTGTGCCGTCATTTCGGTGAGCAGCTTACCATTGTCGCGCGTCTCGATGGCGGCAATACGATCTGCGTTCTCGTCGATCAGATCGGCCAGCCGCACGAGCAGCTTGCCCCGCGCGGTCGGCGTGATGCCGGCCCATTCCTTCGACCGGAATGCTGCCTTCGCGGACGCCACGGCGGCGTCCACCTGGCTCACTCCTCCACGCGGGATCAGCGCCCAGGGCCTGCCGGTGAACGGATCATGGCTCTCGAATGTATCGGCTGTCGATTGCAACCGACCGCCGACCGTGTTCTGGAAACTGACCAGCGCCATATCGGTCCTCAACAGGTGGCAAAGCCCAGATGGGCGCGAAATCGGTTCTTGACCTCGACCGCGTCGCGCGGCGGCAGCGAGCGCGGCAGGTTCTCGGCGGTGATTTTCAGCACGAAAAGGCGCGGACCGTCGGCCGGGCGCCGAAGTTCTCCACAGAGCATGTCGACCTCCTCCAGCGTACGCAGCTCGGCGGTCTTCGAAAAACCGCAAGCGGCCGCGACCTTGTCGAAACCAATGCCCTTGCCGGTATGGCTGGACTGCATGCCGGTCTCGCCGAAATGCTGATTGTCGAGCACGATCAGGTCGAGATTTTTCGGCCGCGCCACCGAGATCGTCGCCAGCGAACCGAACGCCATGAGCTGTTCGCCATCTCCGGTGATCACCATGACCCGCTTGTCGGGTTGGGCTTGGGCAAGCCCGAGGCCGATCAGCGCAGCACCCCCCATGGCGCCCCACAGATAATAGTTGTCGTTGCGGTCACCGGCAGCATGCACGTCGTAGCTCGGCGAGCCGAGACCGGTCACGACCAGGGCTCCGTCGCGGGCGTCAAGCAGCTTCTTCACCGCAACCCGGCGGTCCATCGTCGGTAAATTCATGTCGCTCACCACTTCTTCTTGCCGAGCAGCCGCTGCCCGATCAGCACGGCAATCTGCTGGTCGGCGTCGAAGGCCATCAAGGCTGCCTGCGCCACCGTCTCCACCAGGTCGGGACCGGTTTCGGCGCGCAGCACCCTGAGCCCTATCGCCTTCAGCGACGCCTCCGTCGCCTGCCCCATCGGCACCTGCCACGGGTTGAACTCGGCCCATTCGCCCCGCATCGTCACCAGGACGAGCAAGGGGAAGCGCGCCTGCACGGGAAGCGACAGCATGTTGATGCAATTGCCGACACCGGAGGATTGCATGAGCACGACGCTCCGCTTGCCACCGAGCCAGGAGCCTGCTGCGATGGCGATGCCCTCCTCCTCCGTCGTCAGCACATTGGTGACGACTTCGGGATCCTCACTGAAAAGGCGGATCAATGTGGTATGACCGGCATCCGGCACATAGGACATGTGGCTGATGCCGGCAGCCTTGAGCACCTCATAGACCTGATCCGGCCACTGCCTTTCAGACACGGTCGAAGCGGCGGCAAGCGCTGCTGCTTCCGGAGGTTTTGCTTGTATGCTCGCCGTCACCTTGCATCTCCGAGATATTGGACTGGCATTAGACTAGCGCGCTTGACCGATGCAATCTTCGTCTCTTTCTCGTGATCAGATATAATGGTATTCGATAGCTCATGGAGTTATCGCAGCTACGCACCCTCATCCATGTCGCCGAACTCGGCAGCCTCAGCAAGGCCGCCGACCGGCTGCACATTGCGCAGCCGGCGCTCAGCCGGCAGGTGCGCATGCTGGAGGAGGAATTGGGCTTTGCCCTTTTCCTGCGCCATGGACGCGGCATGGTGCTGTCTGAGCAGGGCAAGGAGGTGCTGGCGCACGCCATGCGCGTGATGGCCGAGATCGACGAGATCCGCGCCACGGCCACGCCCGCCGATGCGCCGCTGACCGGCGAAGTGGCCATCGGCCTGCCGCCCACCGTTGCCGACATTATTTCGCTGCCGCTGGCGGCCGCCTTCGGCAAGGCCCATCCCAAGGCGAAGCTCAGACTTGTCAGCGCCTACACCGGCTATCTGCTGGACTGGATGCACCGCGGCGAGGTGGACGTCGCGGTACTCTACGACCCGCGCATGGCGCGTTCGCTGCGCTCGCGCCCGCTGCTCCTGGAAAACCTGTTCCTGATCGGACCGCCGGATGCGGGATTTTCAACCGTGCGCGCCGTGTCGTTCGCCTCGCTCGCGGGCAAGCGCCTGCTGCTGCCCAGCATCAAGCACGGGTTACGCATCATCGTCGAACGCTGCGCCACGGATGCCGGCATCACGCTCGATGTCGGCATCGAAGCGGACTCCTATTCGGCGCTGAAGGACCTGGTGCGCAACGGCCATGGCTGGACGATCCTGCCGCTCGCCCCTATCCATGCCGACGTGACCGCCGGGCTGCTCACCGCCGCGCCATTGATCGATCCGGTGCCCGTGCGCCGCCTGATCCTTGCCTACCCGGCGGACCGGCCTGCCTCGCGGCTGGCGCGGTTTGCCGGACAAGCGATCGAGGACATCGCCAAGGATCTTGTCGGGCGGGCCGTCTGGGTCGGCCAGCTTCTCGGCCCTCCACCATAAGCATTAGAATTCCGTTATATCTGCTCACGTCCGCCCTGCATTGCTGACAGGGCATGGAAGCGCGATAGTGAGGCCCGCAGCAAGACGAAAACCCGGACAAACCTCATGGAAGCCTATCACGACATTCGCGATGCCGTCGCCAGGCTGTGCACGCGCTTTCCCGGAGAATACTGGCGCGCACTCGACAGGGACATGGCCTATCCCGGTGACTTCGTCGCAGCGCTGACGCAGGCCGGTTGGCTCTCGATCCTGATCCCGGAGGCATATGGTGGCTCGGGCCTGCCGCTTTCGGCCGCCGCTGCCGTGCTGGAGGAAATCCAGCGCGCCGGCTGCAATGGTGGCGCCTGCCATGCCCAGATGTACACGATGGGCACGCTTCTTCGCCACGGCTCGGAAGCCCAGAAGCAGCGATACCTGCCGAAGATCGCCGCGGGAGAATTGCGCCTGCAGGCATTCGGCGTCACCGAACCGAGCAGCGGCACGGATACGGGCGCGCTCAAGACAACCGCACGGCTGGATGGCGATCATTTCGTGGTCAAGGGCCAGAAGATCTGGACCAGCCGTGCCGAGCATTCCGATCTGATGCTGCTGCTGGCGCGGACCACGCCGCTCACGAATGGCATGAAAAAGACCGACGGCCTCTCCGTCCTCATCGTCGACATGCGCGAAGCCGTTGGCAACGGCCTCACCATCCGGCCGATCCGCACCATGATGAACCATGCCACCACCGAAGTCTTCTTCGACGATCTGCGCGTGCCGGCCGAAAACCTGATCGGCGAGGAGGGCAAGGGATTCCGCTACATCCTCTCGGGCATGAACGCCGAGCGCATCCTGATATCAGCCGAATGCGTCGGCGATGCGAAATGGTTCATCGAAAAGGCAAGCACCTACGCAAAGGAGAGGCATGTGTTTGGCCGGGCGATCGGCCAGAACCAGGGCATCCAGTTTCCGATCGCAAGGGCCTACGCCAACATGCGCGCGGCCGAATTGATGGTGCGCGAGGCGCTGAGCCTCTACGAGGCCGGCAAGAACCCCGGATCCGAAGCGAACATGGCCAAGATGCTGGCGGCCGACGCTTCGAACGAAGCCGCCAATGTCTGCATCCAGACTTATGGCGGGTTCGGTTTCGCGGAAGAGTACGATGTCGAGCGCAAGTTCCGCGAGACGCGTCTCTATCAGGTCGCGCCGATCTCGACCAACCTCATCCTGTCATACCTTTCCGAGCACGTGCTTGAACTGCCGCGTTCCTACTAGGAGTCGTCCGTGAACGTCTTCATCGTCTATGCACACCCGGAAGCAAAATCCTTCAACGGCGCCATGAAGGATCTGGCCGTGGAAACCTTGACCCGCGCAGGCCACGATGTAGTCGTCAGCGACCTCTATGCGATGGGCTTCAATCCTGTCGCAGGGCCGGGCGACGTATCGGGCGAGCGTAACGATCCGGACTTCTTCAGCCTGCCGCGCGAACAGACCGCCGCCTACGAGGCCGGCGCACTGTCGGCCGATATCAGTGCAGAGATCGAAAAGGTGAAGCGGGCGGACTTCGTGCTGTTCCAGTTCCCGGTCTGGTGGTTCGGAATGCCAGCAATGCTCAAGGGCTGGGCCGATCGCGTCTTCGCGCGCGGTTTCGCCTATCTGCCGGGCCGCAAATACGACACCGGCATGTTCAGGGGAAAGCTCGCCATGGTGGCCGCCACCACGGGCACGTCGGCCGACACCTACGCGCCCGACGGCATCGATGGCGACATCCTCACCGTGCTGTGGCCGATCCACAATGGTCTGCTGCGCTATTCCGGCTTCGACGTGCTGCCGCCCTTCGTCGCCTACATGCCGGGCCGCGTCGGCGACGATGGCCGCAAGGCCTATCTGGACGCCTACCGCAAGAGGCTCGAGGACATTGATGGCACGCCGCATCTGTTCTTCCACGCCGCCGAGGACTACGGCAAGAACGAGCGGCTGAAGCCTGGTGTGCTGGCGCGCTCGGGAGTGCAGCGCAATGTCTGACGGCGCCCGCCCACTGGAGGGCCTGTTTGTCGTTTCGATCGAGCAGGCCGTCGCCGCTCCGCTCTGCACAGTCCGCCTTGCCGATGCCGGCGCACGCGTCGTGAAGATCGAGCGTCCGGAAGGCGAAACCGCGCGTCATTACGATTCCGCAGTGGAAGGCATGTCGGCTTACTTCGTCTGGCTCAACCGCGGCAAGGAGAGCGCGGTGCTCGACCTGAAGAGTGAGCACGACCTGGCTCTCCTGCACCGGATGGTCGCGCGCGCCGACGTCCTCGTGCAGAATCTCGTGCCGGGCGCCATCGACAGGCTCGGCCTCTCGGCCGATACAATTGCGAAAGAGTTTCCTCGGCTGATCGCCATCAACATCGTCGGTTACGGACAGGACACGCCCTATGCGGCCATGCGCGCCTACGACATGCTGGTGCAGGCGGAAAGCGGCATCTGCGCCGTCACCGGCACAGCGGACACGCCGAGTAAGATCGGGGTTTCCGCCGCCGATATCGCCACCGGCATGAATGCCCATGCAGCGATCCTCGAAGCCTTGTTGGCGCGCCAGAAGACCGGGCGCGGCCGCATTGTCGAGGTTGCCATGTTCGACGCCATGGCCGACTGGATGACCGTGCCGCTGCTGCACTACGAATATGCGGGCCGCGAGACCCAGAGATATGGCCTGGCGCACGCTTCGATCTACCCCTATCGACCCTATGCCTGTCGGGATGGCAGCGTGGTCGTGTCCATCCAGCAGAACAATGAATGGAAGCGCTTCTGCACGCTCGTGCTGCAAAGGCAGGATCTGTTCGCCGACGAACGCTTCGCCACCAATACCTGGCGGGTTGCCAACCGCACGGCGCTCGACGCCGAGATCGAACCGATCTTCGCGGCAATCGACTGCGACGAGGCCATAAGCCGTCTCGACGAGGCGCAGATCGCCTGGGGCCGGGTGAGTGCAATGCGCGACCTGCCGCACCACAAGGCGCTCCGCCGGACGGAGGTGGCACTGCCGGACGGCAAGCGCATCGCAGTACCCAAGCCGGCAGGGCGGCCGGAGGGATTTGCAACGGTTCCAAGCGTCCCCGCGCTTGGCGCCGATACGGACCGGATCCGGTCCGAATTCCGCCGCCTGACGAGGACCTCATGAGCCTGGACACAAGCACACTGCAGGAATGGGTTGGACGCACGCACGAGGTCGAGGATGTTGTGACCCCGCGCCTGCTGGCCAGCTTTGGCGCCACGCTTGGGGACCACGCGGCGCAGACTGCCGAGGGCGCGGCCGCGCCCGGACTGCATTGGTGCCTGGCGCCCGACATTGCCGCCATGCGAGAACTCGGACCTGACGGGCACCCGGCCAAAGGCGGCTTCCTGCCGCCGGTGCCGCTTCCGCGTCGCATGTGGGCTGCCAGCGACGTGCGTTTCATGGCGCCGATCCGCTCTGGCGACCGCATCCGCCGCCGCTCGACATTGGCCGCCATCGAGGAGAAGCAGGGCCGCACCGGCCCGCTCACCTTCGTCACGGTCCGGCACGACATCGCCAACGATTCCGGTCCGGTCATCGAGGAGGACCAGATCATCGTCTATCGCGGCGCCGAAGCCGCTGCTGCGTCCCCTGCCCCGCCGGCCAATTCGCCCCTGGCCGCATCGCACGAGCGCACGATCGACATCGATCCCGTGCTGCTCTTTCGATATTCCGCGCTGACGTTCAACGGGCATCGCATCCACTACGACGCGCCCTATGCCACGACGGTCGAGCACTATCCTGGGCTCGTCATCCATGGCCCGCTGCAGGCGACGCTGCTGATGAACTTCGCCACCGCCATTGTCGGCACGTCACCGTGCCGCTTCTCGTTCCGGGGCGTGCATCCGGCGAGCGGCCCACAGCGTCTGCTTCTGAGCGCAACATCCCCAGGCCAAGACGGCATGGCTCTCGAGGCACGGTCGGCCGATGGCCATGTGACGGTGAAGGCCACGGCGCAATGGTGAGCTTCGTCACGCCTGTCGCACCGCTGTTCGTGCCGGGCTCGCGGCCGGAGCGGTTTGCCAAGGCCGACAGCGGCGGCGCGGACGCGGTCATTCTCGACCTCGAGGATGCTGTCGCCCCTGGCGACAAGGACCGCGCTCGGGAAGCGGTCGTTGCTCATGCAGCCGCGCTGAAATCCGCGGTCGTGGTCCGCATCAATGCCGCCGGCACATTTTGGCACCAGGCGGACATCGCTGCCGTGCGGCGCCTTGACGGCGTCTCCGTCATGCTGCCCAAGGCCGAACGTCCGGAAGACATTGCCGATATGGCCAGGCACATGGCACGCAGCGTTTCCGTCATCGCGCTGGTCGAGAGCGCCGTCGGTCTCGCCAACTTGCCGGACATATTGGCCATGCCCAACGTCGTTGCCGTCGCCTTCGGCTCGGTCGACTTCTCGCTCGATCTCGGTTGCGCGCATGATCGGCTGATCCTGCTTGCGGCTCGTAACGAAATCGTCTGGCGTTCGCGCGCCGCTGGCCGGGCCGCGCCGATTGACGGCGTAACGACCGACCTGAACAGTCCCGAAATCACCGAGGATGACGCCCGCCACGCCATGAAGATGGGTTTTGGCGGCAAGATGGCCATCCACCCGAGGCAGATCGAGCCGATTCGCAATGGCTTTCGCCCGAGCGATAATGACATCACATGGGCACGCGACATCATTGGCGCGGCCTCATCAGGCGAAGCCAGCCTGGTGAAAGGCGAGATGGTGGATCGACCGGTCGTCGAACGTGCAAGGCAGGTCCTGCGCCGGGCCGCTTTGGTCTGAAGGGCATGCAGGGGAGAAGCAACCGATGAGCACGGACACCGCCGATTGGCCGACCGCCAGGCTTTGCGCCTTCATCGCCGAACTCGACTTCGAACAGATCCCGCCGCGCGTCGTTCATTTCGCGCAAGGACTGATGATCGACTGGCTCGGCTCGGCGCTGGCCGGCAAGGGCGCGCACCAGGTCGAGATGATCGACGGCTTTGCGCGTGCCATGGGGCCGGCGGACGGCCCAAGCACCATCATCCCGACGCGGCGGCGCACAAGCCCCTACTTCGCAGCGATGGTCAATGCGGCGGCCTCCCATGTCGTGGAACAGGACGACGTTCACAACGGCTCGGTCTTTCACCCGGCGGCGGTGATCTTTCCGGCCGTTTTGGCGGTTGCGGAGGCTGAGGGGAAGACCGGCCGCGAAGTCCTGACTGCCTGCATCGCCGGCTATGAAGTGGGCATCCGCGTGGGAGAATTCCTCGGACGCTCGCACTACGAGATATTCCACACCACCGGCACGGCTGGCGCAGTGGCAGCAGCCGCGGCGGTCGGCAGATTGATCGGGTTGGACGCAGCCGGGCTCAACCATGCTGTCGGCTCGGCCGGTACGCAGGCGGCAGGTCTCTGGGAATTTCTGCGTGACGCTGCCGATTCCAAGCAACTCCATACCGCGCGAGCGGCCGCCAACGGTCTGTTCGCTGCCTATCTGGCGCGCGATGGCTTCAAGGGCGCCGCGCGGATCCTCGAAGGCCAGCAAGGAATGGCTGCCGGCATGTCCAGCGACGCCGATCCGGCCCGCCTGACGGACCCGGCTCGGCAGCCGTTGGGCAACTGAGGAGACGTCGTTCAAATGGCATGCCGCCTGCCGGCACACCCATCCGGCCGCCGACGCGCTGCAGTCTCTCATGCGCCGCGAAGGGCTCGGTCCGGACGACATCACCGGCGTGGTGACCCATGTCCATCAGGGAGCCATCGATGTCCTGGGCGCAGTGGTCACTCCGCAAACCGTCCACCAGGCGAAGTTCTCCATGGGCACGGTTTTGGGGCTGATCGCCGTTCACGGCGTCGCCGACCTCGATGCTTTCGAACACCATGCACTTGCCGACACCCGCGTCGCCCGTTTCCGCGCGAAGGTGCGGATGGAACTCGACGCCGAGGTCGACACCCTTTATCCCAAGCAGTGGGTCGGCAGGGTGAGCGTCACGACGGTTGACGGCCGCAAATTCAATGCCCGCGTCGACGAGCCCAAGGGAGATCCCGGCAACACCCTTTCGAAACAGGAACTGGAAGCCAAGGCCATACGTCTTGCCGAATTTCGAGGCGGGGCCACCGCTGACGAGATGCGTCGCTGCATAGCCCGCATCTGGAGGCTCGGTCAGCCCGGGAGCACGGCGCACATATTTGCTGAGAGTTAGCCCGCTATCGCGCCGAAGGACTGCACCCGCCCGAAACGGATGGAACGAGCGCATTGCGGGCAGTTCGATTCCTTTCGCGCCGCCCTATGTTGTAAAGCAGTTTGATCGGCAGTCCTCGGGAGCCCATTATAAATCAATTAATTCAATGAGATCGGCGGATTCGCCAACCTGATTTGGCTAGCCGAGGCAAATAAAACACGACAACTTATTGATAAATAGCGATAATGGTGGGCCCGGAGGGACTCGAACCCCCAACCAAGCGGTTATGAGCCGCCGGCTCTAACCATTGAGCTACAGGCCCCACGCGGGCTGGATTAATGTTTTTCGCATCGCGGCACAAGGCTTTCCCGACGGGCTTCCGCAGATCGCCCAAATCAACCCATAATCGCGCTCTACGCGACCCCTTGCGACTTGATCGCAGACCAAGGAGATTTTCATGACCAGACATCTTTTGCCTCTCGCGCTCGCCACTGCAATCGCTTTTCCGGCGATGGCTGGAGCCGCCGATCTGCCGACGCCGCCCCGCATCATCGTGTCGGGCGAAGGCGAAGCAATCGTAGCCCCCGATCTGGCGGTCCTGACGCTGAGCGTCATGCGCGAGGCCAAAACCGCGCGCGCCGCGCTCGATGCCAACAATGACGCCATGGCCGCCGTGATCGCGGCGATGAAGTCCGCCGGCATCAAGGACCGCGATCTGCAGACCGCTGGCATCCAGATCAACCCGCGCTACAACTACACCAACAAGCCGGACGGCAGTCAGGAAGCCGAACTCGTCGCCTACCAGGTGACCAACACGCTTTCGGTGCGGGTGCGCGACGTCGACAAGACAGGCGAGGTCCTCGACAAGGCGGTGTCGCTGGGCGTCAATCAGGGCGGCGGCATTGCCTTCACCAATGACAACCCGGCAGCCACGGTCACCGAGGCGCGCAAGAAGGCGGTCGCCGACGCCATGGCCAAGGCCAAGACGCTGGCCGAAGCCGCCGGCGTCAGCCTGGGCCGGGTGCTCGAGATCACAGACCAGAACATCAGGCCGGCGCCGATGCCGATCAATGCCAAAGCCTTCGATGCCGCGGCCGGCGCGGCTCCGGTACAGGCCGGTGAGAACGCCTACAATGTGCAGGTCACCGTCACCTTCGAACTGAAATAAGCGGCTCTGACGATCCGTGGCTGAGCCTGGCCACGGCAATCATCAACCAATGGCGTGCATGAAAAACCCGCGGGATTGCTCCCGCGGGTTTTTTCGAGCCACACCCTTCAAACGGAAAAGGGCTCGGCTAGTCCAGACCAATCTTCGCAGAAGATCGCGTCTCCCGGCTGATCTTCGCAGAAGATCAGCCTCTAGGGTCCGCCAAACCCAAGCTTAGCGATAGATGACCGGGCAGCCGCGCTCATTGGCGAACACGACGACGACGCGGTCGCCATCCTGGCGGCCCGCCACTTTCACCGTACGACGGCTGACGTCGACGATCCGGACGCGGTGGAGGCCCATGCGTTCGGCCTTGTCGAGGGCGCGGTCCGGCGAGCAGCCACGGCGCCAGTTGCCACGGCGCTCGTCACGGCGATGGCGATAACCGTCGTCACCGGTATAGACGCCAAAACGCGGGTCGTTGTTGTTGCCGAAGCCGAGATAGAGGCTGTCGGCGTGAGCGGGAACGGCCGCCAGCGTGCCGAGACCGACCAGGGCCGAAAGGGCTGCCGTCTTGATCGTGTTGAACATCGTCTTCTCTCCTTTTTGCGGGCCTTCGCCCCTTGTGAACCGATGAGGGGAGAATGCGCCTGCCTGTCTGAACTCTTTACGAACCTGCCGTTCATCTCCGGTTCATATGGCGGGAAAAGGAAAGTTCCCGCCATTCGCCATCGTCCCCAGCCCTCGGTGAAGGCCAGAACGCCTGACTCGGCGCCCGGTTCCGACCCCGCGGATTGGCCGAATGTCTTCAAACGCGAGGCTCTTGCTCACCGCCGCTGGTCCTACGGCTCCTCGTCCAGTACATAGTCAAAATAGTCTTCCGGCTCGGCAAGATCGGTTTCGCTCGCCTTGACCCGGCCGCGCATCGAGATGCCGGCTTCATGCACGGTCTCGGCGCTGCCCGACACCAGCCGGTGCCACCAGTAGAGGTCGCAGCCCTCGGCCACCAGCCGATAGGCGCAGGTGCTGGGCAGCCAGCTGATGGTTCGCACATTCTGTGGCGTCAGCCCGACGCAGTCGGGAACGCGCGCCAGCCGGTTGACGTAGTCCGAACAGCGGCAGGTCTCGGCATCGAACAGCCGACAGCCGACGCTGGTCCAGTATATCTCGCCGGTGTCCTCGTCCTCAAGCTTCGAAAGGCAGCATTTACCGCAGCCGTCGCACAGCGATTCCCACTCGGCCGGGCTCATCGCCTCCAGCGCCTTGGTTTTCCAGAATGGCGTTTCCATTTCCGGGATGTGGCCCCAGCCGCGGGCAAGGTCAAGCGCGGCAATGGTCGCAATTGCGGCTATCGCCAGGTGAATGACATGAAGTTGCCTTCAAAAGGTCGGTCAATCGCCCCGTACGGCCTCTATCCGTGCCAGACTGGAACCAATCGGCACAAGATCGGTTTCGGCAAGGATGGGACCCCACAAGGAGAATTTCGATGAAACGCCAACCACGGATTCTGGCAGGCACGGCACTCGGCCTGCTTATGGCATCCGCGCCGTTGGGCGCGTTCCCGCTTCAGGGAAGTGTCGCGTCCGGCCTTGCCCAGCGCACGGCAGCCCCATTCATCCTGGCGCAAGCAGCATGCGCCGAAGGCGAAGCCTGCGCACAACAGCAGCAGGCGGAACCCGAACAGAAGCGCGAGCGCAAGAAGGCCGAGCCTGAACAGCAGGCCGCGCCTGCCCAGAGCGAACAGCCCGCCGAGGAGCAGCAGCCACGCCGGAAGAAGCGCGACCAGCAGCAGCAGGCTGAGCAGGCGCCGGCCGAACAGGCCGCTCCGGCCGAGGAACAGCAGCCGCGCAGGAAGAAGCGCGACCAGCAGCAGCAAACCGAGCAGGCGCCGGCCGAACAGGCCGCGCCAGCCGAGGAACAGCAGCCGCGCAGGAAGAAGCGCGACCAGCAGCAGCAGACCGAGCAGGCGCCGGCCGAACAGGCAGCGCCAGCCGAGGAACAGCAGCCACGCAGGAAGAAGCGCGACCAGCAGCAGCAAACCGAGCAGGCGCCGGCCAACCAGGCGGAACCAGCCAACGACAACCAGCCCGGCGAGCAGACCAAGCCGCGCAAGAAGAACAGGCAGGACCAGCAGGCCCAACCTGAAGTCGCCCCGGCACCGAAAGAGGCTCCCGCTGGAGAGGCGACGGCCCCTGCCGGCGAACAGCCCGCGGCCCAGGGCGAGCAGCCCCAGGACACGACGAAGAAGCGTGTCAGGAAACCTGTTGGCGAGCAGCCGGCCACAGCCGAACAGCCAGCCACCGGCGAACAACCGGCCAATGGTCAGACGGCAGCACCGGCACAGGGCGAAAACCCGGTGCAAGGCGAAGCACCGGCCGATCCAAACGCCGCTCCCATCCTGGACAGCCAGAAGGACGCCGAGCGCAGGGGCGGCCGCAAGCAGGGCGACAAGATCGTCCCCCAAGATGGCGAGCAGCAGAATGGCGGGCAAAATGCCCAGCAAGGTGGCGATCAGGGCCGCAAGCCGGTGGCTGCTCCCATCGACCAAGGTCCGCCGCCCACCGACGACAGGGCCGCACAACAGGAGATCAAGCCCGAGAAGATCGCGCCGGTGACCGAGGAAAAGGGCACGCGCGTAGAGCGTGCGCCCGATGAGAACGTCCGTGACCGCCGGCGTCCGAAAGGCGTCGACGTCGTCAGGGAACTCGGCGACCGCGTCATCCTGCAGTTCAACAACCAGACATTCGTCGAGAGCAATGACGCCCCGCGCATGACCCGCGGCGCCAGGAACGTCTACTATGAGGATCTGTCGGGCGACCGCACCCGGGAAATCGTCGAGCGTGACAACGGTGTCCAGATCGTCACCATCCGCAACCGCTATGGCGACGTGATCCAGCGTTCGCGCATTGCGCCGGATGGACGCGAATATGTGCTGAGCTATGTCGATGAGCGGCACTATGAGGACGACAGCGACTGGCGCGATCCCGGCGATGATCTGCCGCCGATGCGGCTGACAATCCCGCGCGAGGAGTACATTCTGGACTCCGAGGATGTCGAAGATCCGGACGACTACTACACCTTCCTCGAACAGCCACCGGTGGAGAAGGTCCAGCGCCTCTACTCGATCGACGAGGTCAAACGTTCGGCCCGCGTGCGCGACATCGCACGGCGCGTCGATCTCGACACGCTCAACTTCGAATTCGGCTCGGCCTCGATCTCCGACACCGAGGTGCAGAAGCTCGAGGGCGTCGCGACGGCCATGGAGAAGCTGTTGAAGAAGAACCCTGCCGAGACCTTCCTGATCGAAGGTCACACCGACGCCGTCGGCACACCGGAGGCTAACCTGGCTCTTTCCGATCGCCGCGCAGAATCGGTGGCCGAGGCCTTGACCAACGCCTTCGGCATCCCGCCGGAGAACCTGACGACACAGGGCTATGGCGAGGAGTATCTGAAGGTCAATACGTCGGCGCCGAACCGCGAGAACCGGCGCGTCGGCATTCGCCGCATCACCTCGCTGGTGGCACCTGTGGCCAGCAACAATTAGGTCATGATTTCAAAACCATGACCCGGTTTGTGGAATCGGCACGAGAAACATCCATCCCCGGCACCGCCGGGGATGGATGGATGTGACGGGTTCAACAAGAATTGTACGGGCATTAGACACGGCTCATTGAATCGCGGGCCCAGCCACCCCAGATTCGGGGCTGGGCGTTCCCTGCCCCGTCCCGACTCCAGCGGGACGCATTGAACCCCGCCGGACCTTGTTCGGCGGGGTTTTTTGTCTTGCAAACGGTGGCGGCCTGGCCGAATACGGCCATTGTCTGAGAGATAACCAGCCGGAATCATCCCATGAAGCGTCTCGAACTCGCCATCGAATCGATCATTCTCGCTTCACGCTGGTTGCTCGTCGTTTTCTATATCGGCCTGGCCCTGGCATTGGCCGTCTATGCGCTGTCATTCGGCAAGAAGCTTTATGAGTTCATTACCCTGGCGTTCACGCTCGGTGACACCGACACCATCCTCAAGATGCTCGGCCTGATCGATGCCGCACTGGTTGCCTCGCTGGTGGTGATGGTCATCATCTCGGGCTACGAGAACTTCGTCAGCCGCTTCGACGACCAGGAGGGTGGCGTGCACTGGCTGGGCACCATCGATGTCGGCTCGCTGAAGGTCAAGGTTGCCTCGACCATCGTCGCCATCTCGTCCATCCACCTTTTGCAGGTGTTTTTGAACTCGTCGACCTACACGACCGACCAGCTGATGTGGCTGACCATCATCCATCTCGCCTTCGTCGTCTCGGCCCTCATGCTCGCCTATATCGACCGGCTGATGGGCCTCGGCAAAGGCAAGAAGGATGAGGCGTAAGCAAGCGCCTGCCGGACCTTGAATCACCCCGGCAGGGTTTGCGCACTATCGCTTTGTTTGAACTAGGCTTTGCCGTGGCTCAGCCACGGCGGACGGCTTAGCTCGACGCTCACAATGACGCGGATCTAGTAGATGCTCTTGATCTTGCTGTCCGTGCGGGCAAACACCTCGTCAGGGACAAAAAAGTCACCGGCCAGAGGCCCTGTCGCACCTGGCGCATAGGCTGAAAAGTCGCTGACGCCCTCGGCGCGCAGCACCTCCTCGTCGATGTAGAAATTACCTGTTGTCTCGCGCGCCGGGCGCATGAAGATGGCATGCGCGGCGTCGGCCATGATGTCGGGCAAACGGCTCATCGCCGCCACCGTCGCGCCGCCGAGCAGATTGCGCACCGCCGCCGTGTCGATGGTCGAGATCGGCCACAGTGAATTGACGGCGATGCCGTCCTTGGCGAACTCCGCACTCATGCCCAGCGTGCACATCGACATGCCGAACTTGGCCATCGTGTAGGCGACGTGATTCCTGAACCACTTGGCCTTCATGTCGAGCGGCGGCGCCAGATTCAGGATGTGAGGATTTTGCGCCAACTTCAGGTGAGGAATGCACATTTTCGAGACCAGGAAGGTACCGCGCGTGTTGATCTGATGCATCAGATCGTAGCGTTTCATGTCGGTCTCGAGCGTGCCGGTGAGTTGGATGGCGCTGGCATTGTTGACGCAGATGTCGATGCCGCCGAATTTTTCCACGGTCCTGGCGACCGCCTCGGCCACCTGCGCCTCCTCGCGGATGTCGCACAAAACAGGCAGCGCCTTGCCGCCAGCCTGCTCGATCTCTTCGGCAGCGCTATAAATCGTGCCCGGCAGCTTCGGATGCGGCTCGGCGGTCTTGGCCGCGATCGTCACATTGGCGCCGTCGCGCGCCGCGCGCAACGCGATCGCCAGCCCGATGCCGCGCGACCCGCCGGAGATGAACAGCGTCTTTCCCTTGAGCGACATTTCCTTGCGCCTCCCTTGCAACACAACAGGCGCAAACCTTTGCGCGGCGGGCGACCCCAGCGCAAGACCCGACACGCTGGACACCGCGTTACGCAGCGTAGGGTTTACGACTAAACCAGCACCAGCCCCTGCCGCATCGCAATGGCGATCGCGTCGGTGCGGTTGGCGGCGCCGAGCTTGATCAGGATCGCGGCGACGTGGAACTTCGCCGTGTGCACGGAAATGTTGAGCCGCCGCGCGATCACCTTGTTGGGCGCACCCTCGGCCAGCAGCGCCAACACTTCCGCCTCGCGTGGCGACAGCGAAGGCCGGGTGGCATGCTCGTCGGAGGCCTCCTCCTCGAACGGCTCGCCATCGCCGGCACGGAAATCCTCATCGCGTCCGCTTCCACGCTCGCCCGAGACGCGATAGCCGGCCGCGGCCAGCCGCGCCGCCGCGGCGATCAACAAATCGTCCGCGCCAGCGGACATCACGGCCAGCACCTCACCGGCGGGCCGCTCGCCGCCAGCGCGTCCGGTCAGCAGCACCCGTGGAATGAGGGCCGGCACGCCATCAGCAATGCTGTCGTCAACGATGGCGACGTCGGCTCTTCCACCGCCGGCCACGACCGGCAGCAGGTCATCGCTCGCGGCCAGCGAGGCCGCCAGGCGCTCGGCGCGTGACACATCGCCAAGCGCAATCAGCACCACCAGCCGCCGCGAGACGGCACCGTCATGCATGATCCTGTCGCTGGTGAGCGTGTCCATGGATGCCCTCAGCTCAGCGGCTTTTCGCCGATTGTCAGCGCGACATCGCGCTGTTCGCCGCCGCGCACGACACCGAGCGTAACCGAAGCGCCGGCACTGTCGGGTCCGAGCCTGCGGATCAGGTCCCGCGGGCCGTGCACCGCCTCACCGTTCCACGCCACGATGATATCGCCAAGAGAGAGACCGGCGGCCTTCGCGGGACCGTCGTCATCGAGACTCATCACCATCGCGCCGTGCGCGTCGCGGTCGCGTACCGGATGCAGGCCGGCGCCGAGATAGCCGCGCGCGACATGGCCTTTCTCACGGAGGGTCGCGACCGCCC
Source organism: Mesorhizobium sp. LMG17149 (assembly GCF_024518695.1). Taxonomy (NCBI): domain Bacteria; kingdom Pseudomonadati; phylum Pseudomonadota; class Alphaproteobacteria; order Hyphomicrobiales; family Phyllobacteriaceae; genus Mesorhizobium; species Mesorhizobium sp. LMG17149. The sequence continues at coordinate 205,412 of NZ_JANIFL010000012.1, forward strand.
GCTCGATCGTCTCGTACGGCATCACCAGCGCCCTGTGGCGCGGTCCGAACAACAGCATGCCGATCAGCGCACCCTTGGCGTCGAGAACCGGGCCGCCCTCGAAACGGCCGCCGGCGCCGACGGCAAGATTGATGCGCCGGTCGATGGTGCCGCCGCGCATCGAGCGCCAGGCCGGGCCGACTTCGCCCACCGAGCCCGAAACAGCCAAAGCGGAACCGTCACTGCTGCCGATGGCAATGGCGATGTTGCCCGGCCGCACCGCGTCAGCCTTGGCCAACGGCACGGCGTTGACAGCCCCGGCGGGCTTCAGCAAGGCGACGCCGGTCGATGGATCGCGGCCAACCAGCTCGGCCTTCACCGTTTCCCCCGAGGCCAACACCAGTTCGATCTCCTCGCCGGCCTCGACAGCCTCTTCAGCGGTGACGAAATAGCCGTCACGCCAGTGGAAGGCGCTTGCCGTGCGGTGATGATGCGTGGCGAAGCCAGCCGTCGCCGGCGCGGCCTTGGCGGCGAGATCGGCGACGGCTTGCGAAAACGCGCTCAGATTGAAATCGCTCATAATGGTCTCCTGGGTTCATCCATGCCCCAGATATCGCTCGACAGCGCGTCCGCGGGTACTCGCCTGACGGCTAGTTGCCGGTTTGACTGGCCATCTGGTCAGGTCGCTGCGGTTCCAGCCGCTCCGCACATATAGTCACGATCAAGCCTGAACACACGGAGCCCTCCCATGGCCCTCGCCGCCGCCAAATTCCAAACCGATGATACGCTGCTCGACGCCTATTCGACGACGGTTGCCGACGCGGTCGACCGCATTGGTCCGGCCGTCTGCCGCATCGAGCGCGTTGGCGGTCAGGGCGGCCATGGCTCCGGCTTCGTCATTGCGCCGGACGGGCTGGTGGTCACCAACTTCCATGTCGTCGGCGATGCCAGGACAGTGCGCGTCTCGATGCCGGACGGCGCCTCGAGAGAGGGTCGTGTTCTTGGCCGCGATCCCGACACCGACATCGCGCTGGTGCGCGCCGACGGCAGCTTTGCCGACGTCGCACCGCTGGGCGATTCCAAGCGGCTGCGGCGCGGCCAGATCGCCATTGCAATCGGCAACCCGCTCGGTTTCGAATGGACCGTCACCTCCGGCGTCGTCTCCGCGCTCGGCCGCTCGATGCGCGCCTCCACCGGCCGGCTGATCGACGACGTTATCCAGACCGACGCAGCGCTCAATCCCGGCAATTCCGGCGGACCGCTGGTATCGTCGGCCGGCGAGGTCATCGGCGTCAACACCGCTATGATCCATGGCGCACAAGGCATCGCCTTCGCGGTTGCCTCCAACACCGCCAATTTCGTCATTTCCGAGATCATCCGCTTCGGCCGCGTGCGCCGGGCCTTCATCGGCGTCTCGGCCGACACCGTCAATCTGCCGCGACGCGCCGCGCTCCTGTCGCAAGTGTCGACGAATACAGCGGTGCGGCTGCGCAGCGTCGAGAAGGATGGCCCGGCGGCCAAGGCCGGCTTGAAGGAGGGCGACATCATCGCCGCAATAGACGGCCGCCCGGTCACCGGCGTCGACGACCTGGTGCGCGTGCTCGACGCCGAGCGCATCGGCCGCGAGACACAATGCACCGTGGTGCGCCGCACCGGCGTCAGCCAGGTGACGGTGACGCCGGTGGCGCGAAGCTAGTGCATGTCGCCCAGAAGTGTGCCGCGGTTCTGGGACAACGAAGACTTTAAGGCCGCCGTTGCTCACTCCCCCTTCGAGGGAGCAACGGGGACATAGGCTCCCTTCAGGAGAGCTACGAGTTGCGCCTGATGATGCGTGCCTGTCTTGTCGAAGATACGACCAAGATACGTGCTGGCCGTGCGATAGGTGATGTTGGCGCTTGTCGCCGCCACACCAAGGCTATCCCCCGATGCCAATGCCGCTGCCAATCGCGCCTCGGCCGGCGAGAGGTCGAAAAGGCCCGTCAGGATGGTCGGCGAAGGCACCAGATTCGTCGGGTTGAGAGCCGTGGCTGCGATCAGTATGTCGGCGCCTGAGAGAAGTTCGTGCGCCAGACGGCGAAGAGGGATGAGGTGAACGATCATGGCCTCGCTATTCTCGCTTGGCGCTATGGGCACGGAGCGACCCGACGCAGCGTCACCAGTCCCGCTTGCAATCGCCTGCTGAAACAACTTGTTTGCCTTGGCATCGGCAAGGGCGAGCCCATCACGGGCCGTCGGCACGAACACAAGGGGCAGAGCGTCAAGCAGTTGATTGGTCGCCAGAACGCGTCCCCTGCTCGTCATCACCGCGGCCGGCAGGCCGATCGCCGCAAGCGCCGTAGTCGTAGCGCGCGCTCGTTCCAGCCGCAGGCGCGCACCAATCAGGCCGGCGCGCGCCAAATGTGGCCTCATGCGGTTGAGCTGGTCCAATTCGTCTCGGGATGGCCGATCATTGGTCAGCCAACGCTCCATCGTAAACAACAGAACTTCGCCTGTAGGCAGGGATATGAACGTACCGACTTCGCCACCGATTCCCAATGGCAGCGTCCGGTCGAGCCGCGTCCGATTGTTCTCGAGCGCCTCCTTGGGGAAGTAATCCGCGTCGTAGACGAATTCCGAGGGTGGGGGCAGCGTCAGCAGGAGTTGGGAGACACTGCTGCTCTTGAACCCGCCTTCCGCAGAGATGCCCTCCAGTATCGGCCGGACCAGGTCCGACGCGATGAGCATCGGGTCCAGCCGATCATCGAATAAACCCATACCGCCTCCGGCCGAGTTCGACAGTTCGCTCAACCTGTCGAAGACGTCTGGCCATAAATCGGGGACGAACGCCGCTTCATAAATTCGATCGACAAGATCTTCGGTCATTCAATGGTCCGCTCGCCACCTGCACTCGCATGATTGCATCGCACATCTGCTCAGAAATCAAACCTTTCTCGGCTTGGCATTACCGGATGATCATAAATTGCGTAGGAAACAGCCAACACGAAAACATCGTTCAGGTGCCCACCGCCCCCTCCGCGTACTGCGCCAGAAACGCCTCGCTCGGCGGAATCGGCTTGATCACGTCGATCAGCACGCCATTGGGATCCCGCGTGATGAAATGGCGCTGGCCGAAGGGTTCGTCGCGTAGAGAGCGCAGGATCGGCAGCCCGGCCGCGACGATCCGTTCATAGACCGCATCCGGGTCCCTCACCTCGAAGTTGATCAGCAGGCCCGACGCGCGGCCGCGCCCCTCTTCCGGGATCGTCTCATGATCGCCCTGGACGATGCCGAGATTGACTCTTCTGTCCTCCACCGATTGCAGATGCACATACCAGTCGCTTTCGAATAGCGGCTGGAAGCGAAAATGCTCGATATAGAACGCCGTCGTGCCGGCGACGTCGCCGGTCATCAGCACCGGGTAATAGCTCGTCGTCTTCATCTTTCCTTCTCCCGTCTATTAACATACAGTCTGCATGTAACTTCATTTAACATACAGGCTGCATGTATGCAACGCGATTCCGCGCGTCGTTCCAACCGTGACCGCACCGAGGCGACGCGCGCCGACCTGATTGCCGCGGCACGAAAGCTGTTCACCGAAAAATCCTATGCCGAGACCGGCACGCCGGAGATCGTCGCTGCCGCCGGCGTCACGCGCGGCGCGCTTTACCATCACTTCGCCGACAAGCAGGCGCTGTTTGCCGCCGTGGTCGAGCAGGAGGCGATGGCGGTGGCTGAGGAGATCGAGCGCGCTTCGCCGCCATCGCTCAATGCCCGCGACGCGCTCATTGCCGGCTCCGACGCCTATCTCACTGCGATGCGCGCGCCCGGCCGCACGCGGCTGCTGCTGCTCGACGGCCCGGCCGTGCTTGGCCGCGCCGTCATGGACGCGATCGACAACCGCCACGGCAACCGTTCGCTGCGCGAAGGGCTGGTCGCGGCGATGCGGGCGCAGACGATGACGAGATTGCCGGCCGACGCGCTGACCGCGCTGCTCGGCTCCGCCTTCGATCGTGCCGCCCTGGCCATCGAGGCCGGTGCGTCAGCTCAGGACTACCGCGCCGTGCTCATGGCACTGATCGATGGCCTGTCTCTTCCTCAGGCACCTCGCCCGGTTCGAACTCGTTGAAGCAGCCGAGCTGGCGCTTGAACTGGTCGATCAGCCAGGCCGCCGCGGGCTTCGGGCTGCGATCGTTGCGGTGCATGGCAAACAGCGGCGAACTCACCTCCCTGAAGGATTCGAGGTCGATTTCGACCAGCCGGCCACTCGCCAGGTCGTCTGCTATCAGCCAGCGCGGCAGCCCGCCCCAACCCAGCCCCTCGCGCATCAGCATATGCTTGGTGCGCACATCCGTCAGCCGCCAGGTGCGGTAGGCGAAGACGCCGAAGTCGCGCCCCTTGGTGCGCTCCGACTGGTCGGTGACGACAAGCTGCGTGTGTTCGCGCGCATCCTCGATCGCCACCGGCTTCGGCAGCAGGGCCAGCGGATGGCTGGGCGCGGCGGCCAGCACGATCGACATGAAGCCGATGCGCACGAGATGCACATCGACATCGCCCAGCAGGCCGCCAATGCCAAGGTCGGCCTGCCCGCTGACGACATGATCGGGGATCAGGCCGAGCGTACCGATATGCAGGCGCAGCATCACGGTCGGAAACTGCGCCTCGAACGCCTTCAGCACCCGCACCAGCACCGGCGACGGCAACGCTGCGTCGACCGACAGCGCGACTTCAGCCTCGAGCCCTTGATGATGGCCGTCGACGCGCGAGCGGATGCGCTGCAGCACACCGATCATGCGCCGCGCATCCTCCAGCATCGCCCGGCCGATCTCGGTCAGTTGCGGCTCGCGGGTACCCTCGCGCTCGAACAGTTTCAGCCCCAGCTGCGCCTCGAGATTGGCTATGCCGTAGCTGATGACGGACTGTGCCCGGTTGAGCCTGCGGCCGGCGGCCGAGAAGCTGCCGGCTTCGGCGACTGTCACAAAGATCTGAAGTTGATCGAGCGTCGGATTGGGCTGCATCGTGATATCTAACTTATAGATGGATCGTATAGAAAGTATACCAGTTTATTGAATGGATCGAAAGTCCCATATCTGGCGGGACAAATCATTCCAACCGCTGGAGAGCCCAAAATGTCCATTCTTCTCATCACTTCGAGCCCGCGCGGCGCCGCCTCCCATTCGACCCGCATCGCTACCGAATTCGCTGAAAAGCTCGTCGCCGCCGATCCGTCGAACACGCTCGTCGTGCGCGACCTCGTCGCCAATCCGCTCCCTCATATCGACGCCGACTACGCGAGCGGCATCTACGTGCCGGCGGAAGCGCGCACTGCGCGCCAGGCTGAGGTCGTCGGCGTCTCCGATGTCGTGCTCGACGAGCTGTTTGCCGCCGACACCGTGATCCTGGCCACAGGCTTCATCAACTTCAACATCTCCTCAACGCTGAAGTCCTGGGTCGATCATATCTCTCGTTCCGGCAAGAGCTTTTCCTATGGCGAGAACGGCCCCAAGGGTCTCGTCACCGGCAAGAAGGTCTATATCGTGCTGGCTTCGGGCGGCATCTATTCCGAAGGTGCGGCCGTGCAGTTCGATCACGCCATTCCCTACCTGCGCGGCGTGCTCGGCTTCCTCGGCATGACCGATGTCGATGTCATCCGTATCGAAGGCGTCGGCATGGGTCCTGACGCGGTGACCGCAGCGCTCGCCAAGGCGACCGCCAAGGTCGATGCCGTGGTGGCAGCCAGCCAGGGTGTCGCGGCTGCCGCATAGGGACAAGACTTAAATTGGAGGGCAGGCGCTTGGCGCCCGCCCTTTTTCAATGCGCTCCCCGCTTGTTTTCCTGACAGTAAACAGCGCGAAGCGACCAGAGTCCTTGGGTGTGACTTGACGATCCACCTTGGTTCACTCACAATCACAATGAACCAAGTGGATCGAAACCATGACGGCTTTCACCGTACGCCTCCCCGACGACACGACAAACAGGCTCGACCAACTTGCCGAAAAGCTCGATCGCTCGCGCTCTTATGTGGCCGCCAAGGCCATCGAAGACTTTGTAGCTCGTCAAGAGTGGCAACTCGCTGAGATAGAGGCCGGATTGGCCGAGGCCGAGCGCGGTGAGTTCGCCAGCGAACAAGAGTTGGCCGCCGTGATCGGGAAATACGTCAAGCCCGCCGGCTGATCCATGAGCCGCAAGACAATCCGTTGGACCAAGCGGGCTTTGCGTCGGCTTGGCGAAATCGGCGCGCATATCGAGAAAGACAGTCCCGAAGCTGCCGCCCGTGTCATTGGGCGCCTCTTGTCCGCAGCGGAGTTGCTTACCGAACAGCCGGCTATGGGTCGCGTTGGACGCATCAAGGCGACGCGAGAACTCGTTTTGGCCGATATCCCATATATCGTCCCCTATCGCGTAAGCGAAGATGCCGTCGAAATACTTACCGTCATACATGCCGCCCAACAGTGGCCAAAGAGCCTCTGAGCCAACTGGCCGCTGCCTTTCTAGCCGATGAAATGCCTGAGCAACCCCGCCGAAGCGACTCCGATCAGCACAGTCGGCAGCATGGAAAGCCGCGTGGCGGCCACCAGCGTAACAGCCAGCGCCAGAATATCCGCCGGGGACTTCGACACGAAGGCCGGTGCGATGACCGCAATCAGCACGCAACCGGGCGCCGCTTCCATCACCGCCGTGGCACGCCCGCTGAGCGTACGGTTGCGCAGCACGACATAGCCGCCGATGCGCGTGAGATAAGTGACGCCGGCCATCAGCACGATGGTGAAAAAGGTCGTTGCATCGATCATGCATCACTCGCCATCAGCCAGGCCGCGACCAGACCCGACATGGCGCCCGCGGCGACATACCAGGCGCCGGGAACGAAGAGATAGAACAGTGCCGCCACGACCAGGCTGACCAGCCAGGGTCGCGCCGCCGCCATCCCCGTCCACATGCCGCGCATCAGCACCAGGAAGACAGCCGGGAACGCCATGTCGAAACCATAGGCCCCGACGTCGCCGAGCATCGGACCGAGCAAGGCACCCAGCGTGGTGAAGACCACCCAGGTGAGATACATCGCCAGCGCCGCGCCCATATAGTAGCGCGGGCTGAAGGCCGGCGTGACGCCGGCAGCGGTGCGCTGTCTGGCATCGGCCAGGCCCAGTGCCCAGCTTTCATCGCACATAAAGAAAAGCGCCGGAAACACCTTGCGCCGTGGCAGGTGGCGCAGGAACGGCGCCAGTGCCGCACCCATCAGCAGGTGACGGCTGTTGACCAGGAAGGTGATGGCGACGATGAGCACGATGTGCGGCGGCGACGTCCACAATTGGATCGCCGCGAATTCCGAACCGCCGGCGAAATTCAGCCCTGTCATCGCGGACAGTTCGACAGCGCTCAAGCCTTTCTGCGTGGCCTGGGCGCCGAGCACCAGCGCATAGGGTATGGTGCCGAACAGCACCGGCGCGCAGGACGCCACGCCACGGCGGAATTCGGATCGCGAACCATTGCCCGCCGCCTCGATTGCCTGTGAAATGCTCATGTGTCTCCACTGGCGCGCCTCGCGGCCGCCGCTGCCCTGCGTTTGAACTCTCATGATACTGGCGGCAAACATACCCACAATTCTCCGCAATATGGTTGCGAATATTGTTGTACTTCAACTAGGTTCGGCATTGAGTGCCATTAATTTCAAAATAGATGGAATCTAGAGCCATGAAGCTGGATGAGATCGACAAGCGGATCCTGCGGGCGCTGCAGCGCGACGGCCGCATGGCCAACAACGATCTGGCCAAAGAGGTCGGCCTGTCGCCCTCTCCTTGCCTGCGGCGCGTGAAGCTGCTGGAGGAAGCCGGCATCATCGATCGCTACGTCGCAGTGCTGAACCCCGGCAGCATCGGCAAGGGCCTCACCTTCTTCACCCGCATCTGGCTGAAAACGCAGGACGAGGACACGATCGAGCATTTCGCCACCGAAGTCGCCAAGCTGCCGCAGGTGATGGAGTGCTATTTGATGCTCGGCGATTGCGACGCCATGGTGCGCGTGGTGGCGGCCGGCATCGACGATTACCGCCGCTTCCAGTCGGAGCATCTGAGCCGCATCAAGGGCGTGCAGAACGTCAAGACCGACGTCCCCAGCCAGACGATCAAATACACGTCGGAACTGCCGATCTGAGCTGCCGAAAACGGCGTCACGTCAAACTGGATAAAAAATGCAACCGGATTGTAGGATCGAACCCGGTGCCGGCGTCCTTCGGGTGCAAGCAGCGCGCAGCGCTGCCTTTAGGCATGGGAGATTTGAATGAGCCTTTCCTATCGTTGGGTCATCGTCGCCGCTGGCGCGCTGATGTCCTGTGTCGCCATCGGGACGATGTTTTCGCTGGCGATATTCCTGGAGCCGATGGCGATCGACACCAACTGGTCGCGCGCCGGCATTTCCAGCGCCATGACGCTCAACTTCCTGGTGATGGGCCTTGGTGGCTTCGCCTGGGGCGCGATATCGGACCGTTTTGGCGCCCGCATCGTCGTGATGATCGGCGCGGTGCTGCTCGGGTTGGCGCTGGTGCTGGCCAGCCGCGCCGGTTCGCTGCTGAGCTTCCAGATCACCTATGGCGTCCTGGTCGGTCTCGCGGCAAGCGCCTTTTTTGCGCCGATGATCGCGCTGACCACAGGCTGGTTCGACACCAACCGCAGCCTTGCCGTCTCACTGGTCTCGGCCGGCATGGGCGTGGCGCCGATGACGATCTCGCCCTTCGCCCGCTGGTTGATCTCCGCCTATGACTGGCGCACCGCCATGTTCGACATCGGCATTACCGCCTGGGTGCTGCTGTTGCCGGCGGTGCTGCTGGTGCGCCAGCCGCCAAAGCCCGTCTTGGTCGACACCGGCTCCGCGCCGGTTGCCGAAGGTGCCGGCCTGACAGTCAGCCAGGCGCTGCGCTCGCCGCAATTCATCGTGCTCGGGCTGACCTTCTTTGCCTGCTGCGCGGCGCATTCCGGACCGATCTTCCATATGGTCAGCTATGCCATGCTGTGCGGCGTCGCCCCCATGGCAGCGGTCTCGATCTACAGTGTCGAAGGTCTGGCAGGCCTTGGCGGCCGGCTCTTCTACGGCGTGCTGGCCGACCGGCTGGGCGTCAAGCCGGTGCTGATCGCGGGCCTGGCGATCCAGGCGATCGTCATTGCCGCCTATCTGTCGATCAGCCAGCTTGAGCAGTTCTACATGCTGGCCGTTATCTTCGGTGCCACCTATGGCGGCGTCATGCCGCTCTATGCGGTGCTGGCGCGCGAATATTTCGGCCAGCGCATCCTCGGCACCGTGTTCGGCGCCGCCACCATGCTGTCCAGCCTCGGCATGGCATTGGGACCGCTTGCCGGCGGCATGGTGTTCGATGCCTACGCCAACTATTCCTGGCTGTTCATCGGCTCTGCTCTTATCGGGCTCGGCGCGGTCGGCATCGCCATCGCGTTCCCGCCACTGCCGCGCAGGGAACTGCAGCCGGCTTAGTTGGGGTCGACTTCCAAACCTTGCTGGCCAGGCGCGCAATCAGCCTGGCCCGTTCGGTTCGCCGCGGATCCTGTCCTCTGTTTCATCCGTTCCCCTTGTGCGAGTGCGGAAGTCCACGGCCAACGTTTGCACCAAGCGACGACTTCGCGCACCCATCCACACCAGTGAGGGTACCATTTGAGCCGAAGGCGCGCGGCTCCGCCACGGCCAGGCTTGAATGGCAGGCAACGGTCGATGGATCGAAAAGCTCTCTTAAGCATTTAAGCTTTAGCTAATAGTAGCCTCAGGAGAGAAACGATGAAAAAGACGCTGCTCATTTTGAGCCTGCTCATTCCGCTTTCGGCGTGCTCCCGTACCGAACAAGGCGCCGCCGTCGGCGGCTTGGGAGGCGCGGCCGTAGGCGCCGCGGTGGCCGGAGACCCTGTGGAAGGGGCGGTCGTTGGCGGTGCGGTGGGAGCGATAGCCGGGGCCGTCATCGGCCACGCCAGCGAAGCCGGCCAGTGCAGATATCGCGATCGGTACGGCCGGGTTTACGTCGCGCGGTGCCCGGACGGCTACTGATCTCAAGACGCGTGATCTCCTTCGATCACGCGACTGCCAGGAGTAGTCGAATGGCCTATCGGATCAAAAAGCTGCCGGGTTTCTTGTTTGCCGCTGTCGGCGCTGCCGCGGTGAATATCGCGTCCACGATTGCTATTTCGGCCGCGCCGGTCGATGCGAAGACGATTGCCGATCACTTCTCATCGGTGAAATCCATGTCAGGGGATTTCGTGCAGTCGGGCCCGAAGGCGGAAAGAAAACATGGCAGGTTTTTTCTCCAACGCCCGGGCAAGATCCGGTTCAATTATGCTGGCCAATCTGGGATCAGCGTGATTGCGGATGGTAAATCCCTGGTGGTTTACAACAGGAAACTGAAGACATCGCGGCTCTATGCTCTCTCGAAGACGCCGCTGAAGCTGCTGCTCGACAACAAGGTCGACTTCTCCGGCAGTCGCCTCAAGAGCATCAGAGACGACGGCGCCCAAGTTACCGTCAAGCTGGCCGACAGATCGGCTTTCGGCAATTCGAACATCTCCATGGTGTTCGACAGAAAATCGCTCGATCTGCGCAGATGGAGCCTCACCGACGAGAAGGGACTTACCACAACGGTGACTATATCAAATGTGAAGCAGGGCGTTCGCGTTCCCGAGGGCACCTTCGTTATCGATTATGCGGCGAACCGTGAATTCAACACCACAACGAAATAGCGGCGGCCGCAGAATGGTCACAGCACCGGAACCAATATGATCAGCGGCGGTTTAATCCGTGAAGGGACCGGAACCGCAAAGGACGCGGCACAATGATTGAAATTCACAGCATCGAAGCGGCCAACGCCAGACTGCGCATAAGGAGAGCTGAGCACTCTCTGAAGCGCGCGAATGACTTGCTCGACGAGGAAGGCGGCGTCGCTCTTAATCTGGCATTGTGCGGCCGGATAAGGGCCGCGAGAAGGCATCTGATCGAGGCCAGGACCCGCCTGATGACGATCGATCCCGCCAGGACGAGTTGATTCGCCGGCGGTCAGTCAACCCGGACCGAGAGGTCCATCGTGGTGCAAAGGCCCGCATGGTTAGGCAGTGCCCTGCTGGCGGTGATCTACCCAAAAATCCGGTCGCCCTGCTCGTCGACCAGTTGGATGCCCTTCTTGATCGAGATGTCGACGGCATCGTCGAGCCCGGCGAAACGGTCTGCGCGGATGAATTTGTGTTCCTTCACCACACCGTCGATCTCCTTGGAGACGACGCCGCACGTCTGGTACTGGCCATCCGCCTTGTAGGGCGTGGCGCTGATCAGGAAGCCCTTGTGCTCGACCTGCTTGGCTGGCGCTGCACTCGTCGGCTCAGCCGCCTGGGTCCCGCCGCCACCACCGCCGAAAAGACGCTTCAGAAAAGACATCGGGCTTCCTCCAACAGCATTCATCCCGCACCATGTAGAGTGACGCGGGATGAATTTCACTATCGGTCCTTGGCCCAGCGGGCAAGGGCTGCGTCCGGTCGGCTGGACGAGCTTACTTGCGCGACAGCGCTTCCAGCGCCTCGGCGGCGGCTTCGAGGATGGCGATCGCCTCGGCCTGCTTGTCGGCCGGGGCGTCGACGAAGTCACCCAGAGCCGCGCGCAGTCGGTGGCGGACTGCGCGGAATTCGTCGCGCGCTTCCGAACGATCCCCGCGGCTACCCCGGCCGCCACGACGCCCGCCCTCTTCACTCTCGTCGTTCCAGCCGAACCAGTCGCGCGCCTTGGCCATTTTGCGGCCGAAGCGCTCGAGATGGTCGAGCACGCCATCGATCATCTCCCGGTTGTCGGCGAGATGCGCCTGACCAGCTTCGGTGATCGAAAACACCTTCTTGTTGCCGTCGGCGGCGGAGGCGGCATAGCCGGCCTCTTCCAGGAAGGTCAGCGTCGGGTAGACCACGCCCGGGCTCGGGCTGTAGATGCCGCTGGTGCGCTCTTCCAGGGCCTTGATGATGTCGTAGCCGTGGCGCGGCGCCTCGGCCAGCAGCGACAGCGTGATCAGCTTGAGGTCGCCGTCGGCCAGCATGCGCCCGGCGCGGAACATGTCGCCCGGGCCGCCGCGCCCGCCACCGCGACCGCCCTGCCCGAACGGGCCAAAACCGCCGCCCCCTCTGCCACCAAATTTGCCGGCCATGTGCACGAACATGCGCTCGCCGAAATGACTGTTCCCAAAATGTTTGTGCATTGATTGCTCCTTGAGTTGTATCTTACGATATATCTTAATTAGGCAAACCAATCGATGGAGTCAAGATATATCTTACGATGTATCTGAATGAGGCGCCAGAGGCTTGCTTTCACCGGAACGTGCCGCTAGAAGGCCGGCGAGCGCCTCGGCTGCTCCGTAAGCGTCTGACGTCAAGCAACGCATCCAACCCGGTCTTCCGGGCAATTTTGCCGGCCACGGCGAATGGATGCCAATGCGACGGACCGGACACTTTCAGGGAACACCCGAAATGAATGCAAGATATCAGCGCAGGAAACTGCCTGCGCGCTATGCCGCTGTTCTCAGCCCGCTGGTGCTGTCGCTGTTGATGACCTTCATCGTCTCGTTGATCTCGACGTTGAAAAGCCTTGGCTTCCACCCCGAGCTGCCGTCCATCTGGCTGACCGCCTGGGGTCTGTCGTGGTTGGTGGCGTTTCCGACGCTGCTGCTGGTGCTGCCGATAGTGCGCCGCATCGTCGGCGCGCTGTGCAAGCCGGCCAGCCGATAGCGCGCACGAAAAAGGTCCGGAGATGTCCTCCGGACCTTTTGCCCTGCGGTCATCAATGACGAACCGCTACCAGCGACCCTTGCGGCGGTTCCAGGCATAGAGAAGATCGGCGAAGCGGTCGTAGGCAAAGCGTGTCACCGGCAAGGCAACCGGATTGCCGAACACCATCGCCAGCCAGCCTTCGCCCGGCGTGACCTTCCACACGGCGATGGCAACGTCGGCGCCGACCAGCAGCCTGCCCGCCGCATCGGTGGCGTGCAGCCGGCGGCGGATGTCCTCAAGCGACGCGCCATGTCCGGCAAGCGCTGCCGGTTCAAGATTGATGTCTCGGAACTCGATCCGCCCGGCCTTGACCTCCTCGATCAGCCGCCGCTTCTGCCTGCTGATACCGGCATCGCAGACCGGGCAGCGCGTGTTGTACCAGACGGTCAGCATCTATCCGTGGCCATGCCTGTGGTGCAGGTCGGGATAATGCGGATGCCGGTGGCGCATCGGGGCATGCCGGTGCCAGTGCGAATGCGGCTCGCTCACCGGCCCGTCATGATGGTGCTGGTGGTGCTCGTCATGCACATGGCTGTGCTCGTGTTCCAGTTCCTCATGGTCGTGCTCATGCTCATGGCGTTCCGACAGATGCAGCCATAGGCCAACGCCCATCAGAACTCCGGCGGCCGCAAGCTTGAGCGTGACGGCGTCACCCAGGATGGCGATTGCCAGCAACGCGCCGATGAAGGGAGCGAGCGAGTAATAGGCCCCTGTCCGGGCGGTGCCCAGATGACGCAGCGCCACGATGAACATCACCAGGCTGACCCCAATGCCGAAGAAACCGACTGCGGCGGTCGCTGCAATGACCGACGCCGGGGGAAACAAGGCCCCGCCGGCAAGCGCCAGCCCGACATTGACGACACCCGCCACCAGCCCTTTGAGCATGGCGATCACCACCGGGTCGGTGGCGGAGATCCTGCGCGTGAAATTGTTGTCGATCCCCCAGGCCAGACAGGCCCCCGCCACCATCAGGGCGCCACGGTTGAAGGCGACGCCCTCACCTTGCCACGACAGAAGAATGGCACCCGCCAGAATGGCGAAGGCGCCAAAAAGCAGGCGCCGGTCGACATTCTCGCGATAGACGAGCCAGGCGATCGCCATCGTCGCCAGCCCTTCCAGGTTGAGCAGCAGCGCCGAACTGGAAGCCGTGTTGAGGGTCAAGCCGAACATCAGCAGCACCGGCGCGATAACGCCGCCCATGCCGATCGCCAGCGCCAGCCAGGGAATATCCCCAGCGGTCAGTTGCGCCTCCCCGGCCGCGGCCTGCCTGCCCCGAAGCAGGCGGTACAGAGCGAGGCCAAGACCGGCACCGAGATAGAGCAGCCCGGCCAGCATGAAGGGATTGACGCCATTGAGCAGCAGCTTGCTGAGCGGTGGCGTCGCCCCGAACAGGACGGCCGAGCCAAGCGCGAGTGGCACGCCGGGCCACAGATGCGAATGGGAATGCGGTTCGGACATGATCTCACCCTATGATGGCAGGTGTGTCACTTGCGGCGCATGGCCACCTTCGGCCCGACGCACTTGTTGTCGCGAAACAGCGCCCACTCCTCGCAAAGGCGCCCATTGGGCAAGCCGCAGAATCCATATTCATTACCGGCCTTGTCCTTCCTGATCACCAGGCGCCCGCCGATATCGCCACAATGGACGGATGCCGGATTGGCCATGCCGACCGGTTTTTGCGCACTGGCGCCGGCGGAAAACGGCAGCGACGACAAAGCGGCAAAGCTGGCGACCAATATCGAAACCTTCTTCATCGCGATCTCCCCGGCCGCATTCTATCACGGCGAAGCGCCCCGTCTTGCGGCAAAGCGCCACCAGGCCGGCACTAACCAGCGACTTCGAGAAACCCTGCCGATTCCTTCACCCGAGCGAGGTGATGATCTCGCGGTAGGCCAATTCGGGGAAGGCCTTCAGCGTCCGCGTCCTGACATTGCCCGCTGCCGCCAGCATCAGCGAGAAGCGCGCCAGCACCGCGTCGTCGGGCGCTTCGACCACCGCCACCATATCGTATTCGCCCATGGTCAGGTAGAACGTCTTGAACGATCCGCCCATGTCTCCCAGTTGCCTCCTGGCGGCGTCGAGCCGCTTCGGTGACTCGCGTATGTTCCTGGCACCTTGCTCCGTCCAGTTCATCAGCACGATGTAGCTTGTCATGGCACACCTCCCTCCGGGGCCACGGAGCACGGCGGCTTCGCCGGGGCGGGCATCCGGGTTGTCGCCCAGAAAATGCATCCGACACGGAAATTATCCTCCCGAAGGGCCTCGCCCGCAAGAGTGCGTCCCACAACAAAAAAGGGCGCCATCGGCGCCCTTGAACTCTTTGCATCGGTAAGTCTCAGCTATCCAGGAAGCTGCGCAGCTTGCGCGACCTGCTCGGGTGCTTGAGCTTGCGCAGCGCCTTGGCTTCGATCTGGCGGATACGCTCGCGGGTGACCGAGAACTGCTGGCCGACTTCTTCCAGCGTGTGGTCGGTGTTCATGCCGATACCGAAGCGCATTCTGAGCACGCGCTCCTCGCGCGGCGTCAGCGAGGCCAGCACGCGCGTGGTGGTCTCGCGCAGATTGGCCTGGATCGCCGCGTCGATCGGCAGGATCGCCATCTTGTCCTCGATGAAATCGCCCAGATGCGAATCCTCCTCGTCGCCGACCGGCGTTTCGAGCGAGATCGGCTCTTTGGCGATCTTCAAGACCTTGCGCACCTTTTCGAGCGGCATGGCAAGCTTTTCGGCCAGTTCTTCCGGCGTCGGTTCGCGGCCGATCTCGTGCAGCATCTGGCGCGAGGTGCGCACGATCTTGTTGATCGTCTCGATCATATGCACCGGAATACGGATGGTGCGCGCCTGATCGGCGATCGAACGCGTGATCGCCTGCCGGATCCACCACGTCGCATAGGTCGAGAACTTGTAGCCGCGGCGGTATTCGAATTTGTCGACCGCCTTCATCAGGCCGATATTGCCTTCCTGGATCAGGTCGAGGAACTGCAGGCCGCGATTGGTGTACTTCTTGGCGATGGAGATGACGAGGCGCAGATTGGCCTCGACCATTTCCTTCTTGGCGATCGCCGCTTCGCGCTCGCCCTTCTGCACCTGATTGACGATCTTGCGGAATTCCAGGATCGAGATCGCCGTTTCGGTGGCGAGGTTCTGGATCTCGGCGCGCAGGTCCTTGATCGCATCCTTCTCGTTCTTGGTGAATTCCTTCCAGCCGCGCGAGGTCAGATTGCCGATCGAGCGCGTCCAGTTCGGGTCGAGCTCGGAACCCTGATATTCCTTCAGGAACTCTTCGCGGCGCACGCCGTAGCTTTCGGCCAGCCTGAGCAGCTTGCCTTCGTTCTGCACCAGGCGCTTGTTGATGTCGTAGAGCTGCTCGACCAGCGCCTCGATGCGCGCCGTGTTGAGCGACAGCGACTTCACCGCCTTGATCAGCTGGTCCTTGAGCTCCTTCAGCCGGCGGTCCTGGCTGGGCGACAGCGTGCCGGCGGCGGCCAGACGGTTCTCGACCTGCTGGTCCTGCAGCTTGCGCAGCTTTTTGTAGGTGTCGGCGATAACGTCGAGCGTCTCCATCACCTGCGGGCGGAGTTCCGCTTCCATCGCGGCCAGCGACAGGCTCGCTTCGTCCTCGTCTTCGTCGTCGTCATCCGTCAGCCCACGCGTATCGGCGCCGACATTGGTGATGTCGTCTTCGTCGTCGCGCGAACGGCGCGGCTTGTCCTCGACCTTGGCTTCCTCGACGCGCTCGACCACCGGCGCCTGCTTGGCCTCGGGGCCGGCATAGGTGGCTTCGAGATCGATGATCTCACGCAGCAGGATCTTGGATTCGTTGAGTTCGTCGCGCCAGATGATGATGGCCTGGAAGGTCAGCGGGCTTTCGCACAGACCCGCGATCATCGTCTCGCGGCCGGCCTCGATGCGCTTGGCGATGGCAATTTCGCCCTCGCGCGACAACAGCTCGACCGAGCCCATCTCGCGCAGATACATGCGCACCGGATCGTCGGTGCGATCGGTCGGTTCTTTCTTGGTGGTGGTGGCGGCGACCGCGGTGCCGGTCTGCTCAGCCAACTCGTTGGCGTCTTCCTCGGCATCGGCCGCGGTGTCGGCGGCCTCGGGCTCCTCGCCCTGCTCGTCGTCCTCGACCACGTTGATGCCCATGTCGGACAGCATCGCCATCGTGTCCTCGATCTGCTCGGAGGTCACTTCCTCTGAGGGCAGCACCGAATTCAGCTCGTCCATGGTGACATAGCCGCGCTTCTTGGCGGCCTTGATCATCTTCTTGACAGCATCATCGGAAAGGTCGAGCAGAGGGCCATCGGTGGCGCCTTCGCGTTCGGTTTCGACCTCTTCCTTTTCCTTTGTCGCCATAGTCTTTATCTTCTCCTAGCGGCCGAACTTCAAAGCCGCGTAAGCTGTCGGACCAGTCAAATCGGATGCGCTCGCTTATGAAACGCGCTTCACCGGGCCAGTAACTGCATCAACTCGTTTCGTTTGGTGTATGTCGTTGCCCAAATCGGTTTCCCCTTTTGGGCGACATGCATTAAGTCCAGATTAACCCTGATATCTGTGGCAGGCGGGCTGCCTGTCCAGTGACCAGTACCTCACATCGCTTATTTCCCGTCGACGCGGGTTCGGGTTAACGTTTCGAATCGTCCTGATTCCGCCAATCTGCCAGAAGGTCAAGCGCCTCTCGCATGATTCGCATGAAAAAAGCGAATCAATTACCCGACTTAGCCAGTTACGCGCCATTTGGACGCGCAACGACGCTTTCTCAATTCACTCGCTTCCAACTAAGCTCGCCCAGCCCTGCCCGAGGAGACGCCAAACCCTTCGATCAGCGCTTCCGTGGCCTGCACATCCTGGAATTGCGCCTGAATTTCGATCAGATGCCGGTAGTTTTCGTCTGTGGGATCGGTGGCGAGCGCCGCTTCCGCCTGTTTCAGTTCCTTATGTAAGGTGCGCGCGCTGCGCTGCAAGTGCAGCGCCTGGCTGAAAGCATCGCGGGCATCTTCAAGGGCGGCGGTCTCCAGCGCCGGCCATTGCCGCATCCGCCGGATCAGCCCGACGGCCCGCTCCCAGATCTCGGCGCAGCCGGCGCGTTCGATCATCGCAATCACCGCCTGCCGGTCATTGGCCATGTCATGCGCCATTGCATCGAGGATTGCCGCATGCAGCCGCCTCAGGTCGGAGTTGGCGAGATCGAGGAACTCGATATGGGCGAAATTCTCGTCGATCAGCGCCGGATGGTTGATCAACGCGACGATGATCGTCGCCTCGCGCACCGACATCCCCTCGCCGCCGCGTTTGACCAAAGCCGACTGGCCGAGGCTTTCGGTGATCGCAATGCGGCCGCCACCGCCTTTGGCGAACTGCCCGCCGGGCGCGGCCGTCTTGCCCTGGCCCTGTTTCCAGTCCTGCCGACCTTGACGCCCACTGCGCTGCGAGCCGAAGAAGCTCAGCACACGCTCCCGCATCTCCTGCTGGTAGTGGTAGCGCAGGCTTTCGTCGCGGATGCGGCTGGTCAGTTCGCGCAGCGTCTTCTCGAGTTCGGCCCGCCGCTCCGGCGTATCGAAGACGCCGCCCGCCGTCTCACGCATCCACAAAAGGTCGACCAGCGGCCGCGCCTCGGCCAGCACGCGACGAAACGCATCCGGTCCTTCGGCCTTGACCAGATCGTCGGGATCCTTGCCTTCCGGCAGCAGCGCGAAGCGCGCCGAACGGCCGGCCTGCACAGATGGCAGCGCCATATCGGCGGCCCGCCACGCTGCCTTAAGCCCGGCCTTGTCGCCGTCGAAGCACAGCATCGGCTCCGGCGCCATGCGCCAGAGCAGTTCGAGCTGGTTCTCGGTAAGCGCGGTGCCGAGCGGCGCCACGACATTCTCGAAGCCGGCCTGCGCCAGCGCGATCACGTCCATATAGCCTTCGACGGCGATGACCGTGCCGCCCTTGGCCAAGGCCTTGCGGGCGCGGGCGAAATTATAGAGTACGTTGCCCTTGTGGAAGAGCTCGGTGTCAGGCGAGTTCATGTATTTGGCCAGCGCGTCCGGCTGCAAAGCACGGCCGCCGAAGGCGATGATCTTGCCCCGGGAATCCGGAATCGGGAACATGATGCGGTCACGGAACCAGTCATAGGAAACCGGGATGTCGTCACCGTGGCGCACCAGTCCACAAGCCTCAATGTCGGCCTTGGGCACGCCCTTGGCGGCGAGATGCTCCTTCAGCGCATTGCGGCTGTCGGGCGCAAAACCGAGCCGGAACGATTGCTGCGTCGCCGGCGTCAGTCCACGGTCGCGCAGATAGGCACGCGCCTTGGCGCCTTCCGGCCCCTGCAGCCGTTCCTGGAAGAAGGTGGTGGCCATCTCCATGACGTCTGTCAGGCTGGCGCGTTCCTTTTCGCGCCGCTCCTCCTGCGCATCGCGAACCGGCATCGGCACACCGGCCATGTCGGCGATCTTTTCGACCGCTTCGGGAAAGCTCATCCCGTCGAGTTCGGTGAGGAACTTGAAATGATCGCCCGAAACCGAACAGCCGAAACAGTGGTAGCGGCCCTTTTTGTCCTCGCAGTGGAAGGACGGGCTCTTCTCGCCATGAAACGGGCAGCACGCCCAATAGTCGCCGCGCGGCGCGTTGGTTTTCTTCCTGTCCCACGCAACGCGCTGGCCGATCACCGATGAAATCGGCACGCGGTCGCGTATCTCGTCGAGGAAGGCGGGTGGAAAGCGCATCGGGGAACTCGTTTCCCGATTATATAATCATACCCGCGAAATCCGACGACCCTTAATGCGGGCCATACCCGGTTTCCACAGGCAAAAGAGGCGGCCGTTGCGGGCCGCCTCTTTCCAATATCCGCCTGGGGAGCGATCAGTGCGCGGCAAGCGCGCCGAAAATGACGCCGGAGAGCACACCGACCAACACATAGTCGTTGCCGACGCGGATCCATTCCTGGCCGCGGCCGGGACGATGCAGGCCGTAGCGGCCGTAGTCGCGGATCGGCTGGTGCTGTCTCCAGCCTGAATATTTGTGGCCGTTGCGCCAGTTGTTGCGCTTTACGATGACCTTCTTATGGATGACGCGCTTCTGGATGAAGCGCTTCTTGACATCCCTGTTGTTGGGCTTTTGCCAGTCGACCTGGCTGTAGTTCGACTGCGGAGCGTTCGGTGCGTTCAGCGGTGCGGCTTGGCCGGTGAGCGACGTAGCGGCCAGCATCGAGAAAGCGAGTGCGGAAAGGACAATGCGTTTCAAGAGAAGTCTCCTTGGTTGTCGATGCCAGAGGAATAGCGGGCCACCGATGAACCGAAACTGAACGCCTGCATTACAATTGCGTAATGAATTCCTTGATTTACCCGATAGAGCTGAACATAATCGCAAAGGTCAGGAGTCTGTCGCGCTGCTAACTCGGCCTATCCGTTGCTTCGCGCCCGCCCCGCAATGCAACCATTTGCGCGTCCGTCCATTTTCCGACACCGCCCGTCGCGCTGCAACGGCCCTTGAAATCGACAAGATTTTATTATCCGGCTAAAATATTCGAGCTATTATAAGCCACCGCCATGAACATGATTCGTACCCTCGTTTTCCCTTCTGATCGCCACGCCAAACAGGACGCGCATCCTGTTTGCATGCGGGGGACGAAATGAGCGGGTCCGTCGTCCTTCTGCATCTGGCCGGCGCCGTGGCGCTGATGCTGTTTGCCACCCGCATGGTGAAGACCGGCGTCGAACGCGCCTATGGCGACGTGCTGCGCCATCGCCTGCGCGCCACCATGCGCAATCCGATCATGGCGGTGCTGGCCGGCACCGGCCTTGCCATCGCCCTGCAAAGCTCCACCGCCGTCACGCTGCTGGTCGGCTCCTTCGCCGGCTCTGGCATCGTCTCGGGCGCCGCGGGCCAATTGGCAGTGCGCGGCGCCGAGATCGGCTCTGCGCTGGTGGTCAAGCTGCTGACCTTCGACCTCACCTTGCTGGTGCCGCTGTGCCTGATCACCGGCACGGTCATGTTCATGGCCACCGAGCGGCGCGACTGGCGCCAGACCGGCCGCATTCTGGTCGGCATCGGCCTTTTGATCCTGTCGCTGGAGATGATCGGACAGGCGTCTGAGCCGCTGCGCAACAGCCAGCTCATGCCGGTCATCATCAACTACTTCTCGACCGATTCCATCACCGCCTATCTGCTGGCGGCGCTGATCACCTGGCTGTTCCAGTCGAGCATCGCGGCGGTGCTGTTGATGGCGACGCTGGCGGGCCGCGGCCTGATCACGCCTGAACTCGGCGTTGTTCTTATCCTCGGCGTCAATCTCGGCTCCTCGATCATCGCGCCGATGCTGACCCGCTCGTCGAGCCCCGAGGTGCGCGTCGTGCCTATCGGCAACCTCCTGATGCGCGGGCTTGGTTCGCTTGTCATGCTGATCCTGGTCATGATCTTCAGGCCGCACTTCGCCTTTCTCGGTTCGACGGCGGCGGACCAGATCGTCAATGCCCACATCCTGTTCAATGTGCTGATCCTGCTCGCCGGCCTGCCGCTGGCAGGGTTTGTCTACCGCGCTTCGGAGAAGATCGTCGCACTTGGCACCAAGCCCGTGCCAGCCGCCTCGCTTGACGTCGTCGAGCTGTCCGCGCTCAACGAAAGCGCGCTCGACGTGCCGAGCCAGGCGCTTGCCAATGCCACCCGCGAGGTGGTGCGGGTCTGCGAGACGATCGAGATCATGCTCAAGCGCATCATCGAACTCTATGAAAGCGCCGACGCCGACAAGATTAAAGCGCTGGCCGCACTCGACGACCGCGTCGACCGCAAGCACGCTGCGATCAAGCTCTACCTCGCCAAGTTGACCAGGAACGCGCTGACCGAGGACGAGGCGCTGCGCTGCCAGGAGCTGATCGGCGCCTGCGTCAAGCTGGAGCAGGTCGGCGACATCATCGTGCGCAACATGCTGGTGCATGTGAAAAAGAAGTTCGAGCGCGGACTGGAATTCACCGACGAGGGTTGGGCCGAGCTGTGCGCCTTCCATAGCTCGGTGCTGGCCAATGCGCGGCTTGCCTTCAACGTTCTGGTGTCGCGCGATCCCGAGACCGCCCGCCAGTTGGTGCTGGAAAAAGACCGGCTTCGCGACCGCGAGAAAGAAACCAGCGCCAGCCATTTCGTGCGCCTGCGCGACGGCACTGCCAAGAGCGTCGAGACCAGCTCGATCCATCTCGACACCATCCGCGACCTGAAGCAGATCAATTCGCTGCTGGCCTCGATGGCCTATCCGGTGCTCGAAGAGCGCGGTCTGCTGACTGGATCCAGGTTGAAGGCGAGCTGAGAAACAGCCGATCTCCCCCTCGTGGGGAGATTGGCGCTTCATCGCCTCGCGCCCCCACTGAAGAAAACCTAAACCGGCGACAAAAATTTCTGGATTGCCCGCAAAGCCCATCCGTGGTTTGAGGCCATTCCAGCTAAGGCTTCCCCATGTCGCTTCCGCTCATCGCCCTGTTCATTGCCGCCTTTGCTTTCGGCACCACTGAATTCGTCATTGCCGGCGTGCTGCCGCAAGTGGCGGAGGGGCTCGGCGTCTCGGTTCCCTCGGCCGGCTATCTCGTCTCCGGCTATGCCTGCGGCATCGCCATCGGCGGTCCACTGCTGGCGCTCGCCACCAAGTCGCTGTCGCGCAAGAGCCTGCTGCTCGGCCTCGCCATCGCCTTCACCATAGGCCAGGCGGCTTGCGCGCTGGCGCCCGACTTCACCTCGATGCTACTGTTGCGCATTGCCGTGGCGGTCGCGCATGGCGCCTATTTCGGCGTCGCCATGGTCGTCGCCGTGGGTCTCGTGCGCGAGGACCAGCGCGGCATGGCTGTCGCCGTCATCCTGTCCGGCCTCACCGTCTCCAACGTCATCGGCGTGCCGGCCGGCACCGCGATCGGCAACATCTGGGGCTGGCGCGCCACCTTCTGGGTGATGTGCGCGCTCGGCGTGGCGGCAACGCTTGCCATGGCAGCCCTGTTGCCGCGCACCACCGGCTCATCGGCCAAGCCTGCCGGTTTCGCCCGCGAGGTCCGTGTGCTGGCCCGCCAGCAGGTCTGGACTTCGCTGATCCTGATGCTGATGCTGATGATCGGCCAGTTCGGCCTGTTCACCTACATCACCCCGACACTGCTGGAGGTCACCGGGCTCGACGAGAACCTGGTGCCGTGGGTGCTGCTGCTCAACGGCGTCGGCGCCACCCTGGGAGTCTTCCTCGGCGGCAAGCTCTCCGACTGGAAGCTGATGCCGTCATTGATCACCATGCTGGCCCTGCAGGCGGTGACGCTGGCCGTCATCTACGCCGTCAGCCCCTATCCCCTGCCGATGGTTGTGGCGATCGTCGTCTGGGGCGGTCTCAACTTCGCCATCGGCACGCCGATCCAGACCCGCATCCTGGCCTGGACGGCGGACGCCTCGAACCTCGCTTCGTCGCTCATTCCGTCCGGCTTCAATGTCGGCATCGCGCTGGCCGCGTCGTTGGGCGCCGCGATGCTGAACAGCGGCTATGGCTACCGCAGCCTGCCGCTGCTGGGCGCCATCGCCATGCTGGTCGCCGTCGCGGTGGCGCTGGCATCCTATGTCTGGGAAGGACGCAGCAACGCCACGCCGCCGCTGACGGCTCCGGCGGAATAGACCACTTCACCCGCGCCAGCGCAGCAGGCGCATGGCGTTGGCGGTGACCAGCACCGTGGCGCCGGTGTCGGCCAGGATCGCCGGCCATAGGCCGGTAATGCCTAGAATGGTGGTGACCAGGAACACCGCCTTCAGCCCGAGCGCTACGCTGATGTTCTGGCCGATATTGGCCATCACCGCCCGCGACAGTCTTACCATCCGCACGACGTCCATGACGCGGCCATGCAGGATTGCCGCGTCGGCGGTCTCCAGCGCCACATCGGTGCCGCCGCCCATGGCGATGCCGATGTCGGCGGCGGCGAGCGCCGGCGCATCGTTGATGCCGTCACCGACCTTGGCGATCTTCAGCCCTTCGCGCTGCAATTCACCGATGATGCGCTGCTTGTCCTGAGGCAACAGCTCCGCCCGAGCCTCGATGCCGAGCGAAGCGGCGATGGCTTCGGCCGTGCGGCGATTGTCGCCGGTCAGCATGATCGTGCGGATGCCCTCGGCCTTCAGCGCCGCAATGCCGGCCGCCGCATCCGGTCGCGGCTCGTCGCGCATGGCGATCAGCCCTGCCACCACGCCGTCGGCGACCAGCACTGACACGGTCTTGCCCTGCCCGTTGAGGCTGTCGACGGCGAGGCGCTGCACTTGCGTCATGTCGGCGCGTTCGCCCGCCGCCGGACCGGAGCCGAGGAAGACGGCGACGCCACCGACGCTGCCCTTGACACCTTTGCCCGAGATCGCCTTCGCCGCGAGAGCCGGCGACACCGGCGCCTTGTCGGCCTTGGCCCGGTCCAGGATCGCCATGGCCAATGGATGGCTGGAGCCTTGCTCGAGCGCTGCCGCAAGCGCCAGCACGGTGCGTTCATCGCGGCCATAGGCCATGATGTCGGTCACCACGGGCCTGCCCGCGGTCAGCGTGCCCGTCTTGTCGAAGGCCACCGCCGTGACCCGGCGAAACCCTTCCAACACCGCACCCCCTTTCATCAGCAGTCCGCGCCGGGCGCCGGTCGCAAGACCTGCGGCTATCGCCGCCGGCGTCGAGATGACGAGCGCGCAGGGGCAACCGATCAGCAGGATCGCCAGGCCCTTGTAGATCCATTCGTTCCAGTCGCCGCCAATGAGCAGCGGCGGCAACAGTGCAACCAGCGCGCCGACCGCCAGCACCGCCGGGGTGTAGGTGCGCGAGAAGCGGTCGATGAAGCGTTCGGTCGGTGCCTTGGCTTCCTGCGCCTCCTCCACAAGCCGCACGATTCGGGCGATGGTGTTGTCGGACGCGGCAGCCGTCACGCGAACCCTGAGCACGCCGTCTGTGCTAATGGTGCCGGCAAAGACGGCGTCCGCGACGCCCTTGCGCTTGGGCGTGCTCTCGCCGGTCACCGGCGCCTCGTCGATATCGCTCGATCCCTCGATGATCTCGCCATCGGCCGGGATGCGGTCGCCCGGCCGCACCAGGATGATGTCGCCGACGCCGAGCCGTTCGGCAGGAACTTCCGATGTGCCGCCCGCCCGCTCGACCAGTGCCGTCTTCGGCACCAGATCGGCAAGCCCCTGGATGCTCGCTCGCGCGCGGCCGGCGGCGACACCTTCCAGAAGTTCGCCAATCAGGAACAGCACCACCACGGCGGCTGCCTCTTCCGTGGCGCCTATCATCACGGCGCCTATCGCCGCGATGGTCATCAGCATCTCGATCGAAAACGGTGTGCCGGCCAATGCCGCCATCAGCGCGCGCCGCCCGATCGGCACCAGGCCGACCAGCAGGGCGGCAAGGAAGACCCAGCGCTCCGCCACTGGGAACAGATGGCCGATGCCATAGGCGGCGAGAAGCGCTGCCGCGCAGGCCAGCGTCAACACCGCCCGGCGGGAACGCCACCACGCCTGCCCCGGCTCGGCATGGCCATGATCGTGGCCTTCATGGTCATTGGGGACGTGATCGGCGTGCGCCCTGTCTGAGATCGGCGATACCTGCGCCTCGGCCTTGACGATGCCATAGCCGAGCCTTGCCACCTGTTGCAGCACCTTGTCTTCCGGCAGCGCGCCGCCGTGGCTGACCGTCATGCTGGCGCCGGTCACCGAAACCGAGACATCGGCGACGCCGTCGAGGCGACGCACCGCCGTATCGATCTTGGCCGCGCAGGAGGCGCAGTCCATGCCGCCGATCTTGAACCGTGTCTGCCTGATTGTTTCCTGCTTGAGGAGCGTCGTCATCACATCACCTGCCTGTCTTGCCCGCGCGGCGTCGCCGTATGGTCTTGAATGCTGATGTCAGGCATTGTAATTGCTCTAGTGACTAGAGCTTCAAGAGGCAAATTCATGTTTTCCATCGGTGATCTCTCGCGCCGCACCGGGGTCAAGGTGCCGACCATCCGCTATTACGAGCAGATGGGCCTTGTTGCCGCACCCGAGCGTTCGGAAGGCAACCAGCGCCGCTATTCCAGGCAGGAGCTGGAGCGGTTGGCCTTCATCCGCCACGCCCGCGACCTCGGCTTCGCCGTCGACGACATCCGCTCGCTGATCGAATTGAGCAGCCACCCCGAGCAGCCCTGCGGCCACGCCGACCGGATCGCCGAAGAACAATTGATCTCGGTGCGGGAGAAGATCACTCAGCTGAAGCGGCTTGAAGCCGAACTCGAGCGCATCGCTTCTTGCTGCGACGGCAAGACGGTCGGCGACTGCTACGTCATCCGCGCGCTGTCCGACCACGCGCTGTGCGCTGACGAACATGGGTGAGGCAAGGAGCGACGCGGCGCAGCCTTATGGGTTCCGTGCAGTGACCTTAGAGAGTCGCAGCGCTGCAGAACCACCGGCACTGGGCGACGTAAAACGAGCATATTTCTGCTTTGACTTTTCGCAGACATGCTAACGTTAAAGTGGTTGATCCAGTACAATCACTGACGGCAAAATGTATAAAATCGGAGGCCAACCACGCGATGGACAATTTGCTTCATTTTCTTGGGGACATATTGGGAAACGCGATATCGGGCAACCCCTCGAAGTCGAAGCTGATGCGGTGGGTGGAACGCATTTTCATCGCGCTCGTGGTGATGCTCATCGCCATGGTATTGTATCGGATTTACTCGACGTGATGGCCGCTATTGGCGGACGGACTCCGATGACGGCGCATGTGCAGACCTACAATTACTAATGCTGCAGAACTAACCACCCCTCCGGCCGCGGCGCCCCGCGCCCCTACAACTCGATCCTGAACCGCAAACTTTCCGCCCCGCCGTAGGCAGCATCCTCGAAGAAGCGTTCGACGAGCTTGCCGCCATTGGCCAGGATCACCTTGTGCGAGGCCGGATTGCCCGGCTTGGCGGTGATCTCGACGTGAGCCAGGCCGACCGCCCTCGCCTCCTCCAGCATCAGCCGCAGCGCCTCGGTGGCGTAGCCACGCCGTCGCTTCCACGGCACCACCGCATAGCCGATATGACCGAGCACATGCTTCGGCAATTCCGCCGTGCCCTTCTGCCAGCGAAAGCCGATCGAGCCCGACGCCTCGCCGTCCCAGATCCAGCGGCGGAAGCCCGGTAGGCGCGGCACCTTTTTGCCGTCTGGCAAACTGATCGCGCCACCCTTGGCCTGGGGATCGTCGAGGTCGGCAAGAAAGGCCACGGGATCCTTTTCGATGGCCGCGAGTTGCTCGCGCGTCGCCTCCATCAGCCGCACATTGTCCGGCGACCAGCCGCGTTCGAGCGCCGCCTTGTAGGACGGCAGATGTTCGAGCGCGGGTTTGACGATTTCGATCATGGTGCACTGGCGGAGACGCGACACCGGCAAGATAGCATCCCTGCCCAGGAAGGCACGGTCCACCAAAGCGCAGTCTCTTACGACAAGGGCCGCGCTCCCATCGCTGGAAACACGGCCCGGACGTTGGGTCCTTGGGAGGACTGGCACTCCGGCGCGGCCGCGCCGGAGCACCTTTAGCGGTCTCAGGCGATGTCGAAGCGGTCGGCGTTCATCACCTTGGTCCACGCCGCGACGAAATCCCTGGTGAATTTCGCCTTGGCGTCCGCCGACCCGTAGACCTCGGCAAGCGCGCGGAGCTGGGCGTGCGAGCCGAAGATCAGGTCGGCACGGGTACCGGTCCACTTGACCGCCTTGGTCTTGCGGTCACGCGCCTCGTAGACTTCGTCGGAGCCGGCGGCCGGATCCCAGACCGTGTTCATGCTGAGCAGATTGACGAAGAAGTCGTTGGTCAACGTACCCGGCCGGTCGGTGAGCACGCCGTGCTTCGACTTGGCCGTGTTGGCGCCGAGCACGCGCAGACCGCCGACCAGAACCGTCATCTCGGGCGCGGTCAGCGACAGCAATTGCGCCCGGTCGACCAGCATGGCTTCGACCGACATCGGCTGCTTGCCCCTGACATAGTTGCGGAAGCCATCGACTTTCGGCTCGAGCGCGGCGAAGGAATGGACATCCGTCTGTTCCTGCGAAGCATCCATGCGGCCCGGCGTGAACGGCACCTTGGTTTCGTGGCCGCCGTCCTTCGCCGCCTTCTCGACCGCGGCGACACCGCCGAGCACGATGAGATCGGCCAGCGAGATCTTTTTCCCGCCGGTCTGTGCCGCGTTGAACTCCTTCTGGATGGCTTCCAGCTTCGCCAGCACCTTCGACAGTTCAGCCGGCTGGTTGACGTCCCAATCCTTCTGCGGTGCCAGCCGGATGCGTGCGCCATTGGCACCTCCGCGCTTGTCGGAATTGCGGAACGTCGAGGCCGAGGCCCACGCAGTCGAGACCAATTCGGAGACCGACAGGCCCGATGCCAGGATATTCGCCTTCAGCGACGCAATGTCCTGCTCGCCGACCAGTTCATGGTCGACCGCCGGGATCGGATCCTGCCAGATCAGCTCTTCCTTCGGCACGAGCGGGCCGAGATAACGAACGACCGGACCCATGTCGCGATGGGTCAGCTTGTACCAGGCGCGGGCAAACGCGTCGGCGAACTGGTCCGGATGCTCATGGAAGCGCCGCGAGATTTTCTCGTAGGCCGGATCGACCTTCAGTGCGAGATCGGTGGTCAGCATGGCAGGCGCGCGGCGCTTGGACGGATCGTGGGCATCCGGAACGGTTCCGGCGCCGGCGCCGCCCTTCGGCGTCCACTGATGCGCGCCCGCCGGGCTCGTGGTCAGTTCCCATTCGAAGTTGAACAGATTGTCGAAGAAGTTGTTGCTCCACTTGGTCGGCGTCGTGGTCCACGTCACCTCGAGGCCCGAGGTGATGGCGTCGCCTGCAATGCCGGAGGCGTGCTTGCTCGACCAGCCAAGGCCCTGCGCCTCGATGCTCGAGCCTTCAGGCTCCGCGCCCACCAGCGAGGCATCGCCGGCGCCGTGGGTCTTGCCGAAGGTATGACCGCCGGCAATCAGCGCCACGGTCTCCTCGTCGTTCATGGCCATGCGCGCGAAGGTCTCGCGAATGTCGCGTGCCGAGGCCAGCGGATCCGGCTTGCCGTTCGGCCCTTCCGGATTGACGTAGATCAGTCCCATCTGGACGGCGCCGAGATGGCCCTGGAGTTCGCGGTCGCCGGAGTAGCGCTTGTCGTCGAGCCACTTGGTTTCCGAACCCCAATCGACGTCCTGTTCGGGTTCCCAGACGTCGGCGCGGCCGCCAGCAAAACCGAAGGTCTTGAAGCCCATCGATTCCAGCGCGACGTTGCCGGTGAGGATCAGCAGGTCGGCCCAGGAGATCTTGCGGCCATATTTCTGCTTGACCGGCCACAGCAGCCGGCGCGCCTTGTCGAGATTGGCATTGTCCGGCCAGCTGTTGAGCGGAGCAAAACGCTGCTGGCCGGCCCCGGCGCCGCCACGGCCGTCGCCGATGCGGTAGGTGCCGGCACTGTGCCAGGCCATGCGGATGAACAGCGGCCCGTAATGGCCGAAGTCGGCCGGCCACCACTCCTGCGAATCCGTCATCACCTGGTGCAGGTCCTTGATCACCGCATCGAGATCGAGCGACTTGAATTCCTCGGCATAGTCGAACTCTTCGCCCATCGGATCCGAAAGGTTCGATTGCTGATGGAGAACGCCAAGATCGAGTTGGTTGGGCCACCAGTCACGGTTGCTCCTGCTGGAGGATCCGTGTGCAACGGGGCATTTGCCGGCGCTGGGATCATCGGTCTGTGCGTCCATGTTCTTCTCCGATCGTGGCTGTGTTGAGCTGTTCAACTGCTGCGTGAACAGGGACGTTGGATGTCCCTGGAGGTGGTCCGTTTCATGGCTGGCGCGATGACCATATGCCCGATACGCGACCGAATATGTTGGATGTCCTGTTGCCGCGGGCATGCGCCTCACCAGGCGGTCCCGGCTGCTCCTCATCTTCGTTGCGATTCCTATAGCAAAGCCGCTTCATTAATTTAAGTTGGATTTCCTGATTACAGCGATAAGATGACATTATGACAAACCTGACGCTGAAGCAGTTGCGTTATTTCGAGGCGCTGGCGCGGCACAATCATTTCGGCCGTGCCGCCGATGCCTGCGCGATCTCGCAGCCCGCGATCTCGGTGCAGATCCGGGAGTTGGAGGAAACGCTTGGCACGGAGCTTTTCCAAAGAGGGCCACGCCAGGTCCGGCTGACCAATTTCGGCGAGGAATTCGCCTTGCGCGTTCGCGACATCCTGCGCTCGGTGGATGAGCTGACAGATCTGGCCCGCGCCTCGCGCGACCGGCTGGTGGGACGGTTGCGCATCGGGGTGATCCCGACGATCGCACCCTACCTTTTGCCTGCCATCATCGGCAACCTCGCCCGCATGCATGACGGGCTCGATATCCATGTGCGCGAAACGCAGACGCAGAAGCTGATCCAGGAACTGGCCGACGGGCGGCTCGATGCCGCCATCGTCGCCTTGCCGGTATCGGAAGCGTCGCTGACGGAAATCGTGCTGTTTGCCGAGAACTTCGTGCTGGTCCGACCCGGCGAGGATGAGGGAAAGCCGGTGCCCAACCGCGAAATGTTGCGCGAGATGCGGCTGCTCCTGCTCGAGGAAGGCCATTGTTTTCGCGACCAGGCGCTGTCGTTCTGCAACATGCATTCGGCACGGCCGCGCGAGTTGCTGGACGGCAGCTCGCTGTCGACCCTGGTGCAGATGGTCGGCGCCGGCGTCGGCGTCACCTTGATCCCCGAAATGGCCGTGCCGGTGGAGACGCGCTCGGCGGCGGTCTCTATCGCCCACTTCGCCAACCCCCAACCGTCGCGGACGATCGGCATGATCTGGCGCAAGACAAGCCCGATCGCCAAACAGCTGCTGCTTATATCCGAAGTGGTTCGCCAGGCAGCCGAAGCATTGCGCGCGCAGCACGGTTCGGCATCGGTTGCGCAGCCTCTGAATCTGCCGGCAGCGGCCCAATGAAGGCAGGCTGACCTGATCGTCAGCCTGCCGCCTGGAACCGGATTTCGCCCTTGTTCAGGAAGCAGGTCTTGTCGAACAGCGACAGGTCCAGAGGGTTCGGTAACCGCACATCGCCGATATCGGGACATGGCTTCTTCGCCGGATCGTATGACCGATCGATCTGCGAGATGAAGACGAGGATCAATCCTTTGTCGCGGGCAAAGGCCTTCAGCGTGCGAACCTGCGCCATCAGGTCCGGGTTTTCCCGCTTCTGATCGAGCAGTTGCAGATAATCGATCACCACCAGCGTGCCGCGCGGCGCCGAACCCAATGCCTTGACGATATAGGCGGCACTGATGGCGTCGGAATTATCGAATGTGAACTGGTCGTTGAACTGCACCGGGTCCGCCCCGATGGCTCGAAACCGGTCCAGCACATCCCTTTGCGTATATTCGAGCGTAAAGAACACACCGCGATGGCCTGATTTCATGGCTTCGACCGCGAGTTCGAGGCTCATCAGCGTCTTGCCGTGTCCGGGTCGCGCACCGACCAGAACCAGGTCGCCGGGCGCAAGTTGCGCAAACAGCATGCCGGCGGGCGCCGCCTCGGCTGCCTTGGCTGCAAGCAGGCTCCAGCTGGCAAAACCTTCCTGGGCGGCAATACGGTCGAGCGCTTCGTGCAGCGCAATCTTGCCCTCGCGGGACAAAAGCCTGGCTTGACGCTTGAGATGGTAGATGGGCGCGGACAACTTCATCGCAAAACCTCCTGGTGCGAGCCGTTTTTGCAACCCCTCCTTATGCCAAGTGCTCGAACAGTCGGTTCGGTGATTGGATAGCGCCCTGCATGAACGATGCTTTCCCGGCGGAGGGAGGTGGCGTGGGCCGCGCCAGAATCAGATGATAGCTCAATCCCTGCGGATCGAAAATCGCGGACCTCCAGGGATCAGGCTCCGGACTCGCGGCTCTTCACGATAGGAATTTTTTCTTGACTTCCTGCCCTCAGCTATGGTACATATTTGTCCATGGTGCTGATTTGCGCCAATGACCCGCCGCACAGGCGGGTTTTCGTTTGATGCTCCGTCAGCCAACGCGCCGACGGCCTCCGAAGGGACCCGCCAACCCGAGTTCGTTGCCCTGCTTCAAGGAAGCGAAGACGTCCGCCGCAAGCCTGGAGCCAGCATGTCGGCGTAGGCCGTTGCATGCATCGACCTGCTTTACGGCTCTTCATGCGGGTACGCTAAACAAGATGTGTTTCGCCCGATAATGCGAGGCCATCTATGATCGATTCTCGCGGCAATGCCGTAAGAAATCGCCATTCGCTTCGACAAGGAGAATTGATCCGGTGCGGTTGAGATCTGTTCCTCTGGGCGTCGTCGCCAGCCTTCTCGTCGTCATCGCCGTGGCGGTATCGGCCCGATCCTTTGCCGCACCATCTGCCGTTCCAGCCTGGCTGCAGGCTCATGTCGGCGACAGCGACGGCCAGATCTCGCAAATTGTCCTCGAACGAGCCCGCGCGCTTTACCGGAAGAAGGTCGCGCAAGGCGCTGTCAAGAACCCCTGCTACTTCGCCATGGATGCCACGCGCCCCAGCGATCTGGGCAATGGCGTGCTCGGCCGTCGCTATTACGTCATCTGCGAGGCCAGCCAGTCGTTTAGCGCGATTTCGTCAGGCCACGGCAGCGGGCGGAATTTGAAAGGCGTCGTCGATTTTTCAAACGGCAAACGGTGCGCGAAGAACTTCGGCAATGCGATGGATTCGTCGCTGACGGCCGGCGGCGCCTATATGACCAGCGAGGCCAAAACCTCGTTCAAGGGCTATTACCGCACCGGCGCGAAGCAGGACGCGGTTTTCCAGCGCACCTTCATCCAGTTCGACGGCGAAGGCGAAGCCGCGAACGCCAGGCAGCGAGCGATCGGCGGTCACGCCGCCCAGGTGCTGCATGGCATGTGCCTGCGCAAAAACCCGAACAGCTCGCACGCCGACCATGACGGCTTCGTGCCGTTCGGCAAGCTGGTGGACTATGCCGGCGGTCGCAGCAATGGCTGCACCAGCTGGTCGCCGGCGGATGCCAAGCGGATCATCCCGATGGTCAAGGACAATCCGACGACGCTCTACATCTACCCGGAATCGCGCGACATCACCGCGGTCGCAGCCGACCGTTCACAGCCGGGCGCCTACTGGAACGCGTCCTGCCTGAAGGAAATCGGCACACCGAAATTCTGGCCGAGAAAGACCCTTGAGCCGATCATCGCCCAATACAGGAAGGATCATCCGGCACCGCCGCCACAGCCGCTGCCGATCTGCGAAGCGTCTTGAAGTCCGCATCGCACCGCCGCGTTGATTAAGACCGTGCCGCTTTATGTTCGGCGTGCGAACCGCATTGATCGGCGGCCCTGCGACCCACCAGCAATGATTCAATCCGATCTCCAAGGCCAGCGCGCCAGCAGCTTCGGCCCCGCCTCTCTCCTCGGCGTCGCTACTCAAAACAGCTGTGTGCATAAGGGCCGGATGGATCAGACTGGTTGAATGCTCTGGCCGAGGAGAGAATTTCCGGCACCACGTTCAGCCGATTGCGGTGGTTGGAACCAACGGCCTGCTACCCAGTTAGAAAGCCAGCAAGTCTGGTTGTAGCCTTGCCGCCATGTGAATCAAAACCCGCCGACGCTGTCTACGGCCTAGCAGGAGTGGCGACCTTGCAGCGGCGTGGCCCGCTGGGAAACCGGTGTGCCTGCCTTCGCAATCTGGGCTGCACAGCCGCTGACGACAGCCCAGCAGACACCGTCGCCGACAGCCAAACAACAGGAGATATGCCGACATGAAAGCAGCCCGCATCCATGCTTTTGGCGGACCTGAGGTTGTTTCGATCGATCAAGTCCCCTTGCCTCAACCGCTTGACGACGAGGTTGTGCTCAGGGTTCGCGCCGCGAGCGTCAATCCGATCGACTACAAGATCCGCGAAGGTTCGACGAGCGAAACCCTGCCGGTCACGCTCGGGCGCGACGTGTCCGGCACGGTGGAAATATGCGGCACGCGGGCGCATACGTTGAAGAAGGGCGACCCGTTATTTGCGATGCTTGGTCATGACCGCGGCGGCAATGCCGAATATGTCGTGGTCAAGGCGACGGAGGCGGCTGCGAAACCGGATCGTCTAAGCCATGTCGAAGCCGCGGCGGTGCCGCTTGCCGGCATCACTGCATGGCAGGGCCTTTTCGACCATGGCGGCCTCAAATCCGGGCAACGGGTTCTCATCCATGGCGGCGCCGGCGGCGTCGGTCATCTGGCGATCCAGTTCGCCAAGGCCGCGGGCGCGTTCGTCGCGACAACCGTTTCCGCCGAGGACGTGGTTTTCGTCCGTGAGCTCGGCGCCGATCAGACGGTCGACTACAAGAACCAGCGTTTCGAAGAGGTCGTCGATGCGGTCGACCTGGTGTTCGACCTTGTCGCGGGCGACACGCAGGACCGCTCCTGGGAGGTGCTCAAACCTGGCGGGACGCTCGTTTCCACTCTTTCCGAACCGTCGCAGGAAAAGGCAAATTTGCGCCGGGCGCGTGGCGTCTCCTATCTGGCCGAACCGAATGCGGCGCATCTTGCCGAGATCGGCCGCCTCATCGAGGCCGGCAAGGTCACCCCCTTCGTGCAAGCCACCTACCCTCTTGGAGAGGTCGCCAAAGCGGAAGAACGGCTGGAAAATGAGCATGTGCGTGGCAAGATCGTGCTTGAGGTTTCCGCCTAGCGAGTTGGTGCTTCTGCCGTCCCTCTGGAACGGGTTATCCGATCCGCGCGTCGCCGTCGCTGTCCGGCACGTTCGGAAACAGCACCTTCAGCTTGTGTTCCGCGCTTGCCCAACTGCGCCTGTGATGTTGCCAGAGGCACCAATTGCTCACCGCAAAGGCTAGAATGCCGACAGTCACGGCGAGACTGACTGTCGAGCCAATGACAACCTTGAGCATCACCCCGGCAAAGACACCGGCGATGGCACCGTTGACGACATTCACCATCCCTGCGGTTCCGGCGAACGCTTGCCAGGGCCTTGGCTTGAGGCCGACATCGGCCAGCAGAGCCGTTTGGTTGTCATGAGTGGAGTGAACCAGATAGCGCGCCATCGAGGGAGTAAGCTCGGTGTAGTAGTGCCTGATGCGTGCCATGCCGCGGGCGTGGACCATGTCTTCGATGGCCACCTGCACAGCCCTGACGAATGTCACCAGCCCGATGAAGTAGAGGCATGGCAACAGGATCAGGCTGAACAGCATGAAAGGAAGCCCCATCCTTGTCACCTGCGCGACGAAGGCAAGGGCGATCGTGGCGCTGGATACCGAAGTCAGGAACAAATTTGCGCGCTGATTCGCCTCCTGAATCGTCGCCGCTCTGGCGGTCCCGAGCACCAAATGCTCCGTGGTCATCATCTGCAGGAGTTGCTGCCGGTTCTCGCCTTCATCGGTTTTTGTCTTCCTTGCAGGCATCGCAAAAAACCTGTTGCGGGACGCGCTTCCCACCTAACCAACTCCTCAAAGCCGCCCACCCAAGGAACGAACTGCTTCCGAAGGGGTTCCAGCGCAACCAAGAGCCGTTCCGTGATCCCGGAGCAGAGCCGGATCACCGACCGAGCCAATTTTGCCGACAGATAGCGAAACGATTGTCCCCGAGCATCGTTTCGAAACCAGACATGAATTTGATGAGGAGGCGATGATGAGCGCTACCGGTTTGGATGTTTTTGACAGGACGCTGCAGACGACCAACATCTGGCTCGACGAGATCATGGACGATCATGGTCCGGATCGGCGGATTGCATGGCACATATTGGGCGCGGTCTTGCGGACCGTAAGGGACAGGCTGCAGATCGGGCTTGCGGCCAAACTTGGGGCGGAACTGCCGCTCCTGGTACGCGGCGCTTATTACGACCACTACCGGCCCGCAGCCGAGCCGGACAAAACGCGCTCCCTTGAAAACTTCTCGCAGCACATCGGCGAGGAATTGAAATCGATCCGCCCCGTCGATCCCGAGGAGGCGGCACGCTCGGTGTTCCGAGTTCTTGCACGGCATATTGATCTTGGCCAATCGGCCAAGGTGCGCGATGCCCTGCCGAAAGAAATCCAGGCGCTTTGGCCCGAAAGTCTCGGCGTCAAATAGCGACGCTCCCCAGGCAGCCGTGCCGAGGCTGGCGCCCCGAGGGCGTCAGTCTCGCAAACGGTTGGCGGCATGATCCTGGTGCTGCTCGGTCGCGATCTGCCTGGAGTCCAAACCGCGTTCTTTGGAATGCTGCGCCTTGTCGCGATTGGACAGAACCTGGTTTTCTTCGAGCTTGTCCTTTGGCGTTACGGTCATGGCGCCTGTGCCAGAACCCTTTCCCTGTGAACCTGCTCCGATGTGTTTCTTGCTCCCGCGTGCCATGGGCTGCCTCCAATCTATGACAAATGTTCCAGGATCGGTGCTCATCTAGTCGTCAGGACGATTTTTGTGATGGACGCTTTCCTGATTTTTGCCGCGAAGGATGTTGCGGTCGTCCGGATCGACGAGGTCCGGTGTGTCGGTTCTCATGTCCGACCCTTTGCGCAGCGCTTCGCGTTCCGCCGCTGATCGTTTCAGATCCGCCTCTGCATCGAAATCCTTGCCGGCGTTCCTTGTGTTTTCCCGCTCTTCAATGATGCGAATTTGTTGGTCATGGGTTTTGCGTCCAGTCATCGCTTCCTCCGGCGTGTTCGTGTTGGCGCTCGAAAGTCATCGGCCGCCTCTAAGGTCGGGTCACGGCGCTTGCCTGTCCGAGCCGGCTCTCGTGCTGATAATGGCAAGGTGACGGGATCGTTCCGAAGGCGTTGAATAAGCTTTTCGCCAGATGGCTCGGTTCACCGAGGCGCTCACGTTGACCGAGGCCGCCGCCCCGCCTTCTGAACCAGTACGTCCTTTGAACGTTTCGGCGACCGCCGGACTGGTGCCGGACGCCTTTCCGTCGCGCTCCAGTTCAGCGCAGGAAATCGACCACAGCCTGGATGAACTCTGCCGGATATTCGATGTTCGACAGATGGACCGCGGGCAGCACTATCAGCTTCGCGCCGGGCACCGCCGCGGCAATCATCTCGCCGTGGCTGGCTGCTGTCACCGTGTCGTGCCGACCGGCGATCACCAGCGTCGGCCGCGGTATCAGTGCTACGGTACGGCGAAGATCGGCGTCGCGAACCGCTGCGAACAGACCCGCCAGGCCTTGCCGGTCGATAGCCAGCAGCATGGTGCGAAACTCTTCGACCACGAGCTCGTTGGCGGCAACCATCGACGCGGGGAACCAGTTGCTCAGGAACGTCTCGGCGGTTTCCGACATGTCCGGCGCCTGCCGCACCGCGGCAATCCGCTCGTCGAAATAGCTTGCCGGCGAGAGATGGGACGAGGTGTTGCTCAGGATCAGCCGGTCGATCCGCTCGGGCGCGTGGATGCCGAGCCACTGCGCGACGACCCCGCCGAGCGACAGGCCAAGGAAATGTACGCGTTGCAGGTCGAGCGCGTCGAGCAGTTCGATGACGTCGCGGCCAAGCCGGTCGAGCGAGTAGGCGCCGACGGGAACGCTCGATCCGCCATGACCGCGAAAATCGTAGCGCAAGACACGGAAATGCTTCGACAACTCGCCGATCTGCTTGTCCCACATGTGCAGCGTGGTGCCGATGGAATTCGACAGCACCAGCACCGGCTTGCTTGCCTCGCCGTCGAAGCGGTAGGCGATGCGCGTGCCGTCGCCCGTCGTGGCGAAATTCAGCTTGTTCATGATGAAAATTCCTTCTGGAGCGTTTGAATGAGGCCAAACGTAGCCGTGGAGCAATTTTGTTGATATTACAAAGATAGGACAATCTCTGTCATAAAAACTGACATGGCCGAATTCACCCTGCACGACCTGCAATGCTTCGATGCAGTGGTCCGCACCGGCGGGTTTCAACCTGCGGCGGCCATGCTGTATCGCTCGCACCCGGCGGTGTTCGCCGCCGTCGCCAAGCTGGAACGACAGCTCGGCCTCATCCTTTTGGACCGCAGCGGCTATCGCGTGCGTCCGACCGAGGCCGGGCTTTCGTTCCACCGCCGAGCGCTATCGCTACTGCGCGAGTTGGACGGTTTGCGCGTCCATGCCGCCCAGTTGGCGATGGGTGAGGAAAGCGAGATCCACGTGGTGATAGGCGACCTGTGCCCGCGCCCGCATGTGCTGGGCATGCTCGGGCGGTTCTTCGCACAGTGCCCCGGCACGCGCCTGCATCTGCATTTTGAAGCGGTGGGCGGCCCATGGGAGCGTCTATTCGATGACGAAGCCGATCTAATCCTGCACTGGGTCGACAAGGGCGATGCGCGGGTGGAATGGGTCGATCTGTGCAAGGTGTCCTTCATTCCCGTGGTGGCGCCGGGCTTTCTGCCCGGGCGTATCGAGCAGCCGATCACTCTGGATCAGATGCAGGCACTCACCCAATGCGTCATGCGCGACAGCGCCCGCCATTCGCCACAGCAAAACTATTCGCTGATCGAAAGCGCGCCGCAATGCCTCGTCGCGGACCAGGGCATGAAGAAGGAGATCATCCTGCAGGGCCTTGGCTGGGGCCACCTGCCCCGCTTCCTGATCGAGGAAGAACTGCATGACGGGCGCCTGCAATCCATTGCCGGCCGCCATCTGCCGGGGCGCACCGACGAACTGGTGGTGGCGCGGCGCCGCGACCGGCCGCATGGGCCGATCGCCAACCGGCTGTGGGATCATATCCAGCAGGAAGCGCCGGCATTGCGCCGCGCATTGGAGCCGAGCAGGCCCGCCGGACAGATACCGACCAACCTGTCGCGAAAGGCGCAAGTGGAAACCGGTCGCTGATGACCGGCCGTGCAATGCCAGGACCTCTCGGGTCCCGTCCAGCGATCACTTCTTGACATACGCTCCAGGCTGGCGGCCGCTCTTCGGAGCCTTGGCGTCCTTTGAACGCTCCGCGATAGCGGGGCCGGCGCCGGACGTCTTTTCGGTTGCGGCGCTCGGCGTGACTTGCCTTGGCGGGTTTTGTCCCTCCGATTGGCGGGTGCGGTCTTCTACTTCATCCTTCCTGCGGGTGAGCCCCATTCCGCCGGCGGGCTTCTTGTTGGCGGCCGCATCCTGGGAGAATTCATCGGAAGCGTCGGCATCGGTCTTTGCCGGATATTTCGTAGCACCGGTTTCATAGCGGGTTTCGTTCTCAGTCATGACATCTCTCCAGTTGCATGACGGATAAACATCTCAGCGGTATCCGAGTTCCAACTCCTGGACTTCGATTCTGGACGGATCTGGGTTCCGAGAGCGCCCGGTCGGCCACCCAAGCGACGAGATGAGCAGCACCCTACTGCAGCAGGCCCTTGACGATGCCGCTCGCCTTGCCGAAATCCATCTGGCCGGCATATTTCTGCTTCAGTGCGGCAATCACCTTGCCCATGTCCTTCTGGCTGGCCGCACCGGTCGCGGCGATCGCCTCGCGCGCCGCAGCCGTCACCGCCGCATCGTCCAACTGCGTCGGCAGGAAGGTGCGGATGATCTCCATCTCGCCGCGCTCCTGCGCGGCGAGTTCGGGCCGCTTGCCGTCGTCGAAGGCTTTGGCCGATTCCTCGCGCTGCTTCACCATCTTGGCCAGGATCTGCAGGATCTCCTCGTCGCTGGCCGGCTCCTTGCCCGAACCGCGATTAGCGATGTCGCGGTCGTGAATGGCGGCCTGGATCAGCCGCAATGTCGGCAGCCGGTGCTTGTCCTGCGCCTTCATCGCGCTCTTCAGGGATTCGGCGATTTTTCCGCGCATGGTGCATTCTCCTTCGATCGGCGCGGACAATAGCGCCGGGGGCGAGCCAAGGCAAACCCTGATATGCCGGGGCAAGCCACTGATTTTGCTAGGCGAAATAAAACATGGCGGCATTTCGCATGATCATTGACCGCCCTGCCCCCTTCCCCTATGTACTGGGCCTTGCATGAACGGAAATTTGACTGCGTGGGAGCCGCGAAATCGCCGCTTCGCGCCGTTTGCCGCGCAGATGGCCCGCCGGGCCGGTTGCAGCGCGCGGCCTGATAGGAGTGCCGCATGGCCGAGATGACCGCCGCCTCGACGCCCGCCTGGGCCACTGAAAAGCCGACCGCCCTTCTGGTGCTGGCCGACGGCACCGTCATCGAAGGTCGCGGTCTCGGCGCCACCGGCTCCGCCGTCGCCGAAGTCTGCTTCAACACGGCGCTGACCGGCTACCAGGAAATCCTCACAGACCCTTCCTATGCCGGCCAGATCGTCACCTTCACCTTCCCGCATATCGGCAACATCGGCACCAATGACGAGGACATCGAGGACCTCAATCCCGCCGCCCGCGCCGGTGCCGTCGGCGCCGTGTTCAAGGCCGATGTCACCAATCCTTCCAACTATCGCGCCGGCGCCGGTCTCGACCAATGGCTGAAGAAGCGCGGCATCGTCGCCCTGTCGGGCATCGACACGCGCGCTCTGACCGCACTGATCCGCGAAAAGGGCATGCCCAACGCCGTCATCGCGCACGCGCCCGACGGCGTGTTCGATCTCGACGATCTGAAGCGGCGCGCCGCCGCATGGTCGGGCCTGATCGGGCTCGACCTCGCCAAGGATGTCACCTCGGGCCAGTCCTCGGTCTGGCGCGAGACGCCCTGGGTGTGGAACGAAGGCTTTGGCGAACAGACCGAACCGACAATGCATGTCGTCGCCATCGATTATGGCGTCAAACGTAACATATTGCGCCTGCTCGCCGGCCTCGGCGCCAAGGTCACGGTGGTGCCGGCCAAGACCGGCGCCGAAGAAATCCTTGCCATGCAGCCGGACGGCATTTTTCTCTCCAATGGCCCCGGCGACCCGGAAGCCACCGGTGATTATGCCGTGCCGGTCATCCGGGATCTGTTGAAGACCGACATCCCCGTGTTCGGCATCTGCCTCGGCCACCAGATGCTGGCACTGGCGCTGGGCGGCAAGACCGCCAAGATGCACCAGGGCCATCACGGCGCCAACCATCCGGTCAAGGATCACACCACCGGCAAGGTCGAGATCGTCTCGATGAACCACGGCTTTGCCGTCGATGCCGACTCGCTGCCATCCGGCGTCGAGGAAACCCACGTCTCGCTGTTCGATGGTTCGAACTGCGGCATCACGCTGACCGGCCGGCCGGTGTTCTCGGTCCAGCATCACCCGGAGGCTTCGCCCGGCCCGCAGGATTCGCACTATCTGTTCCGTCGCTTCGTCAATCTAATCCGCGAGAAGCGCGGCGAGGAATTGCTGGCCGAACGGGCTTAGCGCGATCCGCTTGCGCCGCCCCTCATCTGCCTGCCGGCATCTTCTCCCCGTATAGTGACGGGGAGAAGGAAGCTGG
The DNA here is from genome assembly GCF_024518695.1 of Mesorhizobium sp. LMG17149. Lineage (NCBI taxonomy): Bacteria > Pseudomonadati > Pseudomonadota > Alphaproteobacteria > Hyphomicrobiales > Phyllobacteriaceae > Mesorhizobium > Mesorhizobium sp. LMG17149. Next base: position 246,411 of record NZ_JANIFL010000012.1, read on the forward strand.
CCGCACTCTTGGCGTTCTTCTCGCAACATTGATAATTGGTGAAACCATCGGACAACAGCATCTTTCTCCCCGTCACTATACGGGGAGAAATGCCCGGCAGGGCAATGAGCGACTATCTGTGGTGTCAAGTTGCATTGGCGAACTCCATGCGCGCATCGCGTGCTTTTGCAT